>JANQFQ010000013.1 GCA_028277765.1 Desulfobacterales bacterium
TTTTGGAACTATGAATGTTGCAGCCCAGTGGACGCCAAGGTAAACCGAAAAAGGTTCTTTCCCGGTTGCCTGTTTGATTGTCCAGAACAGACGCTCATAAAACCATTGTCCCGCGTATACGCTGATGGTTATCACAAGGTGGCCGTTATTGTTTATATGTTCCCAGGCGGAGCGTATTCCTTGTTCGGTATAAACAAAATTATCCAGTCGCAAAGACGACATTGATGAAAACATAGCATGCGAGTCAAGGAAACCATAACAAACAACATCAAAATCCTGTCCTTCATACTGTTCAAAAAAAGCCCTGGCATCATTGACAACCGGAATTACTTGCGGAGAATCATACGGTTTTTCTGGGTGCAGCTTTTTGCCCAGTTTAATAATCTCTCTATCGATATCAACGGAATAGATTTCCCTGTATCCATTACGCAAGGCACCCTGGACATCGTTCCCGGTTCCCGCCCCCACTATTAACGCACGCCCCCTGGCATTATTAATGTTAAAAGGAATATTATACAACTGTCGCATTTCTATAGCTGCGGCCTTTGCTTTTGGATCAAGAAAATCACTGGATAGAATGTCGTCTGAAACATTATGCATATACTGGTGGAAATCACGATTCACGTTGAGTGTTATTTTGCTGCCGTTGTTAATAATATCAATTCTGTTGTATGGGGAAAAAATCGCTCCTCTGATTGAATACCATCCAAGTATAATGACAATGCAAAAAGCGGCTATGCTGAGCGGTTTGCGGGACAGCCATACAAAAGGAAGGGCACCTATGATAAACCAGATTGGCGGAGAAGCATTGAAAAAAGTTGCGGCTGTAAATATGACGATGCCAAGCAGGGATCCAAGAAGGTCGGCAGAATAGGCTTTCAGTGCAGGAATTTGTGTAAACAGATAGCCTAGGGGCGTTCCCGCACATATAAAGACAAAAACAATTAACAGCCATATAACACCAAAGATTGTCAGGTTCCTAATAAAGACACCGAGCCCGTTTCCTATCTCACCACCCCACAGAGATATTGTCTTGTCTGGAAATGGCATGTTTACGATTCCAAGTGTTTCAGAAAAAGCAAGGGGGAAAGAGGCTACAACTAGTAAGGGCAAGGTCCAGTGTATAAGCCCCGGTAACTTCTTCCCAATCGCCACACCTGTACCCATACCGAGGAAGGCGCCGATAAGAACGACATTGTTGAAATAAGCAAAGATACGTATCTGGCAGGATGTCCAGCGGATTAACGCCAGCTCAAGCGCCAGAATACCAAAAGTTGTGAGGGCTATCATTGTCGCGGTTGAGCTGGAGTTGTCAGCCCATTCGCTGTCTTTTAACCGAATAATTTTCATAAGATTCCTTCTCTTAACAGGAAAAATCCTTGAGAATACACGTAAAGTCCCGACATGAAAGCCTTCTGTTTATTAGCTTTAAAATTATTTTAAAAAAAGTACTTTACCAAGAAGGAAATAACAAGAAAATTTTTGTTCGGAAGGAATGCATCTGATTGAAAAAACTATTAACGCTTTCCCGTATGTGATAAAAAGTGACGCCTTGAAAAACACAGGGATCAGGATCAAGTTTCCAGCATCAAACATCTTGTTTAAATTCCGGTTTCGACAAAATCCTTCATATCCTCTGAATAGGAAGGATGTACTCAAGAGAAAGTATGCTTTTTCCTGTCCAGGCTCCTGTATTGAATCGCCTCGGATATGAAACCGAGAGCAATCTCGGGAACATCTTCAAGATCGGCAATGGTTCGTGAAATTTTGAGTATACGGTTATATGCCCGCGCAGAAAACCCCAGCTTTTCTATGGCGGCTTCCAGAAGACGGCTCGACTCGTCATCGATCCTGCAGTGCTTTTTAATATGGCGGCTGCTCATCTGGGCATTGCAGTGAATCTTTGCCCGTGCAAATCTTCTGGATTGAATTCCCCTGGCTTTTGTCACCCGTTTCCGGATATTTTTTGACGGCTCTGCATTCGCCTCACTCATCAGGTCCTTATAAGGAACCGCCGGCACCTCTACGTGAATATCGATTCTGTCCATAAGCGGGCCGGATATCTTGGACCGGTACCGCCGAATCTGCTTAAATGTACAAGTGCATTCATGTTTTGGATCAGAATAATAACCGCAAGGACATGGATTCAACGCGGCTATCAGCATAAAGCTTGACGGGTAGGTCAAAGTGGTGGCTGCCCTTGCGATCGTTACTTTCTGATCTTCGAGGGGCTGGCGGAGCACTTCCAGGACATGTTTCTTAAACTCAGGGAGTTCATCCAGGAAAAGCACACCATTGTGGGCGAGGCTGACTTCACCCGGTTTTGGGAGATGACCGCCACCGATTAATCCAGCATCCGATATGGTATGGTGTGGTGCCCTGAAGGGTCTTTCTGTTACCAGTGCCTGCCCACTTTTCAGCATACCCACCACAGAGAATATCTTGGTTGTCTCGATGGCCTCTTCAAATGTCAGGGGAGGGAGTATGGTATGGAGACGTTTCGCAAGCATTGTTTTTCCTGATCCCGGCGGTCCGCTCATAACAAGGTTGTGCCCGCCTGCCGCAGCAATCTCCATTGCCCGCTTTACATGCTCCTGCCCCATAATTTCAGAAAAGTCCACATCTGTTTTAACCTCCCTTTCAAACAGAGCGGCAATGTCGGTCTTCTCTGGCTTTATTTTATTAAATCCGCGGAAAAAATCGACTGCCTGGGAAAGGGTTTTCACCGGATAAACTGAAATTTCATTGACAACAGACGCCTCGCACCTGTTTTCCAGCGGAACGATAATACCCGGATACCCGGCGTCTCGTGCCGACAGCGCCATGGGCAGCGAACCCTTTACTGGTTTGATCCTTCCGTCAAGGGAAAGCTCCCCTAAAACAAGATGCTTGGATATAATGTCCTGGGAAACGATTCCGGTTGCTGATAAAATGCCGAGGGCGATCGGCAGATCGAATCCTGTGCCTTCCTTTTTAATATCAGCCGGAGCCAGATTTACAGTGATCCTGTCCGGAGGAAACGTATAACCGGAGTTTTTCACGGCTGCTTTAACTCTCTCTTTGCTCTCCTTAACTGATGTCTCCGGGAGGCCGACTGTTGTGAATGTCGGGAGGCCCTGAGTAATATCCACCTCAACTTCGACCAGATAAGCGTCAATTCCGATAACAGCGCTGCTTAATACTCTTGCCAGCATTCAACCTCCCTGTTCTATTCTGACTTTTTCAGATATCGTCCCCCTAGTAATAAACAATCATGGTTGTCTTACAGGGACGGTTTGGGTTCAAAAAACGCTGTTGCCATGTATACGCCATCCATATAACATTCATTAAATCTTTTTAATGGATGCTGAATAAATTCAGATGGATCCAGATATTTGGAAAATCTTTCAAGAATAGTATCATCATTATCCTTTTCAGTCCCTTCCACTCTTATCCCTTTAAATGGAAGTTTGCCGAAAAGAAAAAATGGTATCTCTTTTTCCATATCGTCACATTTCCCCTGCCATTTAATATCAAAAACCGTCCCCTGTCTTGAAATAAATTCTAAACTTGATTTACAGATGATACAACTTTCATAAACATATCCCTCGCCATGAATACCAATATAAGCGTGTTCACAGTCATCAACCGTTACACTGCATCCGCTTATTTCAGTCCAGCTTTTTACTGGTAACCGCAAGTCCTCATGATTAATTTCAGGACTCAACAAGCTACCTCCCACACTTTTTTCCTGAGTCTGCAGGGCCAGCATCCAGTATAGTTCTTTACTATAAGGTGAATTAGTGGTGTCCATAAAATACGGGTCTGGAAGAACACCTGAAAGACCTGACCATATGATATCAAAAACATCCCTGTTGTAATGAAACTTCATTTTTTCCTCCTTTTAATAATATTAGTATCCCGCCGCACAGCAGGACAGTGTTTATGAAGACCGGATCCGTTAACAGCCATTACCGAATGCGGACTGTCACATATGACTATATAAAATAAAACCGTACTTTTTTTTCAACTTTTTGGATGAAACGATTTTTTAAAGGGGAAGAACCATCCCTGTTTTTTGTGGCATATTAATTCCTCCCTGAATTATTGTAATGAAACACTAAATCTTATTTCAAGCAGTGTCAAGTAAAACTCTTTTTAGAAATCAAAGACTTTACATGGCAAGAGATAACCAATTGATTTTTAATAATATAAATGCCCCTGCCAACGTTATATATGAAAACATATATGTAAACTGCCACGACTGGCTTTTTTACCCTTTCCAGCCATAACCTACTTAACTTACGAAGAAAAGTAAAAACACACGGTATTTGTTGATTTTTTTTTTTCAATAAGCTAAACTTAACAAAAATTTAATAAGTATATAAAAAGCTGATTATCATCAGCTCTTATAATATTAGAGACCATGCATTCACAACAACAAACGTTGGTAAAATCGGTAAAGTGTTCAGGTATCGGTGTTCACTCCGGTAAAGAAGTGAACTTAACCATAAAACCAGCCCCTGTTAATCACGGTATAAAATTTAAGAGAACAGACCTCCCTGGTCAGCCTGAAGTCTCTGCCCTTTTTAATATGGTTGTTGATACCAGCTTGGCCACTGTCATTGGTGATGACGGCGTTATTATTTCCACAGTAGAGCACCTTATGGCCTGTATGGCAGGTCTTTCCATAGACAATGCCATTATAGAACTTGATTCTTATGAAATGCCAATAATGGACGGCAGTGCAGCACAATTTGCTGAGCTTATAAACAATGCGGGCATTGCAAACCAGTCAAATCCCAGATATTTTTTCGTTGTCAAACAACCGATAGAGCTGAAAAACGATGACAAAGCAGTCGTGGTTTATCCCTCCCCTACGTGTAAATTTACTTGCTCTATAGAATATGATCATCCTCTCATAAAGAAACAGTCTCATACTATTGATCTTTCGGACATGAAATTCACAGAAGAGATAAGCAGGGCAAGAACTTACGGTTTTCTGCACGAATATGAATATCTGAAACGTCATGGTCTCGCCCGCGGGGCTTCACTTGAAAGCGGCATAGCTATCGATGGAAACAATGTAATGAATGAAGGTGGCCTGCGTTATAAAGATGAATTTGTGCGTCATAAAGTTCTTGACTGCATTGGAGACTTTTCCCTACTCGGCATGCCGGTGTTGGGCCATGTTGTGGCATATAAATCCGGACATGCGTTTAACCAAGCATTTTTAAAGGAATTCTTCTCCAAAAAAGAAGCGTGGGAAACCAGTACAATCCCTGTTACTGATGACCATGAGCAATTACACTCAAAATCACTTGCCATTTAAAAATATATTCGATATTAAGACGATACTGCTGATAACAATATAGCATATTGCATATATTTAATTATTTTTCGCTGGCCCGGTTAAATGAAATTTGTTTTTAATAAAAAAAGACTGATCATACTGACGATAATTTTATTCCTGACGAACAATCTTGCTTTTGCCCAGGAAGCGACTCTAACCGGTCTTGTTGTTGACAATTCAAGTGATGATCTCCTGCTCTCTTTTAAAGTCGAGGGCGCCTTTAGGGAAAAAATGGAAAAGGCCATCATGAGTGGTGTTCCTGCGACGTTTTCATTTTTTATCACTCTTGATCGGAAAAGGCGTATCTGGTTTGACAAAGAGATAGCGGATTTCAGTTTTACCCATTCGATTACATATAACAATTTAAAGAAAGAATATACGGTAACCAGATCATGGAACGGCAATAAGCCTGTAGTTACGCAATCTTTTGTTGAAGCCAAAAAGCTTATGATCAACATCGATGGCTTAAAAGTCGTACCATTAAACAAATTAACAAAAGGGAAGCAGTATGAGATACAAGCCAAGGCAGAACTCAGCAAACTGACGCTTCCCCTTTATCTGCATTATATTCTGTTCTTTGTTTCGCTCTGGGACTTTGAAACAGAGTGGTATACAATTGACTTTCCATTCTAATATCAACAATTGTATGTGGTCTCACCTGTAGCCATGATAAAAAACAAGTATATAAAATCAGTACCCTCCCTCACCGCCGAAGAACTTCAAAGGAGAAAACGGGAGGTCATAATCATCTTTGTCATCGTTGTTGTAATCGCTCTATTAACGTTTGCCGAGACAAGGATCGTCCATTATGGTGCGAATTTTCCTGTTTCAAACACCATCCTGATGTTTATTCTTATAAACATCAACCTTCTTCTCCTTATCCTGCTGCTATATCTGACCTTAAGGAACCTGGTAAAACTCCTGTACGACCGGAAGCGAAACTTGATGGGGGCCAAATTGCGTACAAGGCTGGTTCTCTCCTTTATCGCCCTTTCACTTCTTCCCACGATCGTGCTGTTTTATGTTTCCATCATCGTCATCACAACCAGTATCGAATTCTGGTTCAATGTTCCGGTTGAACAGGCCCTGGCCAACTCTTTAAAGGTCGGCCAGCGCATATACAGTCATGTGGAACAAAACAATCTTTTCTTTCTTAAAAGGACCGCGTACCAGGTTAAAATACGTAAGTATTTAAAACCGGAAAAAAGCAAAGAGCTTTCAAATTACATTAAAATTGTACAGGTTGAATTTAACCACCATGCGGTTGAGGTCTATTCCGCTGACGCTGAACGACTCTCATATGCTGTAGCGCCAATACTTGAAGACAGGCCTTTCGACGTGGTTCCTTCTGATGATCTATTGCATGACTGGCATTCAAAAAAAGCCAAAAAAATACGTGCCCCTGTTCTTAACGGGGAACTGGTAAAGACTATTGGGACAATCCCGTTTGGGGTGAGCAGGGAAGAAGCGGAGGGGTACATTGTGATCACCATTCTTATACCCCCGGACCTGTCTGAGAATATGAAATCTATTGAAAGGGGATTTGAAGGATATCAGCGTATAAAACTATTAAAAAAACCGATTAAACGTACTTTTTTCAGTACGATATTACTGGTTTCCCTACTGGTAGTTTTTTGTGCCATATGGTTCGGTTTTTACCTGGCAAAAACAATTACCATCCCCATCATGGAGCTTGCCGAGGGGACACAAAAGGTCGCGGAAGGAGACCTGAGCTTTAATATCGGACTTGTGGCTGATGATGAAATCGGAAGCCTTGTTGATTCATTTAATAAAATGACCAGGGACCTTCGGATCAGCAGAGAGCAGCTAGAGCTTTCCGCCAGGAAACTCTATGAGCAGAATGTTGAAATTGAGGAGAGACGCCAGTACATGGAAATCGTGCTTAGAAATGTTTCCGCAGGTGTCATTTCTCTAGATGCCAATGGTTTCATAACCACTATAAATAAATCTGCTGAAAAAATGCTGAATCTCAAGCCTGAAAACATTCTCAGAAAGAGTTATAAAAAAATGCTGACGGAAGAGCACCTGCATCTAGCCCGGGAAGTCCGTGACAAGCTGGCCTCATCCCGGAACGATGCAACTGAACTGCAATCAAATATCACAATAGACGGCCGCCCGCGAAGTTTTATGATGCATTTTACCACGTTAAAAGATGACACCGGCAGACACATGGGTATTGTTATGGTTTTCGATGACCTTACCGAGCTCCATAAAGCCCAGCGCATGGCTGCATGGCGGGAAGTAGCACGCAGAATTGCCCATGAAGTCAAGAATCCGCTAACTCCCATATCTCTTTCGGCTCAACGCCTCCATCGAAAATATTCAGACCGGATCAACTCCCCTGTTTTTAACGACTGTACCAGGACGATTATCGACCACGTTGACCTTATACGAAATCTCGTCAACGAATTCTCAGCGTTTGCTAGATTCCCCAGCGCAAATCCAAAGCTCTGCGACCTGCAGCCGATTATTGAAGAAACAGTGGCCCTGTATAGAGAGGGGCATAAAGATATTGAGTTTACATTCGAAACAACTGATAACATTCCCAGGCTTAATCTTGACCGGCAACATATCAAACAGGCATTAATCAACCTGGTGGACAATGCTGTGTCTGCCATAAATAAGAAGGGGAGTATATCCATATCCATTTCTCACAATACATCTCCAAATATAGTCCGGCTTGAAGTGGCAGACACCGGTTCTGGGGTTCCCGGCAGAGAGAAGGCCCGTCTCTTTGAACCGTACTTTTCAACAAAAAAATCCGGCATGGGACTGGGACTGGCCATTGTAACAACGATTATCACCGACCATAATGGATCAATCAAGGTCGAGGATAACAAACCAAAGGGAGCACGATTTATTATTGAATTTCCCGTGCAGCCCAGATCCTCATAAATTTGATCAGGAGCTATCCGCATGTTTCCTACTATTCTTATTGTTGACGATGAACCCTCTATATTAAAATCCTTAAGTGGCATTCTTATTGACGAAGGATTTGAAGTTATTACCGCTTCCAACGGTTATGAGGCCCTGAAAATCATTGATACAGAAGCCCCTGACTTGATTCTCCTTGATATATGGATGCCCGGCATGGACGGGATTGAAACTCTTAAGGAGATAAAAAAAGAGAACCCTTATGTCCAGGTAATCATGATAACCGGACACGGCACCATAGAGACCGCTGTTAATGCCACAAAAATTGGCGCCTTTGACTTTATTGAAAAACCCCTTTCCATCGACAAGGTCATTGTCTCCATAAACAATGCTCTCAATTTCAGACGCCTTGAGGAAGAAAACAGATACCTACGGAAAAAAACACTTGAAAAACATTCAATCAGCGGCAACAGCGCTGAGATACTGGCCATGAAAAAACAGATAGAAATTGCGGCGCCTACAGACGCCGTCATACTGATTACGGGTGAAAATGGTACTGGGAAGGAACTTGTTGCCCGAACCATACACCAGTACAGCGCCCGCGCAGAGCAGCCGCTCATTGCGGTTAATTGCGCGGCAATCCCCGAAGAGCTGATTGAAAGCGAACTGTACGGCCATGAAAAAGGCGCCCGGGCTGAATCTGCATCAAAATCAAGGGGAAAATTCGAACTGGCAAATAATGGTACTATCTTTCTCGATGAAGTAGGCGACATGAGTATTAAAACCCAGTCTAAAATCCTCCGTGTACTCCAGGAACAAAAATTCCAGCGGGTAGGCGGAAGCAGAACTCTGGAAGTAGACATTCGTGTAATCGCTTCTACTAACAAAGACCTTGAAACTGAAATTGAAAACGGAAACTTCAGAGAAGAACTGTTTTTCCGTCTAAACGTCATTCCCATTGAAGTCCCTGCCCTGAGAAAGAGGATAGAAGACCTCCCCGTGCTGATTGACACATTTTTTGATAAATGCTCCAAGCAGTACCAAGCACCTGTAAAAAAAGTAAAAAAAGAAGTGCTTGATCTTTTAAGTACCTATTCATGGCCGGGCAATGTCAGGGAGCTGAAAAATCTTGTGGAACGGCTGGCAATAATGACAGAAAGTGATATTATAGAAATATCTGATATTCCAGGGCCTTATAACACTTCACCTACTGCCTCGCAGGAATCACTTGAAACAAAATCCTTCTTAGTCAACCAGCTTAAGGATGCAAAAAAAGTGTTTGAAAAAGAATTTATCAAAAGAAAACTTCTGCAGAATGACAATAATATTACTAGAACAGCTGAAACAATTGGTGTAGCGAGAAGCTATCTGCACAAAAAGTTAAAAGAACTCGGTTTATAGTACGATGCTACGGGTAATTGCAGGTAACCTGAAAGGTAAAAAACTAAAGACCGTCAGCGGACAGCACACCAGGCCCACTTCTGACCGGTTGAGAGAATCCCTGTTCAACATCATTTCTGATGACATTCAGGGTGCTTTTGTCCTAGACCTTTTTGCCGGTACTGGCGCGCTTGGGATTGAAGCTTTGAGCCGCGGTGCACAAACAGCTGTATTTGTAGATAATTACAAACCATCACTTTCGATAATTGAAGCAAACATTAAATCATGCAGAATGACTGCTGCCGCTAGAATTATTAACTGGAATATCATAAACAATTTAAACTGTCTTAGATCAAAAAAACCTCTTTTTAATATTGTCTTTATGGATCCGCCTTATGATGAGGATGCCATTGAAAAATCTCTTTCTAATCTTCACGAATCCGGTTCTCTTTTTAAGGAGGCGAAAATTATTGTGGAACATTCCATCAAAGAAATGATTCCTGAAAATGAGGTGTTCTTTAAAACAATCGACAACAGAAAATATGGAAAAACAATTGTTTCATTTCTGTCCTATGTGATATAGACTTAAACACCAGTAACATTATTTTAAAGGAAACTGCTTATGGAAAAAATCGCTATCTATCCCGGATCCTTTGACCCTGTTACAAACGGCCATATGGATATTATTGAAAGGGGACTTAACATTTTTGATAAAATTATTGTGGCCATTCTTATTAATCCTAATAAAAAATACCTTTTTTCCCTTGAAGAGCGATTGGAGATGCTTGAAAAAAGCCTGGAACAATTTTCAAATATTGAAATCGATTCTTTTAGCGGTCTTCTTGTGAACTATGCTGAGATCCGAAAGGCCAATGCCATATTGCGAGGTATGCGGGCAGTCTCAGATTTTGAATATGAATTTCAGCTGGCGCTCATGAACCGCAAACTAAACCGGGACGTTCAATCGGTATTTCTCATGACCGGTCTTAGATGGATTTTTACAAGTTCATCAATAATAAAAGAAGCCGCCCGCTTTGGCGGGGATATCACAAGTATGGTCCCTCCCCTTGTAGATAAAAAATTGAAAGAAAAAATGAAGGAAACGCTGCCTTAGAAAAGAATAGATTACAGGGTGTCGGGTGTTGATTCTGGGATTGAGGATTTGTGGAATTGTAAGGGCAGGATTTCCCCGCCTAATAGGTTTTCATCTAGTATCCAGTTTCTAGTATCTAGATTCTAGCCCTTCCATCCTTCCTCGCCGACAAGTTTAACAAATCTGCAGCCGCCGAGGTTCGACTCCTGAATGCCCTGCTCATCCTTAAACATCTTGATAAGTTCCTGGGAATGCTGACTTCCTACTGGTACAATCATGCGCCCGGTAGGGGCCAACTGTTTTAAAAGGGCCTGTGGGACCTCAGGCGCCCCTGCAGTTACAATTATTGCATCAAAAGGGCTTTCCGCTTCCCAGCCAAGGGTCCCGTCCGAATATCTGGTCACAATATTATGATAATTGAGTTCATCAAAAAGCTTTCTAGCTTTAACAAAAAGAGAATTAATCCTTTCAATCGTATATACGCGGTATGCTATCTGTGATAAAATAGCGGCTTGGTACCCGGATCCCGTTCCGATTTCAAGAACACGGTCATCCTTACCCAATTGCAGCGCCTGTGTCATCTCAGCAACAATATAAGGCTGTGAAATTGTTTGCTGTTCCCCGATAGGAAGAGGAAAATCACCATACGCCTGGTCCATCAATGCTTCGCTTACAAAAAAATGCCTAGGTACCTTGAGCATCGCCTCAATGACACTGGGATCTGTAATGCCTCGGGATTTAATCTGGCGGTTGACCATCTCATGCCGCCGGCGTTCAAATTTTAAAGCGTTTTTATCCATAACTTCTGGGGCCGAGACCTCGTCACTGGTAAGTGTCCTGATTAAATGTAAACGGTGAAAACCGGTGGGCATGCACTGTCCAGCAGGCAATCAACAGTCATCATATTTTATAGATGATACGATCTTCTGAAATTATGATATCAACATGTTTGTCATGGGATTCCATCGGAACCTGCGGAATAACCTGGCGCTCAAAAGCAAGGGCCACTTTTCGTGTTGTAGCAGGAAGCTGCGGAATAAGACGGTCATAATTTCCTTCTCCTGACCCAATTCTGCCGCCTTTTTCATCAAATGCGAGCCCAGGAACCAGAACGATGTCTATACAATCAATTGGCATCTGCTTACACTTTATCGGATTCGGCTCAAGTGAGTCGCCAAGGCCGTTAGTCAGATCATTATCCAGATCATCAATTTTCATCAATACGGTTTCATGCTTTTCAGTGTCAAAAGATGGAAGTGCAACAATTTTATTCTGGTTCAGACATCGTTCAATAATGTTCCGCATATTAATTTCACCATTACGGTTCATGTAAAGCAAAACAATATTGGATTCCATAAAATTCGCTAATTCAAAAAGTCTTTCTTCCACGGATATAGCTTTTTCAGATATCTTCTTATTAGACAAAGCCTTAAGCCGTTTTGAAATATTCGTACGAATTTCCTTTTTTTTCTCTTTAATATCCTCCATATAAACACTCCAAAAATTTTCATTCTATTAGCAGAACTGCGAATTAAAGTCAACTTATAATAATCATTGACTAAATACCTTTGTCATGATATTTTTTTTAATTCTTAAAAATTAAATATCACTTTAAGTGAACAGTAAATTTCTTCATCGGGCATTCAATTATTATTATCTATAATTTCTGAATGTTATAACCATTAACAATGCTATTCTACTAACATATAGGTATCGGAATGCTGGAAGTCAAGTTTGTGCGTAAAAATTTGGATAAAATACAAAAAGCCTTGGATAACCGTGGCGCATCAGCAGATTTGGATGCGTTTAGAAAATACGATTCATCACGGAGAGAGATACTGGTTGAAGTGGAGAATCTACGACACAATCGAAGGATTGTTTCAGAAGAAATCGCCGTTCTTAAAAAAAACAAAAAAAATGCTGATAGCCTGATAGCGGAAATGCGCGAAGTCTCTTCAAAAATCAAGGATCTTGACAGTTCCTTGTTGGAAAATGAGACCATGCTTGACAGCATCCTTTTTCAGATCCCAAATCTGCCTCATGAGTCAGTCCCTGTGGGACAAAATGAGACGGATAATCCATGTGTCCGGCAGATCGGCGATTTACCGGACTTTGGTTTTGATCCAAAACCTCACTGGACTGTGGGAGAAGAGCTTCAGATCCTCAACTTAGAAAAAGCAGCTGAAATCACTGGTGCCCGCTTCCCGCTTTATCTTGGAGCAGGCGCAAAGCTTGAGAGGTCGTTGATCAATTTTATGCTTGACCTTCACACATCTGAACACGGCTATACTGAAACCCTGCCGCCTTTTATTGTAAACCGAGAAAGCATGACAAATACCGGTCAGCTCCCGAAATTTGAAGAAGACCTGTTTAAACTTGAAGGATGGGACTACTTTTTGGTCCCAACTGCTGAAGTGCCTGTAACAAATATCCACAAAAATGATATCCTTGAAGAGAGTGACCTGCCCCTTTTATATACAGCTTATACACCCTGCTTCAGGTCAGAGGCCGGATCCTACGGCAAGGATACCAGGGGATTGATCAGGCAGCACCAGTTTAACAAAGTAGAATTGGTTAAATTTACCACACCCGAACAATCATACAACGAACTTGAACGTCTCCTTGCAAATGCAGAAACCGTCTTAAAGCGCCTCAGGCTTCCATATCAGGTAGTTTCCCTTTGCACTGGGGATTTAGGCTTTTCGTCTGCCAAAACTTATGATATAGAAGTATGGATGCCATCACAGGGTATTTACAGGGAAATCTCTTCATGCAGCAATTTTGAGAATTTTCAGTCAAGACGGGGGAATATCAGATTTAGAAGAAAGGGCAAAAAGGGGACCGAACTGGTCCATACACTGAACGGTTCCGGTCTGGCTGTCGGGCGAACTGTTGCCGCTATACTTGAAAACTGCCAGCAGGCTGACGGGTCGGTTGTCATACCGGATGTTCTGCAAGGCTACATGGGCAATATGGAAAGAATTGAGCTGTGAAACCAGAAGATTTTCCACAAAAAATAAAACCATTTATTATTCCAGCTCAAAGCGGAGACGTTGCATACCGTTGTCTGGGATGCGGCCAGGAATACGGGATTGAGAAACTTCTTTATACCTGCCCTGACTGCCGTGAAGTACTCCTGCTCTATGATAAAGAGTTCGACCGCTTAAAGGAAATCCCCGGCGAAACATGGAGAAAAATCTTTGATTACAGGAGAATGCTGAATATCCCGTCTTTAAAGGGAATCTATCTTTATCATGAATTTATCGGCCCGATAGTACCGCTGGAATCGATCGTTTACCTCGGTGAGGGACGTACCCCGGTGATTGAAGCAAGCACGTATCTTCAGGAAAAGGCTGGGGCCAGGTTCTGGTTTAAAAATGATGGACAGAATCCAAGCGCTTCTTTTAAGGACCGTGGGATGGCCAGCGCATTAAGCTACATCAACCATCTGGTTCAAAAAGGCTCTGTCAAGGATGTTCTGGCCATATGCGCTTCAACTGGCGACACTTCAGCCGCGGCCGCGTTGTATTCCTCATACCTTAAATCAAACGTTAAATCTGCCGTCCTCCTGCCGCATAAAAAGGTAACACCCCAACAGCTCTCCCAGCCTCTGGGAAGCGGAGCCGCTGTCTTTGAAATTCCAGGCGTTTTTGATGACTGCATGAAAGTCGTGGAGGCCTTGTCTGAAAAATACAGCGTGGCACTTTTGAATTCTAAAAATGCATGGCGTATACTGGGGCAGGAATCATATTCTTATGAGATCGCACAGGATTTTGAATACACCCTTTCAAACCTGGCTGTTTTTGTTCCGATTGGAAATGCTGGAAATATCACATCAGTTATCAGCGGATTTTTAAAATTTTACGCTATCGGCATCATTGACTCTCTCCCCAAAATAATCGGTGTACAGTCTGAACACGCCAATCCTGTATACCGGTATTATCTTGAACCTGTTCCTGAAAAAAGGCATTTTAAACCGATAACTGTGAAACCTAGCGTTGCCCAGGCCGCCATGATAGGCAACCCTGTATCCATGCCGCGGGTAATTCATCTGGTTAATGAATACAACTCTCTAGCAGGAAGACAAAAAATCTTTTTCCTTGAAGTCACGGAACAAGATATAATAGACTGGGAACTAACAGCTAATAGAAACGGCCATATTGCATGTACGCACGGCGGAGAAACACTGGCCGGGCTTGTTAAAGCCAAGGAACTCGGCATAATTGACGCTAATGAAACAGCTGTACTTGATTCAACAGCACATGCATTGAAATTTTCCATTTTTCAGGAAATGTATTTTGAAAACTCTTTTTCTGAAGAATATAGCATTAAACCAAGGCCTGAGCTTATCAACAAACCGGTTTTTGTTTACCCGGAAGACTTGGAAAACGTTCCAGCTCCAGGTAACCCCCTTAAAGGGAAAGAATTTGAGCTTTTTGTAAACCGGGTTGCTGATGAAATTGCCAAAAGCCTCCGTTTAAAGCCTGTTTAATACAAGATTATAATTTTTTGCAAGGAAAGCTGGATGAAAAAAAACCTGATTAACTTAATAGCGCTATTACTTGTTGTATGTTGTTCTGCATCATGCATGACATTAAAGAAAAAAAACCGGCTTCTACGGGCGGAAGCAGCAAGAAAACTGGGGGAAGCTTATCTGGCTGAAGGCAAACACTCTTCAGCATATATTGAATTAAAAAAATCTAAAGAACTGAATCCCAAAGATCCTTATCTGTACCTTGCCTTTGGTGATTTTTATTTTTCAAAGGAAAAATACGATCTTGCCATTGATAATTTTAAAAAAGCAAAAAAAATAAAACCGGATCTGCCTGCTGTCTGGAATAATATGGGAATGGTATATGTTGCGATGGAAGAATGGGATAACGCGATTAAATGTTTTAATAAAGTTCTCGATAGTTTTATTTACGCTACACCCCATTATCCCCTTTTTGGCTTGGGTCGCGCTTATTTCGGAAAAAAGGATTACAAAACAGCTTTAAAATACTTTAAAGAAAGTATTGATGAAAAACCCGGTTTTTTAGTCGCATTGCACTGGCTGGGTCTCACTCACCTTGAATTGGGTAACGGGCCGGAAGCTGTCAATACATTAATTAAAGCGATAAAAATAAATTCAGAGGCTTCTATCCTCTTTTTAGATCTCGGCAAAGCCTATATTCTCAGCAAAAAATTTAAACTAGCCTCTATGTCACTGAATAAAGTCATCAAGCTTGATAAAAAAAGTCCTGAAGCTGTGGAAGCAAAAACCATACTCAATCAAATTAAAACTATTGATTTTGAACGGTAGCATTATATACACAGGTCTGGTTCTAGATACTGGTCATAGCGAAGCGTAGATCCCGCTTAATTTCAGCGGGGATACTAGATACTGGATGCTAGATCCTGTTTTTTTTATTTAATAAATAATGTTGCTATATATGATAAAATTGCCAAACACAAGGTTTGCCACTACGGTGTTGTTTTTCTACACACCTTTTTCGCTATACTCCATATTTTTACCCAGCATTCCCACTAAAACCCAGCGGGATCTACGCTTCACTATGACCAGCATCCAGTATCCAGCATCCAGCATCTAGCTTCTAGCATCCAGTATCCAGCATCTAGACATACAAACTTATTACTCAATTTCTTTTATGGAATAAACAGGCCACAAAAAAAGGGGGCTTTTTCAAGCCCCCTAATAAAACTTTTTAATAGGATATTATCCTTCGAGATGAACAATCTTTGGAGTGAGAAAAATTAGCAGTTCTAATTTATCTCCTGTTGACTGCTTCGCCTTAAAGAGCCATCCAACAAGAGGTATATTACCAAGCCATGGCCACCTGAACTCATCATTATTTGTCGTTTCTTTAATAATGCCCCCGATCACTATTGTATCACCGTCGTTAATTAGCAGCTCTGTTTCTGCCTCACTGGTTGAAAGCGCAGGTCCGTCATCGGTAATCTGCTTGATGTCTTCTTTTAAAAGCTTAACTTTTAGTGAAATACGGTCATCAGGGGTGATATGGGGCGTAACATGCAGTTCCAGTTTAATCTCCTTAAACTCTATTGTTATATCATCATCTTCCTCTTTAGCATATGGCCATTCTGATCCCTGGGTTATTTTAGCAGAAACATTATCGAGTGTAACGATCTTCGGGGTTGAGATTACCTTTCCATGGCCCTCTGTTTCCGCAGCGCGAAGTTTTGCATCTAAAGTGATTGGCGTACCTTTAAGTTTTGAAAAAGTGTAGCCGATTGTTCCTGTTGGCGCTACCGCATGGTTCATTGCGACAGTCAGTGCGTGCGAATTATAGTAAGCACCGACATTAAGATCTGAACTCATGTTCCATTCCGTACCAATAGCCCTGCTGAACGTCTCAGTGACCTCAACTATTCTGGCTTCAATAACCACCTGAGGTGTTACCTTGTCAATTTTACGGACAATCTCTCTGGCCATTTCAACCTTCTTAGGAGTATCCCTTATAATAAGCTGGTTATTCCTGGTATCATGTGTAATGGTACCCCTTTCCGGTGTAAGTATCTTTTCAACATGGGGGGCTATATCACCAACCGTGGCGTAACTGATAGGAAGATATTCAGTTATTAGATCTATAACCGCTTCCTCGCTTCTTTTACGTTCTCTCCTGGCGTCAAGAATTTCCTGTTGCCGTTGTTCTTCCTGCTGAAGTGTTTCTTGTGTTGTAATCCGTATAATTTCCCCTTCATCAATCATGCCAAGCTGATTCATCTTTACAACAAGGTCAAGAACCTGGTCCCATGGTATAGGCTGTACAAGGGTTAAAGTAACTTTACCTTTTACGTCTTTGTCTATAGCAAAATTCCGTCCACTAACATCACGGATAATACGGAGAACATTTTTTATATCAGTCTGATAGAAATCCAGCGCGATTTTCTCACCTGTATATTTCTTTTTACTAGTTGTGCGGAGTGTCTTTGGACCAAGTGCTTCAAAAAGAGACGGATCCTCTTCTTCAAGCATCTCTTCTATGTCTTCGTCAGCGACCTCCTCAGTGACCTCAAAATCTTCAACAGCTTCGTCCGTCGCTGTATCTTCGATAATTCCGGGGATTGTTTCTTCAACCTCAATTACCCCTGTATTATCTTCGACAACACCTTCTGCTGTAACAGTGCCTGGTGCTGGCACATCTGCGGTTGCTTCTGTTCCTGAAACCTCAACAGGTTCATCGGTCGCCCTGTTTAAAATAACCTGCCAGGGTGGTAATCCAGCTTCAGCCAGGGGCTTTGGTTTTATTGAAGATGCCTCAAAGTGTACAAATATCTGGCTGTCCACTTGCTCAACAACATATGGAACACTCTCACGTACTTCTACCATTATCAGTGAGTAGCCTTTCATATCTGCTTTCTGAACAGGTGTTATTCTATCAACAGCGCTTTCAAATCGGGTAGTAATAATTGGCCTCTGCCTGTACCGAAGTATATTTGTGTCAAAAAGCTTAAGCTGTATCTCACCGCTACTTAATTTACCTATAGTGTATTTTACAGGTCTTGTCGTACCGATAATAATTGTTGATGTTCCATCTTCATTGCTTGCAAAATCCGATCTGTTAAGCAGTGCAGGTGTAGAGTAATCTATCTCCATCTCTTCATCTGGAACATACTCATCTGGCTCAGACTCCGTCAAAACCGGTTCTTCTTCATCTGTTTCTGCGGCATCAATTTCAGATGGTGTATCTTCTTGAATATCAGCCACAGCCTCAGGCTCTGCCGGTTCTTCTTGAACAATCTCAGTCGGCTCTTTTTCTACAGTATCCCCTATCTGAATCAAAAGACCATTATTTACAGCCTTTGCCGAATATGATGAAAGAAACATTTGATCTGTTTCAATAACAAACCTAATTTTATCTGGATGTGCAAAATGCCGAACCTTTTTGACCCATCTGGAATTGACAGGCACTTTTTCTTGTTTAGTATAAGGGCTGTCAATATTATAAACATCAAAAACGATTCTGGCTGGGAGTGTGTCAGATACAGGTATCGAGAAATCTTTATAATCGGTTATAGCGCCATCAGCTTCGATCATTATTTTAACTCCGTCGTCAAGCACCTCCGCATCAACCCCTTCCAGTTCTGAACCTGTCATCAGCGCAGTTGCATCTTCTTCTGAAGCTTCATCATCTTCCTGATATATCTCATCATCGATCAATTCTGTTTCAAGCTCTGTCTCTTCCATGGCTGCATATTGTTCTGTTTCGTCGGCAGCTGTTTCAGTCACAGGAGGGGCATTGCCAAAAGCTATTCTAACTCCTGATCCCTCCCGATTCAATTCATAAGCACTATCCTGTTTAAGCCCAATAGTTATTTTTGTTGGTCCGCCTTCAATAATTTCAGATGATTTGATACCGTTGATATAATCATTATATAGCATCATTTCCGGTGTCACCGTACCTCCCAGTGCTGTATCTGGAAAATACAGAACAAGACTCGGGGGTAAGGGCTGTTTAACTGAAGTATATGTCAAAACACTATCGCCCCGAATCGATATCACGAAATAATCATCACCTTCTGACGTTTTGACCGCTGTTATGAGTTTTGTCTGGCCTCCGAGACTATCAGAAAAAAGCTCTGGCTGAGCTTCTGCTGCCGGAGCTTCATAGTCAGTATCTGGTTTAGCCCCCTTAGACGCGCAGCCTGAAAATACAGCCATCACCATTACCAAAAAAACTGCTAATCCGCCGTTGATCAATCTTATTTTCTTTTCGCAATAAAGCATGTTATTCTCCAGGAGGTTTCTGAAGTTTAAGTTCTCTTTTATGAATAGAGACTTTTCCTAAAATATTTTCAACCTCTTCTTCAACTACTATTTTATCCATTAAGATCTGTGAAACTCTGCCGTTATTAATACCAATATACGTGCCGACAACAACAACATATCCTTTTCCGCTGGAATCAGTAACCATTGCCCTGTTTCCACTGGACGCAATGATTGTTGCTGTATGCTTCAGCTGACTCAAATCGACTCTTTCAAGCGGTGTAAGAGGCCGGTTGCCACCATCCCTTGGCCTTCCAACTCCGGTAATCGTCTCCTCTGAAAACAACGGTTTAAAAGGATCTATCTTGCCTGTATAATCATAATAATCATTTGCATCTCCATCTGTTATATTAGCCCCTTCTGAAGATGCAGTCCCATCATTACCAGCCACGCCTACATTAGCGGACGGATCCCCAGTAGGAACGGATTCGGATGGAACAGCCGCTGCATCATCTGTTGTTGAAGGTTTTTCTTTTTTATCAGCAAGCACCTTTTGAGCCGGTTCTTTCTTTTTTGAAGATTTCGACTCTCCTTTACAGCCCGTAAAAAAAGAAAACAAGCATATGATCATAATGATGAAAGTGATTTTAAAAAAAATACGACACATAATTTACCGCCATGTTTATTAATGCCTTTACTTCTTCTTCCTTTTCTTCTTCTTTCCATCGCCTCCTGCCCCTTGCTGGGAGTCCAAAAACTTATATGTAACCGCTTTGCAGTTTGCGCTGAGAATCGTTACTCCCAGACTTTTATCTTCCTTACCTCTTCTCCTCTTTCCTTGCCTCTTTAACCCGCCGTAGCTGATATTGACATCCCTGACATTAACAATCCTGGGCAACCGTGACAATTTATCAAAAAACATGATAATGCTGTGATACCTTCCTGTAAATACTAGCTCAATAGGTATCTCAGCATAAAACCCTTTATTAATATCCTTAGCCGGTTGAAATGTATAGAATTCAAGTCCCGCATCCCTTCCTGCCTGTGAAATATTAGCGAGCAGTTCAGGTATCTTCTCATCGTCAGGGAGCGTTTTCCTTACAATTTCAAACTGCGCTTTTGCAGCTTCCATCTCTTTTTGCTTTTTTTCAAGCTTTGCTGCCTTTCTGCTGGCTACTTGAAGAGAGGTTTTGAGCTTATCACTCTCATCCTTCAGTTTACTAATTTTTTCCATGTTTGGTTTAAACGACATGAAAACAAATGCTACGATGAGAAGTCCCAAGGTTCCTAGATATATCGCATATCTCTGGATCTTAGTCAGTTCACCGATTTTGTTGAACATCGGTTCTAATGAATCAGTAATATCACCTATTTTTTTCATTTACCTGATTCTCCCGTGTCTGTCTTTCCTTTCTTTAAACAGATAATAACAAAGCTCTTCAGATTTTTTTCGCGTATCGTTATATTTTTTACAATACTTAAGCGCACACTTGTAAAAAGGTTTGAATGCTCAAGATTTTTCATAAAGTCAGCTGTCGTTTTATTGTCAAGGGCTATACCGGTTATTGTAAGTTGGTTACTTTGTGCTGTATCAACAATGTTTGTGTACCACATCCTGTTTGGGACAACCATATTGATCAATGTATCGAAAAGAATAACTGGTTCCTTACGTCCTTTATCTAGCTGTTTCATGGTTTCATTTTTTCTTCCCAGCGTCGCAAGCTTTTCTTCAATCTTGTCAACCTGCTTGGCTTTTGCTTCGACTTTTACCAGTTCCTTCTTAGTATCTTCAATTTCATTGCTGAGTTTGCGTATCGTGGTCATCCTATTAACATGGTAAGTACCCATGAATAATAAAGATAAAATAATCGAGAGAATAAAAATCGAAACCTGTCTTCGTATATTCTCTGTTTTACGAGCAGCCCTAAAAGGAAGTAGATTTATTCGTATCATTTGTCATCCACTCTTCTTATTGACAGACCCATGCAGATAGCCGCCTGTGGTCCCATGGTTTCTAAGTAAGATGTATCTAAACGATTTTCGTCAATAATAAATCTTTCAAAAGGATTAATAATCGATACATTTGATGATGTCTGAACAGCCAATAATTTTACAAACTCTTTAATCTTAGACCCACCGCCACTAAGAGCAACCTTCTGTATTTGATCATCTGGGTAAGTAGAATAGAAAAAATCAAGTGCCCGCCGGATCTCAGTTGTCCAATCAGTAATAACAGAAGATTCGATCTCTCTTAAATCATCAGAAGGAATTTTATCCTGATCAGGATTCATCTTCACATCTTCCGCTTCTTCCATGGTACAGTCAATTTGGGCTGCAATCTTCTGATTTATCTGGCCACACCCGAGAGAAACATCACGCATGAATACAGAATCTTCACCTTTAAGAATATTAAGCGATGTTTTTGTGGCACCAATATCAATGAGCGCCACACAATCTCCGCCGGTATCATAATTTGTTTCATAAATATTTTGAAGGGCAAAAGCGTCCACATCAATAATACATGGGTTGAGCCCCGCAATTCCCAGAACATTAAGATAATCATTTATCATATCTTTTTTTGCGGCAACCAGGAGAACGCTCATCTGGTTCGGATTCAAATCACTCGCCCCAAGTATCTGGAAATCGAGATTGACATCACTTATATCAAAAGGAATATACTGCTCAGCTTCTAAGTGAATTGTCTCCTGAAGCTCCTCCTCACTCATGTTGTTGACAGTAATTTTTTTAACAATTACCGAGTATCCTCCGACAGAGACGGCTACATTCTGCTCCCTAACACCATACAATTTAAACAGCTGCCGGATAGAATCTCCAAGACCTTCCGGATCCTTGATACCGTCTTCTCCAACTAAATCGAGTGAAATATCAAGGGTTCCGAATTTCTTTAAAATAGGTCCATCAGCAGATGGCTCTACTTCCCCGACCTTAATCGTCCTGGAACCGATATCTAAGCCTACAAGGGTGTCTTTTTTTCCAAATAGTGCCATGATGAATTATCCACCAAAAATTTTTTCTTTATCAGACAGTTTAAACCCTAATGCCAACAGTATTTTCCGTTTTGTCTCCATGCGGCAGGTCATTCCCTTTTCAATACGGGCAATAGTTATTGGAGAAACATTCGCTTTTCTTGCTAGCTCTGCCTTACTCATCAATAAAGATTCTCTGACCTTATTTAAGGAATTCTTTGTCATTGTAATAATTCCTTCTGGTTAATACAAATAATTTTTTTTAAATTTCTAACTAGTGAAATGAATAATTAATAAACTGTATCTATTCTTATCTTCTATTAGCATCAATTATACGAATTTAACGATAAGTCAAGTAAACTATACATATTTTTATTTTAATTCCTTTATATTGTGGTGCATTATCTTAATTCCAATATATGTTGTGCTGATTGAATCATAATTATTTGTCAATTAGCAGTAACCTTTAATCTTTTACCTGTTATTATCATTAATTATACGAATTTAACGATAAGTCAAGCAAATTATGTATACATTTTTTTCAATTACACTATATTGTGTGACATTATGTTTAAGTATACACATCTTGTGCCATCACCGCTTAAAACATCATTCCATAGTAAACATCTTGGCTCGGAGAACCAGGTTTTAGGTTACCACTAAAAGGGGATTGTTTATGAATACTTACGCTAAAAATCCGAAAAGATGGCGTCTCACCTGCCTTGACATCACTGTTTTGTTTTCATATATATATTTTTAATTCATAATGTAGTATAGATCCTTGCCCTAAGGGCTTGGGTTCTTATATCGGACAAAACGCCTTGACAACTGTTTCTCCACACGCAGACAGAGTAAAACCCTTTCGTCTTGTAAAAGTATTTACCTTCACAAGTCTGATACTAATGTTTGTTGGAACAATAGTACTCTCAGGTCTGAACGCCTACTGGGTCCAGACCATGTTAATTAAAAAAAGTGAAGACTACGCGGCTCTTTTAGTAGAGAATCTCAATCATCAAATCTTCTTACAATTTGTTGTACCAGTCGCCATGAAATACGGCAAAATCCAGCTCAGAAACAAGGAACAGTTTAAGTGGATGGATAAGGTTGTTAAAAGCACGCTTCACGGTTTTAAAGTTGAACATGTAAATATCTATGATCGGCAGAACACAATATCCTACAGTTTTGATTCAAAACAAATCGGGAAAAAAAATATTGGCGGGACAGGTTATCAACATGCTGTTGATGGAGAATCTTCGTCGACCCTGGTACAACGCGGAAACTTTCTGGAAGTACTAATCGGTTTTCCCGAGGAAAGCCGGCTCATAACATTCGCGCCCCTGCACGCAGAACAACCGCTTTCAGCGATTGAAGGCCCGGTTCTCGGTGTGGTTGAAATCATTCAGGACCTGACAGATGATCATAAAAAAATCTTTAGGCTGCAAGTACGTATCTTGCAAACATGTTTTGTGGTGATGGTCTTTCTTTTCCTGATTCTTCGTTTTGTTGTAAAAAGAGGAGAAGGGATCATCCAAAGGAGAAGCATTGAGAGAATACGCCTTCAGGAAGAGCTTGACAGAGCAAAACATCTCTCTTCACTTGGAGAGATGACTGCTGGGATATCACATGAAATACGCAACCCTCTAGGTATCATAAGAAGTTCTGCGGAACTCTTAAGCAAAAAGATGAAACAGACTGATCCGGACAATAGTGTTCCTGACATTATTATCGAAGAATCGAGCAGACTGGATGATATCATTTCGGACTTTCTTAATTTTGCCAGACCGAAAACGCCGAACTTTCGCTCATGCCGGGTTGAAAAAATTATCGAAAAGAATCTGACTTTTCTCGCTATGCACATTAAAGAGAACGGATATCATATAGACAAGCATTACAGCGACGACCTTCCGGAAATTAAAGCTGATTCAGACATGCTGTATCAGGCATTTCTGAACATACTGATAAATTCTATCCAGGCTATGCCCAAAGGTGGCAGGCTCAGCATAAAAGCTTTTGTGGATGAACAATCGATTGTCTTGAAATTCGAGGACGAAGGGAAAACAATCACCCAGGATGAACTGGAAAAAATTTGGGATCCTTTTTTTACCACCAAAGAAAAAGGAACCGGACTTGGCCTCGGTATCGTAAAAAACATAATTGAAGCCCATAATGGCAGTATCAGCCTTGACAACAGATCTTCCAGGGGCGTTTGTGTTACTATAAAACTACCGGTCATTTAAAACAGGTGTCTTTATGGAAACAGTCCTAATCGTTGATGATGAAAAAAACTACCCGCCCATATTAAGCGCAATTCTCGAGGAAGAAGGCTTTGAAACACTTACAGCAGCCAGCGGCAGGCAAGCGTTAGAAATAATGGTGTCTTCTGACATTGACCTGGTCCTTACAGACATGAAAATGCCTCAAATGGACGGAATAGAACTGCTTGAAAAAATCAAGGAAAATGATCCAGATATCCCGGTAATAATGATGACCGCCCACGGTACGGTTGATAAGGCGGTCGAAGCCATGCAAAAGGGGGCCTATACCTATATAATGAAGCCTTTTGATAATGAAAAGATGGTTATTTTTGTTAATAAGGCCATATCAACATATAAAGTTATAAAGGAGAACAGGCTTCTCCGAAAGGCGGTTGAATCCAGGTACAGCTTTGGAAATATTATTGGAAAAAGCAGTGTTATGCTTGATATCTATGAACTCATCAAGAAAGTATCACCAGCGTCGGCAACAGTCCTGATCGAAGGAGAAAGCGGCACAGGTAAAGAGCTTGTGGCAAAATCCATCCATTTTAACAGCCCAAGACGGAACAGGCCTTTTATCCCGGTAAACTGTTCAGCATTATCTGAAAATCTCCTCGAGAGTGAACTCTTTGGGCATGAAAAAGGAGCCTTCACCGGTGCAAATGCCATGAAAAAGGGACGGTTTGAACTTGCTGATGGTGGGACACTGTTTCTGGATGAAATTGGCGAACTGTCTATTGGTCTTCAGGTAAAACTACTGCGCGTTCTACAGGATAAAATCCTGGAAAGAGTCGGCGGCGAAAAGACGGTACCTGTTGATTTCCGCCTGATTGCAGCCACAAATAAAAAACTGAAGGAGGAGGTGAAGCATAATCGCTTTCGGGAAGATCTTTTTTACCGCCTCAACGTTGTCCATATTACACTTCCCCCTTTACGTGATCGAAAGGAAGACATTCATCTGCTTGTAGATCATTTTATTAACAAATACGATGATGAGAGGAAAGGCCGCCAGCCGGTTACAAACCTTGATCTTGAATGTGAAAGACTTTTTTCCGATTATACATGGCCAGGCAATGTCCGTGAACTTGAAAACGTCATTGAAAGGACCATGGTGCTTAGCTCCGGAGGTCAGATAAAAATCTCTGACCTTCCCAAGGATTTTAAGGAAAACATTTATGATTTCGCTGACCTAGAAGGGATTCCTGAAAACGCGACCCTGAACACCACCCTTGTGGAGATTGAAAAAAATATGATAAAAAGAGCCCTGAAACTGTCAAATAATGTTCAGGCCCATGCAGCCAAGCTGCTCGGAATCGGTAAAAGCGGTCTGAATCAAAAAATCAAGAAGTATAAAATATAGTTTATGAGTAAAAATTCATAATTTTGAATCTATAATATTGTCTTATTTTTTCAAATATTTATTATATCAAAAAAATAATTTTCCAACTTAAGATTCAATATTTTAAACCCACTGTTGTCGATATAAATTATAGATAAAACAACCAGTTACAGTTGAAATGCTTGAAAAGTTTAAAATCTTTAACGTTTTACTAAAAAATAAGATACCACAAATCCTTCGATATAGTTCAAAAGAAAAATATAATCTTTATAACAGTATGTAATAACTTTATATTTATGATTTTAAACAATAAAAAAAGGAATCAAATCGATTTGGCAAGTATTTTGCTATAGTAGATATCAACTGTTTTTTATCGTCTTTTTTCCCCTTAAGGCTAATCAGGCATTCCGCCTGGTTAGCCTTATCTTTTTTGGGAAACGTAACTAGATACTAGTATCTAGCTTCCAGATATCTTCTCTTTTATAATATCCACATAGATTGAATCTTCAAAATTCTCGGCAAGTTTTTTATACGCAGCAACGCTCTTATCCTTTTCCCCAGCTTCAGCGTATAGACGCCCCAGGTTAAAAAGTGCCTCGTCCTTTAGAACAGGACTGCTGCCGTCAGCGATGAGTTTAAAGTATTTTACAGCCTCTTTGGTGTTGTTTTTAGCCGCATGAGAATGGCCAAGACCGTTTACAATCAGATTCCTGAAAGATGATGGTTCATCAAAATCATCCAAAGCGCTCTCAAGCAGGGTAATCGCCTTTTCATAATTCCCGGTCCTGTAACATATATCTCCGTAATGTATTCTTCCCAGCCCCCCTGCCACCGTTCCCGGATATGTTTGTATAAGGGCTTCAAAATCCTTATTTGCTGCCTTAAACGCTTTCTGGGGATCATCACCTTTTAATAACGATCCGTATTCGGTCATAATATCATTAAGCTTCTTAAACGCTTTTTCTTCATTGACATCGGAATAGTATAGAAATCCGATCACGACAAAAAAGATAATAAGTATCGCCCCTGCAGCGGTAAATAGCTCCTTTTGATACTTTAAAGCGGCTTCTATCAGCCTCTTTGAAAAAATTAGAAATTCATCCGGTTTTTCAAGTTCCTTTTTTCGGGCAAGAGATACCCTGCTAAATTTCGACATCTTTTTAAATATTCCTTTTTTTTATCCGTTCCCATCCCTCTTCCGGGATTTCAGTGCCGACAACCTGGCACACTTCATAGCCGCATGCTGAGCCGATATCTCCGCATCTTTCCAGCGGATACCCTTTAACGAGTCCGAATAGAAACCCGGAAGCCCAAAGGTCTCCAGCGCCAGTGGTGTCAACAGCTTTCCCTGTACCATGCGGTTCAATCTGTACGATATCTCCGCCCCTTGAAATATAACTCCCTTCTGCCCCTACTTTTAATATCCCTATTTCCGCATTTTCAGACAGAGCACTCACGGTTTTCTTTTCATCAGTCATACCGGTAAAAACCCGTGCTTCATCTTCATTCGCTATCAGGATATCCACGTAGTCTTTGACAATCCCCTTAAGAAATTCCTTATTTTCCTCAACCACTGTAAAACTAGCAAGATCCAGAGAGACAAGAGCGCCTTTATTCCTGGCCTCTTTTATTGCCGCAGTGATAAGCGCTTTATTATAAACCAGGTATCCTTCAATATGCACTACAGCTGTATCATCAGAACAACATCCTGTTATCTCTGCTGGTTCCATTTCAGCGGAAGCACCGAGATATGTAAACATGGATCGCTGGGCATCAGGTGTTATAATTGAGAGTACCCTACCGGTGGGCAGATCTGATTTAAACATGCTGGTCTCAATATTATTGGAATTAAGGCTGTTTTCAAAGAGGTGGCCCAGTTCATCTTCTCCTCTTTTCCCGACAAAATGCCCGGAACCGCCCAGTTTACCTATACCGACAATTGTGTTACAGGCAGATCCACCTGGAACCACAACAGGCCTGCCAGATATGTATCCCAACATCTGTTCAATAACATCATTGTCAACCAGCTTCATACCGCCCTTGGCACCATCAAAACGGCTCAGAAAATCATCATTCTCATTGGCAAGTATATCAACCAAGGCAGAGCCGATCCCAGTGACAGTCTTCTTGTTTTTAAAAATGATACCTTCCATAATTTTCTAAACCTACGGTACACCTAATAGGCATACGTTTCGTTTGAATCTTTAAAGCACAGCATATAAGG
This sequence comes from Desulfobacterales bacterium, assembly GCA_028277765.1. Taxonomy (GTDB): domain Bacteria; phylum Desulfobacterota; class Desulfobacteria; order Desulfobacterales; family SURF-7; genus JANQFQ01. Next base: position 28,234 of record JANQFQ010000013.1, read on the forward strand.
TTCACTCTCCTGTCTGATCCGTGTCTACCAGACCAGGGCTTTATGAATCCAGCCTGTATCCCCGTCTTCATGCTGAACCTTTATCCAACTGCCCTCCCTTTTTAATACTTTAAGGGGTATCCCTTTGACCGTTCTGAACATTACCTGGTAGCCTGTTCCTGCGCCGGATCTAACATTACAGTTCTCCTTTTTGGTGATCACTGTTTCTTGGTCAAACAAAAGTGAACTGTGAATCCATCCTTTATCCCCTTCATAATCACTGAACTTGTACCAGTCTCCATCTTTTTCAAGGATTAAAAGAGGATGATATTTTTCAACCTGCCACAGCACCTTGGTTTGTGATCCAGGCCCAAGACGGACATTCGCCTTTGGCACTGCCACAGCCAGCCGTTCGGCAAAAGCTGTGCTGGCATTAACACCCATTAAAAACATGCAACAGAATAGAAATAGTTTTCCTGTCTGTAAAATTCGTTTAAGAAAGCCCATCCTCTCCTCCAGGCTATTTCATGACAATCTTCAGCCATGCCATGCCCCGGTGAAAAAAACGTCGTTTTATTAGGTCCGAATGTATCAATCGCGGCCATTTATACTTCAAAGAACTCCATTTCAGTAAGCTCAACACAGGTTAGCTTTTTCCCATACACAGCACCGGTATCAATCCCTATTTTGTTCGGCAGTATCAATGCCTCTGGCAGGGGTGTGTGGCCAAAAATAACCAGTTTCCCGAAATCATGTTCTGATTCGATAAAGGACCTGCGTATCCAGAGCAGATCCTCGGGATCCTGCTCTTTAAGCGGGACATTATCCTTTAATCCTGCGTGCACAAAAATAAAATCTTCTGTTTCATGATATAGAATCAGGCTTTCCAAAAAATCAAAATGGTCGCTTGGTACTAGCCCATCATTGGTCCTGATATTCCGGTTCATATAGCTTTCAAGGGTCTGCTGCCCGCCGTTCGCGAGAAAAACGAGCCTGTCTGTTCCTGAAAGATATTTTAAAAACATATCTTCATGATTGCCTTTTAAAAAAATCAGGTTTTTGTGCTGTCTCTTCAGGCCTATCAAGAACTCTACAACTTCAAAAGAATTGGGACCGCGGTCAATATAATCCCCCAGGAAAACAACAGTATCTTCTTTAAAACTGATACTTACCTTATCCATAAGGGTGTTGAATTTATCGAAACACCCATGTATGTCACTGAAAACAAATAATTTTCCCATAATCTAGTAATATCTTCCGAAGCAGTTAAAAAAAATCTCTAATTAAGTAGCAGGAAATAAAAAAACTTGCAAGACAGATGATAACTAATTTATTATTTACATGTTTCCACAAAAATTAATCAAAAGAAAAATATCTCTGCAGGTCTTCCCGTATAAAAGTGTCGATGTCATCAAAATTTTTCTTATGAGGAAAAAGTATCTCCTTAAAAGCTGCATCAGACAGCAGGCTTAAAACATTACTTTTTACCCTGAACCATGTTTGTTCCCTGTAGGCGTTTTCCAGTGAAACCAATTGATCAATATTAGACCTGCATTTTTTTATATAGCGGGGAAATGTCCATTTAAAGAAAAAAACAATCCCCAGCACCAGCACAACAATAACGCTGAGAACAGGTATAATCAGGCTGGTAACTGAAAAAGCACCTGAAAAAAGGGAAACCACAAGTGTCTGCTGCGGGAAACCGGTTGCCCACTTTAACAGTATATCAACAAACAGAAATAGTATTAAAGAAGAAAAAAGTAAACCTTTGGCTGTTCCGCGTATCAGACTCATTCCGCCTTTGTTGAAATTGGCCATCGCTTCTGCTGCAATTTTGAGTTCATTCAGTTTTCTATCAACCCGGTGCAGAATGTGGTTGATTCTCAGTTTCGGTGCTTCAAGGATTTTCCGGAAGAGGTGTGTCCGTTCTTCAATCCATGCTTCAAGATTGACCGTGTTGTGGGCCACTTCTTTTGAAAATGTTAAAAAAATTCTGGGGATATCCTTACGGCCGGTCATTTGTGAAAGATTCCAGCACAGTGTTCCATAAGCACGTATGAGATCAGCAAGATTGTCGCATTCATCAATGCGGCTCATAACAAAAATAATCCTGTCTTCCCTGGATGCGTCCGGAAGGGTATTTCTGATGGTCGTATATGTCTCTTTTATTGTCCCGGCCTTGTGCGGATCAAACATCAGAATAACCAGGTCTGCCAACCGCGCGAAATCGCCTACAACCCGCGGGAAATCATACCCTCTCCCTTTTTCGGTAACGGAATCAAGCATCCCGGGACTGTCAATAATAGCCAGATTTTCAAGGAACCTGGATGCACGCAGTTTCATCTGGAAATGGGAAGACAGCCGGTCCCCATATGACTTAAAAGTAGTAAACGGAAGCCTTTCATCATTAACCAGGGTTGCCCCGGAAATCTCCCCTTCCTCTTCACCCGGTCCAGGTGCTGTAATAACGGTAAAAGAATCGTCAGTAGGTGCCTGCCCGGTTCTTTGAATCTCTCTCCCCAGAAGTTCATTAATCAGTGTTGATTTACCTGAAGAATAATTGCCGATAATCAACACAACCGGCTTCCATTTTAGAAAAGCCTCAATCTCGGCAAAATCAAAATTATACCGCTCAAACCATGGATAGACCTCATCCATGACCCTGTTTTTTATCTCAAGCTGTAAATCTTCTTCATCCATAACAACCTGCCTGTGAATACCCTTGTCTCTTTATTTTCTTTCTGCATGTCCGTCCAGAAAATTCTCAACAGCTTCAAAACACGCATTCGCTTTTTCCATATAAGCAAAATGCCCGCAGTTCTGTAACAATACGAAATCTGATCCTTTTATACCATGGTGTATCTTTTCTGCCTCCTGAAAGGGAATAGGATCATAATCCCCATGAACGATCAATGTGGGACATGTAATTCTGTTTAATCTGTCAAAAAGGCTGTAATCCTGAAGGTATTCATCCAGGAAATGAGTGCATATAAAATATTTTTGAACCATCTTATCATCAATATAATCGAGGGAAATCTTGTCCGCAAAGCTTTTATCGTAAAAATACGCCCAGAAATAAAGAGAATAATACTTTTTAAATAGTACGGAGGTTTTCTCTTTATTTATAAAAGATTCCGCTATTTCCGTAAGCTCCTCCTTTTTTTGGGGGGGCAAACGGTCTTCTATGGCTTTACTGAACCGGGCCACATATCCCGAACTCGCGCCAGAGGACCCGATAATTATCAGTGCGTTTAAACAGTCAGAATAGTTTACAGCATAATTAAGTGACAGCAATCCTCCCCAAGAATGTCCCAGTAAATTTAATTTCCTGATATCAAACGCTTTTCTTAAACCTTCCAAGTCCTGAATGAAACTTTCCATGGTAATTTCAGAAGGTTTTTCATGACCGGAAGATTTTCCGCTTGAACGCTGGTCATAAAATATAACCTTATAATGCTCAGCCAGCCTTGTAAGGTGGGGGTAAAGATAATTGTGCCCAAGCCCCGGGCCTCCATGAACAATGACGACTGGTTCTCCAGTACCGATAATTTTATAAAAGATATCAATCTTGTTGATATTTTTTATACCTTCTTCCTGTTCCAATTGCGCCTTACCTGTTATAAAGCTTTTTAAGCCAAAGGGAAAACATATAAAGATTATCTTTTCTGCTGCTGGAAGAGAAACCCCACTAAAGCGAAAAACGCAATGGCCAGGCCAAACGCCAGATAGCTGTACACATAGTAATTCGCATTCAACATGAAATCATAAAACATGTCCTGGTTGCAAATAAAACCCCAGTACAGCGTAAAAACATAATTGAACATTAACGCCAGCTTAACCCTTCCGAAAAGCAGCGCTATTGTACTCAGTATCAGCAGCAACATGATCTGAGTAGCTGGAATTGTAAACTCCATTGACATAAAAAAATCCATAATCAGGCACCCCCATGCATTTTTTAAATATCAGGTTGGCAAACAAGTATTATCTTTTTTTATCAAATATATGTTTTTTATTGCAACAATTAAATCAGCTTCGATTACTCTTTTAGAACAAATTCTTTGTATGAAAATCAGACGAACAGTATTGTTGACAATAAAGCACATGTATATTATTTTATAAAAACTTTTTTTATTTCTAAAAAAACAGGAGAACTCATTTGGTAAAAATCGGAATAATTGGCGGCTCAGGGCTTGATGATCCCAAAATACTTGACGACGAAAAAGAGATTACCGCGGATACCCCTTTTGGAAAACCGTCTTCTAGCCTAACAACAGGTAAAATAAACAATATCGATGTTGTACTGATTGCGCGGCATGGAAAGGCTCACAGCTTGAGCCCCTCCCAGGTCAATTACAGGGCAAATATACATGCTTTAAAAGAGCAGGGGGCAACGCATATAATAGCCACAACCGCCTGCGGGAGCCTTCGTGAAAAAATTGGACGGGGGCATTTTATTATTCTTGATCAGTTTATTGATTTTACTAAACATAGAAAAACAACTTTCTTTGAATCGTTTGAAGATGATACCCATCACACACCTATGGCTGAACCTTTTGATCCCATGCTGAGAAAAGCCCTTTTTGAAACAGCCGGTGATCTGGGGCTTGATGCCCATGAAAAGGGAACCGTTGTAACAATTGAAGGACCCCGGTTCTCAACTAAAGCGGAATCTAATATGTTCAGGATCTGGGGAGCGGATGTCATCAACATGTCAATAGCGCCAGAGGCTACCCTGGCAAACGAGGCTGGGATCCCTTATGCTGCTGTTGCCATGTCAACCGACTATGACTGCTGGAAAGAGGATGAGGAACCTGTATCCTGGGAAGAGATTTTAAAAGTGTTCAATCGTAATGCTGACAAGGTCAAAGCTCTCCTCATAAACGTTATACCAAAAATCAGATAAGGACCTGAAATGGAAATAAAAAACAAGATAAGAACCGTGCCTGACTGGCCGATTAAGGGAGTCATGTTCCGCGATATAACAACGCTTCTCCAGGAACCTGAAGTATTCAGAGAAACAATCGACCAGTTTTATGACAGGTACAAAGATATGAAACTCGACAAGATTGTCGGGATAGACGCACGGGGATTTATTTTCGGCGCCCCTCTTGCGTATAAAATGAACGTCGGATTTGTCCCTGTCAGAAAGAAAGGGAAGCTTCCATATAAAACCATCAGCGCTGAATACGCCCTGGAATACGGAACTGACACAATAGAAATGCACGAGGACGGCATAAAACCAGGCGAAAAGGTACTGATCATCGATGATTTGATTGCCACTGGCGGTACGATCGAAGCAGCTGCCCGTTTGGTTGAAAAACTCGGCGGTGACATCGTTGAGCTGGCTTTTGTTGTTGAACTGCCGGACCTAAACGGCAGAGAAAAAATACAAGGTTACAAAATTTTTACCCTAACAGAGTTTGAAGGGGAATAGGTCAGCACCAATCCGGGTCCCAAAAGCCCGACCTTGTGTGCCCCTGAAAGGGAACCCTTAATGGCCCTTAAGTGCCTAAAGTTATAAGTTACAAGTGCCTAAAGTTGTGGAATTCTGCCATTTTATTAAAAATCAGAGCGAAGCGAAACATGCAATTTGAAAGTTGCAAAGTGCCTATAGTTAAGGATTTTTGCCAATTTTATTATAAGAATGGCGGAGCGAAGTGACACATTAACTTAAGGCACTTGTAACTTATAACTTTAGGCACTTAAAAATCATAGCCCATACCCGCCTGGCCCAGGGACCAGGTTTTAACTTTTTAAATAAACAAAGGAGAAAAGCCATGAGACTCTTAACCCGTTCAGATTTTGATGGTGCTGTTTGTGGAGCACTTCTTTTAGAACTTGGAATCATTGACTCCATTCAGCATGTTCACCCAAAAGACATTCAGGATAAAAAAGTTGATGTCACGGAAAACGATATTCTGGCAAACGTCCCTTTTATTGAAGGGTGCGGCCTTTGGTTTGATCATCACGCAAGTGAAAATGAACGGCTGGTTCTGGAGGGACAGTATAAGGGTGCCTGTGAACCAGCACCCAGCGCCGCACGTGTCGTGTATAACTTTTATGAAGCAGATGAAAAACATGCCGGCAAACTGGAGCGTCTCATCCCTCTGGTAGAAATTGCCGACAAAGCAGATTCCGCCCAGTTTACAAAAGAGGAGATCCTTGATCCCCATGGATGGATCATGCTCTCCTTTATCGCTGATCCGCGTACCGGCCTCGGTTATCACCATTCATATAGAATCAGTAATCTGGAACTGCTGGGAACCCTTCCGGAACTTCTGAGGACAAAAACCGCGGAAGAGATTCTCGCCTTGCCTGATTTTCAGGAGCGGGTAGAACGATACAAGGAACAGACAGAGAAATACAGACAGTTCATTCTCGACCATTCAAAGGCCGAAGGGGATGCGATTATCATCGATTTGAGAGGGGTTGACGAAATCCCTAGTGGTAACCGCTTTATCGAATACACCCTCTACCCTGAGCAGAACATCTCCATCCGCCTTGTTGACGGAAAAGACAAGAAGTTCGCCATGGTCTCCGTGGGACATAGCATCATCAACAGGACCTCCTCGGTCGGTGTGGGCTCCATTATGCTGCAATACGGTGGCGGCGGACATGACAAGGTCGGCACCTGCCAGGTTTCATACGAAGAAGCTGACAATGTTCTGGCAGAACTCCTGGAAATTATTAATGCGAACACAGTGCTTATTAGTTAATTCTGAAGATCTCATAACAAAATCGGGTCCACAGGGCTCGGTTTTGTTAGCATTAAAAATTAGTTATTAAATCCGAAGCACGAATATCGAAATCCGAAACAATATCAAATGACCGAAATACAAATTACTGAAACAAAAACGGTGCGTTATCAATGGATGATAAAATTGATGTTTTAAACATTTGAACATTCTAATTTTGGATATTGTTTCGGATTTCGATATTCGTGCTTCGGATTTTTACATAAGCCCCTTCACCTTCTTCATTATCTCCCCTACATCAACCGTCAACAGTTCACGATCACGTACAACGCATTTCCCCCCAATAACCGCATCCCTCACATCCGAACCTTTTACCGCGTACACGATATGAGATACGGGGTTATACATGGGGACCAGGTGGGGCTGATCTGTATTGATCACAATAATGTCCGCCTGCTTCCCGACCTCAATGGAACCAATCTCTTTTTCCAGGCCAATGGCCCTTGCCCCGTCTATTGTCGCTGATTTAAGAACCGTCTTGGCATCCATGACCGCCGGATCAAGACTAACCACCTTATGGAGTTTTGCCATTGAATCCATTTCAGAAAACATATCAAGATCATTATTACTGGCACAGCTGTCTGTACCAAGGCCGACCGTAATCCCTGCGTTCAAAAGCTGGTGAACAGGGGCTGTACCGGATGCCAGTTTCATATTGCTCTCAGGATTATGGGCGATCGTTGCCCCGCTGTCGGCAATCAGAGAGATATCATCATCATCCAGCCATACAGCGTGAACCAACAGGGTCTTGCTGTCTAGCACTTCAATCCGATCTAGATATGCTATAGATGTTTCATGATGCATAGACTCTATTGGTTCATATTCCCATTTTGTCTCTGCCGCGTGGATCTGGAACATAAGCCCCAATGAAAGTGCTACTGCTTTTGCATTTTTCAGGGTAGCATTAGAACAGGTATAAGGTGAATGACAGAAGATGGACGGTTGTATCAGTGGTGTCCTGCCCATCCATTTTTCAACATATTTCACGGCATGACTGATATTATCATCCGGGTTAGGAACACCCGGCGCCGGCAGATCAATGACACCCTGGCCCAGTATCGCCCGCATACCTATCTCCTGTACTGCCTGGGCAGTGTTATCCTCAAAAAAATAACCATCACAGCAACAGGTGGTGCCGGAGAGCATCATTTCAGCGCAGGACAAAAGCGCGCCAAGCCTTACATTTTCTGGGTTAATAAATTTTAATTCAGCTGGAAAAATATGGTCATTCAGCCAGGTCATCAGGGGCAGGTCATCAGCGACCCCCCTGAACAAAGACATGGCAAGATGTGTATGGGTATTCACCAAGCCGGGCATGATAATACCGCCGTCAGCATTAATAGTATCAGCTGCTTCCGGCAGTGTTTTCCCTTTTTCACCTTTGCCAACAGATTGAATTACCCCGTCTTTAATACAGACAACACCATCTTCAATTATATCAAAGTCAGGATTGACAGTAACAATGGTGCCGTTATGGATTACTATATCGTAAGTCATCAAGCATTACCTTCCTTAAAATCAGAGGATACTAGTGTCGTGTGAATAATGAAACGACGTATTTTGGGATAATCGATTTCGATAAAGAGCCTTCTATCTATACATAATACCCAATTGTTACACTTTCTTTATCCAGTATCTAGCATCAAGCATCTAGTATCAAGTATCATGAATACTCACCTTCTGAACATTTCGCCTACTATCCTTTATACTCTCCATCTGTTGCCGCCATGACTCTGCATACCTCCCCTCCTGTTCCAGCAGTTCTTCATGGGTGCCGGATTCCACGATTCTCCCCTTATCCATCACGTGGATCACATCCGCGTGCATGGCGGTTGTAAACCGGTGGGTAATAATAATAGCGGTCCGGTCTCTGGCCAGGGTGTGAAACCGATGCAGCCAGTCAGCTTCAGCCCAGGAATCCATGTCGCTGGTCGGTTCATCCAGGATAATAATCGCCGACTGCCGGATAAAGGCACGCGCCAGCGCGATCCGTTGCCATTCACCCACGCTCAGGTCTGTGCCACCTTCAAACCATTTTCCTAAAAGCGTATCATACCCTTCAGGAAGGCTGCGGATAATACTTGCAGCACCAGCATCAATTGCTGCTTGTTCAAGCCCGGTTTGACCATGGTCAACAGTGATATCACCCAGGTTGATGTTTTCCGTAACCGTGGCATGGTACCTAACCGGTTCCTGAAATAGGATGGTAATCATGTTTCTCAGTTCATCTGTATCCATATCCTTCAAATCGATCCCGTCCATATGGATACGCCCTTTGTCTGGGTCATAAAACCGGCAAAGCAGTTTAATCAGGGTGCTCTTCCCTGCGCCGTTCGCGCCCACAATCGCCAGTGTGCTGCCAGCGTCAATGGTCAGGTTAAATCCGTTCAGGGCAGTCCGCTGACTCAAGGGATAACTGAAATGAATGTTTTCAAAATAGATTCCTTTTTTCACACTTTCAGGAGGCGCCACCGGTTTTTCCGGAATAGTTATCAGGTTTTCAAGAGATAAAAACTTAAAAAGATCGTCAAGAAAAAGGGAGTTGCTGTAAATCTCACCAATATTTTCAAGCAGAGTCCGCATCATTCTCTGGCCGTTGTTAAATGCCTGATAAAAAAGGACCAGGTCTCCAAGGGTGACCAGCCCTTTTACTGCTTTTAACAGCATCCAGAGCATCACACCACAGGTTATTAAAAAAGCAAGACCGCCTGCTGCAATTTCCGCTATTTTTTGATCCTTGATCAGGGCCAGATACTCTTTTCGAAGATATTTTCGCAGTTTTATATAGGCTCCCCGAAAATGCTTACCAATATTAAAGACACGGAGTTCAGCAGCTGTATCCCTGGAGGTAATCAGCCAGTCATAATACCATGTGGCCCGTTCCTTAGGGGTTGTTGCCACCCACCACTGATGAAAACGGAGCTTGTGGTGAAGGACAATAAAAAAAGCAGGGATAGTACTGATGATCAGGGCTGCCGGAAGCCACAACCCGTAAGGGATTAACACCCCGGCCATGGCAATAAAGGTAATACAACTCTGCAGGAGATTCCCCATACCTTCCAAAAGTGCAAGGGGACGATGGTCTGATTCATTCTGTGCTCGGTACAGGTGGTCATAATAGTCAGAACAGTCATAATAGGCCATATCCACAGACATGGATTTCTCATGTATCAGACCGCGTACATGGTCTTCGATAAATTCTGACAGCAGCGTCCGGATCCACCCTTCCGCGCTTTGAAGCACTTCCGTGAACAGGAGAACGCCCCCGAACAGGACCGCAAGGAAAATCACCGGCCGGACATGTTCCATTGCTCCGGGATTGTTCAGCAAAGTCACCAGGCTGTCAACAATGCATTTGGAAAGATACACAACAAAAACTGGCAGCATGCCCTGTAGGGCCAGCAGAACAACCCATGCAAGGGTCCATTTCGCTCCCGCGTCCCAGGCCAATGTTATGGCCTTTGACATCATGGGAACCTGGCGGACAAAGCTACCGAGTTTGTTTCTCAGAATATCCTTGTTGTCAGTCATTTATGATTGATCATATTTATTGGAAAGACGACCTGCCCTGGCCAGCGCCTCTTCCCAGGAAGCAAAATAATCGGGGAATTCTTCAACCAGCATCTGTGCAATCATATCGAGTGTTCGACTGCCGTTTATGAGTTCAAGTATGAACCGGTCAATGTTTCCTTCTTTGCTGAGGACAGGTACATTTCTCGCAGACCTTTTTTTTAATGATGCGGATGTAAGTGGGACACCAAAAAAGGTGGACTGTTTGAATGCCGCCTTAACCGTCTGTGGGTCATGATCATCCAGCACCTCCGTCTTCCATAGCCAGGTATAATCTTCTCCCACCAGGTTTGCTGACAGGAAAACCTTAACCGTATCATTTATTTCAAACTTAAGCGGTTTTGAAAAAGGGAAAAAACCGCTTCCGTATACAAGTTCAGGATTGCCCGGAGCGTTACTGATCGAGATTCCGTCTAACACTGTTGAATCAAACCAGAGGGCAAAACCGTGAGCTGTTCCCGTCTTTTTCATAATCCAGCTCATATCCGCTTCACAATCCACGTTTTTAATTGAAGCATAATCAAAGGTTCCCCAGCATTGGGGTTCAGTGAGCAGATCTTTTGACGCCGGCCGTGAATCACTCCAAGAGTTTATCGTAATCTCCAGTCCAGCTTTCATATCGATATCATAATCGTTTTTTGTCCAGGGTATAATAAATTGTTCATATATCTTACCGCTATCCACTAAAGCAGCCCACATGGTCTCCTTTTGGGGTATTATGATCCCTCCTGGTTTTAAAAACCGTGTTCTGGCGTCTATAATTGTCGGCAGGAACTGTTCATACAAAGGTAAAATACCATGGATATCTGCTATGATGATATCCACTTTTTCAGGCAGGTCCACCCTTGTAGATACACCCTGAATAAATTCAATCTTGTCAGAGAATCCGTTGTCGTTAGCAATTTCCCGTGCCACCTGGATGGCATCATCCGGTTCGATCGCGTAAACACGCCCCGCCCCGAACCGGCATGCCATAAAGGCAAAAATTCCGGTACCTGTGCCGATATCGAGAACCCTGCAGCCTGGAGTAACGGCTTTACGCAATGCTTCCACATACGCATTGGTCCTGGTTTTATCAGTAATCATGCTGCCGTAACTTGCAACCGTATATCCTGAGACGTTAAACATATCATTCTCCTATTTATTTGCCTTCCGATGGCACACGGATGACACAGATTCAATGGATCCTCACGGATAAATCATACCATTGGCCTAATCTCTTTTCCCTACGCTCTCCCGTCTAATATCCTCTTCAACCTCGTCGAGAACCGCCTCAAATCAATCAAAATCTTTTGGAAACGAGAGGCTCTTTACAGGGATCTTTGACATTAGGCCAGCAAAAAAATCTATTCTATCAGATCGTAGGTCGGGTTGAGCCGACTTGCCTATGTTGGGTTGAACACCGTAACCCAACCTACAAAACAATTATTTACAGAACAGAAAATTCCAAAGGCGAAACCCAACAAACGCATTCAACATTCCCACTAAAAAGAAGCGGGATCTCAGTTTCACTCCGACCAGCATCCAGAAACCAGGATCTGTTTTTCCTCTCTGCTCTTCGCCCTAAGCTCTTCCCTGCCTAACATCCCTTTCTATCTCATCCAAGACATCTTCAAACCTCTCAAAGTCTTTTGGGAACGAAAGCTGCTTCACCGGAATCCTAGACATTAGGCCAGCAAAAAAATCTATTCTATCAGCTTTTGCCTGAATATCAAGGGCTGAAAAAGCAGGAGAATTCTGCAGACAGGTGATAATTTTTTTATGCCCTTTTAAAGGCCTGATACTGACCCGATCATTCGCAGTCTCCTGTTTTTCAAGAATATAAACTGCCCCTACCGGGCAGGAAGCACCCCGAAATTCTGCCCAGTCATTTACAAAAGACCTATGTTTTTGCCAGTCCTGATCGATACATTCGTGATGCCTGTTTCCGAACAGGCATTCCGCGGCATCCGGCCAGAGCCTGAGCTGGGGGTACCCCGGAAAAATATGATACGTGGAAGAGAAGCGGGTAAACGCTGCCACATCATCTGTTATAAAACCTGCCCCTCTTTTTGCCAACCCCCCTGCCAGGATCGATTTCCCACCCCCTGTGGATGAAGTAAATATTACGGCATTCCCATCCACTTCAACAGCAGATGCGTGGAGTACAGGGGTTCCAGCCATTTCCATGTACATGGGGATGACCGCATCAAGAAAATCGATCTCCGCTACGGCCCTGAGGTCATCTATCTCTATAAAACAGACAATCTCTTTTGGACGGATGATAAAACATGCTGTCTGCTCGAATTTAATCCAGACTTCATCCTGCCACTGACGTACCTCAACACGATTTTCAGGTGAACCCGGGCTTCTTGCCAAAAGTCGTGAACTTTCCCACTGGCTGGCCGTCCACGCCGCAACACCACAAAAAATGTCATAGGTAAACTCAGGAGAAGTATTTCCGGAAAGCAACGGGCTGATAAACCCGCAAGGAGAGGAAAACGACAGTCCATAGACCTCCCAGGTCCGATTTAAGTTTTCTTGAATGCAGTTATCCACAGGATGTTTATTTCAGGTTGTTGTGTTAATGAAGAGTCTTTTTATGCTGAGGGTAATTGTTTACGGCATCATCATCATCATCATCATCATTGGTTTTCCACCAGGTGCCATACCGTCCATCATTGGCCCTGTGGCGCCAAGAGTAAATTCAGTTACAGCACCGTACTTCTCAAGCACAGGGGTATGATACGGTTTCTTTCTGCCGTTAGTTTCTGAATATTCTTTTTTATATTCATCATTCATAGTTCTATATTATACAGTTTTTATTATAAAAAAGCAACCTTTTCTCTTATCCACAGTTCAGTCATCAGCCAGGCATTCAGCTCCCAAGTGCTCACCGGCTTACCCTTCCAGTAAGCATCCCATGATTGTTGAAGCGCTCCTAAAGAGACCCATCCAATGTTAGCGGTTTTTGGAGAGTCGAGCAGCCTCCGGATCTTCTCTTTCTCCTTCTCGCGCCATCCGTAATCGGTCAACTCGTCACTGGTCCCATAGGTCAGACGGGTCCTGATCGGTTCTGGCAGGATGCCGGCCATGGCTTCCCTCAGGATTACCTTGCAAAAGCCTTTACTAAATAGCAGATCCACAGGGAGTGAGAAAACAAACTCAAAAAGGTGTTTGTCAAGAAACGGGTACCGCCGTTCAATATGATTAGCGCCACTGAAGCGGTCCAGCTCAGCAATCCCTTTTTGCCAGTATCCGCCGAACAAAGCACCGAAAACAGAGGACTGCAGTTCAGTTTTATATACTGAAAACATGGTTCTGGTATTATCCGGCACTTTTTTAGCCAGCCAGTCTGGTTGTTTCTGTCCTGTTATTTCAGGGGAAAAAGAAGCCCTGAAAGCAAGCCGGAACTGTTCCGGCAGCATCTTACTGACTCTCGGCTTTAACAGGCCTGAGAAAAACAGTTTTCCCCTGTTCCATTCACTTGCTTCAGCAAAATATGGCCACTCCCGCCAAAGATCCTTCAGCAGTACATCACCAAGAAAATACGAGTTATGATAAGCACTCCCCTGGAGGAGCTGGTCCCCGCCATACCCGTTCAGCAGCACCCTGCATCCGTCTTGTTTTGCCTGTTGCGCCAGATCGATGGTCCCCCGCTGGCTTGAAATAATGTCCGGCTCATCCGGCGGAAATCCCGGATCGCTACCATACCCTTTCAGGTCCCACATCCTGTCCCCGTCAAGGAATGAGGACTCCCAAGGTATGCACCGCTTCGCCAGCTGGTTCACATAAGATCTTTCATCTGCTTCCGGGAATGCTTTATAGACACATGAATACAGCCTGCTGTCTGTCCGGCTGATTCTGCCGGTCTCCTCAAGATGTTTTACCATACTCGCCACAGAAGAGGAATCCACTCCGCCGCTCACTTCAAATCCCATAGGGAATCCGGATCGGGCCCTGTCCGAGACCGCTCTTAAAAAAATCTCTTTAAAATGATCGATATAGTCCTGGTTTGATTTATATGAGATTTTCGGGATGTTCATAAAATCAGCATATTGTGACAATTCCGCTTCTTCTCTAACAACAACTCTATTGCCAGGTTTTAACTTGAATATGTCCCTATAAACTGTTTCATAATACCAGCTGTCGTATCGGTTTGCCAAGTAGTTGATAATCAGCCCTTCATTTATGACAGGGGGCGCTGGCATGGCAGCGATGACAGCAGATATATCTGTGGAAAAGATAAAACTGTTTTGGCTGACCATGTAATAAAACTGTTTAATCCCTAGATGATCACGAGTACAAAAGAGTTCTTTTTTTTCACTGTCCCATACAGCAAAGGAGAAATCACCTGAAAGGTGATCCACACAGTCCTTCCCCCAGGCTGTGTAAGCCGTAAGAATCAGCTCAGGATCAGTCAATCCGTCGATGGGATACGTTACTTTACCCTTAAGGCTCTTCTTAAGATCTTCAATCCTGTCTATTCGGGCATCCGCCGTAATCCAGATCCGTCCGTCAAGACTGCACGGCTGTTTCTCAGTCATTGATTCAGGGGTGGTTTGCAGAAGGGTATGGACAAGACCGGCACGGTCTTTTTTCCAGGTTTCTTGAGCGTCCGGCCCTCGATAAACGATCTTCTCCATCATCCGGTCTAGCAGGTGTTGATCAACCGGCGCGCCATCCAGGTTTACAATGCCCGCGATACCGCTCATGGTTATTTGACGAGTTCCAGAAGCCCGTTTTCCGAAAGCTGTCCGATGAGAGCCTTTAGATCTGCTCGAAGTGTATCAGGGTCTGCGTCATATTCCGTTAAAAGAATATTGTACGCATCCTGAATCGTATCACTGGTGGTAAGCAGTTTCCACATGCGGTTCCCCACATCATCAAGCCCGTAAAAAAATTCGGTCTCCATGTTGAAAACAACCATTTCATTACTGACAGCGCGTACCATCACATGGTGGGGTACGGCTGCCCGCATGGTAAAACTGAAAGGAGAGCCTTTATCTATTTTTTCGTTGTTCATAATTGGATAAGGATCTAATAAGATAAATTCATAGCTTTTAATTTACAAGGATCCTATAAAATAAATCCATGGATTTCAACATACTTTCATATTTTATTGTTTTTTTTTCTATGAAAGATCTGTTTTAATACCCAGGAAAAGGAATGATGTATTTGCATGAACCATCGGACCAGATAATAATGAAGGACCAACCTGCCTTCCCTAACCTGATAATGATACCGCATGTATTTAGCGGGCGGAAAAAGTGTGCGGAATGTAAGGACAACTTTTTCTTTTGTTTCCAGATGCTTAAAGTTCTGGAGCATCATTTCAAGCCCAAATCCTCTGTCTTCGAATTTAAACTTTCTCGGTATCTTCTCCCCTGGTGGACGTCTATCCTTTAGTTTAGAAAAAACATCAGACGGAACAGGCGTAGCAAACAGCTCTTCACACAACTTCAGTGCCTTTTCCGCAGTACGGTTCCACTTTAAATCTATGGCTTTCTCTACTATCATCTTCCAGGACAGCTCAGTTTTAGAAATCAGCAGATGAATATCAAAATACCAGATCAGATACAGCTGCTCCCTTTCATGATGCCAGACAGCATGGGCAATCAGGAAGAGCAGGTGGGCCTCTGGTTTTAGGATTGAAAATACTTGATCATTAAATGTTTCTGTCTGCACCTGCTCCATGAACCATTTATGATCTTTTTGAGACAGTAGCTCCTCGTCCCTTAATAACCTGAAATGAAGATCTATAAATACAGAGGCCGGTGGCCTCCCTTTTAGATGAAAGTGATGCGTAAGTTTTAAAAATATCGGGTGGTCCATGGGCAGCAGCTGTGAAGGATCATCATAAAACCGGTACTCCTTGGATTTAAGGATATCAAGGGAGGCTTCCCGCTGATCAAAAGGCACCAGAATATCCAGGTCAGCACAGGGTCTCAGAGCGGCATCAGGGTAAACCGTCCGGGAGAGCGCTGTCCCTTTCAGCCATACAGCATTAATTCCGCTTTCAGCAAACGCTTTAGCAAGCTCCAGGAATGCGTTTTCCAGGTGCATATCGTGCATGGCGTTCTTCCGGGACTCCTCTATCAACGGCTGCCAGTATACGCCGTCTGATATCTTGATATCTGTCTGTGTGACCATCCATAACAGTATCGGTCCCATACTGTGTTCCATGGCCTGCTTAATGATACCAGGCCACTCACTCTCCGGAACAGAGCGGGGATCAAACTGACTGGATACGATTTCAGATAATTTTAATAATGCTTTATCAAACACTTTTTTAACCAACGGACCATTGTCTATTCTTGAAAACCGGTTGAGTACGGAAAACAATCCCTCATGCTGCAGAGTAAAACCATATTGCCAATATTTTTTTGAAATATCAAGGGAATAGAAATAATAATGCTGTTTTATACTCTAGAATCTGAAGATATTGCATTTTAAAAAAATTTAATATGTGGTATAAAATTTTTGACTTCATCAGATATATAACGGGTCTTCATACAGTAAAAGACCAATTTAATAAATTCATAACACTTATTATCAAATGGATTAATTGATTACCATGAATCTCCATAAACATTTTAAAGCAAAACTGGCCATCGGCATCGCAACCATCATTCCTTTATTTATTCTATTCCACTTTTTTCTATTCCTATACGGCCTGATTACAAAATTCATCGGACTGGAGTGGATTACAACCATAAACAATCTGTTCTTCATGACACCCGCAGATATTGCCAGGCATCTGATCAGCATCGTATTAACACTGATCATAGCCCTTGGATCATTATTGTTTCTCGGCTACCTGGCATCTAACAAATCAGGCAAAAGGATGTTGAACTGGTTCTGGTCAAAGATGTCATCTTTTCCTGTTGTGGGACGGTTTGTGTTTCCGATCAGGGAATCGGTAAAAAGGGCTTATACAGATTATCTAAACGTAGATGATGTGTTTGAAGCGATTGTGCTCTTGAAGTCAGACGATTTTAGGGAGATCGGTTTTTTGACCGGAAAGACACATCTGATTAACGGTGAGAAAGTATATTCCGTTTTTATACCTGGTGCCCCCATACCCACAACCGGTAAGCTTGTTTTTGTAACAGAAGATCAGTTCGAGCTTATCGATATGGAAACCACAGACGCGGTCAATACGATTCTGACACTCGGCGTGACCAACATAAATACAGCAAAAAAAGAAAAAAAACAGCAGCAGGGATAAACAAACCCTGCTGCTATTTGATATCATTTTAACATAAAGATAGTCTTCTTAATCTGCTTTTTTTTCTGTTTTTCCCTCCTTGGAATGGCTGCAGGACTTATGGGCACGCAGCTCCTTTAAAGCTGATTGGGCATCATTCTTCAACGGGCTTTTAGGATATGCTGCCAGGAATTCTTCAAATCCTTTTTCAGCTGCCTTACCCTTTCCGTCAACCGCAAGGGAAACAGCGTTGTTAAATTTGTCAATCTCTTCCTGGGAGACATTCATCTCAATCTCCTTGTCTTTCCAGTACAGTTTGTCAGTGGATTCATCCTTTGCTCCCCTAACACCCCCGACCGCTGTTGTTGTATACGTCCTGCTCTTTTTTTTCGGAACAATTCGGGTCATCTTTTTTACCAGATTATCCCAGAAACTTTTCTCCTTTTTTTCTTCCCCAGCATAAGCAAAAGTGGCAATAAACGCGATGGTGATTAAAAAAACGATAATTTTTTTCATCTGTTCCCCCTTGCGTTGAAGATTAATGCTTTATTTCATGTTATATAGAACTAAGAAGCTTTAATGACATACCCCGAAATTCACTTGAAACCTTTGGCTCAATTTTATAAGCGCTGGTAAACGCTTTTCTTGCTTCCTCAATCTTTTCAAGCCTCATATACGCCTTTGCCAGATTGACCCAGACTTTATAGTCACCCGGTTCAACATTTACCGACTGGGTGTACGCATCTGCTGCTGCTTGATACTCTCCTTTCAAAAAATAGATATTCCCCATGTTGTTCATCAGGGCTGAATTGTCATGGTCTTTTGCCTTGGCTTTTGTGAATATCCTCATTGCCTCTTCCAGTTCGCCAGCTTCAGCATAAACGATCCCTAGCTGAAGATACGCGTTAACATTATCTGGATTCTCTCTGATGGCCTTAAAATATTTTTTACTGTATATTTTTACGTTTATCTTCCGTATATCCTTAAATTCATTGTGAAACTTTTTTTCAATCTCTTCACGTGTCACTTCCTTCGGCCGCCACTTATCCAAAGGAAGACTTGCAGGCTTGTACTTTACCCAGGCAGATCGCAGGTCCATTATATCGAGGCCGTTATCTTTATACGTGTAATATGTTTTGCTCCCGTTTTCCCATGCCGCTATAAATGATTTACCCACAAGGGTCACTTCAACAGGAACCCATACAATACCGTCCTCAATCACGAGCATCCCACCCATATTATCTTTCCCAAGTTCCTCCGCAGCCCCTATGGCAAACATCATTAAAATATGACCGGGCACTTCAATAAATTTTGTATTGATGGCCAGACTCTCCAGAGCAGCCGAATAGAGGATGACAAGGTCATCACAGTCGCCTGATTTCCGTTTAAGAGTCTCCCTTGGGTACTGGAGGTAGTCTACAAAATCAGTCTTACCTGATGTGACCTGATAGGAATTCGCGGGATCGAGCATATAGGTCAACCCCATCACTCCAAGCGCGTTAAATATAACACTCCCGTAAAGCAGAGGATCAGATGCGCTACTGTACTGGGTAACAATACCCCGCGTGAACTCTAGAAGTACTGAATCCTTTGTGGTCACAAATGCTGCTATCCTCTCCCGGTCATCCCATGTCATCTTGTGTTTTTCAAAGATGTTTATTGTATGGTTTTTCGAGTAGGTCTTCAATTTCCGGTTTGAGTAATAGGAAGCGCTTATTTCTGTCTGTACCGGTGTATCCTCTGTAACGTCGAGAATTTTATTATTAAAAACCGCCTTAATCTTAAGTTCCCTGATCTCACCAACAGGGAGGTCCTCCAATTCAATCTCTGACGGGAAATCCATAAAATTCCTTATACTGAATGAAATCTTAAGCTTCGATATATCCCCGGTTGTGTTATTGGTAAGCCTTATATGTCCGATACCATCATTTTCGTATACTTTATAGGTGTTTGAAAAAACATTCTGCATTTCGAGCACTTCAATTTCAAGGGGTGGACGTGTGGCAATATTGGTCTTTGTGCTTACGGAAGCCTTCTCACCTTCAACATCATCAATACTGACCGCGGAAACATGGTATGTGTATGTCGTATCCGGTTGAAGCCCCTTATCTGTGAATAGAGGTACATCCGTTCTGCCTATTTCCTTTATCTCACCATCTTTTTCCCTGTAGATAATATAAAAGGACAGAAATTGTTCCCCGCCTAATTGCCACTTGAGATCTGCTGTAAAATCCTTTGGATATACTTGAAGGCCCTGGGGAGGAGATGCTCGATATTTTTGAGGAACCGCGGAAACCGATTTTGACATGGCGCTTTCATTACCGCCTCCAGCAGCAGCCGTAACCTTGTAAAAGTAAGTTGTGCCGGTGTTGACATCATTGTCCTTGTAATGCGGATCAACTGTTTGCGCCAGCAGTTCAAAACCATCTGTCTCTTTTCCTGACCTGTATACCAGGTATTTATTTACAATCGATTCCCTGTTTTTGTCCCAGGTAATATTAATACTTCTTGTGTCGCCTGTCGCAGCCACATTCCAGGGCACATCAGGTGTATATGAAATTAAAAATGACTGCAGTCTCGTATTCCCTGTGTCTGATACCAATACATTAATGTTGTCCATTGCAATGATAGAAGAAGGAGATTTTATGTCCCCGTTTCCTTTACCCTCACAGCTGAATTTTCTGACCAGGCCACCTGTCTTCGTAAATATCTTGACATCACTTGCCGACCTGTCCAAGACAAACAATTTATTGTCTGCCAGAGCAATATCGATTGGATCCAACAGTAAAGGATCCTCATAAGTCCCGGCGCCGAATTCTCCTAAAAGCTTTCCCTGAGAAGAAAGTCTCATAACAGCATGTTTGCCGCGGTCGAGCACATATAGAATTCCCTCCTTGTCCACGGTAAGGGCAACCGGCTTTTTCATAAAACAGCTCCCATCTTTACTTTTACCAATAGCACTTATAAAAACACCGTCTCTGCTGAACACCTGTACCCTTTTATTGCCGCTATCAGCCACATATACAGCACCGCTGTCTGTTACAGCTATATCGCCGGGGTTGGAAAAACTGCCGTTTGAACTGCCGGATGATCCAAACCGAAAGATCTCTTTGCCATCCGGTCCTGCTTTAATAACACCCTTTTTATGGAGAATCCATAAGTTGCTGTCATAGTCAACCGCTATGGCTCCTGCTTTTATCTCCGGGAAAACGATCTCTTTTATGGACACGCCTTTTTTTAATAAATGAACCGAGCCGATCTTCCTGTCGATTGCGTAGATCTCACCTTTTCTGCCGCGCGCTATCCTGGTTATCTGTCTGCCCTCTGTCAGAGGGATACACTCCGTCCATAAGACCGAAGTGGGAGGCGGGATGCGTTCCCGATTAACATCATGAATATTTTTCGCGGGCTGAAATATATGGACAAGGTCCCTTTTCAGATCAGAAATAAATACTTTACCCTCATGGTTTAGTGCGATATTGGTTATACTACCGAACTGGGCACGGCTCCTCCCTTTTGAACCGAAAAAGAATAATTTCTTTAGATTAAAATCAAATATTTTAATATTCACAGGACCGAGATCTGATACAAAAATACCATTCCTGTCTGCAGCTATTGAACGCGCCTTTTTCACATTCTTTATTGTCCTGCTGTATCGACCCTCTTGTGTATATATTTTAACACAGTTCTCAAACCCGTCAGCCGCGTATATATCTCCTCGATAATCAACAGCAACACTAAGCGGTTCCTTGAGCCTTGTTTTGCCTTCACCAACCGTCCCCACTTCTCCCAGAAATACTCCGTTGGAGCCGAGCACCTGAATCCGATTGTTCCCGGTATCTGCCACGTAGATAATACCCTTATAAACACAAATATCCCTGGGGCTGCTGAACTGCTTTGGCCCGGAACCGCCTCTGCCGAATTTGTCAATGAACTTTCCTTTTTTATTAAATACCGCTATATGCGAGAGAGAACTGTCAATCACATACAGCCTGTTATTAGAATAAGCGAGGCCTACCGGCTTTCGCAGAATTGTTTTCCATTTTTTTTCCCTGCCTCCCAGTTGAGCTATCTGTTTGCCGTCAGCATCCAGAACCTGCACAATACCCTTTTTCTGAGCAACATAAATAGTGCCTGACTGGTCAAAGGTTACTGATAGAGGATCCTGGACAGAGAGTTCACCAATATAGTTCACCTGTTGCATTGCCAGGGCAAGGGGAGGAGCTATAAAGACCAGAATTATAATCAACAACGTTTTTCTCATGATCACCTCTGATAGATCTACTGGTTGGTTTCTGGAGTTCAACAAAGCTATATAATAGCATATTATTTATTATATAACAAACATGATACCAAAAGATGTTTCTTATTTGACATTTAGGCAAAAAATGTTTTTATATATTCTGCATTCGACTTGGTTGTACTGAACCGAGAAACATTTAACAAAAATCTACTGGTAAAATTATGAATAAGAATACCACAGAACCACCGCCCATAAGTATTTTCCCTGCAAAACGGACATATATTGACTACCCCTGGCTGGTCTGGGCCATAGGATGGCTGGCAGTATATAAAGGATTGATCTGGATAACCACTGATCCACTGGCCCCTGATCCTGTGCTGAAAATAACAGGGATAAAATATCTTCTTTTCATGATACCTTACACGGTCATGGGAATCGGTATCTGGAACTTAAGGAAGTGGGCCATGCAGGGTGTCCTTATACTTGCTGCCGTGGAATTGCTTTTTTTTATCCTTTACTCCCAATCATTATCTACCCTGGCCATTGACAAAACCAATCTTTTTATCCACATTTTTACAGCTGCAATCATGATTATTAACGGCCCAATCAGTGTTTTTATTATTCTTATTGCCGGTATAGGGCTGATGAAATATGCCGGTAAATATGAGCTTCTAGATGAACAACAGGAGTAAGTGTTGAGTATTGATTGCTGGAAACAAATATTCATCTATTTTTTTCATTATCCATTTTCGCTTTATCCTATTCTCGCCCGTTTCTGTCGCCCCAACACCCTTTCAACGATGCAATTCCTATATTTTCAATAGGTTATCAAGAAACAGACTTATAATGAACAGGAAAAACATCTTGACATAAAACCAGAATAAGTATTGAATGCATCTTTTTGGTAGCGATAATATACTGCCCGTATAAATTCTGCATCCATGTAGTCAGAATGCGGGCCGGTTGATTATGATTTAAGGAGGTGTTGCTGTGCCGGAAAAAATGGAAGGAGCATTAACCGGATACCGTGTCCTGGACCTTGCAGACATTAAAGGTACATACTGTACTAAAATGATTGCCGATATGGGGGCTGAAGTCATCAAGATTGAAAACCCGGATGGAGATCCAACAAGAAATATTCCCCCTTTTGCCGGTGATATTCCACATTCTGAAAAAAGCCTTTACTTTCTGTATAGAAATGCCAACAAACAGGGCATAACCCTTAACCTGGAAACTTCAGACGGCCGGACAATCTTTAAAAAACTTATAGAAGGTGCGGACGTACTTGTTGAAACATATTCGCCAGGGTACATGAAAAGCATTGGACTCGATTATGAAGTCCTAAAGGAGATAAATCCCGAGCTTATCATGGCCAGTATTACAGATTTTGGTCAAACCGGTCCCTACAAAGACTGGAAAGGATCGGACATAGTCGCCTACTGCATGAGCGGAGCAATGATTTCAAGCGGTTATCCTGAAGGTAGCCCTTGCCGACTGCCTGGCACGCCAGCCTATGATTCAGCCGCCATGTCTGCGGCCATATCGATCACGTTGTCTCTGTTTCACAGGGGCACAACAGGTAAAGGACAGTATATTGATGTTTCTGTCCACGAAAATGCCCGTATGGGACTCTACCCGTGGCTCCTCCCCATGTACTCATACAATGTTAATCCAGGCAGCCCACCTCCTGGTCCTGAAGGGAGACTTGGAACCGCCCTTTACCCCATATACCCATGCAAAGACGGCAAAGTAAGAGTTGTTGCCCTGACTCCAAGACAATGGGACGCCCTTGTAAAAATCCTGGGCGAACCTGAGGTGCTCATGCTCCCTGAATGGCGAGAATTTTACTACAGGATTGGCAATGCTGACGCCATTTACGCCATCATCATCGGATTCACAATGGAATATACCATGGTTGAACTGCTCGAAGCCGGACACAGGGAGGGGGTCCCCATTGTACCGATTTATGATATCAAGGGATTTGTGGACAGCCCGCATACAAAAGCGAGAGAATTCTTTACAGAGATTGACCACCCCGTTGCCGGTAAATACCAGACCCCATGTCCGCCGTATAAATGGACCGAAACATCATGCCAGATAAATGAGCCGGCCCCATGCCTTGGCCAGCACAATGAAAATATTTATTGCGATGAACTGGGCTATTCAAAAGACGATCTTTCCGCCCTGAGGCGGGCGGGTGTTATATAAGAAGGAGGCCTAAATGACCAATTACCCACTTGACGGCATAAGGGTTGTAAATTTCGGTACTGGTGTTGTGATACCGGACTTTGGTAAAATCCTGGGAGAATTCGGCGCTGATGTCATCAAAATCGAATCAGGTGAGAATCTCGATTTCATGCGGACCATCGGATCGGACATCAATAACAGTCCTGGTTTTAATGAATCAAACAGAAACAAGCGGAGTTTCGGTGTGGACCTGAACACAGACAAAGGAAAAGAGCTTGTACGGGACCTGATTAAGACCGCGGATATTGTTGGTGAAAATTTCCGAGGCGGTGTGGTAAAAAACCTCGGTTTTGGTTATGAACGTGTACGTGAACTAAAACCGGACATCATTTATATAAGCAGCCAGGGATTTGGTGCTGGAGGACCTTATAGTGATTTCAAGGCTTACGGTCCCATGCTTGCTGCTGCTTCTGGGGTACTCTCCCTATGGGCCCATCCTGACGACGAATATCCTGCAGGCGCAAGTTTTCCGCACCCTGATCATATTGCGAGCAAACAGGCGGTTTTCGCGGTTCTCGCAGCCCTTGACTATAGGCGGCGGACAGGTAAAGGACAGTTCATTGATATGTCTCAGATCGAAGCTGCTGCTTCACTGATCGGTGAGGCATATCTCGATTATTCAATTAACCAACATGTTCAGCAGCCCCAAGGAAACCGGTCCCCGTACGCGGCGCCACACGGCTGTTACCGGTGTAAAGGCACAGACCAGTGGTGCGCCATTAGTGTGTTTACCAGTAAACAATGGATCAGCTTTTGTAATGCCCTTGAAAAGCCTGAATGGATAGAAGACCCAAAGTTCGCGGATACGGTCAGCAGGCTGAAACATATTGATGAGCTTGAAAAACATATTGAGGAATGGACCCAGCAACATGAACCCGAGGTAGTCATGCAGACCCTTCAGGCTGTTGGTGTTCCAGCGGGTATTGCACAACGGGCTGTTGACACGATTGCTGACCCTCAACTCAAATGGTCGAATGCCACCGTTGAAGTCGATCATCCTGTTGCGGGTAAAAGGCTTTATCCCAATTTGCCGTGGAAAATGTCTGATATGGAATTCTGTGAAAGCACACCACCACCTCTGCTTGGAGAACATACAGAAGAGATCTGCCGTGAGATACTCAACCTATCGGACGATGAGATCGAACAGTTGAAACAGGAAAAAATCATGGAGATCCCTTTGCTGGAAGAGGGAGAAGAATGATCAACTTCTTATTACTTGCATAACTAGAATAGAGATAAATGGCAGAATTCTACAACTTTAGGCACTTATAATAATTCCCTTTAATCCTTGATTGTGAGTTTTCTGATAACCTCTTTTGCTTTTTTATCAGGATTAATAAATTCAATTCCAGCTTCATATGTGCCATCAGGACTCTCTTTGCAGAAGCATACCCGTGCTTCTACTTCTACAAGATCATCCCCCAGACCCAGGGCCAGCTTTATATTATATTTTGTGTCAACAGGATTGTAAGTCTCCAGAAGAACTCCACCCGGGCTGATATTCAGTGTCCGCCCCATACCCTGGTTAATAAGCTGCTGTTGATCATCCATACATTCATATGAAATCAATTTCAGTGAAGGAACCCTGGTATGCTTTCTTGAAAAAACACCGCTTCCTTTCCTGTTGTAATAGGCGGAATCGGTTTTCTGTTGTGCCTTGATGAATTCATATGCGTTTTTCAGGCTGCTGAATCGCTGAATTAGAGAATGGCCGCTCATATTCACGGTAACAGTATAAAATTCTGATTTACCGTCTTCGGTTTTTTCTTTTAAAATTTTTATGTTTTCCATTTCACCAGCCGCTCTCTTGCTGTCAAATTGAAAAAAGGGTTTACCCAGCACTGTTACCGGCTGAGTTTTCCTTATTTAATAATTATATAAGCATGTTAATATACCATTTTTTCTTCATAATAACAATCATCAATAATTATTAATATTAAAATGAACTTGGGATCAATACTTTTTTTAAAGGTTTTTTTGCAGGCAGCAGGGGTATGTGTTTGCCGTTCATCATAAAGAAGATAATTGTATTGCCATAAATATATTTTTTACAATAAAAAAAGGGCAAATCCTTATTGGATTTGCCCTTTCATAAAATGTCAGTATTCTTTAACTAGCCGCAGCTGCCGTTTGTCTCTCCGCTGCAACTGCCCCCGCAGCCCGGGCCAAGGTCAATACTCGATGTAACCTGAAGATTATTGAATTGAAAATCAACTTTAATCGGTTTGGCCTGTTCCAAGAATGTTTTTTCAACAACATATTGAAAACCATCAATATCAAAAGAATCGTCATTATCCCTTAGCTCATCCAGAGCCATCGCAAGAGAAGGCCCGCCTCAACCACCGGTATTAAGAAAAATACGTATGGGTTGGACTTCTTTATCCTTAAAATAATCTGCAATAAACTGTGTTGCAGAAGATGTTACTTCTAACATGATATCCTCCTTAAAAAACTTTATTTATATCAAACAGCAGAAAGAAAATAGTAATTGATACCCGGTTTGTCAATAAAGAAAGTTGTTTAAGAATCGAATAAGGAAAGACTTACAATCTGTGAGAAGTCACAACTATCAAATATTATTGATATAATCAGTGTATACCCTGGAATCTTCAGGAGAAAAAAGAACAAAAACAACTTTTTCAAATCCTGAATTCTCCTTTAAAAAACGACAGGATGTATCCACAGCAATCCCGCAAGCCTCTTCAATAGGATAACCGTAAACACCACAGCTTATGGCGGGAAACGCAATAGATTTAATATTATTCTCAACAGCAAGCGTAAAACTGTCTCTATAGCACGAAGCTAAAAGATCACTTTTATCTTTTGCCCGACTGTAAACAGGTCCCACCGTATGGATGACATGTCCGGCACGAAGGTTATACCCCTTTGTTATCCTTGCCTCGCCTGTGGGACATCCACCCAGGGTTCTGCATTCAGCAAGGAGTTCCGGTCCTGCAGCACGATGGATCGCACCATCCACACCACCGCCGCCCAATAGTGATGTGTTTGCAGCATTAACAATGGCATCCACGTCCAGTTCTGTAATATCTCCCTGAATTACCTCAACTTTTTCTAAAATCTGACTGTCCATATTTTCCCTTATTATAGATCATACAGGGTTTCGTCCCTGAAAGGTTCAGGCCTCTTTGTTTTAGCCCCCTTCCCTTTTTTCCCTGGCATCAGAAACGGCTCTTCGCCCTCCAGAAGATCACTCATCTCCGCCTCAATTGTGTCTGGATCTTCTCCGCTTTCCAGCCGGCTAAGCGCCTCTTCCATACCTGAACCGAGTTCGATACCGGTCATGTCAGAAAGCTTTCGCATCAGGTTTGCTACCTGGCGAGGATCATCTTCATTAATATTTCCCGCCTCTTTTGCCAGCATGTTCATGGCTTTCTCCATTTTTCCCTCGTCAACCGGGAGGTCATCCATGCTGCCATCCTCATCCGCCTTACCTGTAAATGCAAATGCGGACATCTGACGTGAAAGTGTTTTTGTTTTACACTTAGGGCATTTAGGCTTTTTTGACGTATTTATTCTCTTTGAAAAAAAATTATAAATCGTATGGCAATGCCTGCAGTAAAATTCATATATCGGCATTCTCTTTCTCCACTGAGTTTGAACGGTTTAAGTTTTGGACCAAAATTATAAAATCTGAAAAAAACGTTGTCAACAGCATTCATCCAAGGTAAACCCTATTGCTGGGAGAATCTAAATCGTAATGAACTTCATATGATAAAACATGTAAAATGAAAGGAACACATTATGGAAAAAACATTATCGATTATCAAACCTGACGGTGTCGGCCGGGGCCTCATCGGAGAGGTTTTAAAGAGACTGGAGGAAAACAGCATAAAAATTTCCGCTATGAAGATGCTTCACCTTACAAAAAAACAGGCTGAAGGTTTCTACGCTGTGCACAGGGAACGCCCTTTTTTTAATAGCCTAACAGACTTTATGACCTCCGGACCGATCGTTGTCATGGTGCTTGAAGGTGAAAATGTTATCACGGATTACCGAGAACTGATGGGGGCCACAAATTTTGAAGAGGCAGCAGAAGGGACGATCAGAAAAGAGTTTGCCACAAGCATTGAACAGAATGTTGTCCATGGTTCAGATGCCCCGGAAACCGCGGAATTTGAAATCGGGTATTTTTTCAACAGTTTTGAAATTATTAACTGATGTCAAACGGAATTGTTCTTGATAATTTATCGATTGTGCTTCATCGGCCACGGTATCCTGAGAATATCGGCGCTGCTGCAAGAGCCATGCAGAATATGGGGCTTCAGCATTTGACAGTGGTTGATCCGGAAAATTATGATGCTGAAAAAATCAATAAAATGGCAACCCATGTTGCCGCAGATATTGTTAAGGGCATAAACCGTTTTGATACCCTTGATGAAGCCCTTTCACCTTACAATTATATTGCCGGAACCACAGCCCGTACCGGTAAACAGCGTCAGGTAACCGTGCATCCGTCAAAAGTCGCTGAGACCCTGGTACCGCTTTCACAAGAAAACCGAATCGCCCTTCTGTTCGGCCCCGAGGACAGGGGGCTTTCCAATGAAGATACCCGGTACTGCCACACCCTTGTCAAGATACCGACCGCTGAGTTCTCCTCTCTGAACCTGGCACAGGCTGTCATGATCATGTGTTATGAAGTCTTCCGCGCTGGCAAACATGGAGCAGAAGACTATACACCCCGGCTTGCCAGCAGAGATGAACTTGAAGGGATGTACGGACATTTAAAAGATGTGTTGACCCGAATCAGTTTTCTCAATCCTGAAAATCCTGATTACTGGCTGAATAACATGCGGCGTTTTTTCGACCGCCTGCCGCTCAGGGCCAAAGAGGTAAGTATTATCCGCGGCATATGCAGACAGATAGACTGGTATGGTGAGAAAAGATATAAAGAAGGACTGACTGATAGCAAAATCCGAAACTCGAATATCGAAATCCGAAACAAATGAAACACAATGAGAGCTTACACGATATGTAATATCAAGTACTGGTCAAGATAGATTAAATCTTCGCCCACCCCCGTTTTGATGACAACCTGGCGCTGGTACCGCATTCAGGGCATTCCACAAGGGTCGGTTTGTTGTCAAGAGATACATTAATAAAAAACTTGCATTTGGGACATTTAATCGCAACGGTTTTTTCTTGCCCTGCATCAGAAGCAGCGGGTTCAGGGGCTGTTTCCTTTCCAGCACCAGCCTCCTTTTTTTCATCGTATTTTACCTCAATCGTATCCTGAGCCCAGACACCTTTAGGGCCGTCTTCTTTCATCTGTGACAGGTCAACCGTTTCCTCAGCCCAGCTAGCGGCCGATTCTGCCTTGATCTCTCCTACTTCATCGTCTGATGTTACCGAGCTTTCACCAACGGTTTCAGGCTGGGCCTCTTTCTCCAGGTCTACGGTCTCCACCGCCCAGCTACTCATCGGTTCAACCTCAGGTTCCTTTGAAGTATCAGTTATCTCTTCATCACTCTCCTGTGTTTTTTCAGTTGTCTCTATGGAAATCATCTGTGGTTCTTCAGCTGCCTCTACCGAAACCACCTGTATTTCTTTAGCTGCCTCTTCAGTATCTCCCTGTGGTTCCGCAGTCTTTTCCTCGCTGACATCTTTGGTTTCCATTGGAATCCCCATATCAGCTTGAACTGTCTCTGAAGCTGCACCATCGATAATAAATGCCATTACAGCTTTTCTAACACACTCTTTATCATCATCCCCGCCAAGCGCTTTTAATTTCTCATACTCGTCTTTTGTGGTGACAATTTTTATATCAAGCTTATATGAATTTTCGATCGCTTTGTTCAGCTCTTCAAGGGCAGAAGCGAGCTCGGAAATTTTCATGTCGCCTGCTTCCATTTTTTTCTTAATATTGTTAGAAAGGTCGTCTTTGGAAAGCCATTCACCCTGGCAATTTATTGTACCATCATCTAAGTTTATCTCAGCCATTTTTTTATATCTCCTTATACAATCAATTCCAACTGATCATAACCAAGTGATATTAGAGTATTTAATAAATAATTTTATGTTTGTCCACTAAATATTATAAAAAAATATTATATTCGTACTATTGGTTTCATTTGTTCAATTAATGATATTATCAAAATTTAACAAATTCAACCAACCAAAATCTATTAAACCACTATATCTCCTCCCATGAAAAAACTTTTTCATCAGAAAACATCTTACATGTTTTTGCCAGCTTAATGGTTGCTGTATGCAGCATATTCACCAGGAGAATATCAAGCCCAGACACTGCAAGCATGGGCAGATACGCCCTTTCCAGAAAAAGTTTTTTTTCATAGATGTTGCCGCCTGAAGTAAGATTTGATAGGGCTGCAGCCGTTCTGATGTCAAATCCCATCACTTCAGGAAGCAGCCTGAGGACCTGGAGTATCTCCAATGCCTGGGCCTTTCCATCCTGCCATGTTACAGGTACAATAATCGGATCCAATATCAGTTGCTCTTTCTCAATACCCGCCTGCAATGCGCATTCAAGTAGTTCAACCGCGATATTGAGTCTCTCCGTACTGTCAGGAGGCACATGGCTGTCAGGATAAAGGAGGTAGCCAATAATATCTGTGTTATACTTTTTCGCCAGGGGAAGAATCGTTTCAAGTTTGGCTGGTTCCAGTGAAAAGCTATTGATAATTGCCTTTTTCCTGCTGGCCTTAAGGCCAGCCTCCATTGCGGACGGGTTTGCTGTATCTATAAAGACCGGAAGGTCTGTAACGTCCTGTACTGCTTCAACAAAAAATGCCATTTTTTTCTCAGCATCACGCCCAAGCGGGCCGGTGTTGATATCGATAATGTCCGCCCCTGCTTTTTCGCATGTCACAACCATCTCCTGTACAGGCCCCGGATCCATTTTTTTTAAAGCCTGTTCAATGGTTTTGTCCGTTATCTGCAGGTTGTCAGCGGCAAGCAGCATAGCTATCCAAATTAATGTTATTCATGCAGTTTGATCTTGGTCTTTAAGTCCGGGCCAAGAGTAGTTATGTTTAGATTTAGTAGAATAAGTACCTAAAGTTGAAACGTTACTCTCTGTCTTTTTTAACATCTAATTGTCAGAATTCCTCCACTTAAGGCACTTGTAACTTATAACTTAAGATACTTTGTTTAACCTAAAAAGCATAAGAAACGCTGGCGGTTCCGAACATCTGCTCATCTTCCTGTTTCTTGAATTCTTCCGTTCTACAGACATAGGCAACAGAAAACCGCCACTTGCCAATAAGCCCGGCGCAACCTAGCATTAACTGGGCTCTGAAATGCTCTTTGTCAACACTGTGACTGTCAGTAACGGTGTTGCCGTCCAGTGTAATATCATGAAATACAGCCATGGTATCTAAAGAGGAGAAAAAATAAAAGCTACCCTGTTGTTCCGGGTCAGCAGCAGCGATGCTGCCGTTAAATGGTCCGATGGTGTACGTCCCCAGATCATTGGGAAGGCTCCAACCATAACGGACTTCAACACCAGCGCTCGCACAGGACAGTCCATTGCCAAGGGTCAGACGGGTAAAACCGATCAGGTCATATCCTGTACTATTCTCATTTTCAGAGCGGAGCAGACGGCGGGCATATCCATAAGTACCGCCGATGAGGAGTTCATCATTGATCTGATTATGCCATCCCTGGGGTTCATTGCTGCCGATAATATCATGAACCGCTTCCTGGCAGTCCTCTGCCTGGGTAATGGGACCTGACGCGCCTAAATAAAACTCCAAAACATGCATCCGATCACGGTTAATGTTAATGAGCCCGTACTCCAGAAAAAAGATCCCGGCATACGGCCTGTCATCCTCTATGAGTTCTTTTATCCTAATATCTTCCGGCGTATAAATAAACTGGCTAAATGCCAGGGACAAAGAATTCCGGGTGTCCGGTGTTTTGTAAAAAGGTATCCTGTCTGTCAGGGGCTTCGTAATTTTGGTCTTCCATGAATCCGTACTATATGCTGATAGGTTTTTTGAATACCAACCCATTTTTATTCCATTTGTATAATAACCATCCTCACCTACTACGCCATCGTTTTCAAGAAAAATGCTGAAATTGGAAGTTGTTTCAGACGCATATGCTGGTGTGGTGAATGAAAATGCCGTAATAATCAATATAATTAGAAAAAAAGATGTTGTCCGCATGATTTCAGCTCTCAAGATGCACAGTTTTTCTGTTTTAATTATAAATATAATAATATAAGAACGGACGTCCTGGCCAATTCATTTTTTTTGCAACAAAATAGTATAAGCTATGCCGAAAGAAAAGGTCAAGAATGAATCGCTGTGAATATACAGTCCTGATAAAAAAACTTATCTATTTTTTAAATTTATCAAAAAAATGGCTTGACTTTCTTGTGCTCATACTTTAACCATACTTTAGGATATACAGTAATGATAAAGTCAAAACCAAAACATAAGTTTGGTGAAAAACTTAGGGCGGTCAGGGTAAGAAAAGGGATAACCCTTAAGGCAGTTGCTTCCAGGGCTATGGTAAGTGAAAGCCTTGTGTCACAGATTGAACTGAATCGGGTGTCACCATCCATAGACACCCTGCTCGCAATAGCTGATGTCCTGGATATTGATCTGGAGTATCTTTTTCAGGACTTTAAAAAAGATAAAAAAGTCTCTATTGTTCGGGCTGAAGAGAGGAACAGTGTTGTACTGAAAAAAGTGAAATATCACCAGCTGTCCGTAATGCCTGACCCGTCGGAAAAATACGCCATTGAATCATTTTTTCTGGAGATTGATAAAGGCGGTGAAAAAGGTGATATTGAATACGGGCATATGGGACAGGAACTCGGTGTTATACTTGAAGGTAAAGGAGAACTGATATACGGTCAGAAAAGGTTCGACTTAAACAAGGGAGACAGTGTCTCTTTCCCTTCTGATATCCCTCACAGGCTTATTAATACCGGGAAGAAGACTTTAAAGGCCATCTGGGTAATTACACCGCCCAGGATGTTTTTTATGAAACGCTAAGGAGGACAAAATGGGAAAAACTATTGCAGAAAAAATATTCGCTTCCCATGAAGTTGACCATCCATCAGGAGACATACATGTGATCCGTCTGGATGCGGTATTCTGTCATGAAATAACCACGCCAATTGCGATTAATGATCTGGTTGAAAGAGGTATGGACAGGGTGTTTGATCCAGACAAGATAAAAGTGGTTATCGATCATGTCACACCTGCAAAGGACTCAAAAACGGCCATGCAGGGAAAAATTCTCAGGGACTGGGCCGTTAGAAACAATATCAAAGATTTTTTTGATATTGGCAGAAATGGTGTGTGTCACGCTATTTTCCCTGAAAAAGGGTTTGCAAGACCCGGTTATACAATCATCATGGGTGATTCTCACACATGCACACACGGCGCGTTCGGAGCGTTTGCCGCGGGTGTGGGGACCACCGATCTTGAGGTGGGCATTCTCAAGGGTGTATGCGCGTTTAAGTATCCTGAAAGTATGAGAATAAACATCACCGGCAGACTCTCTTCCGGCGTATTTGCAAAGGATATTATTCTTTCAATTATCGGAAAAATTGGTGTAAACGGGGCTACCAATCGAGTCATTGAATTCACTGGGCCGGTAATAGATTCAATGACCATGGAAGCGAGGATGACCATATGCAATATGGCGGTTGAGGCAGGCGCAACATGTGGGGTATGCGCTCCGGATATGATCACTGTTGATTATCTCTGGGATTTTATCAAAGATGAATATCCGTCAAAAGAATCTGCGCTTAAAGCATATCGTGAATATACACCAGACAATGACGCGGTCTATGCAGACATAATTGAATATGATGTAAGCGGCCTGGAACCCCAGGTAACGTTCGGATACAAGCCGGATGAGGTGAAGCCTGTCAGTGAAATGACGGGTGAAAAGATTGATCAGGTGTATATTGGTTCATGCACAAACGGAAGGATTGAAGATCTCCGGGCAGCAGCAACAGTGCTTGACGGCAAACGGATCAGCGATTCAATCCGGGCCATTGTCTCCCCGGCAACTCCGGACATTTTCAGCCAGGCTATGGAAGAAGGGCTTTTAAAAATTTTTATGGATGCTGGATTCTGTGTCACCAACCCGACCTGCGGCGCATGTCTGGGGATGAGCAACGGCGTACTCGCGGAAGGTGAAGTCTGCGCATCGACCACAAACAGGAACTTTAACGGCCGGATGGGTAAAGGCGGCATGGTACATCTCATGAGCCCGGCAACTGCTGCTGCTAGCGCTGTGGCCGGCCATATAACCAACTCGAAACTGTATAAAGGTTCAGGAGGATAATCATGAAAAACTTCAGCGGGAACGTACTCTTTCTCGACCGGTCTGATATTAATACAGATGAAATCATCCCTGCCAAGTACCTGACAGAGATTTCAAAAGAAGCCCTCAAACCATTTCTTCTGGAGGACCTTAAACTCGATGGTTTTGAACATCCACGGGACATACAGGACAAAAGCGTCATTATCACAAGGGCAAATTTCGGATGCGGCTCATCACGGGAGCACGCCCCGTGGGCCCTTGAAGTGAACGGCATCAACATGGTCATAGCGGAAAACTTTGCCAGGATTTTCAGGCAGAATATATTCAACTGCGGTATGATAGCCGCGGAACTGCCGGCTGATACCATTAACAGAATGTTCAGTTCGTTTTCAGACGTGGAAACATCAGTTCAGACTGACCTAAAGAAAAATATGTTTACCATCAGCGGCAATGACAAAACAGAGGAGATCCCTTTTTCAATCTCCGATTTTGACCGTTCCCTTGTGGAAGCCGGCGGTTGGGTTGGATATGCAGATAAGCATTATTAGAATCATCAGTCTCTTTTTCTTTTATAATTGCTGATATCTTTATCCTCACCATCTCCGCCTATCTGCCCATCTGCGCCAAGTGATAGGATTTCAAAGTCCCCCCATTCGCTCGGATAAATAAAGACATACTCATTCTCCCATGGATCCAGAGGGAGTTCTTTGATGTATCGCTTTTTTGTCTTTTCATTAATTCTAGCCAGTGACTGTAAATCTGCTGGAAGTTTTCCATTATAGAGTCTGTACATTTCCACGGATGATTCAATCATCGCAATATCCATCCCCGCTTTCTCCTGTTTCGATTCAATAATATGGTGCCATATCGACCGTGCTACTACCCCTGAAAGAATACCTATGATGGCAATAACCGCAAGCATCTCTAAGAGTGTAAAACCCTGTTCGGCTTTTTGGTTCCTTAAAATCCATTTCTTCATTTTTAATCTCCTTTCAATATTGGTTTATCATTATTTTCATGATATCAGAGGAATCGCATAATCGATTTTACGAACGTGTTATATTATTAGACGTACGAAACTAAATTTTTGTTTATTAAAATTGGATTTTCCAACAACATTGTTCATTAAATCAACAAAAGGCGATCACAAGGATCGCCACTACCATGATTTAGGAAAACAGAGAAAATGAAGGCAGGGGCAGGAGGAAAAAATAACTATTCTGGTTTTAATGATTTTGCTCATAATTATTTTGCCATAAATAGAATTAAACTATAAGCATAAAATCATGCAACCCATTGACAAAGGATATACTGACAACAGCGTAAGGATCTATTATGAAACATTTGGTGATCCACAGGATCCTGCTGTACTTTTACTCACAGGGATGGATGACCAGTGCACGTCATGGCCGCCGTTTTTCTATGAACCGATAGTCAATGCTGGTTTACGCGGGCGTGTCAACAACTCAGGGCCGAATATCCCGGTCAT
Source organism: Desulfobacterales bacterium (assembly GCA_028277765.1). Classification (GTDB taxonomy): domain Bacteria; phylum Desulfobacterota; class Desulfobacteria; order Desulfobacterales; family SURF-7; genus JANQFQ01. Next base: position 63,975 of record JANQFQ010000013.1, read on the forward strand.
CTAACAAATCCGGAAGAAGCCATAGAATTCCGGATCAAAGCATTGAAACTTTTTGCCGGTACCAGGTTCCCTGTTGATGAAGACCTGCAACGGAAAGTACAGACAAGAAACATTCTTGAACGGAAAGGATTTAATCCCAAAGCCAATTTCCACCAGCTTGCCGCCATCATCGCGTCTGGCTCCATCCTTGATGAACTGGAAAAAATATCCTGCCCAGCCCTTGTTTTTCACGGGACTGAAGATCCACTGGTTCCTGCATCACATGCTGAAAAATACGCGGCCCTGATACCTGACGCGAAACTTGTCTGGATGCAAGGAATCGGGCATGAACTTTCCCATGGCATTATGGAACTTGTACTTACTGAAATATTTGACAACATGGTACGATCAGTTTAGCTTAGCAGTATAACATTTGATATAATATTCCACACCAGTGAAAAATCAGGAGGATCCATGACCAGTCAGGATAATACCAATACAAGGCAAGAAGAAATCCTGTCAAATAAAATTAAACCTATAGCAGACGCGGAACTGGCCAAACGCACAAATTCTTCTGTTATCGTCTATTTTATTCTTTTTGTCATTATTGTCGCGTCCACGCCTTATTTTAAAGATCATACTGTTTTTACGTCCATAATAGGGGTTCTTGTTATAGGGGGCGTTACCTCGCGCATTATACTGGCGAGGGCTTTCCCGACACTCTATTCCAGTGATCCAAAACTATGGACCTCCCTCTATTTTGTGGGCACCTATATATCCGGGCTTGTATGGGGTGTTCTTACATGTATGACACTATATTTTTACGGCCTGAACTGGATTGCCATTATCGTGGTGATGATGACCTGTGGTATCGCATCCGGCTCTACCATGTCCCTTACATCACGGTTTTCACTCGCCAGAAACTACCTTGCCTGCCTTCTCCTCCCGCTTATCATATGGGGATTTGTTGAGTGGACCCGAAACTCTCTTCTGATCAGTCTTGTTACTACGATTTATATGGTCATGTTGATCGTCATTTCAAAAAACAGTTGGAAATGGTACCTTGAAAACCTGAAAAACAGTGAACTCCTTAACAATCGTACAGAAGAGCTTCACGCCCTTATAAGAAAAATTTCCAGTCACTCGGAAACATTGAGCGTTTCTTCAGCCGCCCTGTCTCAGCTTGCCAACCAGATGCTGTCAAGTACGGTAACCATGTCTGAAAAGGCCGGCAATGTTGCCATTTCAGCCGGAGATATGAACGCTAAAATCACTCACCTGTCAGCTTCCATGACAAACACCACAGAGAGTTTTAATGCGGTCGCTTCATCCATTCAGGAGATGACTGCAACCATAGATGAAATAGCCGGCAACACAAACCACGCACACGGTATTACAGAAGGCGCGGTCGCTAAAACAGAAGCTGCCACAGGAAAGGTGAACCGACTCGGAGATGCCGCTCAAGAGATTGGGAAAGTCTCCGAAGTCATCGCTGAGATATCAGAACAGACCAACTTGCTGGCATTAAACGCCACCATTGAGGCGGCAAGGGCCGGAGACGCTGGAAAAGGGTTTGCAGTAGTTGCCACTGAGATCAAGGAACTTGCCAGGCAGACAGCAGATGCCACGCTTCAGATAAAAGACCGGGTAACAGGAATTCAACAGTCAACAACTGAGACCATTGATGATATCAAGGAGATTTCAGATGTGGTGAACAGTGTTAATGAGGTGGTAACGGTCATAACAGCTGCTGCTGAAGAACAGTCGGTTGCCACCCGGGAAATCACAGGTGTTTTAACAGGAGCAGCGGACTCCATAACAGGGATCAGCCACAATATTGCTGAGAGTTCCGCTGTGGCAGAAGAGATCGCAAATAACATCTCCGTGGTTAATGACACAGCTGACGAAATGACCGGGAACAGTACCAGTGTAAAAAAGAGCGCTGAAGTTACCCTTAAACTGGCAAACCAGTTAATGGAACTGACGGAAACTATTGACATCCAGAAATCATGAGAGCACAGGTAAAAAAGTTTCACCAAAGCACACAATAAGAAAAACAGTTTTATTAGTTTGGTTGATCTAATTGTGACATAGATTCTTTTTGTGCTGTTTCATATCTTAACTTAGCCATCAACTTGAAAACCCTTTACTTATTCATTGACTTTGAATCTACTTTTGCCTAATTTATTACTTTCGTAGGTGAATTGTAACAATAAAGCTGAGCTGAATCCTGTTTTTGTGGGATTCTTACGAAACTTATTCCTTTTTTCGGTATAAACTATTTTTCAATAAAATCACATCTAAAGGAAAATTCTCATGATTTCACTACTACGGATAGGCAGACCTTTTCTTTTCATCTTCTCGCTGTTCCTCTTTTTGACAAATGCTAATGCAACTCAGGCTCCCCTTTACGATGGAACACCCCTTGAAATTGAAGATGAGATATTCGGGGCACCGTTCCGGATTCGTGTACCTGCAGACTGGAATGGGACTTTGCTGGTATACGCACACGGGTATACGCGGATTACTGAACCAGCCATCCCATTAACCCCCATGTGGCACCATTTTGATCCGCTCATGGAAGACTATTTCCTTGAAAGGGGATACGCCCTTGCAGCTTCGGCTTTTGCCGTAGACGGCTGGGCAGTGAAACAAGGCATTTGGGACACCCTGATCCTGACCTGGTTCTTCAAGGTAAAAGTAGCTAAACCAGAACAGACCATTCTCTGGGGCATTTCCATGGGCTCGGTTATTGTTAGCAAAATTGCCGAGCTATATCCCCACAT
>JANQFQ010000033.1 GCA_028277765.1 Desulfobacterales bacterium
CCGAGCTTCTGCATCATGTTGCCGACCCGCTCGGAGGCGAAGATGCGCATCAGATTGTCTTCCAGGGAGAGGAAGAAGCGGCTGGACCCCGGATCGCCCCTCAGCCTGAAAGCGAGCAGAATACACCAGAAGAAACACTCGCTGAAGAGCCTGCAGATAAAACTGAAGACGCCGATAGTACTGACACTGACAAAGGATAAAGCAGTTAAGGATCACCGCCACGAAGAATGAGCGTCCGGTGCCTCCCTTTTGACTTGGCTTCATCGGGATCGGGATCGAATTGTTCGGTTCCATCAGTTTTTCGTATCCAAGCCCTATGTTCTTCCGATTTCGATAGCGATTTCGATAATTTGGTGGGCACAGCCCACCCTACGATTTTAGTAACTGATTTGTTTTTAATAACCGATCACGACTTTTTTTAAAACAGGCAGAGCGAAGCGATACCTTAACTTTAGGCACTCATAACTTTTTCTAACCCGACCACGACCACCACTTCGCTGACCACGATCACGACTCGTTATAAAACAAGCAGAGCGAAGCGATACCTTAACTTTAGGCACTTTAGCGCACTTTAGGCACTTATTATTTATATATTAATCAACTCAATTCAACCTATGCTGAAAAAGAATCCCTCCTTCCTCAGCATCAGCGGTCACATGGGAGCCATCCGGCACCTTCCCTTCAAGGATTTCCATAGCAAGCGGATTTTCAATATATTTCTGAATAGCGCGTTTCAGGGGCCTTGCGCCGTAAACTGGATCATACCCCTTTTCAGCTATCATGGATAATGCCGCGTCTGAAAGTCGAAATTCAATATGCCTTTCCGCAAGCCTTTTACCGAGAAGCGTCAGCTGAATCCCGACGATCTCCTTTATCTGTTCGAGGGTAAGGCTGTGAAACATAATCGTCTCATCTATCCTGTTCAAAAATTCAGGCTTGAAGCCGGCGCGAAGCGCTTCCATCACACGCTTCTCCATTTCATCCCTGTCCGTCGCCCCCAGCTCCTGTATCCACTGGCTCCCCACGTTTGATGTCATGATAATGATCGTGTTCTTAAAATCAACGGTCCGTCCCTGACCGTCTGTCATCCGACCGTCATCAAGAATCTGAAGCAGAACATTAAAAACATCAGGGTGTGCCTTTTCAATCTCATCAAACAGTATAACAGAGTAAGGTCTTCTCCGAACAGCTTCCGTTAGATAGCCGCCTTCATCATACCCCACATAGCCGGGAGGAGCACCGATAAGCCTCGAAACAGCATGCTTCTCCATGTACTCGGACATATCAATTCTGACCATTGCCTGCTCACTGTCAAAAATAAATTCCGCAAGCGCCCTGGCAAGCTCTGTTTTCCCGACTCCTGTTGGTCCCATAAAAATAAATGATCCGATCGGCCTGTTCGGGTCCTGCAGACCTGAACGCGCCCGGCGGACAGCATTTGAAACAGCGAGTACCGCTTCTTCCTGCCCGATTACCCTTTGGCCTATATGCGCCTCCATGTGCACCAACTTTTCCCGTTCACCCTCAAGCATTTTACTGACAGGTATGCCGGTCCACCTAGAAATAATCTCAGCGATATCTTCACCATCCACCTCTTCCTTCAGCATTTTCCCGGTCTCCTGCAATTCAGTAAGTTTCTGATTCGCAGCTTCAAGGCTTGCCGCCAGGTCAGACGCCCTGCCGTATCTGAGCTCTGCTACTTTTGCCAGGTCCCCTTCCCTTTCAGCCTTCTGTTCTTCAATGCCGATCCGCTCCTGTTCCTCCTTGATCTCACGTATCTCCTGGATAAGGTCCTTTTCATTCTGCCAGTGGGCCTTTAGCGCTGTAATTTCATCTTTCATCACAGCAAGATCCTTTTCCAATTTTTCAAGCCTCTCCTTGGCTGCGCTATCCGTCTCTTTTTTCAATGCCTCTCTTTCAATTTCAGATTGTGTCATTTTCCGCTGTATCTCGTCAATTTCAGCCGGCATGCTGTCTATTTCGATTCTCAACATTGAAGCACTTTCATCAATAAGGTCTATTGCCTTGTCAGGTAAAAACCGGTCGGAAATATAACGGTTTGAAAGGGTTGCCGCTGCTACAATAGCGGAATCCTTTATAATGATACCATGGTGAACTTCATACTTTTCCTTTAATCCTCTGAGAATGGAAATCGTATCCTCCACTGTTGGTTCAAGTACCATTACCGGCTGGAACCGTCGTTCCAGGGCTGCATCTTTTTCAATATATTTCCGGTATTCATTCAGCGTCGTTGCGCCAACACACCGCAGTGTACCCCTGGCAAGTGCAGGTTTTAACATATTAGAAGCGTCCATAGCACCCTCAGACGCGCCCGCACCCACAAGTGTGTGAAGCTCATCTATAAAAAGAATAACTTCCCCTTCCGCGGATTCAACCTCTTTTAAAACAGCTTTCAGCCGATCCTCAAACTCCCCCCTGTACTTGGCGCCCGCGATGAGCGCTCCCATGTCAAGCGCAACAAGCCTCCTGTTTTTCAGACTTTCAGATACATCTCCCTCCACGATTCTGCGCGCGAGCCCCTCAACAATAGCTGTCTTTCCCACACCAGGTTCACCAATAAGAACAGGATTATTCTTTGTTCGCCTTGACAATACCTGCACAATTCTTCTGATCTCTTCATCACGTCCGATAACAGGGTCAAGCTTCCCCATACGGGCCAGTTCTGTCAGATCCCGGCTGAATTTTTCCAATGCCTGGTACTTCTCTTCTGGATTTTGATCTGTAATTCTATGATTCCCGCGAATATCTATCAGGACTTTCAGAACAGCCTCTTTTGTGATCCCATGCTTTCTGAAAATCTCTACAATCTCTCCTTGTTTCTCATCCGCAAGAGCAAGCAGAATATGCTCAATACTCACATATTCATCCTTCATCTTAGACGCTTCCGTAAAAGCTGTTTCAAGTACCGTCTTTGTTCGCGGTGAAATATAGGCACTCTCCATACCACTGCTGCTAATTTTAGGAAACTTATCAATCGCGTCAGCTGTCTCTTGTGCGACACTTTCAATAGAAACACCGAGTTTCCTAAGCATGGCACCGGCTACCCCCCCTTTATCAGAAAGCATAGAAGCAAGTAAGTGCTCCGGCTCAATCTGCTGGTTGCCCTTCTGCGTAGCAAGGGACTGTGTTTCCTGAACAAGCTCCTGTGATTTTATTGTAAATTTATCCAGACGCATATGAACCTCCTGCTGTTTATTTAACAACCTTTACAATTTTTTAATCATTTTATACTTATAAAGATAAGCACATACTGAATGTTGTCAACAAATTAGGATAGTTGTCCCAGGAAAAAGGGGGTTTGAAAGGGAGATTGAAAGATCGTGGTCAGATGCGCTTGTTGGGTTTCGCCTGTGGAACTTCCTGTTCTGTATACACCTAATTATGTTGGTTGGGTTACGTTTTTCAACCCAACGAAAACATTTCGGCTCTACCCAACCTACTATCTTTTTAATCCCAAACCGATCACGACCACGGTTTCTTAAAAACTAACAAAGCGGAGCGATACCACAACTTAAGGCACTTGTAGCTTATAACTTGTAACTTTTTTTAATCTACTTTCTTAGCTCTCTTCTCAATGACAGAAATCTTCCGTTTAATAATCAATGCATCAGCTTCCTCAATGTCAAGAGCTTCAGCTTCTTTCAGGCACCGCAATGCTTCTTTAGTACCTTCTATTGTACCTGAACTTGCCGCGATCTCTGCCTTGGACTTCAAAATGGCAAGGTCGATGGCGGTCTGACGTTTATGCAAAATTTTCCGGTGTTCCTTTGTGGCTGCAAAACGATACGCCCTTTTGAGCTCAGCTTTAATCTCATCATAATCTGGCATCCCCTTAACTGACTGAAGAGCGGATGCCTTATCTACATGATAATTAAAAGCAAACTGAAATGCTTCTTCCTCTGTATAAACCTTTTTACTACTGAAACCTTCAGGAAATTGAACGCCGTGCAGAATGATCATTCGTTTCTTACCTACTGGAGCAAAATCTCCCTTCCATATTTCTAGGGCGCCATGTTTCGGTTTTAAGTAATATCTGTCAGCATTTGAAATACTGAGTACGATAATTGGAATCATTAATAAAAAAAGTATCCCGATAACAATAAAAAGAGCGCTTTTCATGGGATCAGGGCCGCTGTCTAGCGGAGGGGATGGTGGCATGATGCCTTTCCCATCTGGCTGTTGTTTCTCTTCGTATTTTTCCTGTGCAGCTTTTTCAGCAACATCCTTTTCCGCAGCAGCCTTTTCAGCCGCAGCTTTTTCAGCAGCTTCCTTTTCCGCAGCAGCATTCTCAGCCACAGCTTTTTCAACAGCTTCCTTTTCCGCAGCACCCTTTTCTGCCGCAGCGATGGTATGATCCATATCAAATTTTAAAAAAAGAAGCTCTTTAATACGCTTGGTCTCCTCTTCACTTCTTCCTGAAATAAAAGGAGGCGCAGAATACCCTTTTAACATGTCCTTATCAGGTGCCACTTTGGCAGGTTTCTTAGGCTCCCACCCGGTAAATTTCATAAAAATAAGTTCTTTTGCGGTTAGCTTCTTTTTGGTAGACGGAGATTTTTTTGATGAAGACTTCTTTTTGGGCGCAGTCTTTTTTTTCGCAGTTTTCTTCTTTGCGGCTTTCTTTTTGGCTGCTTTCTTTTTTTCCGTACTTTTTTTCTTTGCGTTTTTCTTCTTTGCCGCGTTTTGTGCCCTTTTGTCCTTATCTTCGGCTTTTTTCCCTTTGCCTTTTTTCTTAGAAGTCGACTTTAAAAGACTATCCTTTCCCATAAAAACCTCTTTGCATTTATATGTTATTCTGCATATACTCCATTATTAATTTTCTTTGTAAGCTTTAATACATATAAAAACAATCTGCTTTTGTAAACAATTTTTGACTATTTGGGTTATTCATGAAAAACGTTATAAAAAACCAAGCTCTTCTGAAAAAAAAAGAAAATCTTGATTTATTTTTAAATAAATTCAGATCGTTGGCTGTCGCTTTTTCAGGAGGTGTTGACAGCACCTTTCTTCTTGCAGCAGCACAGGCAGTTCTCCAAGACCGAATCCTGGCCGTCACAGCAGCATCACCTGTTCATCCAGAACATGAGACAGAAGCCGCAAGGGAATTTGCGAAAAAGATCGGTGTGCACCATGTCGTCATAAACATACCAGTATTAGACAACCAAGAATTCCTGAAAAATTCAAAACAGAGATGCTATATCTGTAAAAAAATAATTTTAGGTGAGTTTATTCAAATAGCAGCTGACCACGACATAAAAAATCTTGTCCATGGTACTAATCTGGATGACCTGAATGATTTCCGGCCCGGAAATGCTGCTGCAGAAGAACAGGGTGTGCTCTCGCCCCTTGTTGAAGCAGGCATGACAAAAGGAGATATCCGCGCCCTTTCAAGAAGCATGGATCTGCCGACATGGAACATGCCTGCCATGGCATGCCTGGCCACAAGAATCCCATATGGGACTCCCATCACTGATAAAGCGCTCCGAATGGTGGAAAAATCGGAAAATGTCATCCATGAACTCGGTTTTACAAACTGCCGGGTAAGGCATCATGGCAGTACTGCCAGAATTGAAGTTGAAAAAGACAGAATCGAAAAAATCCTTGATAAATCCACCTTTAATAAAATATCAAATAAATTAAACATCATAGGCTTCAAAACAATTTTGATTGACAAAAACGGCTATATCCCGTCAGGATTAAAGGTATAAATTGTTTAAAAATGAATATGATTTTTTCCAGCTTATCGATCTCATATACTAACAAATGCACTGCTGCGTGCGCTCACTGTATTGTTGGTGCTGGGCCTGATAAAGATGAAAAATTATCCCCTGATCTGATACTGCCGGTTCTTCCGGACTGCAACCAGCTCGGAATAAAAAATCTGTTAGTAACAGGCGGCGAGCCAATCCTTTATCTGGATGAACTTGAAAGTATCTCCAGCGAAGTCCTGAAATCAGGCTGGCATATTACGATTTATTCAAATGGATTTTGGGCAGATAATGAGAAAAACGCGGCAATATATGCTGCCCGTTTCAAAAAAGCGGGAATCAATTCAATTGTCATCAGCACTGACAGATATCACATCGATTATATCCCTTTCAGCATTGTTCAAACAGCAGTAGATACACTTAAGGCGCATGACATCAACTGCTCTGTCATGTATATGAAAGACAATGTATTAAGTGCAAAAGATCTGTACATTGATCAGCATTTTCAAAAAAACAAGGTTAGCAATTCAATCTACCGTTTAAGCCCGGATGGGCGCGGAGAACACCTGCCGGAAGTCAAATCAAATTATATAATTCCCAAAAAAAATATGCTATTAAAAAGACCCTGTCATCTGCTCCAGCAGTTGTTTATTAATCATGACGGCAATGTATTGCTCTGCTGCACATCCTCAGGACGTTTTAAGAAACTGGATTCAAAAGATTTTTATTGTTTTGGGAATATTAAAGAAGATAGCTTTAAAACAATCTTAAACAAAATTAAAGCATTCTTTCCGATCATCAAAATAATAAAACAGGAAGGACCAGCAGGAATTTATCATCGGGAAAAAAATGAACTGGAGAAGGCAGGTTTTTCCCTTAAAGAATACTATTACGCCAGATGCGAGCTTTGCTTTGATATCCTGGGAGAACAGCGGTATGAAGAGATTACAAAAAGTTTATGCAGATAATCCGGTCTTCAGCGCCACCTAAACATTTAAGGGTACCTCTAAAAATTAGATTTTTGGTTCGAGTACAAGGCATGCGAAAATTTTAACCGGAGGAATACATTGAGTATTTTGAGGATTAAAATTTTCGCATAACGCCGTAATCGAGCCAAAAGGCAATTTTTAGAGGT
>JANQFQ010000073.1 GCA_028277765.1 Desulfobacterales bacterium
TCGCAGGTTTGTGCTACACTACGGAGACCTCACGGACGCAACCAACCTGATACGTATTATCCAGGAAGTTCAGCCGGATGAAATCTATAACCTTGGCGCGCAGAGCCATGTGCAGGTTTCTTTTGAGGCGCCGGAATATACCGCAGACACAGACGCTCTGGGCGCCCTGAGACTTCTTGATGCGATACGGATGCTGGGTCTTGAAAAAAAGACCAGATTTTATCAGGCATCTACGTCCGAGCTTTTTGGCAGGGTACAGGAAATGCCCCAGGATGAAAACACACCGTTTTATCCCCGATCACCCTACGCATGTGCTAAGCTCTTTGCTTACTGGTGTACGGTAAACTATCGGGAAGCGTATGATATGTATGCGTGTAATGGAATTCTGTTTAACCATGAATCACCCATACGGGGTGAAACATTTGTTACGCGCAAAATAACGCGGGCGGCTGCCAGGATCGCGCTTGGGCTCCAGGAAAGTCTTTATCTTGGCAACCTTGACGCCAAGCGTGACTGGGGACATGCAAAGGACTTTATCCGAGCACAATGGCTGATGCTCCAGCAGAAAGAGCCTGAAGATTTTGTGGTTGCCACCGGGAAACAACATTCAGTAAGGGAGTTTTGTGACAGGGCTTTTGCCGAAGTCGGTATTGATCTGAAATGGAAAGGTACAGGTATAAATGAGGAGGGAATCGTTGAGAATTTCAGGCAGTCAGCACTTATTAAAAAGTTTATCAAGCATGTCCAGACGCCTGTGCTGAAAAAAGGGATGGTAATTATATCAGTAGATCCTACTTATTTCCGGCCCACGGAAGTTGAAACCCTGCTAGGGAATTCTGAAAAGGCCCGAAAAAAGCTTGGATGGGAGCCAGAGGTTACATTTGAAAAGATGATACATGAAATGGTTGTCTCTGATATTGAGGATGCTGTCCGTGATACGATCTGTCGAGACAGCGGTCTTTCGATTCCCGGCAGCTTAGAAGCAGACATGTAATATGGATACGTCTTCACGGATATATATAGCGGGTCACAACGGTCTTGTGGGTTCGGCCCTAATGAGAAGGTTATCCAAAAGCGGTTATACCAATATTGTTACTCGGGAATTCCAGGACCTTGATTTGACCCGGCAGGCGGAAACAGAGGCGTTTTATAAAGAAGAAAAGCCTGAGTATGTTATCCTGGCTGCTGCTAAAGTGGGAGGGGTTCTGGCTAACAATACGTATCCCGCGGAGTTTATTTACCAGAATCTGGCCATCCAGACCAATGTCATCCAGGCTGCACATGAAAACAGTGTGAAACGGTTGCTGTTTCTCGGTTCTTCCTGCATTTATCCTAGAGAGTGCCCCCAGCCGATGAAGGAGGAACATCTCCTTACAGGCGTTCTTGAAACAACAAATGAACCTTACGCGGTGGCTAAAATCGCTGGAATCAAGATGTGCCAGTCTTATAACCGCCAGTATAATACCCGTTATATGGCGGTTATGCCGACCAACCTTTACGGGATCAATGATAATTTTGATTTGAAGACAAGTCATGTGCTGCCCGCTTTGATTCGAAAGTTTCATGAGGCTAAAAACTCAGACACGAAAACGCATGTTGACATATGGGGAACAGGTAAGCCTTTCAGGGAGTTTCTTCATGTTGATGATCTTGCGGACGCTTGTTTTTTTATCATGAATCTTGACGAAGATTCATATTCTGCAATGCTGACCAGCTTTGACGTGCCCCTGATCAATATCGGTTACGGCAAAGAGATATCGATTAAAGACCTGACATATCTGGTAAAGGATATTGTGGGATTTAAAGGGGAGATAAAATTTGACACAACAAAGCCCGACGGCACTCCAAGGAAACTGCTTGATATTACCAGGCTGAAAGAACTTGGCTGGAAACCTAAAATTTCATTAAAAGAGGGTATCAAGAATACTTATGAATGGTGCCTTAAAAATGCGATTTTTTAATTTTATTTAAATCCTGGTCCTCTGGGCCATGTTACAAGATATATTGAGAAAGACGATTTTTTTTACAAATTATGAAATTAAAACAATACTGTTAATCATATAATATTCCCCCCTTGAGGGGGACAAAGGGGGGTGTAAGTTCTTGAGGATAAAATTAATTACTGGTGTTATGATGATGCATAATGCAAACACCCTCCTGCCACCCGGGGCTGTGTCACAATTAATTTCGTGCTCGCGCGCGAGACAACATTGTAGGTTGGGTTGAGCTGTTATGGCTTTGTTGGGTTAAAAAACGTAACCCAACCTACTGAATTGTATATATGCGAAAAATTGAATAGAAGCGAACCCAACATGATAGTTAGATGAAATAGGATTATGAAACAGCCTCCCCCTCAAGGGGGGAATGAAAGAATAATACAAATTATATAATAAATTCTTCGTATTGAGCTTCCCGGCCTGAAGGACAATGACATACCTTGAAGCCTATTGATATAATATTCGTAAACTGTAATAGTACGGACCACCTGATTAAGTGCCTGGAAACAGTATACGCTTCCATTGAAGATCTCACATTAGAAATACTGGTGATTGATAACGGCTCATCTGATGGTGTGGACCGCATATCCTCTGAATTTTCTGAAGTATGCTTGAAAAAAAACAGTATTAATATCGGTTTTTCGCCGGCAGTAAACCAAGGACTGCTGCAGACAAGCTCACCTTATATTATGCTTTTAAATCCCGATGCCCGTGTTGAAAAAGGTTTTTTTAAAACAGTTCTTGAGTATATGGAAGAGAAGAAAGACGTCGGTATCCTTGGTCCCAAGGTATTAAATGATGACGGCTCTGTGCAGGGATCAGCCAGGGTATTCCCAACACCCCTGAACGGGTTGTTTGGTCGCACCTCTATCCTTAGTAAACTTTTTCCAAATAACCGTTTTACACGGCAAAACATCCTGACAAAATCAATTGACTGGGGTACACCTGCAGAGGTTGACTGGGTATCAGGCGCATGCATGGTTATCAGACGCAAAGCAATAGAAGATGTCGGTCCCATGGATGACAGCTATTTTATGTATTTTGAAGATGTGGACTGGTGCAGGCGGATGTGGCAGAAAGGATGGAAGGTTGTCTACTATCCCCTGGTCAGCATTGTTCACTATGTGGGTGGAAGCAGTGACAGGTTGCCGATACGGTCGGTATATGAATTCCACAAAAGCTGTTACCGGTTTTTTGTCATGAATTCAAAATGGCCAAAAATATTGATGAGGCCATTTACAGCAGCTTGTTTATCCGCGCGTTTTTTAATGATTGCACTACTACGCTGTTTCCGTACAGTCCCCAAATTGCCGAAATCGAATAAACCCCGAATTCTTTTCTTTATTACTGAAGACTGGTATTTCTGGTCTCACCGCCTTCCCCTGGCAAGGGCGGCAAGAGATTCCGGTTTTGAGGTGTTAATCGCCACCAGAGTGAATGAGTATGAGGAGCGGATCATCAATGAAGGTTTCAGGCTTATCCCGTTGCAGATGGACAGAAGGGGAAGAAACCCTTTAAAGGAGATTTCTTCGTTTGTTGAAATTGTTCGTATCTACAGGAGAGAAAAACCGGATATCGTGCACCATGTGACCATGAAACCGATCCTGTACGGATCCTGGGCAGGTATGATTACTTGTATGCCTGCTGTGGTGAATGCCATTGCTGGGCTTGGATTTATTTTTGTGGCAAAGGGCTGGAAACTGTCCATTATGAGGCGCATCGCGCTGATGGCATATCGTACTGCGTTTTATCCAAAAAGGACCGTTGGAATATTTCAAAACCCGGAAAATATTAAATTCCTTGAAGATTTTAATGTTATTAAAGAAGAAAAGTCTGTGCTGATTCCCGGATCTGGTGTGGATATAAAGCGTTTTGTTTATGTGCCTGAAACCGACAGTGTTCCGACAATTGTGTTTGCAGCTCGGTTGATCTGGGAGAAGGGGGCTGGGGTATTTGCGGATGCAGCAAGAATTTTACAAGATAAGGGTTTTGACTTTAAGTTTATTATTGTAGGCAAACCGGACTTCCAGAATCCGTCTTCGATTCCTGAAAAAACGATCAACCAGTGGCACAATGAAGGAGTCATCGAATGGAAGGGACATATAGAAGATATGCCGGAGCTGTTATCCGAGGCACATCTTGTTGTTTTGCCGACAACATACGGTGAAGGGATACCAAAAATCCTAATAGAGGCGGCTGCATGCGGCCGTGCGATTGTGGCCACCGATATTCCTGGATGCCGTGAGATCGTTCGGGACGGTGAAAACGGCATATTAGTACCACCCCATTCTCCTGAGGCGGTTGCCGAAGCCGTGAAAAAGCTTATAGACGATCCACTGCTACGGAAACATATGGGGAAAAAAGGCCGTGAGATGATTGAAACCGAGTTTTCGGAAGAGATTATTGTTGCCCAGACCATGATGGTATATGAAAACCTGCTGGTCAAAAAGACAAAGACAAACGGCGAATAATGAAAAAAGTATTGATAACAGGTGCTGCCGGTTTTATAGGAAGTGCATTATGTGATGTACTGAAAAAGGATTTCAGTATCATTGGGATGGATAACTTGACTAAGCCGCCGGCATGCGGTGCGGTTTGGGAACAGGCAGATATTACAGATGACGCGGCAGTGGACCGCATCTGCCGAGAGCATATGCCTGATACAGTTGTACATTGCGCGGGCATTGCACATCAAAAGGTCGGGGCAGTTGATGTTAATTCCTATATGAGAATAAATAGTAAGGCGACTGAGTATTTGGCAAAAGCTGTGTTTAACAGTAATTCAAATGCACGTTTTATATTTCTGTCTTCGATATGCGTATATGGCGAGACAGACTTAGAGATGCCTGTATCTGAAGAGGCAGAATGCAGGCCCTCGAGCGATTATGCTAAGAGTAAACTTGACGCTGAAAAGCGGCTCGATGCTTTAAGTAGCGGGTCTTCTGAAAAAAAGACGGTTATCCTTCGACTGGCCCCGGTTTACGGCAAGGAGTGGAGTTTGAATCTTGATCGGAGAATTCTGATGCCCCGGAGACTGGGGTATGTGAAGTTCGGTAACGGCCAACAGCGGATGTCTGCATTGGCAAGGGGAAACCTTGTTGAGTTTATTGTTTACCTTTTGACACAGGAACCTGGAAGAAGTAACGGAAATACGATAATAAATGTGTGTGATACTGATGCATACACTTTCAATAGGATGATACATGTATACAGGGCTTCAGGTCGCCATCCTTCAGGTCCTGTGGTCAGGATCCCCTTATGGACGGTATTCCTGGCAACACGGATAGCAGGATTAGTGTTTTACGGGAAGCGGGGATGGCTCCATTCATGTTATGACAAGCTGGCGTCAAGCCTTGTTTTTGACAACACACGGATGCTGGCAACAGGATTTAAACCAATACATTCACTTGAATCGGTTTTCAAGCTTGAATAAAGAGATCGTTTAATAATGTCAAATTCTATACTATATATTGTCTGTGCAGCACTTGGAGCAATAGGGGCCTTCAGTATCTATAGGTGCGGCAGCCATCTTGGCCTCGTGGATCAGCCGAACTCCCGGAGTTCCCACAGTATTCCTGTACCAAAAGGGGGTGGCGCAGGTATACTTGCCGCATTTATCCTGACATCCCTGGTTTATAAAATAAATATGAGCTTCTGGGTACCGGCGGTTGTGATTTCATTCATCAGTTTTTTTGGCGACAAGTACGATATCCCACCAAAGCTTCGACTAGTGTTCCAGTTCGCTGCGTCACTTGTGTTTATCTGGCCTTTGTGTGTTTCATATGCTGCCTGTGCTTCTTGTTTTTTTATTCCGGTTGTACTAGGCGTTGTATTATGTGTTTTTATTACCGGCACGGCCAACTTTTATAACTTCATGGATGGTATCAACGGAATCGCGGGTGTTACCGGTATTGTAGGCTTCAGCCTCTTAGCAGTCTATGCTTACCAGTTTAACAATGATCCCTTGTTTTGTTCAGTATGCATCTGTGTAACCCTGGCCTGTGCTGGTTTTCTCCCTTTTAATATGCCCAAGGCCAAGGTTTTCATGGGTGATGTGGGGAGCATCCTGCTAGGTTTTGTCTTTGCGTGCATCGTCATTATGATGTCAAAAAATGTTTATGATTTTATTTGCCTATCCTCTTTCCTATTTATGTTTTACGCAGACGAATTAACGACAATGGCCATCCGTATATATGACCGTGAGAGGCTTACAAAAGCCCATCGCCGGCATCTTTACCAGCATCTGGCCAATGAACTCGGGTTCCCGCACTGGAAAGTATCGGTGGGTTTCGGTTTAGTGCAGCTTATCGTGGGGATCAGTATTTTAGCGACCAGGGGCTATAGTGATGTTGGCATGATACTGCTTTTGGTTTTTTATAGTATCTGTTTTACGGCGATCTCTTATGCTGTCAGGAAAAATCTGGAAAAGGGAGTTTCGTCCGCTAATAACGCGAATATACGCTAAGAAAATAAGTCATCGATAGTTAATACTATTATATTTATTTTATTTTTGAGTTGACACAGGGCTAGTCTGGAATGTAATAGTAACATAATCCGACTACATAATAGGCTAAATCCAAAATAACAGATCTTTGTAAAAGAGGATTTGTTCAAGGAGGAATTAATGAAAATGCGTTACCTGCTTTTATTCTTTATGTTTATTGCCCTGTCCGGCTGTACACACTTTTATTCGTATGGTCAAAAGGATATAACCGATTCAGATAAAATTAAAACAGGCGTTTCGACTAAAGAAGATGTACTTGAACTTTTTGGGAAACCCCAGGACGTCCTTCATATTGATGATGGAACACAGATTTTCATGTATGAATATGTTAACAATACGTTTAAAGACGCTACATTTATCAGCCAGGCAACAAAGCGGCTGATCATTAAATTCGATGAAAAGGCTGTTATCAAGGATAAGAAATTCGATGAAATGTACACAGAGATACCTATGGATTACCGTAGCGGTCCTTATTATATGATAACGACTGAAGGAATAAGTGAAGAAAAAAAGGAAGCAGCTGAAAAGATTGAAAAAGAAAAACCAGATATTGTTGGAAAAAAATGATGTCATTCTCAATGAGCAGTGTAAAAGCGGTTATCATGAAACAGGCTGGTATTCTCCTGATTGTTTTGCTGTGTCTTACCGGATGCGCCCATGTAGACCATTATGGAATGCAAGATATCCCAACGAAGTATAAAGAAATCAAAGAAGGAGAGTCGACAGCTAAGCAAGTAATTACTATAATGGGCCGACCGCAGGAAGTAATCCATTATCATAATAGCCAACACCTCTATTTTTATGAAAATGTCACCAATACCTATGGAAAGAGAGGGGTATTTAAGGGACGTGAGAACCAACGCCTCTTGGTTGTTTTTGACGGGAATGATTTGGTCGTTGATGTGCGGTATGATGAGATATTTTCAGACAAACTGTACCCGGAACCTCCGAAAAACATTTCTAAAAATTACGCAAATAATGCTAACCAGCGTCTAATGAGACAGTCACAAACAAGACTGAAAAATATAATAAACAATCATCACCAGCAGACGTTTAGGCAGCAGCAGAATTTTTTTCACCGGCAACGGCAGACATATCATCGTAACACGACTCTTTCACCAACCAGGTCTTACAGAACTTCTCCTCACAAAACGTATTAATGTATACGACGAAAAAAGAGGAAATAAAAAGGAGATAACAATGAGAATGCATAAACTAATGATTTGGATTTGTACGGCAGCTATTCTAGCAGGTTCCCCGGTTTTCGCAAAGGACTATGAGATCCGCCTGACACGGCCGTATAAAGTAGGCCAGTCGTACGAGATTAAAAAAACTGGCCATCTAATTGAGCAACAGAAAATGGTCGCACAGCAGCGAATTTTAAAGGATGAAAAGTCGTCCCTTTTTGCGACGTTGGAAGGGACAGTTACAGTCTTGAAAGTGGATGAAATTCATCAGGGAATCGAGTATAAACTGATAGTCGCTGAGTGCCGTAAAAGAATCAACGAAAACAAAAATGAGGAAGAGGTGCTGCCAAAGGGCACACAAGTCCTAGTGAATAAGGATGAGTTCTTGGTTGAAGGAAAGAACGTTCCCGAGGACATTGAAAAGGTCCTGGGTCTTTTCTTTTTCATCCCCAGTTCAAAGGTAACGGACGATGATGTATTCGGCACAAAAGACCGTAAGAAGGTGGGAGAGACATGGGCTGCCAACAGTGCAGCAGCAGCCAAAGACCTTGATGCTGACAGCGTAATAGTTGACAAAAAAAATATTAAAGGGAACATGACGTTAAAGAAGGTGGCTGTGGTTAACAAGATAAAATGTCTTCATATAAGCGGCAATATGGAAATAAACAATATTGAAATGTCTTTACCGCAAGGAATGACTCTTGAGAAAACAAGTATGTCTGCTTTGTTTTCAGGTGATTTTCCGATCGACACTTCTATTGGTCGTCTGTCTGAACAAATGAATATGAAACTGGAAATAGTTTCCAGGGGAAAACCATCACCTGACGCACCGGAGATCACGATGACCGTGAAGACAGAGAAGGTCACTTCATCAAAATATAACTATCTGAAATAGTAGTAGGGTGGGCTGTGCCCACCAAATATTCAGCATACCTTATTGAGCAGTAGCTGGTGGGCACAGCCCATCCTACATTTTATTGTCTGTTATAAATGGATTGTCAATTATAAAAACTTAATCAAAAAAGTAAGTGATATTCCTGAAAAAAGTGTTGTGATAAAAATAATTGCGGCAAGGAGGTCGGGTGACCTGTTAAACCGGATGGCATACATTAGCGGCAAAAGCGCGCACGGGGCAGAAGTCTGGACAAGTGCAACATTTTGCTCAAGCCCTGTTATACTAAGGAGTTCAAGAACCGGCTTTGCAATGACAGGAGACAATATAAGCCTGATAATCACAGCCGGAACAATAATTTTGATAAAACCTTTTTTAAGTTTAATATTTGAAAGCTGGAGGCCAAGAACAAAAATGAGCAGAGGTATGGCAGCCTGGCCGATCAACCCGGTGCATTTGCTTAAACTGGCGGGTATTGTTATTGATGCGCCAGTAAAGACAAGGGCAAGAGCCATTGCATGAAATAATGGAACCTTTGCCACATCTTTTAAAATGCCCGGAAGATTCTTTTCCCTGCTGCTCAAATAAATAGAAACGGTTGTAAGCGGTATATTAAATGCCGCAAAATAGAGAATGGAATAAGCTTCTGATCCATTGTTAAAAGTAAAATATATCAAAGGAAGGCCGAAGTTCCCGACATTAATCATAGCTCCAGCCTGCATCAGCGTCAGCTGCTCATCTTCATCAGCCTTTAACAGTTTTGCTGTACAATATGCGATAGCAATTAATGCGGTTGTCAGAATACACATAAAGATGATCGGCGCGAATATCATGTCAATGGTGATGTTGTGCTTGATTAAAACATCAAACAGGAATATCGGTGCAAAAACAGAAAGAGCGATGTCAGTGATCTGGCGAATATCAGGTTGGAAAAGTCTGTTATAAATGAATGCTATGCCGATAATAATAAATATGGGTATTATTGATGAATTGAATATCAGAAGAAATTCCATAATGAGTTATATGATTTTTTTTTTGCTGTTTATCAATTAAAAACGGGGACAAGTGAAAACAAATCTCTGTTTGACGTTTGACGTGTAAAATAATATAAATTCCATAACACAGCCATTAAGTATAATTACCGAAAAAACAAGAAACAATACGAAAAATTGATCAAAATGATCGCTAAACGTCAAACTGGGATTTGATCCCTTTACTCAGGAGGAATGATATGAATTTCCCAAAAATACCCGAAAAATTTAACGCTTTTGATAAACTTCTATTTTCCCTGGTCCTATTCATTATTCTGACATTGAATTTAAAATTAAAATGCAACTTAAGGATAAATAATTGAATAATGAGAGATTACCTCAAAGAAATTAGAAATTATAACGCCAGGGAGGCAATGCCGAATTCAGGTAGTTGTGCTCTTCTGGTCATTGATATGCAAAATTATTTCAGCTCTATTGCTGAACCGATTATCGGAAATGTTTTATCCATTATTGAAACCTGTAGATCAAAGAATATGAAGATTTATTATACCCAGCATGGCCATGAAGATGATCCCGAGGATCTGGGGATGCTCGGTAAATGGTGGGGAGACTTTATTCAATATGGATCATTGGCTTGGGAGTTTTTGGAGGTGCTTCAGCCTTTGGATAGTGATGACGTTATTGAAAAGAATCGATACAATGCTTTTCATTGTACAAACCTGGATGAACGTTTGAAGTCAAACAATATTGATGAATTGATCATTGCAGGTGTCATGACAAATTGTTGCTGTGAGACAACAGCAAGAGATGCTTTTGTAAGGGATTATCGCGTATTTTTTGTTGCTGATGCAACAGCTACCGTCAATGATGAACTCCACCTGGCCACCTTGAAGAATTTGGCTTTTGGTTTTGCGCATATTGTCTCAACCGATATTCTTTGTAGATATTTGTTTAATGAACAATAAGGGCAGGCCATTTATTTATCACGCAAAGGCGCTAAGGCGCGAAGTTTTAATAGGACACGGATAAACACAGATCTTCACTGATTAACTCTTTTTTCAACATGAAGTACACGAAGAAGTTATATTTTTATTTCGTAAAAAGAACGAAAAAGAAAAAGTTTTCAGCCCTCCCGGCGGATAAATTCTGCATCTGAACTAATCTTCAATCTGTTTAACACTATAATCCTTCTAAACCGCTTTCCCTCCTACTGCCTGCTCGTCTCACCCCATCCTCTCCATTGACTTGATGTGACTGGGTATTTTGCACCCCCAAAAACACCCCATCTTTATAGGGTTTTCAAAAAGGCTGTTTAGATGTATGTGAGACTAGATATTGGTATGAAAAGATTTTTTGGGTTTAAAATTTAAAATGGAACTCCCTTTAATATATAACTATTTAGATTATCGTCAATTTCTCGTTGATTTATTGGCATATAATAAATCAATGAGCAATAAATATTCTTACCGATACATTGCAAGCAGGACCGGTTTGTCCCATACTTTTATAAAAAAGATTTTTGACGGGAAAAAAAATCTGTCAACAGAAAGCCTTAACAAAATGGCCAAGGCGTTTAAGCTGAAAAAGGATGAACGAGAATATTTTGAAAATCTTGTCTTAATGAATCAGGCTGCATCCCATGAGGTAAAAGATCGGTATTATCGCAAAATGCTCTCTTCAAGAGCATATACTAAAGTAAATAAAATAGCGGCAGCGCATTATAACTACTATTCAAAGTGGTATTATCCCGTCATAAGGGGGATTATCGCTTCAGGGCGTGGCAATTATTCATATAAGAAACTGGCATCGTTGCTAAGACCCAGGATCACCCCACGGGAAGCTGAAAAGGCTGTGATTTCTTTAATTGACCTTGGCTTGATTAAAAAAAATAAAAAAGGGGTTCTCACACAATGTCATCAGCATATCACCACCGGTGAGCAGGCAAAATCATTTATTATCGAAAAATACCACAGAGCGATGATCAGGCTTGGCGCTTTATCTATTGAACGCTTTCCTTCAAATGAACGAGATATCAGCTCAATGACAATGAGTATCGATAATGAAAGTTTTGAAATGGTGAAGGAGATCATTTCAGCATGCAGAAAGAAATTAAGGACCGCAATTACCAATAAAGGGAAAAAAGGCAGAGTCATACAAGTTAATTTTCAAATGTTTCCTTTAAGTGAGGAGATGGACAAGGAGTAAGAAGAAGTATGGATTTATTTGCTAGCTTGAAAAAAATGATTATCGTCATATGTTGTCTATTCATATGTGCCGGATGTGAGAATGTTGAGAGATTCTATGCTGATGATGATCCGTCAACTACTGAAACTGGAAATCCTGTAATGGGAATGGCCCAGAAAGGCCCGTTCCTTATAGGTGCTGATGTTTGGGTTCAGGAGCTTGATGAAACTGACCTTGTTCCATTTCACAATGCAGGCAGGGAAGATACTATCGATCATTTAGGACAGTTTCCGAAAATCAAGAATACGTTATCTCCTTTTGTTGAAGTGATGGTATTTGGTGAATATTTCAATGAAGTCGTCGGGTATGATCAGGCATATGATAACGGTATAAGAGAATTTTCTGCCATCGCTGATATGCGGATTACAAAAAATGTAAATGTTAATATTATTACAACTCTTACTGTTGAAAGAATCAGATATCTCTATAACATTGAAAAAATGACATTCGCAGAAGCAACACAGCAAGCTGAAAGAGAAGTTCTTAGAATATTTCACATCCCGGAGATATATATAAATGAGGCCCTGGAAGAAGGATTTTTAAATTTAAACATCCAGGCGGGCAGCGATCCATCGGCCATCTTGCTGGCGGTATCAGTCATCATGCAAGGCACGAATACGGATTGCCAGACAGGGCTCAGCAGCGGATATTGTCAGGAACGTCTTACATTAGAGATCAGTGAGGATATCAAGGAAGATGGTATTCTCGACGATCAGACATTAATTAATACGCTCCGCAATAATGCTATTGAAATATCCGATACCCCAGGACTTTCAGTAATAAGAAAAAATCTTAGGGGGTATTATAATACTTATGGCGTATACGAAATAATTCCTTGTTTTGAAGATTTTGTTGACAGTGATGGGGATACGATTATCAACAGATATGACTATGAACTTCTGTCTCCAATAAATAGCGAAGGGGTCGGCTCCGAAGCCGAGACAGATACCTATATATTTGACTGGACGGATTCAGGTTTGCAGAATGCTGAATACAGAGTTCATATCAATGCAATCGATGATACATATTCCTATATGTCTGACTGGCAGACAGCATCACAAATGATTTTTCCATCGGATTTGGAACCTGGAAAATATTATACATGGAATGTTCAGGTACGAGGAGAAGGTGTGGCGCCAGAAGATGATGCATTCTGGGATGAAAGCGAAATATTTTATTTCAGAGAAATAACTTACGTTAATGATATGACAGGAAATCTTGAAGATGGATGCGGATCTAGCGATGCCCCCTGTAAAACCATCCAAAAGGGCATAGATGAAGCGTCTGATGAAGATATTGTACTTGTTGCGGACGGTACTTATACAGGTCCGGGAAATAAAGAAATTAAAATATTGCAACTGGAAGGTGAAACCAAAAGCTTAATCATTGTATCTGAAAACGGACCGGATAATTGTATTATCGATTGTCGGGATATAGACGGAGATGGCCCTGATGTTAGAGGAAGGGCTTTTGATTATGGCAGGCATGAGAAGGTTAATGATGACGATCCATATTCAGTATATACAGGGGGCGGTGAGTTATCAGGCTTTACTGTCGTTAATGGATATGCGCCTACTACCGGCGGTGCCATCTTGATTATTCGTAATAACATTAAAATATCAAACTGTATTATTAAAGATAATTACTGTGATGGCGGCGGGGGAGGGATTTACATAACCAATGGCGCTCCGGTTATTACAGATTGCATTTTTGAAAACAACACTGCCAGTGAAAATGGCGGTGCTATCTGTTCGGTTGTAGGGGTACAAACCATTAGGAATTGCATCATCAGAAACAACAAGGCTTTAGGAGAAGCAGGCGGGTATGGGAAAGGCGGTGGGATTTATATGGATGGCGGCATGCCGAGAGTCAAAAGCTGCGAAATAACGGATAATGAAGCACTTGAGGGTGGCGGTATCGAAGCAATTCATTACATATACCCGCATGTGGATAATTATGATCTTGAAATTACCGATTGTATTATTGCGGACAATTCTGTTAGCGGACATGGAAGTGGTATATATGTAAGTAATATTAAAACAATGATCAACCATTGTACGATTGTCAACAATATATCTGATCCTTCTGCTGATAGTGCAGGCGTGATCGTCAGTGATTCTTCCAATCTTTCAGTGATTAGAAATTCAATTGTCTGGGGAAATTCAAACAGTCAGCTAAAACACTTGGATGGCACCCTTCTTGATGTCAAGGCCTCCTGTATTCAGGGGGGATATGAAGGGGGCAGCAATATCATAACAGATATTAATGTTAATGATGATTTTGTGAATTATAGCGGGAAAGACTATCATATTACAGAAGGTTCGCCTTTTATTGACAAGGCGATATTTGACACTATGCTTCTAGATACAGCTGATGAGTATGATTACGACTTATTATTGACAGCTCATCTGGATACAATACCGACAGATGATATTTCAGATCTCTTTTTAAATGATGTTGATGGAGAGCACCGGCCAAGCGGAAATGGTTTTGATATTGGTGCAGATGAATTTATATCGAATGAAAACAGCACAAGATCCTGTCTTGTGGTAAATCTTGAAAATGGGATGGGGCTCTATACCTTCGATATAAATAGCGGCCTTTTTTCGGAAATCACGAGGCCCGAGGCCGGTTATGAGACGATTAACGCTCAACATCTGGCAGCCGGTAATAAAGAACTCTATATTGATGCTGGCGAGTTGGATTGTTTTTTATATGATAATACTGATCTTGTGATGATTGAGGAAGTAAATACCGGTATTGAAAATGTTGTAGCCTGGGGAAATTATTATGCAATAGATTTTGGACCTGGCCTGGTTCCAGGGCTTTCCGGCATGATGCATTATAATCCCGAAGACCATAGCTATACAGCTTTGCACGATCCAGCATCCGGTCTTTGGAATCCTGAGGATCTTATTTCTTGGAAAGATGTAATTATTGTTGATTTTCATAAAGACGGCATTTTTTGGAACCAGAATAGTACCTGGCATGCCATTGAACATGATGACCTGAATAATGGTGCTGACTTTTTTCTTGAATGGGGAGAAAATCTTTTAATGTTCGGAGCGGAGGGCTTCTTTTTATATGATATGAACAACGAGGTCTTTCTTGATACGGATTTGGTTGTTAGCGGTAGTATCGGCCCGCTTTTTAGTGATAATGGTTTTATTATGAAAGACTTTATACCGTGGAAAGATAATCTGTTTTTAATGATATTGGATACAAATAATCCTGAAAGCTATACTAAAGGGCTTTACATGATCGAATTTCAGAATCCAACTACTCTTATGCTTAAAGATACTCGTATAATTGCTTCGCCTGCAGGTACCAGCATTCCGATTCCTGAGATGATCGTTGAGTGGATGGGATCTATTGTGGCAGATTATGGCAATGATGGTGATGAAGTGGATGGATTATGGCTTTTTGATGGTTATAAATGGAGCCGGTTATGTCATTATAGTGCTGAACAAATGCTTTCGGTGAATTTTAAGGAATAATAGAAAAATTCATTATTGAATATTTACACCGCAATTGAACCGGCCATACAGATTTCACATTTCGGATTTTTTTAACATTTATTTAGAAGCATAATTTTTAATAGAATCTGACACTGTCTGTAAAGTCAAATCTAGACTTTTACAGTTTCTGTATTTACCTTTGCGTCTTCGCGTCTTTGCGTGAGGTTTCCTTTCTTTATTTAAACTAAACATACAATTTAATCGGCCATACAGATTTCATAGATGACAGTGAAGGTGGAAACCAATGGTTTCCACTTATTGGTAGTAAACTCTGATTGTGATTGAGCAGTGTAAATGAAGTCGTTAAGAAATAATCAGCGTTGCGTATAGAAAAGTTTATTTAATGAAAATTTAACAGAAAAAGGAGGAAGAAATGAAAGAAGTGAAAATTGTTTTTTGGGTATTTTTATTATTATTAAATGGACTACTAATTAATCCTGTTGAAGCGGATATTTATGAAAAACTATATAATCCTGATTCGCATGAAAATCTAAACGTTAAATTGTGGGAACCCGGCCCTGGCCCTAATGTCGGTGACAAAACTACTGTTACGTTTAATGTAAGTGAACATGATGACAAATGTCTAATTGAGGCAGCGATAATTGTAACTTCACATAAAAGCTTCGAATTTAATGATCTTCGAATGTATTATGATAATTATGGACTTCATAGTTGGCAATTAAATGAGAATGGTGAGGCCGAAACAATTTATGTGACAGAGGCACTTCAACGCGGTCTTGGAGATTGTGCAAAAAAGAGTGACGATATTACATTTATATTCAGTTTGAATTGGGCGGAGCCTGGTACGTATGGAAAAGTAAGTAGAGTTCAACTTAGATGTGTATTTGAGGACCCTCCACCCGTTCCCCCAACAGCAACAATAATCAATCCATCAACTAATACTACTGTATCACAAGGCGAGGTTGTAAATTTCAGCGGCCAAGGATATTCATCAAATGGACCAATAATTTCATACTACTGGGAATTTCATGGCGGTTCACCGTCAAGTTCATCTCTTCAAAATCCCGGCGCCGTAACCTTTAATGAAGTAGGAAACCATCTCGTTGAATTTACAATTGAAGATAGTGTAGGGCTTACAGCTAAAGATTCAATAACTATAAATACAGTAAATACGCCACCCACAGCAACCATCAACAGCCCATCAGGCGACATCGTTACTATCTATCAGGGACAATCTGTGTTTTTCAACGGTAGCGGGACTGATCCTGGTGGAATATCTAGTTGTTACTGGGATTTTGATGGCGCCGCACTAGGGGTAAAAAACCATCAACCCGGAAACATTACTTTTAATGATCTGGGGATCTATTATTGTGGATTTTATGTAACAGATAATGATGGCGTGACAAGCAAGGAGGTCGTTGCAGTAAATGTAATAGATGCCTGTTCGACAGCGCCAAATGGAACAGAATATTTTGCTAATCAGGGAGATGACGGCTGGTGGGATGTTACCGGTTTTATTAGTGCAGATAGTGTTACCAATCGTGTTGTATCAGGAGACTACAATGGTGACGGTCGCGATGATATTTGCATGCTCATTGATTATGGCAGCGATGAAACCCGTGCTCATGTTTTACTTTCTGACGGTTCTGAATTTCAAAGCAGTATTGCATGGAAACGTTTAACTGATTTTAACGCAGATCATGTCTCCGGCCGTGTTGTCTCAGGTAATTTTAATGGAGATGAGTTTGATGATATTGCCATGATATATAAAAACAATAATTGTCAAACCCGTGTGGATGTTTTACTTTCTAATGGTGTTAACCATTTTGAATATGCCACATGGTGGAATAAATCTGGATATTGTACTGATCAAGTTACCGATCGAGTCGTTTCAGGGGATTTTGATGGCGATGGAGATGATGATATTTGTATGTTTTATGATTATGGTAACAATGAAACTCGCGCTCATGTTTTACTTTCCAGTATCGATTCAAGCTCAAAACGATATTTTGAATATTCAAATCATAATGCAGGATGGTGGACAAAAACAAATTATACAGCGAGCAATATAAGCGGCCGGGTTGTTTCTGGTGATTATGATGGTGATGGACTTGATGATATTGCCATGCTTTATGATTATGGATTTAATCAGACGTGTGATAGAAATGAAATCGCTGCTCATGTATTGCTTTCTTCAGGATCAGCAGACGTTGGTTTTAAATATTCAGGTGATGACGATGGCTGGTGGCGAACTTGTGGTTATACAGCAGGGCAGATAACAGGGAGAGTTGTTTCTGGTGATTTTAATAACGACGGTCTTGATGATGTTTCAATGATCTCTTATAACAGCAGTCATGAAACGCGTGCTTCTGTTTTAATTTCTACCGGATCTGTTGATGACGGTTTTCAATATCAGGGTGGCATGGGCTGGTGGGCTGCCATACCTGATTGCTATGATGCAACCGAAATTACGAATCGCGTTGTTTCTGGAGATTTTGATCTAAATGGCCGGGATGATATCGCTATGATATACGATAAAGGCATTTTGCAAATGGCTGTGCATGTTTTATTATCAAATGAAATCGATTTGATCCAGGCGCGGACAAATGAATCCCTGATGATCGATTATGGCAATGCAGGACTTTTTACCTTTGATGGAGATAATTTTGAAGAAATAAAAGACGTAAATGGTAAATTAATAAATGCTGATATCATGCTGCCCTGGTATGATATGAATGAGGTATATATTCATGAAGATGATAATCCAAACTATTATCTTTATATATATGATGGAACTACACCCGTCATACCGAATGATTCTACTGCAATTGAAGATGCGTTATTTTGGAGGGATTATATAGTGTTTAATTATCCTGAAGCTGGACAACCCATCCAATTGTTTGGTGGTCCTGAGCCATGCGCGCCTTGTGATCTTCTAGGCCCTATTTCCCAGGGAACAATTTTGTATAATCCGGAGAATATGATCGAATGGCGGGGTAACCTGGTTGCTGATTACGGAAGCAATGGTTTATTTGTCTATGATGGTGCAAAGTGGAATGAAATAGACTATGAGGGAATTTCAATAGACGCAGATATTATCGTGCCAAGCGCTGAATCGGAATTGATTTATATTTATGAAGATGACAATCCGAATTATTATGTTTATGAGTACAATGAAATAGATCCTACGATACGACATGATTTTGCTCAAATTGAAGATATGCTTTATTGGAGGGGATATATGGTGTTCAACTATCCTGAATCCGACTCTCTCCTTAGGTTGTTAGGCGGCCCCGAGGATTACTGGTTTGTAGGACTTCACGGACCTGTAGTTCAAGATACGGAATTGTTTAATCCTGTAAGTTTAACAGTTTGGGGAAACAACTTGGTGGCGAACTATGGTCCTTATGGCGTGTGGTATTATGATGGTGTTACCTGGCATGCGGTAAAAACCAGTACCGGATTCGGTTTAATTAATGCGGAAGATATGATATCCGTAAATATTCCCTAAGTTGATTATTAACTGAATAAAGATAGGCAGGGTTTTTATTTGCCCTGCTTATCTTTTTTTGTCTTTTTCTTCAATTATCCATTATTTAGTGTTTCAGATATTTCATCAATCCTGTCGGCAATATCCCGGACAGTCATTTTCCGGTGATCTATCCACCATTTGGCAGCGGTTTTCTCCTGCCATTCCATAAGAAACATTTCAAACGCCTTGTCTGATTTTTCCTTTTCAGAATCATTTTCAAACTTAAGACTTTTTTTGAGAAAATTGACTTTGTTAATCAGTTCTTCCCTGATCTTTACAGACCAGGAAACCTGTTTCACTGATCCTTTCAGTTCAGGCAGACCAATTTCCTGTTGTGCTTTTGTGCGTTCATCTGTCTGTTTCTTGAAATACTCTTTTTTACACGGTTCACAATACCAGCTTTTCTTATCCACCAGGAACAGATTTTTTTCGTGGCTATCAAAAAGCTGAACTTTGAATTTTTTGTGACAAGTGCCACACCTTACGTCATAGTCATATATGTCTTCAGCCATTTCTTAATAACAGGACAGGGAAATGTCCGCTCCTTATTTAATAATGTTATATTTATATATATATAATATATTTTTATTTATAAGAAAATCCTTTTTTTCCTTGACATGATACAGTATATGTGTTCAATTTATGAACGTTCAGTAAGTGAACATTTGCTTTTCTTATAATTCCCATAAGATATGAAAAACCTATTTAATTGATAAGGTTTTTTATGTAACCCACCAGGCGGAGCTATATCAACTTCTGCTAATCTAAAGATATTTTCTTCTATAAAATACCAGGTATTTCTGAATTTTATGCTTACCATGGATGTGTAAATCCGAAGCACGAAATCCGAAATCCGAAACAATATCAAATGATCAAAATTCGAATGTTCAAAACAATCTTGTTTAAAGGATTTAGCGTCACGAGGCGTTTTGGACATTAGAGCCTTTGGATTTTGAATTTGTTTCGTGCTTCGATATTCGGATTTCGGATTTAGCATAGTCGAATAAGTTATTCAGGTCTGATTTGGTAGTGTTACCCACAAAACCGGACTTAAATTTAAATAGAAAAAAGATGGATCACAAACACATACGCACCCTCCAGATCCTGGAGGAGATTGACAACGATCATGCACCGAGCCAGCGTGATCTTGCCAGGAAACTGAATATTTCACTCGGTCTTGTCAACTCCTTTATCAGGCGTCTTGCGCACAAAGGATATTTCAAAGTTACCACGATCCCAAAAAACCGGGTTAAGTATATCCTCACACCAAAAGGCGCGGCTGAAAAAACCCGCCTGACATATGAATATATTCAATATTCCTATAAGTTTTATAAAAATGCCCGCCAGAAACTGCGTGATCTGTTTCAAGGTTTTATGAGAGATGATGTCAAGAAAATAATATTTTACGGCGCAACCGATCTCGCGGAAATCGCGTTTGTTTCACTGCAGGAGACAACCATTAAGATTGCAGCGGTGGTTGATGAAAAAAAAGCAGGAGAACAATTTCTCGGTATTGAGATCCAGAGTATTGAGCGGATGAATGAGATTGAGTGTGACAGGATTTTGATAACAACAACCGGTTCAAGGAAAACCGTATTAGATAAGCTGATAAATCAAGGTACTAAGCGGAATAAAATTTCGCTGATCAAATAAAACGGAGACTGTTTATGAAGCCAAAAAACTTTGGATTGATAGGCGCAGCAGGTTATGTGGCCCCAAAACACATGAAGGCTATAGTGGACACTGGTAATCATCTGATTGCCGCGTTAGACAATTCAGATTCTGTTGGCATTCTTGACAGTTATTCCCATGATATCGCTTTTTTTACAGAGTTTGAACGGTTTGACAGGCATGCGGAAAAACTTAAAAGAAAAGGGGAAGATAAACGGCTTCATTATGTGAGTATCTGTTCACCAAATTATCTCCATGATGCCCATATACGGTTTGCCCTGCGGATAGGGGCTGACGCTATATGTGAAAAGCCGCTTGTTCTTAATCCATGGAATCTGGATGCGCTTGCAGAATTTGAAAAAGAGACAGGAAAAAACATATATAATATCCTCCAATTGCGGGTACATCCGGCCATCATAAAGCTGAGAGAGACTGTTAGCGCGGCTTCAGGAACTAAAAAGTATGATGTTGACCTGACCTATATTACGTCAAGGGGCAGATGGTATTTGATTTCATGGAAAGGAGATTTAGAAAAGTCAGGTGGTATTGCTACAAATATCGGGATACATTTTTTTGACATGCTTATGTGGATTTTTGGGGATGTTCTGCGGTACGAAGTTCATCATTCAGATAAACGGAAAATGGCCGGTTTTCTTGAACTTGAAAAGGCGAACGTAAGATGGTTCCTTTCTGTGGATAGTGATGACCTGCCAGATATTGCAAGAGCTGAAAGGAAGCCAACATTCAGATCAATCACAGTTGATGGTGAGGAGATTGAATTCTCCGGCGGCTTCACGGATCTTCATACCTTGCTTTATCAGGATATTCTCACTGGTAAAGGGTATGGCATTGAGGAGGCGCGGCCTTCAATTGATCTTGTGTATAAGCTGAGGGAAGCAGATCCGGTGTCTGGTGATAAAGGGAAAAAACATTCTTTTATAAGCAGATAATATTTTTTTAAAAGACAATAATAAGGAAAGATTAATATGAAAGTTGTTATTTTATGTGGCGGTCTTGGCACTCGTCTACCCGAAGAAACCGAGTTCCGGCCAAAACCTATGGTCGATATAGGCCCTAAGCCCATCTTGTGGCACATAATGAAGATTTATG
The DNA here is from genome assembly GCA_028277765.1 of Desulfobacterales bacterium. Classification (GTDB taxonomy): domain Bacteria; phylum Desulfobacterota; class Desulfobacteria; order Desulfobacterales; family SURF-7; genus JANQFQ01. The sequence goes on from JANQFQ010000073.1 coordinate 21,609, forward strand.
CCAAATACGGAATAACTGACTTCATTCTTGCCCTGGGTTATAAAAGCGAAATGATCAAGGAATATTTTTATCATTACGAAATCATGAACAATGACGTGACCATTGAGCTTGGCCGGCCGGAATCTTTTCATCTACATGATTTCCATGATGAAACCGGATGGAAAATAACACTGGCAAATACAGGAAAGGATGCAAAAAAGGGAGCAAGGATTAAGAGGATTGAAAAGTATATTGACGATGATCTTTTTTTGATGACTTATGGCGACGGTGTTGCTGATATAGATATTAAGGCATTACTCGATTTCCATAAAGGTCACGGCAGGTTAGTTACGCTCACAGGAGTAGGTGTTAATCCTGCTGCCCGTTTTGGTGAACTCAAGGTCGCCGGAGATACGGTAAAGGCTTTTTTTGAAAAACCAGCATCCAATGCCGGTGTGCTAGTAAACGGTGGGTTTTTCGTGGTAAACCGTAAAATATTTGATTACTTGATTGATGATGACAGCTGTGACCTTGAACACGGTACACTTGAGCGTATTGCAAGCGAAGGACAGCTGATGGTCTATCGACATAGTGGTTTCTGGGCGTGCATGGACACTATCCGGGACATGGAGTATTTGAACAAACTGTGGAATGAGGGTAAGGCTGAATGGAAGATGTGGTAATCGACTTAAGATAAAGGCGTTCATGTTTAATAATATTTATAAAAATAGAAAGGTGTTTGTTACCGGACACACCGGTTTTATGGGATCGTGGCTTTGTTTATGGCTGGAACGTCTCAATGCCCAGGTAACCGGATATTCAATCGGCATACCGACCCAGCCGAGCCATTTTCAGTGCCTTAAGCTGAATTGTGAAAGTATCATTGGTGATGTCCGAAACAAGGGAGTTCTTGAACAGGCGGTTTCAAAAAGTGATCCTGAAATAGTCATACATATGGCGGCCCAGTCCCTTATCAATCGTTCATACAGGGAACCTGCGGAAACATATGACACAAATATTATGGGTACTGTAAACCTGCTTGAGGCCTGCAGGAAAACGCCTTCTGTAAAAGTTGTCATCATTATTACAAGCGACAAATGTTATGAAAATATGGAATGGGACCGGGGCTACAGGGAAGATGATGCTATGGGGGGATATGATCCTTACAGTGCTTCAAAGGGGTGTGCAGAGATAGTATCAGACAGCTACAGGCGTTCTTTTTTTCCAAAGGAACAATACGGAAAAAAGCATTCAATTCTATTAACAACCGTTCGAGCCGGCAATGTTATCGGGGGAGGGGACTGGTCAGAAGACAGACTGATACCTGATATTGCCAGAGGCGTAAGTGCCGGCAAACCTGTGATTATCCGCAGTCCAGAATCGATACGGCCGTGGCAGCATGTTCTGGATGCATTATCCGGCTGCCTGGTACTTGGATGCAGACTCTTGGAAAAAGACAGCAGTTATGCAGGCGCCTGGAATATCGGTCCTGAAAAAAAAGGAAACATTACGGTCAAGCAGATCGTAACAACACTTCGCAATTACTGGGAAGCAGTTGAATACAAAGTTGAACGCCAGACTGATTGCCCTCACGAAGCCGGTATTCTCAAGCTTGACTGTTCTAAAGCCAACAAGAGACTGGGATGGAAGACGGTTTGGGATATTGATAAAATTCTTGAAATGACCGGCAGATGGTATCGCAGGTATTATGCGGGTAATGATATCGCAAGCATAGAACAGCTGGAACAGTATGAAGCGGATTTTTCAAGCTTAAAGGATGCATAAATGAAATTTATAGAAACTGAACTTTCAGGGGCTTACATTATTGAACTTGAGCCTTTCATGGATTTTCGCGGAAGTTTTGCCAGAACATTTTGCGCAAGAGAGTTCAGGAAATATGGGCTTAAAGAGAATATGGTCCAGAGTAACCTGTCAATTTCCACTTTAAAAAATACAATACGGGGGATGCATTTTCAGATCGAAGGGGCGCAAGAAGCTAAACTGGTCAGGTGCATCCGGGGAAGAATTCTGGATGTCATCATTGATATTAGAAAGGAAACATCGACATTTGGAAAACATATTTCGATCGAGTTGACCGAGACCTGCGGCAGCATGTTATACATCCCGGAGGGATTTGCACACGGATTTCTGACTCTTGAGAATGAATGTCATGTGTTCTATCAGGTTTCCAATTATTATACTCCTGAGAAAGAATTCGGCATTCGCTGGGATGACAAGTTTTTTGGGATTAAGTGGTCTGTTGATAATCCCATAGTATCTGAAAAAGATTCAAATTATCCGGATTTTAATCCTGAAAGTTTTAATAAATAAAGACGATAATAAATAATTGTCAAGGTTGAAGATAATCACATATAGCAAAACCATAAGAACTTAGCGGACGGTAATAAAAATGGATTATTTTGTACATGAATCATCATTCGTTGATGAAGGAGCGGTAATCGGCAGTGGGACAAAAATATGGCATTTTTCCCATATTCTTTCTGGCGCAAAGATAGGAGAGCGGTGCAACCTAGGTCAGAATGTGTCTGTATCAGGCGGTGTGGTCCTGGGAAGCAACGTAAAGGTACAGAACAATGTTTCTATATATGAAGGGACGATTATTGAAGATGATGTGTTCCTTGGGCCTTCATGCGTGTTGACCAATGTTCTGAATCCCCGCAGCCAGGTTGTCCGGAAATCAATATATGAAAAAACACTCATAAGGAGAGGCGTAACTATCGGTGCAAACGCGACGATCGTTTGCGGTCACACGATCGGCTGTTACGCATTTATCGCAGCAGGGGCAGTTGTGGCCAGTAATGTGCCTGATTACGCGTTCATGCAAGGTGTTCCTGCAAGACAGCAGGGATGGATGAGCCGGCATGGTCATAAATTGAAAAATCCTGATACAGACGGGATAATGATATGCCCGGAAAGCCAGTTCAGGTATCAGGAGAAAGAACCGGGTATGATGCGATGCCTTGATCTTGCTGAGGAGAAACCACTTCCTGATGAATTGTCTGAAGGAAAAATCGGTTACAGGGATTTTAAATCGTGAAAGTAAATCTTAGCATGTTATTGTTGGGTTTAATAATTCAGGGAGCAGTGCAGGGCGGAGCAGTAGGAATGATGTTTAATTCATGAATAATAATATAAAACTACAGTGTCCATTACATGATTGTCAGCTTACTTTAAATAATCATACAGTATATCAATGTCCTTCTGGGTGTGAATATCCAATTATTGAAAATATTCCGCGTTTCATTTTACAGGACAATTATGCGAAATCTTTTGGCCTTCAGTGGAACAAGTTTCGGATTACTCAATTAGATTCATATACTGGAGTCCCTGTATCCCGGGATAGATTGACAAGGCTTGCAGGTGGTTCGTTAAACATATTCAAAGGTAAGAAAGTCTTGGAAGCAGGATGTGGCGCAGGAAGATTTACAGAAATATTACTGGAGGCCGGCGCTAAAGTGTATGCTATAGATATTTCATCTGCTGTAGACGCAAATTATAAAAACTGTAAGAAGTATTCAGATTACTTTGTTGGCCAAGCTGATATCCAAAAAATACCGTTTGCCCGTGATGAATTTGATATCATCGTTTGTATCGGTGTTATTCAACATACCCCTGATCCTGAGGTAAGTATGACGTCTTTGTGCTCACATTTAAAAACAAATGGATTGTTGATAATTGATCATTATTCACATGAATATCCAATGTCGTTTTCAAGAAAGATAATACGTTCTTTTCTATTAAAAAGGAAAGAACAGTTTTCATTCAATTTTTGCAGAATTATTACTAAGTTTTTGTGGCCAATGCACAAAATTACATGGAGATTAAGAAAAAAACGCGGATTTAATAAAATCAGAAAATATTTTACTAAAATTTCTCCGGTTGTTGATTACCATAGTGCTTATCCTCAGCTTGGCTCGAGAATTTTATATGAATGGGCGGTTCTGGACACACATGACACCCTGACAGATTATTATAAACATTTTCGAAGTGGTGAACAAATCATGGCTCACCTACAAAAATGTGGGATGCAGAATATTGATATAGCATATGCCGGAAATGGTGTGGAAGTTAGATCGATTAAAAGTGGATGATGATGCAGTTTGAAAATATATGTCAATTGTACTTACAGGTGAAGAATAATGAATAAACAGAATAACTACAGCGAAACATGGGATCTGGTCATCAGCCCTCTGTGATCAATTCCTCATTTTTCGGCAAGGTTTATTCCCCAAGGCTTACGGCGCCTATCTCTGAAGTTATTATCGGTCTTTTACGGTATGGGATTCAGCTTATTCTTTTTGCCGGATTTTATATATATTTCGTATATAATGACGCTACAATACGTCCTTCCATATTCATTTTTCTGTTTCCGGTTATCGTTATACTGATGGCAATGCTGTCATTGGGAATGGGCGTGGTTGTCTCTTCGTTAACGACGAAATACCGTGACTTGACTTTTGTATTAACGTTTGGCCTCCAGCTGTGGAGGTATGGAACACCGATTGTGTTTAGTCCCTGAACAGTATATGTTCTGGTATATGCTTAATCCAATGGCCTCAATCATTGCATCCTGCCGTTTTGTATTTTAGGTGAAGGCCTTTTGGATCCAATGTATATAATCCTCAGTTGGGGTATAACACTGATGTCCCTTTTTGGAGGGATCATGATTTTTAACAGGATTGAAAAGAATTTTATGGATACAGTGTAAATGCATGGGGTTTGCTTCATTAAAATATGTTTATGATTAATGGCAAGAAAAATCCGAGTATTTTTTAGAAATAAAAGGGAGATTAAGCGAATCACCCTACTGGTCATATAAACGTCGCGGCGTATTGGCCCCTGTTTTGGACTGGCACATTGGAGCATGGAACATGATAATTCGAAATATTGTTCAAAGTTTATTGACGAAAAGAAGATAATTCATTAACGATAACAAATATCAGGAGTTAATATGACAGGATTATGGCAGGAAAATGTTGATAAAATACAAACATTGCTTTCTAAAGTTTCATTCCGTGATAAAAACTGCAGGGAACTTGGCGCAGATGTCGGTTTTTCGAGCTGGAAGGAACTGTCTTGTGAGGTCAGAAATAGCGGACGAACAATATATCTTATCGGTAATGGTGCCAGTGCTTCAATGGCAGGTCATTTTGCCGCAGATCTTGCAAAGAATGCCCGAATACATGCGCAGGTGTTTTTTGATATATCTTTGATTACAGCACTAGCCAATGATATTTCCTATGAGGAGATTTTTTCAGAACCGTTGCGTTGGAAAGGAAAAAAAGGAGATATGCTTGTCGCAATTAGCAGCTCAGGAAAATCACCCAATGTATTGAATGCCGCGGAAACAGCGCAAAGATTGAATCTAAACGTTGTGACGCTTTCAGCAATGAGCCCAGAAAATCCTCTAAGAAACTTGGGGGATATCAATGTCTATGTTAGCGCTGAAACTTATGGATTGGCTGAGACTTGTCATACGGCGCTTCTTCATAGGTGGATGGCTTCTGTTGAAATTTATTAATTCAAGGTTCGATATCAAACAATTTAGGTGTTTTTTAAATTATGCGTCAAAATAAAATTATAATAGAACCCAATAAATCGATAAAATATTTCTGGCAGGAGCTTTGGCAGTACAGAGATCTTTTTTATTTTCTGGCATGGCGCGATGTGTTGGTCCGCTATAAACAGACAGTAATCGGTATCGCCTGGAGTGTTTTGCGCCCGGTATTATCCATGATCGTTTTTACCGTAATTTTTGGAAAGCTTGCCAAACTGCCTTCGGGCAATATCCCTTATCCGATTCTGGTTTTTTCTGCCATGCTTCCGTGGCATTTTTTCAGCAATACGTTTACCATATCGAGTAACGCGCTTATTGCAAATGTTAATATGGTTTCGAAAGTATATTTTCCCCGCATCATTATTCCAACTGTTTCAATGGTTGTCAGTTTGGTAGATTTTATGATCTCTTTTGTTATTCTGATTGGGCTGATGGTATGGTATGGTTTTTACCCAGATTGGAAAATAATTGTTTTGCCGTTTTTGATGTTCCTGGCAATTTTAACATCTTTAGGCGCTGGTTACTGGATTGCTGCATTGAATGTAAAATATCGAGACTTCCGTCATATTGTCCCTTTTGTTGCCCAGTTTGGTTTATACATATCACCTGTTGGTTTTAGCAGTGATGTCATACCAGAACAATGGCGGCTTCTTTATTCAATCAATCCAATGGTTGGGGTAATTGACGGCTTTCGATGGGCATTATCCGGGAATAACGCGCCGATATACTGGGAAGGATTTTGTCTTTCTGTAGTGCTTGCTTTTCTGTTGTTTATTTTTGGTGGGATATTTTTTCTAAAAACTGAGCGTGGTTTTGCAGATGTAATATAGGTTTATAATGAACAGTATCATATCAGTTGAAAACTTGAGTAAAAAGTATATTATCGGGTATCAGAAACAAGACAAATATAATACATTTCGAGATGCCCTGATGCATAATGTACGAAGTGTTTATCAGAAAATTCGCCACCCCCTTTCTTTTAATAAAGAAAAAATTGAGGTAGAAGATTTTTGGGCTTTAAAAAATGTTTCCTTTGAAGTCAACCAGGGGGACAGACTCGGTATTATAGGGCATAACGGGGCGGGGAAATCTACATTATTAAAAATATTAAGCAGGATTACAGCGCCGACTACCGGGCGGGCTACTATAAACGGGCGTGTTTCGAGTTTACTTGAAGTCGGTACAGGTTTTCATCCTGAACTTTCAGGAAGAGAAAACATTTTCTTAAATGGTGCAGTCCTTGGTATGAACAGACATGAAATTAGAAAGAAGTTTGATCAGATTATAGATTTCGCTGAGGTAGAAAAATTTATTGATACACCGATTAAACGATATTCTAGTGGTATGTTTGTCAGGCTTGCTTTTTCTGTCGCTGCGCATCTTGATCCTGATATTTTAATTGTGGATGAAGTATTGTCTGTCGGTGATGTTCAATTCCAGCGGAAATGCCTTGGTAAAATGGGGGATATCGCCAAAGAAGGAAGAACGATTTTATTTGTCAGTCACAATATGAATGCTGTTGAACAGCTTTGCACATCCGCTATATTACTGGAAGCTGGTGAAATAAAAAAACTTGGGAATGAGGTCGTTTCAATAATAAAAGATTATGTTTTTGTACCGGATGGAACGAGCTATCCAAATGAATGGATTAGCAATGATGAAAATACCTACAAAAATGATTATTTCAGGCCATTGGAATTTTATCTTTCAGATACGGAGGGGAAAAAATTGAATATGCCCGTCCGTAATGATGCTGAGATGTGGGTAACAATTGTTGGAGAAGTTAAAAAACTCGATACAGCATTGTTGATTGGCTATGAACTGTATGCAGAAGACGGCACCCTTTTATATGGGTCTGCATTTACAGATAGCCATCCGGATAATTGGCCGGAAATAAAAAAAGGCAAGACAACCTTGAGATCAAAAATTCCAAAACATTTTTTAAATGAAGGGCTTTATAAGCTTGAGCTGAATGGCGGGTTAATGCATAAGGAATGGTTTTTTCTGCCGGGCATGAAAAATCCTGCCATTTTTCTGGAAATAAAAGGAGGATTAAGTCAGTCACCCTACTGGGTAGATAAACGGCTTGGATTAATCGCACCTATTTTAGATTGGGAATAATGAATTTAATCGATCGTTTTTTCATTAATTATAAAAAAGAGTTGTTATTATGAAACAAGAAAATTATCAGGAACAGTTTGATAAAGGAAGGCTTAAAGATTCAGGGGATTTTCCAAAAGTCGTGCTGATCGATTCAACAAGCTTTTGCAATTTGAGATGCTCCATGTGCTGTCACCATGAAATGACAAGAAAAAAGGGTAATATGTCATGGGAGCTGTTTGTTAAAATTATTGATGAGATAGCCGAACACAATAAAGACGCGAGGATATGGATGGTATTTTTTGGCGACCCTTTTATTCTTAAAAAAACTGATCCTTCAATTTTTGACATGATTGTATATACAAAAGAGAAAGGCCTGACCGATGTTGTCTTAAATTCAAACGGGAACCTGATGGACAGAACAGCTGCCCAACAGTTAATCGATTCAGGACTTGACGCAATTTACTTTGGCATTGATGCGTTTACCGAAGAAACCTATTCAAAATACAGAGTTGGCGGAGATTATGAAAAAGTTAGGGAAAATGTTTTATATCTGCTTAAACTCAAAAAAGAATTAAATGCGAAGAAGCCTGAAGTATATGTGCAGTTCGTTGAGATGGAAGGGAACAAGCATGAAAAAGACGATTACATCAATTATTGGAAAGACAAGGGCGCCATTGTAAAAATCCGTCCCATGGTCAGCTGGGCAGGAAAAATTGAGGCGTCAAATCTAACATTAAATGATGACAGCCGGTGGCCGTGTCATTGGGCCATGCAGACAATGTCAATTACTGATCAGGGACTGGTTGTAAACTGCGCTGTTGATTTAGACGCCGGTTTTGTGGCCGGAGACATTACAAAACAGACACTCCGGGAGGTCTGGAATGGCCGTTTAAAGGAAAACAGGAGCTATCATCAAAACAAACAGTGGGATACACTTCCGGAGATCTGCAAAAACTGCAAGGACTGGCAAAGTGCGAGATCAGACTACATCAAAAATTAAAGGTTGTTGAATTCATGTGTGGAATAACTGGTTTTACAGGGGAAGCTGACAAAAACGCTTTGAAAATCATGACGGCTGCGATTACCCACCGAGGTCCTGATGAAGATGGTTTTTACATGGACGGCAGGGTTAATTTAGGAATGAGACGCTTGAGCATCATTGATGTTGAAACCGGAAAACAGCCGATTCACAATGAAGACAAAACGATATGGGTTATTATTAACGGTGAGATATACAATTATGTGGAGTTGTGGCCGGAATTAGTGGAAAAGGGGCATTCATTCTATACCGATCATTCCGACAGTGAAGTTGTTGTTCATCTTTATGAAGAATTTGGAGATGAATTTGTTCATAAGCTGAATGGCATGTTCGCCATTGCCATTTGGGATACCAGGAAAGAAAGGCTGCTTCTTATTCGCGATAGAATGGGTGTAAAACCGCTTTTTTATTCTTTGATAGATGGAAAACTGATTTTTTCATCGGAAATAAAATCAATATTAAAGCATCCTGCCTATACAAAAGATGTTAACCATGATGCAATATATCATTATTTTACTTTTAAAAATATACCAGCGCCTTTAACGGCATTTAGCAACATCCATTCACTGCTGCCGGGTGAGATGCTTTCCTTCAGCAGTAATGGAAATATCCAAAGGAATCGCTATTGGAAAGTCAACTACCGTGAGAATTACGAATATGATGAAGCCTATGTAACCCAAACACTTTTTGACATTTTAAAAGATGCAGTCAGGCTGCGGATGAGAAGTGATGTCCCTTTTGGTGCATATCTTAGCGGCGGTGTTGATTCGAGCAGTGTCGTCGCACTGATGACCGAGTTTTCCAATAAACCTGTAAAAACATTTGCCCTGGGATATGAGGATGAACTGAAAAATAAAGAGGCTGATCTTTACCATGCCAGAAGAGTTGCGAAGTATTATCATACAGAACATTATGAATATATTATGTCCCATCAGGAATTGATTGATGATATTGGGGCAATTATAGAATCTTTTGATCAGCCTTTTTCCGGTACCATATCGACATATTTTCTTTCAAAACTGATAACAAAGCATGTTAAAGTCGCATTATCCGGAGATGGTGCTGATGAGCTGTTTGGGAGTTATCTTTCACACAGGACAGCATCTCCTATGTACCATTACAAAAAGCTCTATGAAAAAGTGCTGGACGGAAGCCTTTCGGATGCAGAAAAAAAATTGTTTGATCCGTGTGATACAGGCTTTTTAGAAAACTTGTACAGCAGGACAAAAGGTGACGAAGTTTTATGGCGGCATCAACTCTATTATTTTACCGATCAAGATAAGGAAGATCTGCTTTCTGACCATTTCAAATCCCGGATAAATGGTTTAAATACATTGTCTCTATTGGAAGGATATTTTAAAGACCTGAGCGCGAAAGACCCTTTGAATCGTATTCTTGAAATGGAATGGAATACCCAATTCCCGGATCAAATACTTGCATTTGTTGATTTTTTGTCCATGGCGCATTCTGTGGAAGTGAGATCTCCTTTTATTGACTACAGGCTGGTTGAATTTTGTGCGACCATACCTGGTCATATGAAAATTAAAAACGGAAATGTAAAGGATATACTGAAAAGAAGCGTTGAGCCTATATTGCCTGCCGGTATTACACAGCGGCCAAAAGAGGGTTTTGTGCTGCCGATTTTCGACTGGATGGTTGAAAAATTAAAAGCGTATTGTGTGGATGTTCTGGCCGTTGAAAGACAGAAAAAGCATAATTATTTTAATAGTGATACGGTTGTTTCTCTATTAAATGATTTTACTTCCGGCAGGAAAAACAATGCCGGTCAGGTATGGAATCTGATGATGTTCCAGGTTTGGTGGGAGAAATATTTTGGATAAACTGGATGTTTTGCTTTTCGGGATGACAGGTTTCGGAAATAATGCAGTTAATATTTTGGAAACAATTGATTATATTCATCTGAAAGGTGTTTTAACAAATAAAAAACATGTTAATCAATTTCCATATTATACCTGTGAAAAAATTCATGACCTGTGCAGCAGGAAAAACATTAATTTATATGAAGGATACAGTTTAAAAGAGAAAGATACAGAAGACCTGATCAATAAGATTAAACCCGATCTCATTTTTGTCAGCAGCTTTAATCAAATCATACCGTCAAATATCATAGCGATACCGCCGTATGGGGTTATCAATCTTCATCCGTCGCTGCTTCCTAAATATAGAGGGCCGACTCCTGTTTTCTGGGTATTGCGAAACGGCGAAGATGAAACGGGTATTACCGCACATTATATCGAAGATGAAGGAATTGATTCAGGACGAATTATTTGTCAGCATCGTTTGGCTATTGATAAATCAGATAATAACGGGACACTCAGGATCAAGCTGGGGGATCTGGTTGAAAAGACATTGGCTGATGCCTTGCAGCGGATCATCAGTGAAGATGATCTATATGTAGAACAAAATGAAACAGAAGCATCGTATAACCCCAAAAGAACAATTGATGATGCGGTTATAGATGTGACGTACGATGTTGATGTCATACAGCGAATCATCAATGCCGCAACACCATATCCGGGTGCTTTGCTGAAGTATAAAGGAACGGAATTTATTGTTACTGCTGTTGAAAAGATATCCGGTTCTGATTGTATTGATAATTCGGATCAAAATAAAGAAACAATTTGTGTGAAAACGGATCAGTATATTTTGAAATTTAATATCAAAGGAGCATCAAAAAAGTGAAAAACAAGAATGACGAGAATATTCATCTCCAGGAGTCATACGGCATCAGACCTGAAGCAAAAGAATTTCCAATGATGGTTGTTTTGTCATATGTGTATATATGCAATGCAAAGTGCCCCAATTGCCCCTATAATAATTCGAAGATTCGTGATGATTATAAAGACGCTGTATTTATGCCCGAAGACATTTTTAAGAAAATTGCGGATGAATGCGGACCATATCATTCAGTAATAAGACTGTCCGGCGGCGGTGAACCGATGCTGCACAAAAATGCAGTGAACGATATCATTTACGCCAAACGCAAGGGGGCAAAGATTGGTTTGATAACAAATGGTTCAAGGTTTTCTGAAGAGAGCCTGACAGCGATCATTTCTGAAGGCGTTGATGCCATTGAATTCAGCGTTGATGCAGGTGATAGTGAGACGTATTCATATGTAAGGCCCGGGCTTGACTGGGATCAACTGAACGTCAATGTGAAAATGGCTGTTGCTATTCGGAACAAAATCAATTCAGAAACAAAAATTGTGACAAGCATTATTAATCAGAAGGATGTTGATGTTGAAGCTGCTTCGAAGTACTGGGAACAAATTGTCGATAATGTCCAAATCAGGAAGTATTTGACGTGGGGCTACAACAAGGATGAGTCAGCGGATTCTTCGCCATATCTGCCGCCGGAAAAAAGAGTGCCGTGTCCATGGTTATTTGAACGTCTTAATATAGATTCACGCGGAGATATAACGCTTTGCGGGGAAGATATTGCATTCAAGGAAAAATTCGGAAATATGCTGGAAAAATCCATCAAAGAAATTTGGCTGGGTTCTGAGTTTGAATATTTCCGCAAAAAACATTTGGATAATAAAGGAATGGATATACCTATCTGTGCCCAGTGCCCTGATTGGAAATACCGTTCCTGGAATCATAATTACTGGAAGCTGGTTAAAAATGCTGATCAGCAAAGAATGGAGAGATTGAAGGGATAGAAGTCATTTCTAAAGCTCGTCGAAAATCCTTATGATGATAGGTATATTACAACCCGGATATCTTCCCTGGCTTGGTTTTTTTGAACAGTTATACTACAGCGATGTCTTTGTGCTGTATGATGATGTCCAGTATGACAAACACGGTTGGAGAAACAGAAACAGAATAAAGACCGCGAATGGAGAGCAGTGGTTGACCGTACCTGTCATTTACAGCTTGAAAAATCCCGCGCCGATTAAAGATGTAAAAATTGATAATAAACAGAAATGGGCCAAAAAGCATTTGTCTTCACTTCGTCAAAATTATTCCAAGGCATCTTATTATAAAAAATATATCGGCTTATTTGAAGATATTTACAGCATGGATTGGGAATGCCTGGCTGATATGGATATATATATTATTCTTAAACTGGCAGAAATACTTGGGATGCAGGACAAGAAAATTGTTCGTTCCTCAGAATTAAATATTGAAGACGATGATAAAATAGAAAGGCTTATCAAGATCTGTAAATACTTTCAGGCGAATTCTTTTTATGAAGGTGCGGCCGGAAAAAATTACATTGAAAAGGATGTCTTTGAAAAGGCAGGGATCAAGGTGAAATTCCAGGATTATGCCCATCCGGTTTACAATCAGCTATACGGTGAATTTATTCCCTATCTATCCATAGTAGATCTGATTTTCAATCATGGCGAAAATAGCTTACCTATATTGATTAACGCATAAAGTAACATTAGGAGGAGTAATGAATAAAACTGTTTTAGTAACAGGCGGGGCTGGTTTTATAGGAAGTAATTTTGTCAGATATTTATATAATAAATATCCTGACTATAAAATTATTATACTGGATGCACTCACGTATGCAGGTGATATAGAGAACCTGCCGGTAAATATAAATATTGAAAACGATAATGACAGGATCGCTTTCTGGTACGGTAATGTGAGAAACGGGGAGCTCGTGGATACCCTTGTTTCTCAGTCTGATATTGTCGTTCATTTCGCTGCGGAAACTCATGTTACACGATCAATATATGACAATTTTATTTTTTTTGAGACCGATGTTATCGGCACCCAGCGTATTGCAAATGCTGTATTGAAATATAGGGATCAGATCGAGCGATTTATCCATATTTCTACTTCAGAAGTATACGGAACGGCTCAGACGGATGTCATGTCTGAGGATCATCCCATTCTCCCAATGAGTCCTTATGCATCGGCAAAAGCAGGTGCTGACAGGCTTGTCTATTCATACTGGGCAACATATGAAATTCCCACTGTGATTATTCGGCCATTTAATAATTATGGCCCATTTCAGCACCTGGAGAAGGCCGTACCCCGTTTTATAACGAGTTGCATGCTGGACGAACCGATACGCGTTCATGGTGACGGCAGCGCTGCACGGGATTATATCTTTGTAGAAGATGTCTGCGGGGGAATTGATTTGATAATGAATGCAGATATTGAAAAAGTAAAAGGTGAGATATTTAATCTGGCTTCCGGACAACACCGCACCATATTGTCTATTGCCCAGGATGTGGTAAGGCTTATGGGAAAGGACGAATCCATCATTAACTTTGTCGGTGACCGCCTGGGGCAGGTTTTCAGGCATACCGGCGATATCACCAAGATCGGGGATACGTTTGACTGGCGGCCTGAAACTGAATGGGAAGGCGGCCTTGAACGGACCATACAGTGGTACGAAGATAATGAGGAATGGTGGAAAAAGCAGATCTGGATGAGAACGGTTCCTGTTATTACAAAAACCGGAAAGCGCGAGTTGCATTAAGTAAAATGGCAACTCTCTTCATATACTATTCATTAGGATATTTAAAATATGGAAAATAATAAAGTAGAATTTTTTAAGCATTGTTTGGAAGATGGAGATATTCAACTGGCCAACGAGGTCATGCAATCGATTTTTCTTACAACCGGGCCTAGAGTTGCCGAGTTTGAAAAGAAGTTTTCAGAATATCTTAATATTAACGAAGCTGTTGGGTTGACCAGCTGCACCGGGGCAATTCATCTCGCATTATTGCGATATGGGATAGGAACGGATGATGAAGTTATCACGACACCAATGACATTTGCTGCAACAGCCGCAGCTATTTTACAGTCGGGTGCTAAACCGGTATTTGTAGATGTGTGCCCCGAATGCGGTATGATTCTGCCTGAAACAGTTGAAACGGCGATAACAGAAAAAACAAAAGCCATCGTGCCGGTCCATCTTTTTGGGCGAATGGTAGATATGCCTGGATTTTCTAAACTGGCCAAGAAATATAATCTGGTATTAATTGAGGATGCTGCACACTGTATCGAAGGAATGAGATATGGTATACGGCCAGGCCAACTCAGTGAGGCAGCCTGTTTTTCTTTTTATGCCACAAAAAATATGACATGTGGAGAAGGAGGCGCTTTGGTGTGTAATCATGTTGAAGACGCGGAATGGTATCGATCCGCTCGGCATCACGGCATTTCAAAGAATGCATCTTACCGCTATGCCAAAAAATATGAGCACTGGGATATGGAAATGATGGGCTGGAAATATAATATGTATGACATTCAGGCGGCGCTGTTGATTAATCAGATAGACCGTCTTGAACAGAATCTGCAAAAACGTCATAATCTGGAGGTGCTTTACCGGGAACTATTGAGTGACATAGAAGGATTGGATTTTTTACAGTTCCCGGATGACAATGAAAAAAGCGGCCATCATCTGTTCACAGTACTACTGCCGATGCGTTGTGAACGGGATGAAATAATACTCGAACTGCAGAATAAGGGAATCGGTTGCGCTGTGAATTATCGATCCATTCATACCCTTAGCTTTTTTCGAGACACCTACGGCTATAAAAAGACAGATTTTCCTGTTTCATATGAAATCGGGCAGAGAACACTAACGCTTCCGCTTTATCCGAAGTTGACTGAAGACGAAGTTAAGCGGGTATCAGAATCTCTTCACTCAGTTATTGATAGGGACTAGAAGAAATAATGAAACATTACTTGTTCATTCTAATGCTGTTATTTTTTGTCGCTGCCGGATGTTCTTCAGAGCAGCGTTCCGGAACAGATCATGATGACATCTTCAGTTTTGTCGTTATGGGGCACATCCGGTCTGACTTCCAGGATCAGCTAAGTCCGGCTTTTCTAAAGGCTGTCAGGAGAATAAAAAATGATAACCTCCGTCCCAGATTTATCGTGCTGTTAGGAGATTCCATTATCGGTTATCATAGTAATATTGAAGACTATAAAAAGGAATGGTTGCTGTTAAAAAATTATTGCAGAAAAGAAAAACTCCAGGTTTTTGTTGTCCCGGGAAATCACGATTACAGCACCGAAGAAGAAAGAAAAAATTTTGAAGAAATATGGAATAAGACCTATTTTTCCTTTAAATATAAAAATTCAAAATTTTTAATTCTTGATTCAAATCTGGATTGGTCGAAAAAGTGGTCCCAACGGCATTTTCAATTCACTGACGTGCCCGCCACATCAACCTCAACTGACTTTTTGTGGGGAACAGCGCCATACAATATGTTCGGCTCTCCAATCACGGGTGACCAATTGGCGTTTCTTAAAAATACGTTACATAATAAAGATAATATGGAACTGCGTGGCGTTTTACCTGCCAACAGAGACTTTTATTATGGAGACAATGATTACCCGGCGATTAAGGATATTCAATACAATTTTATTTTTGTCCACCATATTCTTTTTTCTTCTGATACAGAAAAAGGAATGCCTAACTATAATAACAATAACTGGTTTGCCGAAATTCATCCCATGCTGATTGGCAAAAATGTCTATGTGTTTGGTGGTGATGCGCCACACACCAGTGAACAGGCAAATTATTCAAAAGATGGTGTAACATACGCTTCATCTTTTACAAGCGGGGATGATGCTTTTTATCTTGTCAGGGTTTATAAGGATAAAGTAGATGTTGAGACGATAAAGATAAATCATTGATAAAGACCATCGTTATGTTATGCGCTGCCGGAGAGAATTCTGTTGAGCTATTTGATTTTTACAAATTTTGAAGTCGGCGGGATACCCTATAAGATCGCTGATATTTTAAACAACCATGGATTGAAAACTTATTACATTTCCATAGCAAATAAAAACACCGGGCATGATTCAAAGGCTTTTCATTATGGTGACAAGGAGGAATCCTGGGAATTGTCTCATTTTTTTACGGATTTGAAATTTCCTGATGAGGTTATAAGCACTTTACAAAAGATCCGTAAGGAATTAACCATTCAATCATGTTTTGCAACGGGATGGAAGTCTTATGTGTTACGGAAGGCCGGTTTCAATTATGCTTATTGGTGTTTTGGCGCTGACCTTGATCAAATATGTTTTGAGCCATTTTTTAAAAAAAAATATCCTTTGTGGAAAAAATTTATACAATTTCCATTTTTAAAATATTTAAATAAAAAACCGGTTCGACTGGAAGCCAGAATGTCGATTCAATATTCAGATTCGTTGATAATATCGCCATATCAAAAGGATACGTTTAACAAACTTGACATAAAAAAGAGATTGAATTTTCTGCCACATATATTAAAAATTGATGATTTTGTTAAATTAAAAAAAGAAAAAGAAGAGAGCCGGAAAAAGATTTGTGAAAGGATAGGAGCAACGGACTATATTTTTTCATCTACGCGTCATATTTGGTGCGGGAATCAAAGCGTTCTGACGGATAACAAGGGAAATGACATTATTTTAAATGCTTTTAAAACATATATATCGGAATATAACAATCCGGGTGTTAAACTTGTTTTTGTCGAAAAGGGAGAAGATGTCGCTGCTTCAAAATCTCTATCCAGGGAAATGGGCATTGCGGACATGATTGTCTGGCTGCCTGAAATGCCAAGGGATGAATTGTGGGATATTTACAAGGGTGCTGCTCTCTGCATGGGACAATTTGCAACACCATGTATTACCTATTCAGTTTTGGAACCGATCGTTTGCGCTACACCCTGTATTTCCTATTATCATAAAAATCATATCATTTCAGCAAATGTTCCATATTATGAAGAAATGCCTCCGGTGATGGACAGTAAAGAACCGGATGAGATTGCTGAGTTGATCAACAGTATCCTCTCTGACAAAAAGTTTAAGGACGATCTGGTGTACAAGTCATGGGCATGGGCCAGGGACTTTTGTTCTGAAGAAGAATTCGTAAAATCTTTCCAAAAGATGTTTGTCCATCAGGAAGCTCAATAATAGCGTTAAAAAAATGTGATATCAGTATCTGTATGTGTGGTATTTGCGGAATTATAGGCGGCTGCGACCGTAACCAGATTGACGCAATGGTAAAGGCAATGCATCATCGGGGGCCTGATGATGCCGGTGTTTTTATCAATGAGCGTGTGGCTCTCGGCATGTCACGTCTTGCGGTTATTGATTTGACACCAAAAGCTCATCAGCCCATGCAGAATGATGATGCCTCTTTATGGATTGTTTATAATGGGGAAACTTATAACTTCAAGGATGAACGTGATATTTTAATTGAAAAGGGATACGTATTCAGGTCGACATCGGACACAGAGGTCGTTCTAAAGATGTACAAAGCGTATGGTGACGATTTTCTGATAAGAATGCGCGGTATTTTTTCATTAGCTATTTATGATAAACGAAAAGGGAAAGACCGTTTGCTGCTGGCGAGAGATCCTTTAGGCGTAAAACCTTTGATTTATGCAAATGTGGGCAGCAAATTTGTTTTCAGTTCTGAAATGAAATCTATCCTGGCAAGCGGGCTGGTGGAGAGAAAATTTGATCCAGAGTCGCTACGCCTTTTATTGTCGTATGGTTCAATTACTCAGCCGAGGACAGCCGTTTCCGGTGTAAACATGCTTTTGCCGGGCCATCGAATGATTGTCAAGTCCGGATCGACGCGAATCGAAAGATTCTGGCAGATTAGAAAGAACACTGTCAGAGATTTGCGCGATATGCCATATGACAAGCAGGTTGATTATATGCGAACCTCGCTTAATGAAGCTATCCGTTTGCAGATGGTGAGTGATGTTCCTATTGGTGCTTTTTTAAGCGGGGGAGTGGATTCAACATTGTTGGTTGCATTGATGTCAAGAATGAGCGGTGCCAAGGTCAAGACATTTTCTGTGGGGTTTGAACAGGAAGGGCGTGATATAGATGAAACTGATGATGCTGAACGTGTTGCAAAATATCTTGGCACAGAGCATTTTAATGTTATGGTTACCGGCGAAGAAGTGCGTGATAGAATTAACCATATTGCCAGAGCACTTGACCAGCCTTCAGTCGATGGTGTGAATTCATATTTTGTTTCTATGGCTGCCAGGCAAGAAGTCACTGTGGCCATATCTGGAACAGGCGGAGATGAACTTTTTGCCGGGTATCCATGGTTTATCAATATGCTTAAAGCGTATGGTAATAAAGAAAACGATTACTTAACAATTAAAAAGATAATCGCTTCGATTTTACAGCACCATTTATTTAATTCATTAGCCCTTGGAAGATTTGAAAAATATCTTGATCGAGCAAGAGCAAGTTCCGGTTTTGTTTCCCGTTATGCAAGGCAATATAAAATATTTGGGACTAAACGTTCTAACGACATACTTCATCCAAAATTGAGACATCAGGCACAAGTTGGACGAGAGCCGTCTTACGATATTGTATTCACTGATGAATTTTCATCAGGTTTGCCTGTTGAAAGGGTTTCAGCGTTGTGTTTAAGGGGATATACGCAGAATCAACTTCTTCGGGATATTGATGCGGTCTCAATGGCCCATTCACTTGAAGTACGTGTTCCATATTTAGATCCTGTAATCGTGGATACAGCTTTTTCTTTACCTGAAAACACAAAAATCGGGGATGTCAATAATATTACAAATGCTATCAATGCTACATACAAAGAAAGCGGAGCAAAAAAAATACTGATTGATGTTGGCCGGGGGCTTTTGCCTGATGGGATAGCACTTCAAAAAAAACGTGGCTTTGGTATGCCTTTTGAAACATGGTTAAAAGGGCCCATGCAAGAGATTCTTGAGGATACACTATCTGAGAAAACAGTTATAAATCGTGGTCTGTTCGATGCACCCATGGCGAAACATCTTAAAAAGCGTTTTTTAACAGGAAAATCGAGCTGGGCTTTTCCATGGTTGTTGATGATGATTGAGTTGTGGTGCCGGGAGGTACTTGATAATACGTCACATATGAATTAAGCAAAATGTCATTTAATATAATGGTAACAGACGGAGGGATGGCTACATGAATACAAATTTATATGATATTGCACAGACAGGGATAGCCATATCAATTTTTGATCTGATTATTGCGCTAACCCTGTCAATTATGATTGGATTAGGTGTTGCACTGGTTTATCGCTGGACGCATCGTGGTCTAAACTATGAAAGGTCATTTTTGATAACTCTTGTAATGGTTGGGCCGATTGTAGCAGTTATCATGATGCTGATTGGAAGTAATCTGGCATTATCTTTGGGAATGGTTGGCGCATTATCAATCATTCGATTTCGTACGGTTATAAAAGACACACGAGATATGATATACCTTTTCTGGATGATTGCTGTCGGTCTTGGTTGCGGAACATATAACTGGAAAGCAATAGCAGTCGCCTGTATTTTTATTGCAGTCATTTTGGTGTTTCTTCATTCTTTTGAATATGGAAAATCACGCCATTCTGATTATGTCCTTGTAATTTCAGGTAGTGCCGAAGAGGCGATTGAAATAATTAAGGATAGAATAAAATCAGTTGTGTTTGATTTGCAATTACGTTCACTGGATGTTAGTGAAACCGAATGGGAAGCTGTTTTTGAAATTAGAATGGCAAAGAAAGAAATACTCCAAGAAGAGGTTTTGGTCAATGACTTAAAAAATATTTCAGGTATAAGCAAAGTCAATCTTCTTGCGCCTCAACTGGCATTACCTTTATAGCAAGGAAAACAATGAGATTAAGCGATTCATTATTTAAAAAATTAGTTGTACTGAATACCATTTGTGTAATGCTGATATCACTATTGGGTGTTGTTTGGGTGAGTATCAATAAAGATGCACTCCTGAAAAGGATAAAGAGTGCAACCGAACTGGAGTTGCATCAATCTAAAATTATCGGTCCATCTGTTTCAGATACGACATTTTCCTCATATGATATAAAAATCAATCCTGCATATTTACGTGATATTCAGCTGTTAATTGAAAAAATGGCTGTTAAAGGAGTGATGGCAAATGAAGATAAAAAATGGTATCCGGTTCGATTTATTGACAAGGGACAGGAATACAAGGGGAAAATCAGGTTGCGTGGTGATTTGCCAAATCATTGGATTAACAGTAAGAAATCATGGCGTTTAAAATTTGACAGAGAAAAGCTTTTTAATGGATATCGTGCATTAAATTTTGTTATTCCCAGCGACAAAGCTTATGAAATTGAAAAAATTGCATATGATTTGGCAAAGGAGGAAGGCCTTTTAGCTCCGGATTCAGGTTTTCTTAGACTCAGAATG
The DNA here is from genome assembly GCA_028277765.1 of Desulfobacterales bacterium. Taxonomy (GTDB): domain Bacteria; phylum Desulfobacterota; class Desulfobacteria; order Desulfobacterales; family SURF-7; genus JANQFQ01. The sequence continues at coordinate 42,478 of JANQFQ010000073.1, forward strand.
AATGGCGTCGATACAGGTCTTTATTTCTGGTATGAAAATAACAGCAGTGAGATGCTGGAGAAGTGTCAATATCCTGAAGGTGAAATTTTTCGTGATAAAAACACTTGGACACAAACCAGACCAACAGGTTACAGCTTTTTCAATAACTGGGAAGAGAATACCGGCGTGTGGCTTTATCCCAGCAATTATGCCGCTACGATTACAAAAGATCCAACGATCGGATTTTATTATGAACGATGGGATTACCTGCTTTCCTTATTACGGGATGGGAGTACGCAACAATTTGAAAAAGAGATACCGCATCTCATTGATATGGATAAATATCTTAGATGGAATGCCTTGACATGGTTGTTCGGCAGCGTGCACTCACATTTCGGAGATAATCTGCGATGGTATTATGATAATACTCGCGGACTGTTTGAACCAATCATGTATGATGTGTTCCGGTATCCTATTGATAACCTGCAGAAAGGAACATTTGAAGCTAAAGAGTACGATCCTTTGGCAAAAAAGATTTTACAAAATCCGGAATTTCGAGATCAACGGAATAAATACTTATGGCACTATGTTAATACACTGCAACCTGAAATTATTCAACGGTCGGAACAGGTATTTAATACCATCCGGCCTTTTTTGTTCACAGGTATAGATGCTGAAAAGCCCAAAAAAGTGAATAAGTTTCACCGTGAAACCATAAATATCCTTAATCAGAACAGAGATAATATTAAAGGCAACCTGGAATTTTCAAGAGTTTTTATTACCCCGGAAATCACCTTAAACGGAAAAATGCCCGTCTTATCAATAAAGTTGATTCCTGATGCATTGGCAAAAATTAAAATCAAGCAGTTAAGATTAGCCTTTAAACGACCTGTTGCAGAGGATACCCGCGATATAAAAGTCTATAAAGAGAAAACTCCGGACGCAGGTCTTTCTACCGTTCCAGTATCACTATCGGCAAAAGGCAATGAAATAATTTTTACTTTTAAAAACCTAACGATCCAGACACCGGTTGATAAAAATCTTGTACCGTATCCAGAAGAAGTTATATTTTTCTTTGAAATGCCTCAATCCATGTCTTCTGAATGGAAAACCCCGGGATTTTTTACAGAACTAAAATTGACATTTGAAAATGACATAACCCATGAGATTATCAAAGACAACAATCTGTATCAGACACCTGTTGAATATAAATTCCAGAAGAAGATGATGACAAATTTATTTTTACCTGTTGATACATTTATTGAAAAAAGCGGACTGCCTTTTAAGATACGAGAGAAGGAACTCATTCTTGAAAGGGGTACTTATAGTGTCAATCAGGATTTAATTGTTCCTGTAGATTACAGGCTGCATATCCATTCAGGTGTTATTTTAAAAATGGGAACGGGGGTGAGCATCATAACCTATCAGCCTTTAAAAATTGCTGGAACCAGGGAAAGCAGGGTTGTCATTGAAGCAAAGGATAGTCAAAAAGCATGGGGTTCTCTATCTGTTATCAATGCAAAAGAGATGTCGGAGATAGACTTTTTAAATATTAGCGGTGGCAGCGAAGACCGGATTAGTGGCCTTTATGTTTCCGGACAATTCTGTTTTTATAGTTCAGATGTAAAATTGCGGCATTGTACTATTTCAGATGGAAAGGCAGACGATGGGCTTAATATTAAAAACGCAACTATGACCATTATGAATTGTGAATTCATCGATAACAGTGCAGATGCATTTGACGGGGACTGGGTGAAGGGAAAAATCAGTCATTCACAATTTAAAAATAATGGAGGAGATGGCATTGATCTTTCCGGATCTGTCGTTATTACTGAGAATAATCTTTTGTCCGGAATGGGAGACAAAGCATTAAGCATCGGTGAAAAGAGCACTTTCTACGGGATTAATAATGTTATCAGAAATTCAAATATTGGTGTTGCATCCAAAGATTTATCCAATACAAATCTTTATGCAAGTGTTTTTTACGCAAACACAACGGCGATAGCGTTATACCGTAAAAAACAGACATTCGGTGGCGGCCAGGGCTTTGTTGCAAGTACATTGTTCTGGAAAAATACAGCTGATTTCGAATTGGATCGTGAATCAACACTTAAACTGGTTGGCGTAGGCCTTGAGAATTGGTCACCGCAGGAGGGTATTGAAACCGAAGATATACGGGTTGGCCCCATCTCCGAAAGCTATCGAACCATCGGAGAAGCTGATTTTTCTTATATAAATTCAAAGGAATCTCCATTCAAAAAAGGACCAGTAATACACCTACAGCCGGTTGAAGGCGTTTCACTGCCTGAGTTCTCAAAACATCCAATTGGGCTTACTTGTTCACTGGAGATTGAATGATGTCGTATAAACCGAGATTTGAACTGAAGTATCAATTGACGATTTTTGAATATTTAAAGGTCAAAAACCGTATGATCAGCCATGTATGCCTTGATGATTACTCAGCGAGAAGCGACGCAGGAAGATATTTTATCAGAAGTTTATATTATGATACGTTTGACTATAGAGCTTATGCGGAGAAAATTACAGGAGAACTGAATCGTATAAAAATTAGAATGCGAAGTTATTTTGAGAACAAAGAATCAGCTCCATTTGTCAGTGCTGAGTTGAAAACACGAAAAGGCAGCCAGATTACTAAATTTTCAACTCATATTCCAATTGATCATTATATACGTTTTGAACAAACAGGATCCTGGCAAACAGATGATAATCCTGTTCTAACAGAGATCAAACGGTTAATAATACTGAATGCGCTTACACCCAAACTGCTTGTAGATTATGAGCGCGAAGCTTATTATCCTAGAGATAAAAATGAAGTACGTATAACTTTTGATCACAGTATCCGTTTTGCCAGTTCAAATGAATTATATCCTAAAAAAGCCTTTTTTCGTTCAAAAGATCCCCATCTTGTTGTTATGGAAATAAAAACAGGGTCTGTGTATCCGAGATGGCTTGAAAATATTATTACCCACTATGGCTTAAAGTCAGTTCCAAACAGTAAATATGCGCATGGCATAGAACAAACACAGCACGCTATGTTTTTATAATGGATATCGGTACTGAACGAAACTGAGGCAACCGGGATCTGATATAATTTTATGGACGTTAAACATTCAACCACATCAAAAAGTCCGATCCGTGTCCTTTTTTTGGCCTGGGGCTATTCAATACACGCAGAACGCCGGATCAAAATATTTATTGATGATCCATTCTTTCAAGTGGCTGTTGTTTCGACATATGATTACGGTTTCAAGAATGCTGTTAATATACAGCTGACAGATGCCATTTTGAAACGGGCAAAGACGCTTAATACTGGTGGCTGTCAGAATAATAAAGAAAACACCTCTGATGACGGTATTTTTATCTCACGTTTTAAAAAAAGCTTTAAAACATTGATATCCCACTTCGTGCCAGGGATAGTATTAACTATCGCTCATGATCTAAAAAAATGTTTGAAAGACATTAAAATACTGCAATCATCGGTTAATGACTTTTCCCCGCATGTGATTTTTTTGCAGACTCTTTTATATCCATGTTATCTTTCATATTTTCTTAATAGGAAAATACCAAAAATTATCACATTTTGGAACGGGGACGTCATCTGGTGGGCACAAAATACAGGTATCGAAAAGATTTTAAAAAAGCGGATTGTACAATATGGATCAAAAACGGCCGCTGCAATCACTGTTAATTCAAAAAGCGCTTTTAATGCTTGTCTTGACTATGGCGCAGACGAAAAGAATATCCATTTAATAAGATATCCTGGTGTAGAGTTGAAAAAATTTTATCCTGTGTTAAAAGAAAAAGCTAGAAAGAAGACAGGGATAAAATCACGGCATGTTGTTCTATGCCCAAGGGGCATCGGGGGCTATTTAAACAGTGATGTGATTGTTGAAGCCGTTCCCAGAGTAATAGAAAAATATCCTGATGTGCTTTTCCTGTTCATTTCTGACGTGGGTATGAAAGATTATCTTGAATGTCATCAAAAAAGAGCAGAAGAATTGGGTATTGAAAAGTATATCATATGGAACGGACGCGTGGAGTGGGAACTGATGCCCGAATATTATAATTCATCAGACGTGGTTGTTTCAATTTCATCAAATGATTCACTGCCCAATTGTATGGTTGAAGCTATGGCTTGCGGTATTCCTGTGATTATGGGAGATATTCCGCAGATTCGTGACTGGATTATTGATGGCACCAATGGATTTCTTATTGATCCGAGAGACCCGGATGATCTGGCAAAAAAAATTATTGAAATGCTTAATGATAATGGAAAAGCAAGCAGATTTATCAAATATAATATCGACGTTGTCCACCGGGAAATGGACAGCGAAAAAAATATAACGAAGGTAAAAGAAATCATATGCAAAGTTGGACAGGAATTTATTCAGGAAAAAGTAATTGTATAACATAATTTTGAATGTCTGAGAGAGAATATGATCGTTGATAAAAAAATATTTATTACAGGGGGCGCGGGATTTATCGGTACAAAGTTAATTGAGAGACTGATCGATAAAAATAAAATTGTTGTGTTTGATAACCTGACACGAGACTCTTTAAAGAATTCTTCATTTGCCAACCATGAAAATCTAAAGTTGGTCCTGGGTAATGTATTAGATGTTAATGCACTTGAAACGTCTATTGCCGGTTTTGATATAGTTGTCCATGCAGCGGCAATCGCCGGTATAGATACGGTACTGAAGAAACCAGTTGAGACCATGAGAATTAATATGATTGGAACGGCAAATGTTTTGGACGTGGCATATAGAACATGTAAAGTTGAACGTTTCCTTGATTTCTCAACATCCGAGGTTTTTGGTTCACACGCATTTAAAAGTGAAGAGACAGACAATACTGTGTCCGGTAGCGCTGGAGAAGCACGTTGGGTTTACGGTGTCAGTAAACTGGCCGGCGAACATCTTACACATGCGTATTACAAAGAGTTCGGGCTCCCCACTGTCACGGTTCGACCGTTTAATATCTATGGTCCTGGTCAGGTTGGTGAGGGGGCATTGCAGATATTTATCCGGAAAGCATTGCAGGATGAAGATATATATATTTTCGGTGACGGTGCTCAGATCCGGGCTTGGTGCTATGTTGATGACATGATTGATGGCATTATACTGGGATTGGAGCATCCTGATGCTGTGGGAGAGTCTTTTAATATTGGAAATTCCAGAGCGATTCGCACGATTCTAGGCTTGGCGGAAGCTGTTTGCAGGATATTAAATTCTAAATCAAAAATAGTATTTAAACCACCCCTTTCAGCTGATATTGAGCTCAGGATTCCCAGCACCAGTAAAGCAAAAAGACTGATAGGATTTGATGCAAAGGTTGATCTTCAAGATGGTATTATAAGAACTGCAGAATGGTATAAACAGAATATGTCTAAACTTCGACCCCTGCCTGATATTTTTAACGCTAAATAAAGAAATTAAAAAATGATTCGATTAACTGTCCCTCAGATTAGTGACGAGGAATGCGCCGCGGTTGAGCGGGTACTGCGTAGTGGATTTCTTGTCCAAGGCGAGGAATGTGAAAAGTTTGAACATGAACTAGCAACGTATATTGGTTGTGAAGAAACAGTATTGGTTTCTTCAGGGACTGCGGCTCTGCATTTATCTTTGATCGCGTCCGGTATTGGGAATGGAGATGCAGTGATTGTGCCGGACTTTACTTTTCCGGCCACGGCAAATGTTGTCGAACTTGTTGGTGCTAAACCACTATTTGCCGATGTTCATCCCAATTCATACAATATCAATGCTCAAACGATTCAGAATGTAATTGATAATTGGGATGGATCTGAAAAGATTAGCGCTGTCATACCGGTTCATGAATTTGGTTGTCCCGCACCAATGACAGAGATTGTAAAAATCGCCAAAAAATACCATCTAAAGGTTATCGAAGATGCCGCCTGCGCACTTGGTGCTGAATATGATGAAAAAAAGGTCGGTACTTATGGAGATGCCGGATGCTTTTCTTTTCATCCGCGGAAGGTTCTGACCACGGGTGAGGGAGGAGCTGTAGCCTGCAATCATCATGAAACAGTGATAAAATTACGGGCATTACGAAATCATGGGATTAGACTTGATCAGTCAGTGGGCGGATTCAACATGCCGGGATTTAATTATCGAATGACCGATTTTCAAGCGGCGATGGGCAGGGTTCAGTTAATTAAATTTAATGCATGGATTGAACAACGTCGCTTTATTCAAAAGTTGTATCATGAAGCAATGCGTGATTTGCCTGTTCGTTTGCCTGATACTATTAACGGTCATTCATGGCAGACATATATGATTTGCTTGCCCGATGAGATTAACCGGGATGATATCATTAGGAAATTACTGGAAAATGATGTTGAGACAAATTTTGGGGCGCATTGTCTTCATATGCAGGAATATTACCAACGAACGTATCCTGAAGATATCAAAAAACTATCCGGTAATACGTCGGAAAAACTTTTCAATCATGGCTTGGCGCTTCCATTATATCAAGGAATGACTGAAGAAGATGTGATGACTGTTGTTAGATCATTAAAGAAAGTACTAGATTCGTTTAAGACTCTTGGATAGCTCAGATTTCAGAAAATTGAAATGGAATTTGAAAAATGAATATTAATGAGCACAAAAAATATGTTGGCCATGGAAATGGGAAGTTCAGCAAGAATGATTTAAAAAAAATTGGTAATAATGTAATTTTTGAAGATCATATACTTGTCTTTCATCCGGAAAATATAAGTATTGGTAACAATGTTTATATAGGCCATAATACGATACTTAAAGGCTATTATAAAAATGAAATGACAATCGGTGATCATACCTGGATCGGGCAGGGCTGTTTTTTTCACAGTGCCGGTGGATTGGAAATTGGCTGTGGTATTGGCATTGGCCCAATGGTTAAAATTATAACATCAACACATGATCAGGATGGTGGGGATGATGTTGTGATGTTCAATGAAATAATGTTTAGGAAAGTTGTGATAGAAGATGGAAGTGATATCGGGATAGGTTCAATTATTTTACCCGGTGTTACTGTGGGTGAAGGTTCGGTTATCGGCGCTGGTTCTGTTGTAACCAAAAGCATTCCTCCATACGTAATAGCGGCTGGCTCTCCTGCAAAGATAATTAGAAAAAGAAAATAGTATGAATATTTTAATTGTATCATCGATGTTTCCCCCTATTCAGACTGGAACATCTTTTTACACAAAAAACTTGGCTGAGAAATTTACAGAAATGGGGCATCAGGTTACGTTAGTCACTTTAAAAAACAAACATGCCGTAGATGATAATTATTCATTCCAGACAAACCGCTTGAAGGCTCTTCATATCCCGATATTTAATTTTTTTAAACATTTTAGAATCTGTTCATTTTATCCTCAAAATTATTTTATTTTAAGCCGAATAGCAAAAAAAAACCGGTCAGATGTCATCCTTTTAGTCAACCATTATTTGGATATCGCCTTTCCAGCAATAATCGCTTCGCTCTGGAATGGCATCCCCTTAATATGTTCGGTCGGCACACAATTACAGTCGGCTAATCCTCGAAGAAATTTAATTCTTAAAATATTGGACCGGTTAATCTGTGGAATAACAATTTTTCCATTTTGCGATAAAATTATAGCTTGGGATAAACAGATAGAACAATATCTTAAAGACCGGCAGGGTAAAAATATTTTACCTAAAATAGTGATCATTAATTATGGCGTTAACGGTGATATTAATTATTTTCTTTCGCACAAACATGATTACCATTTAAAAGATCAGATCTTAGGAATTGGATCCATCATTGATCAGCGTAATTTTATTCCGCTCATTAAAGCGTTTAAGAATATTGCTGAGGATTACCCGGAAATCCGTCTGAAAATTATTGGCCATATTTATTATAAGAAAACCGTGAAAGTGGCTGAACAGCTCAACCTCGGCGACCGGATTGAATTTACCGGTGAATTGTCCCATGACGATGTTTTGGATGAATTGAAGAAAAGCGATATTTATTTTGTATCATTGACTGGTGAATATGTGGGCTTGGGAACCGCTACCATTGAAGCCATGCTGATGGGAATTCCGGCAATTGCCAATGTTCCACCTGATTTATTAGGTGATGTTGAACTGGTGGATCATGAGAATTATTTATATTGTGACAGCAAGGATATTCAACAGGTAGAGTCAAGAATTAGGACGCTTTTATCAAGCAGCGAAAAAAGAGAAAAAATCGGTCAAAACGGTCGGAAGTTTATTTCGGAGAATTTAAAATGGGACAAAGTTGTTAATCATATGGAGCAACTTTTTATGACTGAAATTAATAATCAAGAAGCAAAATAATATGGAAAACAGATTCAAAGGAATAATGCCATGGAGAAAAAAACTGATTGAAATTATTCTGGTTACCTGGATTTTGATCATCATGTTTTTCTGGTGGATACTGAACGAATTACCCGGTTTTAAATATAAATTTGTGAGAAAGATGCCGTATTATTCGGATATAAGATCTGTTCTCAAAACAACCCAAAAAAAAGTTCGGCCATATATTTACCGGCCTTACATCTGGGACGTAAACTCGAAAAAAAAAGAAAAGTAAGATCCTATGTCTTGTCTCTATTTATGTACAACTCTGATTTACGCTTCTGCCTGTACCGTAGCCGGCCTGTCGGTTATTCATTTGTTTTTTTCGGGAAGCAGACCTAAAAAAAAAATATCAGATGTTGTCACAATGTCATCCGGTTTTTTGATGGGACAGGGGATTTTCGCGAATATATGGCTGGTTATCGGACTACTCGCTCTGTTCAAAAGCGCGATTATATGGCTGCTGTTGATGCTGACTGTGGTCGTTGGGAGTTATGCGGTCAAAGATCAGTTCCGGCCGATGCTTGATGAAACGAGAAACATTTTATCACAAATAAGGGCGTTGTCATGGTTCTGGAAGATTTTATTCGGTGTGGTGGCATCATTGACATTTTTTTACGGTATGGGGGCGATAGCACTACCGCCATCCGGAGACGCTGAAGCATTTTATATGGTTTTCCCGAAGATTATGGCCGCATCCGAACGGTTACAACCACAGCCGAATTACTATGCATTTTCCCAGGTCGGTCTGCTCGGAGAGATGCATTACGCGGCACTGATGTCCATTGGTTGTTCTGCTGCGGCCAAGTTTTTTACTTGGTTCACATCTCTTGCACTTGCCGTATTACTACTTTCATTGTGCCTGGACCTGGGGCTATCCATAAAAGGGCTGATCATCGCATGTGTCATCCTGTTTACCTCTTCAATGTATACTCACCACATCATGGATGGAAAGGTGGATATCTATGGCGGTGCGTTCGGTCTTGCCGCATATTACTGGGCCATGCAAACAGGTCGGGAGAATCGGGGAGTAGACTGGCTTCTTCCATATATATTAACAGGCCTATTCACTGGTTTTGCCGTGGTAGCTAAATTTTCCAATATTCCCGTTATTCTCAGCGGTGTGCTGTTTATTATTATTTGGAACAATATTGCGGTTATATCTGATCTTCATCCATTTCGAAGAATACGGATAAAATATATAGCAATATCCGGCATTTTTTTTTCTATACCGGTTATTATTCATTTGGTTAAAAATGGTATTCTATTCGGCGAGCCGTTTGCACCGTTTATCTTTTTGTTTGGAGAAGGAACCCCATGGACTGACCAGGTCTGGTTTTCACCTGAAAACACAAGGTATATTCTATTGACCTATCCGATAGCCCTTGTATTTGGGATGTATCCAATGCAGGGCGGTAATATTTCAGCCCTGGTACTGGCTTTCATGCCTTTATGTTTTTTGTTAAAAAAACCTGTTTCTTTATTTCAAAACAGGCTTTTTCAGGTTTCACTGGTGGCCGTCGCTGGTCTGATCATTTGGAAAATTGTCAGGCCTTCCGTTATATCACCAAGATATATCCTTGCGACACTGCTCCTGTTTATTCCACTGGCGGCAAGATGCGCGGAAAACCTGCTGCAGAGTTTTCAAGGGTATGCTGTTTTAAAAAATATCGTCTGTTTCAGCATGATATTTTCACTTTTCATTTTTTTTATCACAGCTGGAACTATGCAGCTCAGTTCGGAAAATTCAGTATAAATAAACAGGGAGCATGTCCTGGAGAAAGCGTATACTGCAGCGCTCTTGATTTCATCAATAACCTCGTTCCCGAGGGTGAAGGACGCAGAGTTTATATGGGCGGTTATTATTCATATCGGATGCGCAGCGATTTGCTTCAATGTATGCAGTGTCCGGATGACTTCAATTTCGTTTCCGAGGGCACAACCGGAGAGCGCTGGGAATTGTTTAAAACATCTGAGGAACGATGGACAAATTTATTCTGCCGCGGTTTCAGTTTTTTATTAATACAAAAACCGTCTCATGAAACATTGCTTGATCTTTTTAATCCTGCAATGAAACCGGCGTGGATGGATGTCAAGCAGATATTTGATGATGGACACACGATTATTTACAGCCTTTGTGCTAATGAGTCCGGGCACAGCATCCAATACCGCTGTGTACAGATAAATCCTCCTGCCTGGGATGTGGTTAAGCATAACATTCATCAATCGGGATGAAACTTGAAATATAACAAGTCTGTTAAATGAAAGAAATGCTATGCGTATTTTGTTTGTTGCCATACCCAACAGTATTCATGTCGCCAGATGGATATCTCAGATAGCAGACCAGAGCTGGGATATCCATTTGGTTGCAAGCAATGAATCTGCCAGAGTTCATAAATATTTTAAAGATATAACGATCCACCAGATTTTATATTTCAAGCAGGAAATTGATGCAAGTGTTAAAGTAAAAGGTTTACCAGTACCCGGAAACAGCTGGTATGGCAGAGGAAAACGGTTTTTAAACAAAATCGATCCTCATTATCGCAGCCATCATTTAAAAAGAATTATACAGAAGATTAAGCCCGACATTATCCATTCATCTGAGATCCAGAAAGCCGGATATTTGACAGCGGATGTTTATCAGCAATTTGATCGTGATACTTTTCCATTATGGATCGTGGAAAATTGGGGCAGTGATATTTATCTGTACGGACGTCTGCCTGAACATGTGGATCGGATTAAGTATGTGATGGCTTCATGCGATTATTATCATTGTGAATGTCATCGGGATGTTGCGCTGGCAAAGGAATTCGGTTTCCAAGGGGAAGTGCTGCCGGTCTTCCCGGTTTCCGGCGGATTTGATATAAAATGGATGCGGTCTCTCATACAGGATCAGAAGACTTCAGATAGACGGTTGATCGCGCTGAAAGGATATCAAAACTGGGCGGGGCGTGCCCTATCAGGGTTACGGGCTATTGAATTATGCGCGGATATTCTGAAGGAATATAAGATTGTCGTTTATATGGCCAATGATGATGTTATTCTTGCGGCCCGTTTGATTGCTCAATCAACAGGTTTAGATTTTGAATTTGAATCCAATAACTGGACCCATGAGGAGATATTACGGATGCACGGAAGTGCGCGAATTTCAATCGGACTGAGCATCAGTGATGCCATCAGTACTTCTCTTCTCGAAGCAATGATTATGGGCTCTTTCCCGATTCAATCAGACACGGGTTGTGGTGATGAATGGATTACTGACGGGGAAAATGGAATTCTTGTAGAACCTAATTCACCGGAAGAGATTGCTTCAGCGATTCGACGAACAATAGCTGATGATGAAATGGTAAACAACGCTGCAAAGATAAATATGAAACTCGCTGAAGAAAACCTGGATATATCTATTGTGAAACCTAAAGCGATTGACATGTATCAGAAGATCATGGCCCAGGGACGAGTGAAGAAGAACTAAATATCTTGGTTCAATGGAACCTGTTTAGAGACAAATCATTTCAACGATATTTTAACCAGAAACAACCACAGAGAGAAAATATGGAAGCATTAACAGCAATTTTACTGTGCGGCGGAAAGGGGAAACGGTTAAAGCCGTTAACTAATAACTTACCGAAACCCCTCGTGCCGGTGAATAATAAACCGCTTTTGTTTTACCTGATGAATTATCTGTATAAAGCAGGTGTTGAAAAGTTCATCGTCTGTACAGGCTATAAAGCCGGCGCCATCGAAAAATTCATTCAAGATTATATCGAACCAGAATGGGACGTCACTTGTATCAATTCCGGTGATGTAAGCATGACAGACAGGATCATTGATGCGAGGAAGTATATATCCGGTCAGACACTCATATGTTATGGAGACACTATCGCCAATGTAGATATCGAGGCCTTAAAGGAGGATCATAAAAAAAGCAGTGCTCTGGCGACATTAACCACATACCCTTTGCAAAGCCCGTTCGGTATTGTCAACAGTGACACTTCAGGGAAGATATCCGCGTTTGAAGAAAAACCAGTGCTTCCATACTGGATAAATATCGGTTTCATGTTATGCGAAATAGAGGTATTTGAATTTTTGGAACCTGGATCAACAATGGTAGACTTTTTAACTGAACTGGCTGGCGCAGGAAAACTTTTTGCACACCAGCATTCAGGAAGGCATATAACAGTGAACAACGAAAAAGAATGGGCATTGGCGGAAAATGAAATCGTCGGTTTTTACACAGATATGGAGGGCTATATAACATGAATTTCAGACGCTTTCTAGTTACTGGTGGATCAGGTTTTATCGGTTCCAATCTGGTACACCGGCTGATTTCTGATGGCGTGGATGTGGCGGTGACCGTCCGGTACGGCAATGTCATGAAAAATGAAAGGTTGCGGGACTGTTGGGATGATATTCATGTTATCGAAGCTGACTTAAGAAACCGTGGTGCTCTGACTGCAATCAATGAATTCAAACCGGAGATCATCCTGCATCTGGCAGCGTATAATCATGTGGGGCAGAGCTTTAATCAGGTCGAGGAATGTTTTGATGTTAACGCTAAAGGCACGGCAAACCTGCTGGATGTATGCGAGGGTGTTGAAAAATTTGTTTATATCTCAACCTCGGAAGTTTATGGTTTCCAGGAAACGGTGCCGTTCATTGAGACAATGACACCCGAACCCATGTCCCCGTATGCCATTACAAAATATGCCGGAGAATTATACTGCCGTATGAAACAAAGAATGGGCGGCAAACCTTCGATTGTTCTCTTGCGTCCGTTTAACACATTCGGACCGTACCAGAGTGCTAAAGCGATCATTCCCGAACTGATTATCAAATGTCTGCTGGGAAAACCCATTAAAACAACAAAGGGCGAACAGACCCGGGAATTTAATTTTGTTGACAATATTGTGGATGGTATAATTAAGGCGGCCGCTTATCCTGAAAGAATTGACGGTATTATCAATATTGCTGCAGGAGAAGAAGTGGCGATTTGTGATCTTGTCAGAAAAATAGCTGAATTGACGAACACAACGTCGGAAATCCATATTGGTGCGCTACCGTACCGGCCAAATGAAATATGGCGGATGTATGCCGACAGCACAAGGGCGCGCGAAACTTTAGGATGGGTGCCTGAGATAAAACTGGAAGAAGGACTGAAATGGACCGTTGACTGGTTTGCGAATAATTATATTGATCAATTTAAACGATAATCATCTGAGTGTCATCAACTTCATATCAAATGGTGAATTGAATGGGTAAAAGAAACGTTCTGGTTTTAGGTGTAAGGGGTATGCTAGGCCACGCAGTATTTTATACGCTTAGTAAAAAAGAGGATCTTGATGTTTTTGGTACAGTACGGAACAAGGAAGAATTCAATGATTTGGAAAATGTGTTTGAATCGGACTTGATTAAAAAAACAAGGTACGATGTTGATGCGGGAAATATGGATACAATGCAAAAGGTGATTGAAGATATCAGACCAGATATTGTTATTAACTGTATTGGTTTAATAAAACAGGTAAAAGCGGGAAAGGAACCATTGCCAAACATTACACTAAATGCCCAGCTGCCGCATTTGCTTGCAAAATTCTGTGAAGCTAATGGCGCACGCATGATCCATGTAAGCACAGACTGTGTCTTTAACGGTGAAAAAGGGAATTATGTAGAAGAAGATATGCCTGACGCTAAAGACTTTTATGGATTGACAAAATACCTTGGTGAGGTCGATTATCCCCATTGTGTAACCATAAGAACATCGATTATCGGACATGAAATCGAAACAAATCTTGCGCTTGTGGACTGGTTTCTGTCACAGGATAATGCTGTAAAAGGTTTCACCGGGGCAATTTATACCGGCCTTCCTACTGTTGAAATCGCGGAAATCATCCATAAATTTATAATGCCGAATCCAGAGTTGACCGGCCTTTATCATGTTTCTTCAGATCCTATTTCTAAGTATGAACTCTTGAAACTTGTTGCCGCCCAATATGAAAAGGATATCTCTATTGAACCTTACGATGAGTTTCATTGTGACCGGTCTCTTGTTTCCACACGATTTCGTGAGAAGACAGGTTATGTGCCGTCAGCTTGGCCTGAACTCGTAGCACAGTTGCATGATCATTATATCACATCAGGGCTTTATACTGCTACAAATACCATAAGCAATTGTTGAGGAGAATTATGACGTTATTTGAGAATAAGACCGTCGTTATTACCGGAGGGACAGGTTCTCTTGGCAAGGTCCTCACACGACGCCTGTTGTCAGGCAGTGAAGGAACTCCGGAGAAAATCATCATTTTTTCACGGGATGAAGCCAAACAGCATTTTATGCGTGTTGAATACCAGCAAAAGAAAAAAGCAACGGATGAAGTGATATACAGGAATTTTCATCAACTGCTGGAGTTCAGGATCGGTGATGTACGTGATTTTCATTCTGTCTGTTCTGTCCTTCAGAACGCAGATATCGTAATTAATGCTGCTGCTTTAAAACAGGTCCCATCATGCGAGTATTTTCCGTATCAAGCTGTAATGACCAATATTGCCGGTGCGGAAAATATTGTTCGTGTTATTCGTGAGAACGATGTGCCAGTGGAAACAGTCGTAGGTGTCTCCACTGATAAGGCGTGCAAACCTGTTAATGTAATGGGAATGACAAAGTCTATACAGGAACGGGTGTTCATCTCTGCAAACATTACCGTACCAAAGACACGTTTTATTTGCGTACGTTATGGAAATGTTCTTGCTTCTCGCGGTTCTGTCATTCCCTTATTTCATGAGCAGATAAAAAACGGTGGGCCGGTTACAATAACGACCGAAGATATGACCCGATTTCTGCTTCCCCTTGAACGGGCAGTGGATACGATTTTTGCTGCCATGAAAGGTGCTTATCCTGGAGAGACGTATGTACCGAAAGTCGGTTCATCAAGAATTGTTGATGTAGCGAAGGCACTGATCGGGGATCGTAATATTCCAATGAAAACCACCGGCATACGACCTGGTGAAAAGGTGCATGAAATTATGGTATCAGACGAAGAAGCCTGGCATACATATGAACGCGGTGATTATATGGCAATAAAACCGATGCTTCCGGAACTTGTGCGAGGAGAAGATGACAAACCTCTTGAGAGAGAATACAGCTCAAAAGATACAGTGATGACATTTAAGGAAACTGTGGCATTGCTGGAAAAATATAACCTTATGGTAGAACAGGGTGTTAACGGTGAAGAGGAGTTTTTAAAATGAAAGTAATGACAATCCTGGGTACCCGCCCGGAAATCATCCGCTTGAGCAGAATTATCCCGGCACTTGACAGCCTTTGTGACCACGTGCTGGTGCATACGGGGCAGAATTATGACCGGACATTATATGGGGTATTCTTTGACGAACTCGGAGTCAGACAGCCGAACCATGTGCTGGCATGCAAATCAGAAACCCTAATGGGACAGGTTGCCATTATCTTAAAAGAGAGTGAACGGATACTGGCTGATGAACAACCTGATCGGCTCCTTCTTCTTGGTGACACAAATAGCTCCCTGTCAGCAATTTCTGCCAAACGGATGGGAATACCTGTCTATCACATGGAAGCGGGTAACCGGTGCTATGATGACAGAGTGCCTGAAGAGGTGAACAGACGAATCATAGACCATTCAAGTGATATACTCATGCCGTATACTGAACGAAGCCGAGCAAATTTGCTGCGTGAGGGGATACAGGGTGAGCGTGTATATGTGACCGGCAATCCCATAAAGGAAGTGCTTGATCATTATGCGGACCAGATTGCATCAAGCAGTGTGACAGAGAAGCTTGGCTTAAAAGATAAACAGTATTTCCTAGTGACTCTTCACCGTGAAGAGAATGTTGATGTACCGAAACGGCTGTCATGCTACATTGAAGCATTTAACCGGTTAAGCAAGTCCTATGGCGTGCCCGTGGTCTGCAGTCTCCATCCAAGAACCAGGAATCAGCTGGATAAGCAGGGTAAAGATATTGAAAAAGGGGATGTGAGGGCCATTGAACCGCTGGGCCTTTTTGATTTTGTTCATCTCGAACAAAAGGCCATGTGTACACTGACTGATTCAGGAACCGTACAGGAAGAGTGTTGTATTTTCCAGGTGCCGAGTGTGACCCTTAGGGATGTGACGGAACGGCCTGAAACCATTGAATCCGGAAGCAGCATATTGAGCGGATGTGAACCAGACATGATTCTTTCCTGCGTAAAGACAGCCCTGAAGCAGGGATGTGATTGGGAGCCCCCTTTGGAATATCTTGTGGAAAATGTCAGTGGGACGGTCGTGAATATTATCCTCGGTTATAAATGGAGATAGGATGTCATTTAAGCCAAAAGTTTCAATTGTTATTCCAGTATATAACGGTTTAAATTACATGCGTGAAGCTATCGATAGTGCTCTTGCCCAGACATATAAAAATATTGAAACTATCGTTATAAACGACGGTTCCACGGATGACGGCAAAACAGATGAGATCGCGAAATCATACGGTGACAAGATCCGCTATTATCATAAAGAGAATGGCGGTGTTGCTACTGCTCTGAATATGGGCATTGAGCAGATGACTGGTGACTATTTTTCATGGCTGAGTCATGATGATGTCTATTACCCGAATAAAGTTGAAAGACAGATTCAGTATCTTTCTGAAAAAGAGAACAGAGATGTCATGCTCTTTTGTGCGAGTGAAATTATTGATGAAAACTCAAAAAAAATTAAATTATCAAGAATTAAACCCAATCTCTTAAAACATAAATATATTTCTGTCCTCTCAACTTGTATTGGCGGGTGCTCACTCCTAGTACCCAGAATATGCTTTGAAAAAGTGGGGAACTTTAACAAGGACCTCAAAACCACACAAGATATTGAAATGTGGCTGCGGATTGCAAAGGCTGGTTTTGATTTTAAATATATGCCTGATGTCCTGATCAAGTCCAGACGTCATATGGAGCAGGAAAGCATTGCCATGGAAAAAGAACACAAAAAAAATGTTGAAACATTTTATATCTGGGCGCTTGGCTTCATCAGGGAGGAAGCGATTAGCCTGTATGATGACTTAAAAAATATACTTATCAAAAAAAAATACTACAAGACACTGAATTCTTTAATTAAGATCAAATATGAAAACAATCTATACATGAGATACAAAAGTATGTTGTTAAACAGGATAATGCTAATACTCATCCAGATAAAGAAGAAAATATCAAGATTGCGTGGAGTAGTGTCAAGCTAGAAGTCCTGCATTTAAGAGAGGGTGAATTTATGGAGTTAAAAGGGAAAAAAATTCTTGTGACAGGCTCAGCTGGTTTTATCGGAAGTCATTTGGTTGAAACGCTGCATGAACTCGGTTATGATGTCAGAGCATTCGTGCATTACAATTCATTTAACACATGGGGTTGGCTTGATACGTTACATAAAGATATCATTAATGAAATTGAAGTTTTTATAGGGGATATTCGTGATGCTGGCAGTGTCAGGAACGCGATGAAGGATGTTAATGTGGTTTTACACCTTGCGGCCCTTATCGGTATTCCATATAGTTATTATTCACCTGAAAGTTACGTTGATACAAATATCAAAGGCACCTTGAATGTTTTGCAAGCTGCAAGGGATATAGCTTGTGAAAAAATTCTTGTGACATCAACTTCAGAGGTTTACGGTACAGCACAGTATGTTCCGATTGATGAAAACCATCCTTTCCAGGGACAGTCTCCATATTCCGCGACCAAAATCGGCGCGGACAGGATTGCAGAATCTTTTTTCAGGAGTTTTGAACTCCCCATAACCATTGTAAGGCCGTTTAATACGTATGGCCCACGTCAATCAGCGAGAGCGGTTATTCCAACAATTATTACACAGCTACTATCAGGTGCTAAAGAAATTAAACTTGGCGACCTTCATCCAACTAGAGACCTGGTTTATGTGAAGGATACGGTCCAGGGTTTTATTGAACTTGCCAGGTCTAACAGTTCTGTAGGGCAGGAAATAAATATCGCTACCCAGAGTGAAATTTCTATCGGTGAACTTGCAGAAACAATAATAGAACTGATAAATCCTGATGCGGTTATCATTTCTGATGAAGCCAGGATTCGACCAAAAGCGAGTGAGGTTGAAAGACTCTTGGGGAGTAACAAAATAATTAAGGAACTTACAGATTGGAAGCTTTCATATAGTATTAAACAGGGGCTTACTGAAACAATCGCCTGGTTCAGGGAGAGTGACAATCTACATCGTTATAAAAGCGATATATATAATGTATAAAAATTTAATGGAGGCAATAGAATGCAGGCAGTAATACTTGCCGGTGGTAAAGGATCAAGGCTTAAACCGTTTACAACAGCTATACCAAAACCGCTTATGCCTATTGATGATTTGCCAATACTTGAAATTGTATTGCGGCAGTTAAAGTACTATGGCTTTTCAGATGTTATACTGGCTGTGAACCATCTGGCGCAGCTTATTATGACGTTTTTTGGAAATGGTGAAAAGCTGGGATTAAATATAAAATATTCGATGGAAGATAAGATGCTCGGTACGGCAGGCCCGTTAAGCCTTATTAACAATCTTGAGGAACATTTTCTTGTTTTAAATGGTGATCTTCTGACGACATTAAATTTTGATGAACTGTTCAAATATCATGTAAACGTAAAAAGTGATGCTACGCTTTCAGCGTATAAGCAGGATATTAAAATTGATCTGGGAGTACTTGAGATTGAAAAAGAAGAGCTTGTCGATTATGTCGAAAAACCGGTTTACAGCTATATGGTCAGTACTGGTATTTATGTGCTCAACAGGGAAGTCGTTGAATATGTCCCCAAAAATGAAAAAATGGATCTACCCGATTTGATTATGGCGCTTAAGCGGGAGAATAAAACGGTTAAATGTTATCAGGGGGATTATTACTGGCTTGATATCGGGCGTATCAATGATTATGAAGAATCAGTGGAAATATTTAAAGCACGAAGGTCTGAATTCCTGCCATTTGATAAATAATTGGATAGAGAAAAAATGAAAGTACTTCTTCTAGGCAGTTCAAAGTCTGTTTACACAAATAACCTGGCATCAAATCTTATAGCACTGGATGTTGAAGTTGAATTGTTGGACTGTAAAAAACTAATTCATGTTGACTATGTAAATAATACCAAAAAGAAGTTGAACTCGATTTTGCCCAATATCGACGGTATTCCGAAGTTAACTAATATCAATCGCAAATATGCTTTAAGAAGGTTTATTAACAATCTTAAAACAAAGTATGATATATGCAATATCCATTCAATAAATACGCGTTATATACCTCTGCTTGATAGCATACTGAGTATTTCGAATTATCTAGTTGCCACAGTATGGGGATCTGATTATTTTCGCGCGAGCAAAAAGGTAAGGGAATCACACACTGCCATATATGATTTAGCAGATCGAATTACGTTTAATAATGAAGAAGCTGAAAAAGATTTTCAGGAATTCTACCGGGATAAATATAGAGATAAAACATGTATATACAGATTTGGTCTTACAATTCTAGATGCGATATCGAAAATTAAAGAAGAAGAAAAACGTGATCTGTCAAAAGAAAAAATGGGTTTTAGGCGTGATGATGTTATTGTTACATGCGGATATAATGCCAAGAAGTCACAGCAGCATGAAGCGGTAATCCGGTCTATATCATCTGTATCCAGTGACCTTCCAGGTAATGTTGTTTTTGCTTTTCCGATAACCTATGGCGACCGGGAACTTATACCGAAGATTGAAAAACTCTTGCGTTCTTCCGAGATCAATTATCATGTTTTCAAAGAATTTATGAGTGAGGAAGATGTGGCCCGGTTACGGTTGATTTCTGACGTTATGGTCCATGTCCAGATAACGGATCAGTTGTCAGGCTCAATGCAGGAAGCAATGTTCGCTGAAAATTTGATCATTACCGGAGACTGGCTTCCCTATAAAATATTTGAAAGCAAAGGAGCTGTCTTGTTCAAAGTCAGCAGTGCTGATGGAGTGGGGCCAAAAATTGCTGATTGTTTAAAAAACTATGATGATTATAAGGAGACGTGTAAGCTGAACCAGCCGGTTGTATCAGATATGGCAAGCTGGGGAAAGAACGCACGAAAATGGAAAATGTTATATGAAGATTTGTGCAGTCATTAAATAAATGTACAGATCAAGGAGGGATTGTGATAGCTGATAAACATCGTATACTGGTCATTGCGCCGCATACTGATGACGGCGAATTAGGATGCGGCGCATCCATAGCAAAATTTGTTGAGCAGGGAAAGGATGTCTATTACGCTGCTTTTTCAATTTGTGAAGAATCGGTTCCAGAAGGATTTCCGAAAAATATTCTTGAAATTGAAGTCAAAGAGGCAATAAAAAAACTCGGTATAAAACAGGAAAATCTGATTGTAAAAAAATATCCGGTAAGAAAGTTTTATTCCCACCGCCAGGAGATCCTGGAGGATATGGTTGTCATTGACAGGGAGATAAAGCCTGACTTGATATTTATGCCGTCCTGTTTTGATATACACCAGGATCATAGTACTGTTTTTGAAGAAGGGAGGCGGGCATTTAAAAAAAGTTCTATACTCGGTTATGAATTCATGTGGAACAATTTCTCATTTGAGACCACGTGTTTTTGTGTTGTCAACCAGCAACAGATTGATAAAAAAATTGAGGCTATCGAAGAATATAAATCCCAGGGACACCGGTTTTATTCTACGAAAAAAGTAGTTACAGGACTGGCAACTTACCGGGGTTTACAGATTTCCGAAGAATACGCAGAAGCATTTCAAGCTATAAGATGGATCGTCAGGTAATAACAGATGAAGATTGTTTTCATAAGCGGGACCGGTAGGTCTGGAACAAACATTACAAAAGAGATTTTTATACGGCATTCAATGGTCGTGTCACTCCCTTTTGAATACCGGTTTATTATAGATCCTGAGGGGATCGTCGATTTTTATAACAGTATCACATCAACCTGGTCGCCGTTTATGGCGGACCATAAGATTAAAAAACTTGAAGCTTTCCTGAAGAACCTTTCAAAAAAAAGTTTTTTTGAAAGGTTGTTTTCACGGATCCTAAAATTTTACGATAAAACCGGAAAAAAAATTACACCTCCACCATACGCGGACTGGGAGTTGAACAGATGGCTGCCGGAATTTGAAACGCACTCGGATAACTTGATAAACAATTTGAAAGAGTTTGAATACAGTGGATGCTGGCCAGGTGCTGAAGGCTACCGATGCGGTTACACTATATATCATTCACGATACAGAGATAGTAAAGAAATCGCTCAGATCCTGGGAGATTATATTTATACTGTAATCGGCGGTCTTTTAACAAGTACGGGTAAAGACGTGTTTGTGGAGGATAATACATGGAACATATTGTTCGCAAAAGAACTATTTGAGATGGTGCCGGACGCGAAATTAATCCATGTTTTGCGTGATCCAAGGGATGTTGTTGCCTCTTGTATCCGGCAGCGGTGGACACCGTCAACGGTAGATCTAGCTGTAAAGTGGTATCTTTCAATTATCGAACGGTGGTTTTCAATTAAGAAAGAACTCCAGGAAGATGGTTATACTGAATTCAAGTTGGAGGATTTGGTTGCCAACACTGAAACGGTTCTTAAAACAGTGTGCGAGTTTATTGATTTGCCGTTTGAAGAGAACCTGATGACGGTTGATCTCAGTAAGTCTAATACTGGACGGTGGAAAGAGGAGTTTAGTGTTGAGGAGAAAAAAAAGTTAAATGGGATGCTGGATAACGTCATCCGAACAATGAATTATTAATATTGGAGCAACCGGGTAATGCCTGAGGAAAAAAGTAAATTCGTTTATATTACCGAATATGACATCTCAATTGATAATGGTCCGGGGATCAATGAAAGAGAATTTGTCAGCTCTCTGAATGATGCATATGGAGATGAGATCACCTGTATTGTGCCCCGACCAGTTTCTCCGGAAAAGCACTTTGATGAAAGGAATGAGCATGCGTTTGCTATTAAGCAGTACAGCCTGCTATGGTATCCAGTATATCTGAAAAATATTTTTTCCATTGCATTGAAATTAAGACGTACAGGACGTTTTGACATACTTGTGGTACGTCTTGGACAGACTCCTTTGGTTCCGCTGATGCTTTCAACCTGTTTCAGGGTTCCTCTTATGCTGAAAACCCTTGCGAAATACGCTGCATTTGCCGGTTTTTCAGGGAAAATAACCTGGAAGGGAAAACTTTTCAATGCTGTGATGTTCCCTTTATTCAGGGCGGCAATTAGAAAGTGCGTTGTGGCTGACACGGTGAGTGTGGCCTATGTAAAATGGCTGAATTCAATGTTTGGAATTCCAGAGGAAAGACTAAAAATTATTCCGAACGGCGTAAATATCAACCGTTTTATGCCAGGTAGCAGAGAAGAAAAGAGAAAAAAAATCGGCCTTGAGATGTTTGATCATCTTATTGGATTTGCTGGATCATTAAAAGATTTCAGGAATCTTGATATGGTCATCAGGAGCCTGAAACTTATCAAAACGGAAGGCAGGGTTGGGGCTGTGTTCGTAGGTGATGGCACGTACCGGGCGGAGCTTGAAAAGATTGCCATGGAGGAAGGAGTTACGGATCGTGTCATTTTTACGGGACAAGTCCCTTATGACGCTGTCCCTGACTATCTTCATGCATGTGACATAGCGGCTGATCTGACATTGAAAACCATGCAGATCAAGAACGGCGGTTTTGACGCATCATATTCCCAGAAAATTCCACAGTACCTGGCCTGTGGCCTGCCTGTTTTGGCATGTGACGTGGTTGATAACCTGTTCATCAGGGAAGCGGAAATCGGGGAGATCGTTAAAAGAGGAGATTCGGAAGAACTTGCGAAATCCATCAGCAGGCTCCTGAACATGCCCGAGGAAGAAAAAAAAGCTATACGGAAACGGGCTCTGCTTTACGCGGAGAATGAAGTATCATCAAGTGCACTCGCATCAAAAAGGTATGACATGTGGAAAAACGCGGTCGCAGGAATCAGCAACAATTAACAAAACATATCTGTAATGATTTTTAAACGAATCAGGGAATCGATCAGGGATTACCCGCGATTAGAGAAAACCCTTATATTATTTCATTCCTGTTTTGCTGAAATTAGATTTTTATGTCATGCCGTGGTAACCGACAAAATATTTTATACATTAAAAAGGAAGAACTGTTCCGCATTCCTCGGTCTTCAGACCATATCAGCATTTGAGGAAACATCATTAGATGTTAAAACCCCGGATGAATTCAGATTATGGCTTGATAATAAACAGCTGGATTATAGTGAAGGGATGTGGACATTCTATATTCCACCCCAAGACCCGCTGCATGAACATTTCCGATTTCTAAAAATAAATTATCCTGAAGATGCAGGTCTTAAGATATTAAAAGACTTCAGCCCGCCTCACAAGGCAAGATATACCAATCCTTTGGTCCGGTTTACCATAGGGTATATTTTAAAAAGAATTCTGACCCCTTCTCCGGTTTCATTGGTCAGAGTGGCGAATTATCTGTATAACAAAAACATTGGAATAAAAGTTTACGACCTTGCCGTATTAAACACGCAACAAAGAGCGTTAACCTGCTACATAGTTCAACATGCGGGCGGTAAAGAATTAAGGGAGAATGATTATACACAGTTTATTGAAACCATTACAGAGTTGATGAAGACCCGAGAAATCGCTGCTATTAGCGACCGATTGGACAGGATAAAGGATTTCAGAGCTCCTGACTGCAACGGAAACCTAATCTACAGTAAAAAAGACGGGCGGGCTGTGTATGTTGATTTCCAGGGGTTCATGCTCCTGAATGAAGACAAGATTATTGAAAGGGCACTTAACGATATTGGTATCGTTAATCAAAAAGAGACAACCGGAGAACAGGCCGCTAGCATTTTATCCAGATGCGCTCATGATTTATCATCCATCATTAACCAGCCAATACAGCAACATTGGGCACTTGCGACTGAGATGATGGCAGAAGCGAGTGTCTCAGTAAAAGGAAAAGTCGTGTATGATATCGGTTGCGGTCCGGGCCTGATGGTATATAACGCACTGATCAATGGTGCTAGGTGGGGCGTAGGTTGGGATAGGAAGTCTGTCGTTAAAGTTGGAACAAAACTAATGCTCAGCTTAGGAGCAACAAGGTTTACAATGAACAGTGTGGATATGATTTCCCAGGAAACAGATTTTTTAAAGGACATCCCTTCATGTTTTAAACAGGAAGATGACAGCATCCTTTTTTGTCTGAATCAACCGGAGACAATAGATCCGGCTCAGTATTTATCGCGTATCCCCTGGAAATATGTTTTTTTAAAAGGGAACGAAGGTGAAGATGTTGGTGCGGTTAAAGCCCGTCTGAACGAAAACAGATTGTTCCGCAATATAGATATACTCACGCATAAAACGCTGATGAAATGCGGAAAAGAGCGGGTGATGGTCCTTTTTCAAAGGGACAATAGCACCTTATGAATAAAAATGGTTCAACATCAAAAAAATAACAGCCCAGTGCATGAACTTAAATTTGTCATCAACAATACCCATTCGCAGCAGGTTATTGGATGGCTTAAGCGGACCTGCGGTTCAGACCCTGAGTTTCCAGCAGGAACGGTATCGAGCATCTATTATGATACTCGGAACTGGGATCTGTTGGCTGAAAAAATAAACTCAGACTATTTAAAGACAAAGGTCAGGGTCCGCTGGTACGCTGATATCGAACGCAGGACATATTTTAAACGTTCTTTTGCTGAGGCAAAATTTAAAACAGGTGCCAGGAGGGAAAAACTGAGAGTTGAAACCGATTACTCCGGCAATACCCTTGCAGCCATGGACCTGTGTTCTCCGGAACTGCTTAGGCTCCCGTATTTACTTTATTCAGAAAACTTTAGTTTTCAAAAGCCTCTGTATCCTGTTTTTCAAATAAGTTATAAGCGGTTTCGTTTTATTGAACCGGCATCAAGAGCAAGGATATGTTTTGATTATGATATTTCAGCCCCCAGGGTCAACCGGCTGATGCTGTCATGTTTTAATCCATCCAGGCTCCAGACGGCGGTTTTTGAAATAAAAGGACATGTTACTGAACTTCCTTATGCGCTGCATATGTTGACGGATATGGGGCTAAAGAAAGCATCTTTTTCAAAATATGGGGCGTGTTATAAAAAGATTAAGAGGATGAATACGTGATAGTGGAGAGTGGATAAAATAGATGCTAAATGCTAGTTTATCCTCGTAGGGTGGGCTGTGCCCACCATCTACTGATTAATGATATATTCTGACTTATTTGGTGGGCATAGCCCACCCTACGATAGTTGGTCACATTTCATTAAATGTAAATAATTTAGCAAGAGCGTTTGTTGGGTTTCGCCTTTGAAACTTCCTGTTCCGTAGACAATTGATTTCGTAGGTTGGGTTAATGTGTTCAACCCAACATGGGCAAGTCAGCTCAACCCAACCTACGATGTTAGATGCTGGTTAGGTATAAACGTATATTCTGCTGTTGTTTAGCGGGAATACTGGATGATAGAAAATTGTAAAGAATAACATGCTTACAAGATGTAAAAAAAAGATTAATTCAGACAAGGAGACACGATGATGCAGGAAAAACTTTATTCAATATTTATGAAGGGATTTAAAAGCCTGTCAATGGAAGAGATCGGGGTGGTACCATTTATTACCGTCATGTTTATATCGCTTATCTCTGCCTTGTTTATTTCCTATCTTTACCTTAAGTTTTATAAAAACAGGGCCACCGGAAGCCAGATACACAGAGCGTTTCCAATGCTTGGTGTCGCGGTAACAGCAATTTTTATCTGCATACAGTTTTCTCTACCTTTATCCCTCGGCCTTCTTGGTGCCCTCTCCATTGTCCGTTTCAGAACTCCGATTAAAGAGCCGGAAGA
Organism: Desulfobacterales bacterium; assembly: GCA_028277765.1. GTDB lineage: Bacteria > Desulfobacterota > Desulfobacteria > Desulfobacterales > SURF-7 > JANQFQ01. The sequence goes on from JANQFQ010000073.1 coordinate 68,739, forward strand.
GATCGGATTTATCATGCTGGTGATTGCTACATCCATCTGCTGTGCAACATTTAACATGTTGTTCCTGGCTATCCTGCTGGCGATCGCCTGTGTGGGGCTGGTGATACTGAAACATGGTCCCCACATACTAAAAGGGAGATTAAACGACGGCATGATTCTGACGACAATCCCATCAGGAGACTATAGGGTGCATGCTTCACGGATACTCGATTTTCTTGAAGAAAAACTGCCTGAAGGAAAGATCGAAAGTATTCTTGAAAATCAGGATGACACAGCTGTTTCCTATAGTTTTGTCCATTTAGATAAAAACCGGCTTCTTGATATTCAGGCTGGGCTGGAAGATATGGCTGCCGGCATCAAGACGAATGTTTTTTTTAACCGGCAGGGGGAGATTTGAGCTAGATGCTAGATACCGGATGTGAGATGCTGGTTTATCCTCGTAGGGTGGGCTGTGCCCACCATCTGCTGATTAATGATATATTCTGACTTATTTGGTGGGCATAGCCCACCCTACTATAGTTGGTCACATTTCATTAAATGTAAATAATTTAGCAAGTGCATTTGTTGGGTTTCGCCTTTGAAATTTTTTGTTCTATAAAACTAAATTTGTAGGTTGGGTTAAGATGTTCAACCCAACAAGAGCAAGTCGGCTCAACCTACTATATTAAAAAATCCGAAATCCGAATTTCGAAATACGAAACAAATCCAAAATTAGAATGTTCAAATGTTTAAAACACCAATTTTATCATCCTTGCCAGTAATCATCGGGTTATTATTTTTTTTGATGATTGGTATATATCTTGAGCAATCGGAGATGTTTGATCCTTTGGAGAAAAAGCTTCAGGATCGGTCGATACCATCGCCTTTACTCAATTTTGGGAAAACAGGGCAAATTTTTCAGAAACTTGGCCTGAAGTATATTGTCCCGGATGATAAAACAAGGTTTCCAGATACTTCTGGAGTGAACAGAATGTTCACGATGGAGTCATCCCGTCTCACCTACAGGAAGGACTGGGAAGAGGATAGAAAACTGAAACAGGAAGAGATGCCGAGCAGTGTTATCATGGATAAAAAGGATATTGCCGATGGGATCCCCCTGCTGTCGATAGTTATTGATGATGTTGACCTTTATGATCCATCATCAGGTATATTCTCCAATTACCTGCAAAAAGGGAGGAATTGGGAAAAACCATGCTTTGTCTCATATTATGATAAAAGTGAACTTCGGTTTGCTACAGGTGTAGGTGTCAGAGTGCATGGGGGCAAGGAGCGTTCAGCGCTCAGATTGTATTTCAGGAAGATATACGGGACAGAGTCTTTTAAGCCAGGTATTCTGTTTAATGAATCTTGTGAACCCCTTAAACACATTGTTGTACATGATGAAAGTAGGGGAGGGTATAATTATTTAAATGTGCTGGCATATGATATTTCGGAAAGGATCGGCTGTATTGTACCACAGAGCAAGCCGGTCAAGGTATATCTTAACGGCAAGCAGCATGGTGGTATCAGTTATGCACTTATAG
>JANQFQ010000076.1 GCA_028277765.1 Desulfobacterales bacterium
GTTTAAAAAGCTTGTGTGTACTCCGGATTATCCAAAAATTTTGAAAGATAGGATAATTGACCTGAAATCCAACGGGATTTTGTGGTAATAGGTTTTTTGACCTTAAACGACTAATTTTGGTGGCAAAATCGACCGTTTAAGGCAACAACTGGTTTCCCGCTCCCCGATCAGGTCGAGAACATGCTCCGCGGGAATGACAGAGACAAACAAAAAGGCCTGCAAAAAAATCTCTGCAGACCTTGTTAAATGGTGCCGAAGGCGAGATTACGAGGAGACAAATAACAGCCTGCAATTATTGATAGTGGTTTTAGAAAAGTGCTAGTTTTTTACTCGATTTCGCACCCTATATACACCTATTTACCATGGTTTACCACGAAGGGCAGAACTTAACAGTTCTGTATTTTTTGCTTGAAGGATCTATTCGTAAAAGCATTCAAACAAATTACATGATAAAGCTTGACTTTTATTAATTATTTGATAAGTTTTCGATATAACGAAAACTTATTTAAAAAAGCCGACAAGAATCATGCATACAAGAAACTTATATCTCGGAAAAATCCTCCCCTTTGTTGATAAACCTGTTATTAAAGTAATTACAGGAATGCGGCGTGCGGGTAAAAGCTGCCTGTTAAAGTTGATTATTGAAAAACTTGAGCAGCAAAAAGAGAAAAAAAGAAGTTTCCTTTATATTAATAAAGAATCCCTGGATTTTGATTTCATAAAAAATTACCGGGATCTGAATGAATATGTAGAAGGTTTTTTCAAGCCGGTTCAGGGAAACAAATATCTTTTTGTCGATGAAATACAGGAAGTAATTGAATGGGAAAAAGCAATTACTTCGTTCCTTGCTAGAGGTGATATCGATATTTATATAACCGGTTCTAACGCGCATCTTCTTTCATCTGAAATATCAACGCTAATTTCCGGAAGATTTATTGAGTTTCCTGTCTATACCTTAAGCTTTGAAGAATTTTTATTGTTCAGGGATGAAAAAAATATGGATACCAATACCGAGTTTTCAAATTATTTAACATTCGGAGGATTTCCAGCAATCCATCATTTTGAATTTAATAAAGAAGTCATTTATCAGTATATTAATTCGCTTTACAGCACAATACTACTTAAAGACGTTATAAAGAGGAACAATGTCCGTAACGTAAATTTACTTGAAAAAATAACACAGTATATTTTTGATAATGTCGGGAATATATTTTCAGCAAAAAAAATATCCGACTATATGAAATCTCAAAAAATGAATGTTGGTATTGAAACCGTACAGAATTATGTTTCGTACCTTTTATCCACATTCGCACTGCACAAAGTTACAAGGTATGACGTAAAGGGGAAGCGGCGGCTTGCGCTTCATGAAAAATATTACATGGGAGATATTGGCTTAAGAAACGCCTTGCTGGGTTATAAAGAAAAAGATATTTCAGGCCTGCTTGAGAATATTGTATATCTGGAGCTGAAAAGAAGAGGATATCAGCTTCATATAGGAAAATTTGAAAACAAAGAAATTGATTTCATAGCAGAAAAAGAAGACAGGAAAATTTACGTCCAGGTTGCTTATCTGCTCACAACTCCCGAAACAATTGAAAGGGAATTTTCGGTTTTAAAACAGATAAAGGATAATTACCCTAAATATGTTATCAGCATGGATACTGTATTTGGAACTGACTTTGAAGGTATTCAAAGGAATAATCTAGTTGATTTTCTTTTAAATCCAGAAATATAACCACAACAAATAAAAAAGGCTTACGGGAGATTCCTGTAAGCCTTTTTAAAATGGTGCCGAAGGCGAGACTCGAACTCGCACAGGCATACGCCCACTAGACCCTGAACCTAGCGCGTCTACCAGTTCCGCCACTTCGGCAAAAAACACTTAAAATAACAGCAAAAAATAATTGCTTTAATTTTTAGGTTAATTTATGTATATTGATTTATATTTTCTGTCAAGGAGAATGTGGTGATGAGAAAAGGAGAAAATGGAATTAATTAGAGACATTGACGCTATTGAAGAACCGTTTAAAAATGCTGTTGTGACCATCGGCAATTTTGATGGTGTTCACAAAGGACACCAGTATCTGTTTAGCACGGTAATTGAAAAAGCCAAAAGCATAGACGGCACATCTGTGGCCATTACCTTTAATCCCCATCCTGTAAAAGTCCTGCAGGAAAGCGGGCAGCTTCCGCATATTACCATGTATGAACAGAAGATGGAGTTGATTGAACAGACAGGTATTGATGTGCTGATCTGCATCCCGTTTACAAGGGAATTTGCTTCCATGACCGCGGAAAAATTTGTTGAAGACCTTCTGGTAAAGCGGATTGGCATGAAAGCGATCATCACTGGTGAGGATTATACCTTTGGAAAAGAGCGCAAAGGGAACGTGGCGTTTTTAAAGACATACGGTGAAAAGCTTGGTTTTGAGGTGATTACCGGGGACTGGCAGAAAGCAATGGGTACGGCTGAAAACCGCATCAGCAGTACCATTATCCGGGAGACAGTTATGGACGGCCAGGTGGATGCTGCTAAGGCGCAGCTCGGCAGGTATTACCAGATCAGAGGCACAGTTGCCAGGGGACGCAACCGCGGAGGAAGGGAGCTCGGTTTCCCCACGGCAAATATTCTACTCCAGGATGAGCTTTCCCCGAAAAACGGTGTTTACGCGGTTACTGTGGAACACGGTTCTGATGTATATAAAGGTGTGGCAAATATTGGATACAGCCCGACCTTTGACGACCACCAGTTTACAGTAGAAGTTCATATACTTGATTTTGATAAAGATATTTACGGTCAGTCCATACGGGTTAATTTTGTCAGCCGGCTTAGGGATGAAAAGAAGTTCTCCGGCATTTCCGAACTGTCTGAACAGATCAACAGGGACATTGAAAAAGCACGCACGATTCTCGACTGACGCATATACATTGACAAAAAAACATTTTCACCACGAAGCTCACGAAGAACTCGAAGAAAGAATATACCTTTTGGACTTTTTAACATCATTGTCAAAGCCAATTAGACACATAAAAATACAAAACAACCGCTTTTAATTCATCGTTCTCTTGTGGTGAGACAATCAGTTTATGAAAAAGAAACAAACCATCTCTCTTATCATCGGAATAGTTGTGTCTGCCATTGCCCTTTATTTGGCCTTAAGGAATGTTCCTTTTTCCGGCTTTATTGAATATATCACTACCATAAACTATTTCTGGGTCATCCCCTCTATGCTTGCCGGAGTAGTAAGCTTCTTTGTCAGGGTTTACAGGTGGCAAATCATTTTGGAATCATCGAAAAAAATAAGTTTTTGGAGTGCATTTCATCCTATGATGATAGGTTTTACCATCAACTGCATTCTCCCCTTAAGGGCAGGAGAATTTGCAAGACCCGCTATCCTTATGAAAAACAGTGGTGTCCCCTACACTGCCGGGCTTGCAACAGTTGCTGCTGAACGGCTGTTTGATATTATAATGATTATTTTTCTTTTTGCCATTACCCTTTCATTTGTAACCATAGATCCTGACCTTGACACTGTCTTTGGTGATATCCACCTTAACAAGGAAGAGCTTGAATCATTATTTAAGGGCTTGATACTGGTCTGTGTTGCGCTTCTTGCGGGGATCATTTTGGTGAGTATTAAATCTACAAGAAAAAGGATTCTCTGGATTATCGGGTTGATCCCATATCTTTTTTTCTTTTGTAATATAAAAGTAAGAGACTTTATAAAAAACAGAGTCTGTCCTTTGCTGGTGCGCATTATTGAAGAAGACATTACATCCGGTTTTGCTCTTATAAAGAACCCAAAACAAATATGCATCTGTTTTGTGCTGTCTTTTTTTGTCTGGTTTTTGGCAATTATTTCATATCAGTTATTGGCTTTTGGATGCCCGGGCATTGATCTTACGCTCTATGAGATGGCTGCTGTTATGATCATCGTTTGTCTTTTTATCGCCCTCCCCTCTGTCCCTGGTTTCTGGGGTCTGTGGGAAGCAGGTGGAGTTTTTGCCCTGGCCCTGTTCGGGATTCAGTCCAAGGAGGCCTTCGGCTTTACCTTGACAAACCACGTAGCACAGATGATACCCTGTATAATCATGGGATTTGTATCAGCATTTATTATAGGGGTGAACATTCTGCAGATTGACTATAATAATAAAGGTGTAGGGGCAGGTTCATAACCTGACCAAATAAAATTGGTTTCCATCATTATTAAAACCAATGAGACCTATAAAACAAATATAACCAATGAAACAGGCTTAACATGGCCATACTCGACATCGTTACATATCCGGATAAAAGCTTAAGGCGTGTTTCAAAACAGGTTGAAGATATTGATGACGCGACTCGAAAGCTGATAAATGACATGGCGGAAACCATGTATGAAGCGCCTGGCGTGGGCCTGGCCGCAATCCAGGTCGGTATTGATAAAAGAATAATTGTTTATGACATTTCCGAGGACAGGGAGTCGCGGGATTTTCAGGCGCTTTTGAATCCTGAAATCATATCAACAGAAGGTGAACTTAACTCTGAGAACGAGGGCTGTCTGAGTGTGCCTGAATTAAGGGCAGATGTAAAACGCGCGGAATCCTGTGTTGTTGAAGGGCTCGATAAAGAAGGGAATCCCATATGCATTGAAGCCGATGGCGTATTGGCTGTAGTTCTTCAGCATGAAATCGATCATATTGAAGGGGTTCTTTTCCTAGACAGGATCAGTTCCCTGAAGAGAAGTCTCTATAAACGCAAGGTAAAGAAAAAACAGAAAAAAGAGTGAAAAAAAAACCGGTAATAATTTTTATGGGCACACCGGTTTTCGCGGTGCCGTCCCTGGAAGCCCTGAATAATAGCGGCTATAACGTTGCTCTGGTGGTGACACAGCCGGACCGCCCAAAGGGGAGGGGAAAGAAACTGACTCCGCCTCCGGTTAAAACCACTGCAATGGCCCTTGGCCTTGACGTTCTCCAGTCTGAAACCGTTAAAACTGACACCTTTGTAGAACAAATTAAAAAACTTGCCCCTGACATGTTCGTGGTTGTGGCTTTCGGCCATATCCTCCCGCAGAACCTTCTGGATATTCCCGGCCGGGGAGCCGTAAACATTCACGCCTCCCTCCTTCCAAAATACAGGGGCCCGGCCCCCATACAATGGGCGGTGATAAACGGGGAAAAAGAGACAGGCGTCACAACCATGCTCCTGGACACAGGGATGGACACAGGGGACATTCTCATGTCACAGACAGAACCGATCCTGCCTGACGACACATCCGCCTCGCTCCATGACCGGCTGGCAGTCCTGGGCGGAGAGCTTCTGTTAAAAACCCTTGAAGGGATGGAAGCCGGATCAGTAGTCCCAGCACCCCAGGACAGCACCCTGGCTACACTCGCCCCCATGCTGAAAAAAAAAGACGGAAAGATCGACTGGAATATGCCGGCGGAAAAGATTGATTCATTTATCAGGGGCATGACCCCCTGGCCAGGAGCGTTTACATTTCATGAAGACAAACGACTAAAAATTTTCAAGGCTGAACCCGCGGAGATAACAGCGGCAGCAGCCCCGGGAACGGTTATTAAAGGCTTCCAGGATGAGCTCCGCGTGGCAGCAGATAAAGGAGCAGTGTCAATACTGGAACTCCAGAGCGCCTCCGGCAAACGCCTCAAAATAAAAGATTTTCTCCAGGGTAAAAGCATTCCGGAGGGGACTGTTTTTAGTTAATTATAAACTAATTAAATTTTCACAACGAACACGAAGAACACGAAGAAAGAATGTTGTTTTTCGTTCAAGATTGAAAACGTTTTCTTTGGGACCTCAGAATCTTTTTGAGCATCAATGCTTGAATTTTTTTCTTCGTGTTCTTGTGGTGAGTTAATTTGTTGGACATTCAGCATTATGCCCGATGATCCTCGCAGCACAGCATTCCAGATTTTAAACAGGGTAAGGGAAAAGAGACTTCCCCTGGACAGGGTCCTTGAACAGGTTTCTGTGCAGGACCTTTCAAAAAGGGACAGGGCTCTGGCAAACGCAATTGTATACGGTGTTTTGAGATGGCAGGCCCGCCTGGACTGGATTATCAGTTTTTTTTCAAAAACCAGGTTAAAAAAAATTGAACCAGATGTTTTAACTATTCTTCGTATCGGGCTCTTTCAAGTTATATTTATGGACAGGGTACCTGTCTCAGCTGCGGTTGACACCTCTGTTGAACTAACAAAATCATTCGCCCCAAAATGGATCGTAAGCTATGTTAATGCACTTTTGCGGAATGCATCAGAAAAATATCATGATGTTAGTTTTCCTGATCCAAAAAAAAACCGGATCAGTCATCTTGCAACCACAAAATCGTTCCCAGAATGGCTCATCAAAAGATGGCTTAAGCTGCTGGGCCAAGAAGAAACCGCCCAGCTCTGTGATGCCATTAACACTATTCCGCCTATTACCGTCCGGGTCAACTCACTCAAGGCACCCAGAAGCAACCTGTTGGAAACTTTAAGTAAAAACGTTGACACTATCATAAAAACATCCTTTTCTCCAGATGGGCTCAGCTTTACAGGACCAAAGATCCTGATAGAAGAATTCAAGGAATTCAAGGATGGACTGTTCCAGGTACAGGATGAAGCCGCCCAGCTGGTTACACAATTGCTTGATCCAAAACCCGGGGAGGTGGTCCTGGACGCGTGCGCCGGTCTTGGCGGAAAGACCGGTCATATGGCACAGATGATGAATAACCAGGGGAGCATCACAGCAGCTGATCTTGATGAAGGGAAACTGTTAAAGCTTGAAACAGATGCTGATCGACTCGGTATATCGATCATCAATACGGTCAAGCAGGATTTTAACCAGCCCATAACGGAAAAACCTGCCCCACTTTTTGACCGGATCCTTCTGGACGCCCCCTGTACCGGCCTTGGTGTTCTGCGCAGAAATCCCGACACAAAATGGTCGGCCTTGCAAAATAATTTAACCCGATGTAAAGAAAGACAGGTGCTGTTTATGAATAACCTGGCCGATCATGTGAAACCGTCCGGAATTATGGTTTACGCGGTCTGCAGCACTGAACCTGAAGAAAATGGAGATGTAATAAAAGCGTTTTTGAATAATCACAAAGAATTTGTTATAGAAAAAAAACCGGGCGTACTTAAGGGGGATGCCAATGTTCTAATTAATAACAAGGGCTTCCTCATTACATCTCCTTCATTGCACAATATGGACGGTTTTTTTGCCGCCCGCCTGAAAAGGATCGAATGATAAAAAAAATATTAAAAACAGCCGCGATACTGCTTGCTTTTTTCATGGTCGTTGGCATTAGCGGCTATCTTACGCTTTCACTGATGATCAAAAGCGAAGATACCGTTATTGTACCTGAACTTACCGGGAAAGATGTGTATTATGCCCTGAAAATATTATCAGAACTTGAGCTGAATACAAAGGTCGTGGGATCTGAATACAGTGCAGTTGTCCCGGAAAACCACGTGATTTATCAGGAACCTGAACCTGGGTATGAGATTAAAAAAGGACGTGATGTGAAACTGACGGTGTCCCAGGGAGAAGCGACCGTTCTGCTCCCAAACCTGAAAGGTCTGCTGTTGCAGCAGGCCGGCATTATACTTGAAGAAAATGACCTTTTTTATAAAACTCTTTCATTAACCTACAGTAAGGGGTATCGAAAAGATGAAATAATCGCCCAGGTTCCTTGTCCAGGGACGACGATAAAACGTAATGGAAGTGTTGACCTGTTGGTGAGTATGGGAGAAAGGCCTGTTGCATATAAAATGCCCGACCTCAAGGGATTCTCCCTGGACCAGGCAATACTGCAGATAGAAGAAAACAGCCTTGAGCCTGGAGAAATAAAATCAACATTCAAGAAAAACCGTGTTGAAAATATCATTGTGGAACAGGAACCAAGGGCAGGATACGCTGTGAGTGATGGAGATACGGTAAACCTTGTTATTAACAGAAGGCCCGGCAAAAAAAACCGCAAGCGTCTTATCGGCGCACAGGGTATAAGACTTTTCCGATATAGAACCGAGAGCGGTTTTTTACAACAGAAAATAAGAGCGACACTTAACTGCCGCGGTGTTTCAAATAATATCTTTGACAGCTTGGCAAAGCCAGGTGAAGAAATTTGGCTGCCCATACCGAACAATATTGAAGCAACTCTGTTTTTATATAAAAATGACGAACTGGTAATAACAAAGGTGTTTGACTCGTGGTAGAGTCTGTGTTTACTTGAGTTGAGTCAAGGTATAAGAAGGGTATTTGTAAAGGGTTGAAGAATAAAAAAACGTGATCCTGGATGCTAGATGCTGGATGAAAGTCTGTTGGGCGGGAGGATTTTGCCTTTATAATTCCTAATTCCTCAATTCTTTAATTCTAGCATCTAGTATCCAGCATCTTTTGGATGAACCTGATCGGTTTGAATTTTTATATGTCTGTGGCTAATATAAACTTTTTTCGGAGGACAGAAGAAAATGAAATTAATCGCGCCGTCTATACTTTCCGCTAATTTCGCTAAACTTGGAGAAGAGGTTTCCGCAGTTGAGGCTGCCGGGGCTGATTGGATCCATGTGGATGTTATGGACGGACATTTTGTGCCGAACATAACGATCGGTCCGCTGGTTGTAAAGGCCGTGAAAGAGGTAACATCCCTGCCCCTGGATGTACACCTGATGATTGATGATCCTGATAAGTTCATTCCGGAATTTATTAAGGCAGGTGCCGCCATAATAGCTGTGCATGCTGAAGCCTCGGTTCACTTGAACCGGTCTATTCAGATGATAAAAGAAGCTGGTGTCATGGCCGGCGTTGCGCTCAACCCTGCCACTCCGATTTCAAATATTGAATGGATACTCGACTATATTGATATGGTTGTTATCATGAGCGTCAATCCGGGGTTCGGGGGACAGGAGTTTATAAAAAACTCTCTGGACAGAGTACAGGCCGTAAAAAAGATGATAACTGAAAGAGGCCTGTCAACAATGATCCAGGTTGACGGCGGTGTCAATGAATATACTATTGAAGAGATTTCTCTTGCTGGTACGGATGTTTTTGTCGCAGGTTCCGCGATTTACGGAAGTGCTGATTATAAAAAAACCATTGCTAGTTTTCGTAAGAAACTTGAGCCATAACCCCTTGTAACGACAAAACAGGGAGACACTCATGAAAAAATCAAGCAACCTTCACAAAATCCTCGTTATTCACGGCCCAAACCTTAACACCCTGGGAAAAAGGGAACCGGAAATATACGGCAGTACTTCTTTAAGTGACATAAACAAGGATATGGCTAAGGACGGTAAACAACTGGGCCTTACAGTAGAAACCTTTCAGTCAAATAATGAGGGTGATATTGTTGAAAAAATCCAGAAGGCTGCCGGGAAATTCAAAGGCATCGTCATCAATCCAGCGGCTTACACACATACCAGCATAGCTATCCGTGACGCCTTACTGTTGCTTGACGTGCCGATAATAGAAATACACCTTTCAAATATTTACAAAAGAGAACCGTTCAGGCACAAATCCATGGTTGCGGATATCGCCCATGGACAGATTTCAGGCTTTGGTGTTCATGGATACACCTTGGCCTTGGAAGCGATGGCGCGTTTGGTCACGCAAAGACGCTAAGGTGCAAAGATTGTTTGGCCGCACTCCGTCGCTAAAGCTATGGATCACAGGCAGACCCGCATAGACATTTCGCCACGAATTACACGAAGTGGCACAAATTATTTTCACAGAATTTTTAAAACAAAAAATTCTGTGAAAGGCTGCAATCGCTCCGCGATAAAATAACTTTAGGTACTTTCTTATTCGGATTTAAAATTGTGGGAACAAATAAGACACGATGAGACCTTACACTGTATGTAAAATCAAGTACTGGTTAATACCTTTTATCTGTATACTCCCAGCGTTTATTTCTACTATCTAATCTCTTTTCTCTGCGCTCCCCGATTTGACTTTAAACTTATCCACCATTTCCTGAATCATACCAGCCAGGGTCATTAGGTCATCGGCATTTGAATTCACTTCAAGACTGCTTTTCAACATCCTTCCAGCGTCGTTGTTTACATTGGAAATATCCCCTGCAATCTTTTCAGAAACAGACAGACTCTGTTCAACATTTTTATTTGCATCTTGAATACCGTCAGATGCCTGACTTACATTTCCGGCAATCACTTTTGTGGTTAAGGACTGTTCTTCAACAGCAGAAGCAATACTGGACACGATATCATTGCCTTCGTTAATAACCCCGGTTATCTGTGAAATCTCATTAATTGTTCCTTTGGATGTTGTCTGAACACTTTCTATCATCCCTCTAATACTCTGTGTAGCTTCAGAGGTCTGACGGGCCAGTTCTTTTATCTCTCCGGCAACAACAGCAAAACCTTTGCCGGTATCCCCAGCCCGCGCTGCCTCTATGGTGGCATTTAATGCAAGAAGGTTTGTCTGTTCGGAAATATCTGTAATCGTTTCTGTCACCTTGTTTATCTCCTTTGCTGATGTGCCGAGCTCTTCTACTTTTGTCGATGTGTTGTTGGCTTGTTGAACCGCCTTTTCCGTTACCTTTTGGGCACGATAAGCATGATTAGATGTCTCGTTTATGGTGGCGGTTGTCTCCTCAATGGAGCTGGCAACCATGGCGATGTTTACAGCAGCCTGTTCCATTACCGCAGCCACAGCTGACATATTGGTTTTCATCCTGTCTGCTTCTGATGAAACACTGTCGGCCCTCTTTGAAGTGTTTTCAGCATTTTCAGACATGCTGGCAGACAAGTCTGTTAGCCTGCCAGCCATTTCAAAGTTATCCTTGGAACTACTTTTTATGGCATTTACAAGTGTTGAAACTTCTGAAATCATCATATTAAATTTTTTATAAATTTCACCGAATTCATCTTTTGAATCTTCAGACATCTCTCTTGTAAAGTCGCACTGTGAAAGATCATCAAGACAGTTATTAATCTCTTTAATTGGCCTTATAAAATTTCTCATGAACCAGTTCATTTCAATAAAAGAAACACCGCCGCCTATAATTGCGCCGGCAATGGCAAGCCGCAGCCATGAAAATTCTATTGCAAACAGGGCTCCTGATCCAATAAAAACCCAGATAACAACAATGTTGATCAAAAGCACAAATTTAAACCGGATGGTCCACTTGTAGATAAGATAGCAAATAGAGCAAGCGATAGATGAAGCAACAAGCATAAGACAACATACCATAACTATATGCTCCAGATTCATATCTTCTCCTCCTTTGTTCTTTGATCAATTACTTCAAGAAGCGATTTCTGCTGGGTGATATAAAACAGACTTACGTATGGTTGTTAACAATTAAATCAATATCATAATATATTATATATTATTTTGTGCTGCGATCAAGGATATATATAAGGACGTCTTAATAAACAATTTTGCTCATTCACAAAAGATTAAACAGCCATCCAGAAATGGTAAACAAGAAAAGTAGTATCAGAAAAAAAATAACCAGCAATTTTACCTTCATTACCTGTTTAAGGAGGATAAACTCAGGAAAACTTGCAGCAACTGTACTCATCATAAGGGCAAGCGTTGTCCCCACAGGAAGTCCCTTGAGTAGGAGGCTTTCCGCAACAGGGATCATACCTGTAGCATTGGAATAAAGCGGGATACCTATAACTACTGCTGACGGCACAGTCCACCATTGCCCTCTGCCAAGAGTACCGGCAATCCAGCCTTCAGGAATAAAACCGTGAAGGATGGCTCCTGCGCCTACGCCGATAAATACCCATTTCCATATCCGTCCCAATATAGCGCCGAGCTCCTCAGTAGCAAATGTATGGCGTTCAGCCATGGTAAGTTTTTCTAGCTGAAGTTTTCCGCTCTCCTGGTCGGGTTCTTTTCTTTCAGGGATTGCCTGGGTCACAAGGGGGGTTAAAAACCGTTCCGCCTTGAGATAATCGAGGATCATCCCTCCAATGATACCAGCGGAGATACCGACAGCAAAATACATAACCGTAAATTTTAAACCGAGTATCCCTCCCAGCAGCACCACAGCAACCTCATTTATCATGGGAGATGTAATCAAAAACGCCATGGTAATGCCGATAGGGATATGCGCCATTGTAAATCCCAGGAACAAAGGGATGCTCGAACAGGAACAAAAAGGTGTTATGGCACCAAATAAAGCGCCAATAAAGTATCCAAAATACCTGTTTTTACCTTTAAGATAATCCCTGACCGCCTCAACATTTAAAGACGCTCTTAAAAAAGAGATACTGTAGATCATAATGACAAGCAGGGCAAAAATTTTGGTCGTATCTTCCACGAAAAAGTGAAGACTGTGCCCCAGCCTGCTGTGATGGCTAAACCTGAAAAGATCAAAAACAATCAGGTCTGCCAGTATGGTGAAAATTTTGAACATCTAGCCACGAATGTCACGAATTAGCACTAATTATTTTATCTTAACACGTTTTTTAACTTCTAATCTCTCAGCGCTAAACAACGCTCCAGTTTAAATTTCTCTGTAAAGTTTTAAATATTCGAATTTCGGTCATTTGAATTTGTTTCGAATTTCGATATTCGGATTTACTATGAATCCAGCTGTATCTCCGCTACGCTTCAACAATTATTCTGAATCCTGCATCTAGCATAAGTTTCAGAATGCTCCCAGCTGACAGGGTGATATCTTCACTCCCTGTTTTTCACATGCGTTTGCCATGTTTTGTTTTGATATCCCGAGTTTATCAGCTATATTCCACGTGGCAGCGCATGAGATCCGCCCATCTTCTATAGAAGATTGAATCGCTTCTTCAAGGTCCGGGGACAGTGTGTCAGCCGGTTTTACAAGTTTTTTTTCTGGCCCATACCCGAAAAGGCCCAACTGGCACTTTGTCAGTCGGCACTCCAGAAGGTCCATGTTGAGACCGACATCTGTCGGTGAAACACCTAAATCTCCTGAGATTATATGGGCTGCAGCGCATGTGATCCGCCCGTTTTTCATTTTTCCCTTAACCGCTTTCGTAATCCGCGGATCAGGTTCGGTCCCTTCCGGGTGTTTTGCCGAATAATGACCAGCACCATCATGTGCCATGATCTTCTCCTTTTATAATATTTTTAACCATCGCTTTTTAACAAATAAAATCCTAGAAGAGATATACTGTTTCCACAAAAAAATCAAAAACAATCCCTCTACCGCTTGAAGATTTGCAATCATTGGTGTAATAAATTTAAATACCTCTGAATTTTTTTATATTGTATTCGGACATTTTGTTTAGAGTATTTGAAAATTCAGTTTTCGGATTTGTTTTGGATTTCGTGCTTCGGATTTAAACTTATAAGGACACTTAACCTGTGGTCCACAAATTCATGCTTAAGGTATTTATCTGTGAATAAAAAAAACAAGTTCCTTTATGGTCCTGTCCCGTCCCGCCGCCTGGGTCTCTCCCTTGGCATTGACATTGTGAATGACAATCTCTGCTCGTATGATTGTGTTTACTGTCAGCTTGGACGGACAAAGAAAAAGACATTAGACAGAAAACCGTATCTGCCGGTTGAGCCGATAATTAAAGAACTGGTTGAGAAACTCAATTCCAGAGTCAGTGTGGATTATATAACCCTTGCCGGTTCTGGTGAACCAATCCTGAACAGCAATATCGGTATACTAATCCATGAGATTAAGAAGCATACGGCTATCCCAGTGGCTGTAATTACAAATGGTTCCCAGTTAAGTGATAAACAGGTACAGATTGACTTGTTAGAAGCTGATCTTGTGCTTCCTTCCCTTGACGCCCACGATCAGGCCGGGTTTGAACAGATTAACCGTCCCCATCATGATATCCGGTTTGAAACCATGCTTAAAGGACTTATAGATTTTTCATCAAAATTCAAAGGTGAGATACGGCTGGAGATCTTAATCCTCGATGGTGTGAATGATACTGAGGCTGACGCGTTATTATTCAAACAGCTTACTGAAAAGATAAGTCCTGAAAGAATTCAGATCAATACCGCCATGCGTCCTCCTGCGGAACCGTCAGCCCGGCAGGCATCACAGGATTCCCTAAACAAGTTTTGCAGTGTACTCGGAAGCAGTGCAGAAGTAATCGCATCTTTTAAAGGGAAAGAAACTGCTAAAGGCAAATCTGATATAAAAAAAGAAATTCAGAACATTCTGGCAAGACGTCCTTGCACGGTTGATGATCTCGCTTCAGGTCTTCAGGTGGACAAGGAAGAGGTTGTAAAGCAGGTTGAGTCTCTTGTCAGGGAAAATAAAATTCTGAAAGCTGATGAAAATGGCAGGATTTATTATCAGGTTAACCAAGAAAACAAATGAAACCAATTAAACTTAATGTTGTTACCTATTTCTCCAGGAACTTCAGACCGGTCTTTTCAGCCCACTTTTTTCCCTTTTTGACTGCATCTGCTTTCTCTTTTTTTGTCCAGGAGGATGTTTCAATGGCAGACCAGTGGTCGCCTGCCCACTCGCACCTGACCGCTTTCCAGCCTTTCTTGGCCTTATAAAGCGAAATGTGCGATTCAAACAAAGAGAATGCCGTGGTGTCTCTTAACTCATCCGGGATGTCATCCATATCTGTCATGATAACCTGTCCTTTGTTCTATGCACTGAGTTATAATTGAAAAAGCAACCACCATCTAGAATCCCCGCTAAAAACCAGCGGGATCTACGCTTGTCAGGCTCCGCGTGGTTTCACTACGACTAGCCATCCAGCATCTAGGGCCCAAGTACTTTGGTTGTTTTTAATTTTTTTCAAGACCCTTCTTAACATACTCAAGGCATTGATCCAGTGCTTCTTTTACCGTTATTACAGGCTCGTACCCAAGATCACGACGAGCGTCCTTAATATTAGAAAAGTGTGTAATGCTAACCTTTTCAATTTCTATGGGGAGCATCATGGGCCGGGGAAACTTAAGGCGGAAATGGAGCCATTGCCAGATACGCATTATCGGAATCATCAGGCTGCCGGGAATCCAGAATTTTGGGAACTTATATCCAAGCCCTTCAACAAGCGGACGGAAGAATTCAAAATTATTTTTTGGTTCATCATCTGTAATAAAATATGCTTTCCCGCAAGCCGGGCTCCCCTCAATCAGGTATTCCGCAGCAAGGAGATGGCCATGCACAAGGTTGTCAGCATGAGAATTATCCTGTACTGCATTGGGGTTCCCGACCGTCAATATAAATTTGCCGGATGTAACCTCCTCTACAACCCTGTTAATCATTATGCAGCTGCCAGCCCCATAAATCCCGGCCGGTCGGATGGCGCAGGTCAAAAGACCATCCTCGCCGCTTACCGCCAAGGTTTCTTTTTCCGCAATCATTTTGGTTTCCGTGTAAAGATCGCTGTAGTTTGTGGAATACGGTGTGTCAGACTGCATGTCAGGCTTTGGATAGCCGTTAAACGTAACATTGTTTGAGCTGGTATACACGAGTCGTTTTACGCTGGTCTTATGACAAGCGGTAATAATATTTCTGGTCCCTTCAACATTGATATCATAAGCGTTTTTGCGATACTCTTTTGTTACACCACATCCGCCCATAAGGCAGATAGACGCAGCCATATGAAAAACCGTATCCATGCCGTCGCATGCTTTTACCATTTCATCGGCATTTCTTAAATCATAATTCACGTATTCAAGGTTGTCATGAGAAAACTGGGGCGGGACAATATCAAGGACTCGCACGTTGCATCCTCGGTCAAGCAGTGCTTTAGAAAGGGCATTGCCTAGAAATCCAGAACCCCCTGTCACCAAACAGTTTTTCAGTTCCGCTTTTTTAGCTGTTTTCGGGTTCCATTCTTCAGACATACAATTCTCCTCTACACCTTATATTTCACTGCAGTCCGGCTGGTTATTGACAAAATCCTGGAAACCATCTGATCCGGATTTCTGTTCAACCAAGGATACCACCAAAAGAATATGTCTTAAAACACATATAAGTGTCAAGATATAATAACATATTACTTTACAAACCACCTTTATATTGTGTTAAAAGAAAGTGTATCAGGTTATATAGTAAATAAGTACTTTACGAATAACACTTAATGATGTTGATAATGATTAAACAAATATAGGAGTTGTAACATGGATTACCATAAAATCAGGTTCCTCCCGCATAACAGGGAAATAACCGTCCCTGACAGAGAGATACTTATACGGGCAGCTATGGAAGCGGGCGTTCATGTAAACGCTTCATGTGGCGGTGAGGGAGTCTGCGGAAAATGCCGTGTATTGATTGAAGAAGGGACAGTTGAAGACGGCATAACCGAGCAATTGGACAAAGAGGACATAGATAATGGATATAGGCTGGCCTGTAAATCGCTTGTTATTGGAGATCTTGTTGTCCGGATACCGACCGAGTCAACCGTTGATTCCAGTGTGCTTAACAGACAGCTGACTTCAAGAAGGACGGCAAGAATAAAACAGCCTGATTTCAACACCTTAAAAGAAGAAGGGCTTTTTGTCCCACCAGTGGAAAAAATATACCTGGAACTGCCGGAACCAGAAGAGCAGGATAACCAGCCAGATGTATCACGACTGGTCAGCAATCTTGCCCAGCAGTATGATGAACATCGGCTGGAGCTTAACCTCCCGGTTATAAGAAAAATACCGGACATCTTAAGAGAGGACAATTTCAGAGTTACAGCCACCCTTGAACGGCCCGTGCGTGAAGGGGGCAAGAACAGGATTATCAACGTACAGTCGGGTGATACAACTGACCGTAATTACGCTATTGCCATGGACATCGGCACAACGACTATATACGGCCAGATGATCGACCTGGTATCTGGCGAAAGTCTATCCCAGTATGGTGATTTTAACGGCCAGATCAGTTATGGAGAGGATGTCATCACCAGAATTATGTACGCTGAAAAACCGGGCGGATTAGAAAAGATAAATGCAGTGGTTATTGAAACAATCAACCGGGTAATCGAAAAAATAATACAAAAAGCAGCAATCGATCCTGAAAACATATCCGCTATAACTTTAGCCGGCAACACCACCATGACACAGCTGATGCTAAAGGTAAACCCCCGTTATATAAGGCGATCACCCTATGTGCCGGCAGCTACCCTATATCCCCCCATTAATGCGGCGGATCTTGGCATGAATCTGGGTACCCATGTGGCAGCCCTTGTATATCCCCAGGTGTCGAGCTATGTGGGCGGAGATATTGTTGCCGGCGTGATGGGTTCTGGCATGTACCGCACGGAAAAGCTTACCCTGTATCTGGATATTGGAACAAATGCCGAGGTTGTCATCGGCAATAAAGACTGGATGGCCTGCGCTGCATGCAGCGCAGGACCCGCGTTTGAAGGGGGAGGCATCAAATTCGGTATGCGCGCTACAAAAGGGGCTGTCGAAGATTTCTCAATTGATCCGAATACTTTTGAGCCGATGCTCATGACCGTAGGGAATGTAAAGCCAAAGGGAATTTGCGGTTCCGGGTTGATTACAATGGTCGCGGTCCTGTTTGAAACAGGGATCATCAACAGCCAGGGAAAATTCAACCGAGACCTTGATACAAACCGTATCCGGGAAGACAACAATGTATATGAATATGTGCTGGCCCTAAAGGAAGAGACTGGCGTAGACAGGGATATTGTTCTTACAGAAATCGATATAGACAATCTCATCCGCGCAAAAGGGTCGATCTACAGCGGATGCATGACTCTCCTTGAAGAGGTCGGGCTGGGCATAACAGATATTGAGCAGATTATCCTTGCTGGCGGGTTTGGCAGCTATGTTGACCTGGAAAAAGCAATGACCATTGGTCTGCTCCCTGAAATAGATCCAGATAAAGTAACATTTGTCGGAAACGGTTCTCTAATGGGAGCTAAAATGAGCTCCCTGACAAACCGTATCCGTCAGGATGTGGCTGAGGTCACAAAAATGATGACCAATTTTGAATTGTCTGAAACCCAATCCTTTATGGATCATTATGTTGCAGCCCTGTTTCTGCCGCATACAGATATCGGGTTGTTTCCGAAATTGAAAGAACGGCTTGACGTACAAAAAGCAGGTAGATAAAAAAATAAAATAAAACAGCTTGAAAAGATTAAAGAAATATTATATGTAGAGCCGAACTATAGAGTAACGATCAATAAAAAAACCAAATATAAAACAAATAAGGAGTAAGTATAATGAAGAAGAGCTATCTCTATGCGATGATAGTCAGTTTGTTCGCTATTGTTCCTGTCGTTCTTGCTGCAACCCCTGCCCCGACTTATAAGGCAGGAGAGCTGCTTGTAAAATATAAGCCAGCCATTAGCAGTTACAAAACAAGCCAGTATTCATCCACCCATAAAATACAATCGATCAAAGCCTTTAAAAGAATTGGGGCCCAGCTTGTCAAGCTTCCTGACAGCATGAGTGTTGAACAGGCCTTGGAGATTTATAACAATGATCCAGATGTGGAATACGCTGAACCAAATTACTACCGCTATGCCACTGCTACCCCGAATGATACGGATTTTAGTGAATTGTGGGGTCTTGAAAACACCGGCCTGCCTGTAAACGGCACTGCCGGCACTGTTGGCGCAGACATTGATGCGACCACTGCATGGGACACTGAAACCGGTGACGGATCTATTGTAATTGCTGTAATAGATACTGGCGTTGCTTATGACCACCCGGAATTTACAGAACCAGCAAGCGAAAATATCTGGGCCAACGGTGATGAGGCAATTGATGGCACTGACACAGACAGCAACGGTTATATTGATGATACCCGGGGATGGGACTTTGTAAGTGACGACAATGATCCCATGGATTATAATAGTCACGGAACACATGTTGCCGGAACAATAGCTGCTCAAGGGAACAATGGTGCCGGCATAACAGGAGTCTGCTGGGATGCGGCCATAATGCCTATCCGTGTGCTTGATGCTTCTGGGACCGGATTAACTTCAGATATTATTTCAGGGATAGAATACGCGGATAATAATGGCGCGGTAATAATAAACCTCAGCCTTGCCAGTACTGCATTCAGCCAGTCAGAAAAAGATGCCATTGACGCCTCTTCCGCGCTTTTCGTGTGCGCAGCAGGTAACGAAGGCGCAAATAACGATAGCACCCCTAGTTATCCTGCCTCTTATACCAGTGCCAATATCATTTCAGTTGCCGCAACAGACCAGGACGACGCTCTGGCAGACTTCTCGCCAGGAGGCTCCTCAAACTACGGTGCTACCTCGGTAGATGTTGCCGCACCAGGAGTCAATATTTACAGCACTATTCCGCCGGGCCGTACAACTATATGGTCAGACGATTTTCAAGACGGTGACATCACCAACTGGACCACTGGCGGCACCAATAATACCTGGGGGCTCGAAACTAACGCTACCGTAGTACAACTTACCGACAGTCCTGATGCAAGCTATGTGAACGACACTGACTCATGGGCATATAGTGAGGATTTCAGTCTTGCTGGTGCAAACGATGCATTACTTACCTTCTATTGTGGTGGCTCAGTGCAAGATCCTGATGATATACTTACCCTCCAGGTCTCAACAGACGGCGCTGCCTGGACAGATGAACTGTCAGGCACAGACTTTACTGCTGACGGCATCTATATGTATTATACGGAGTTAGATCTGACACCATATGAAGGAAATGCGACCGTTTATATCAGATTCCACTTTTTCAGTGACAACTCTGTTATAGGAGATGGCTGGTATATAGATGATATCATAGTTTCATCAGCCGATGCTTATGATGGATCAGAATATGATTATTCTGAGGGGACATCCATGGCAGCCCCTCATGTTGCCGGACTTGCAGGTCTTATTCTTTCAGCAGATCCAACTCTCACCGCTATAGAGGTAAAGACCGGAATTGAAAACTCGGCAGAGGTACTTACTGCTTTATCCGGAAGGGTGGCAACAGGGGCAAGAATTAATGCTGCGTCATACTTTACTGGTATCCTCCAGTTCAGCTCGTCTACTTACCAGGTCAGTGAAGGCGGTGGCGCAGCAGCCATCACAGTTACCCGCGGGGGAAGCAGCACTGGCGCGGTCAGCGTCGATTGTGCCACAATTGCCGGGGGTACAGCTGTTGAAGGGACAGATTATACTGCTCTCCCCGCAACCAACCTGAACTGGGCAGACGGCGAGACCGGAATTCGAACAATTAATGTCAGCGTAACTAACAATACCGTAACCCAGGGCGACAAAACAGTTTTTCTTCAATTATCCAATCCTATGGGGGCTGTTCTTGGATTAGCAGATGCCACCCTTACGATCCAAGAAGATGACTACAGCGCTTCTGACTATGATGATGAAAACAGAAAGAGCGTAAGTTCTGGGTGTTTTATTGAATCCGCCGCAGAGACAACTAGCATCAAAAAAGCATACAAGTGTATTAAAGAATTACTTTTTTCACGTTAAGAAAGATAAAAGGATAAACAGTTTAATCGGTTTTGTTAAGTGACCAACTATCGTAGGGTGGGCTATGCCCACCAAATAAGTCAGAATACATTATGAAACAGTAGATTGTGGGCACAGCCCACCCTACATTAGAATAAATACTAGCGGAACTGTCGAAAAAGTCCAAAACCACTGTTTTGTCCAGCCGTTCATCAATAATATCAATAAGTTATGATGTAAAAATGCTGTTTAGGGTTTTTTCGACAATCACAGCATTTTGCATCTCTGCCAAACAACAGTGGGATCTGCGCTTGTCAGGCTCTGCATGTTTTCACTCCAACCAGCATTTAGTATCCAGCATCTAGTGGCTGGCATCTAGAACCCCCCTGATTTCTTTGGATTTTAAGCTGCCGCATTATAATTAATATCAATTAATCACAATCAAAAAACACCTCTCTTTTTTCACCCTTTTCCATTGACAATAATATATAAATAATATAAGAATTTTCTCTTGGTTTTTTTGAGCTATGCAGGAACAGACACAGAAACTCACGGTTATTAAAAAAATAAATATAAAATTATAACAACAATTTAGAAAGGGGGTTGATACTGACAAATAAAGGCTGGAGCCGGCTGACGCACACATTGCGGCAGCAGTACGTAACAACCTGAAACTTTTAACAGTTTTTTATAAGGAGGCAGAAATTGGGCTTTGAAATGGTAAAAGAAAGCTATGCAGGCGGCATTAAAGAAATCTCCATTGGAGAGGGAAAAAGTGCCGTTACTGTTGGCGGAGAGACATGCTATCCTTTTTATTCGTTTGAAGGCAACATACCCAATAAGCCAAAAATCGCAATGGAAATATGGGATATGGAACCTGAGGACTGGCCGGAAGCAGCTCTCGCGCCCTTTAAGGATGTTGTATCTGATCCTGGAAAATGGGCGAAAAAATGCGTAAAGGATTTCGGGGCTGAAATGATCGTCCTTCAGTTAAAAAGCATTGACCCGAACGGAAACAATGCCAGTGCAGACGATGCCGTAAAGACAGTAAAAGCTGTCTTAAAGGCTGTTAATGTACCATTGATTTTATGGGGCTGTGCCAATGCTGAAAAGGATGAGGAAGTATTTAAGAAAATTGCCGAAGACTGCCAGGATGCGACCCTGACAATCGGTCCTGTGGAAGATAAGAACCACAAGGGGATCGGGGCGGCTGCAATGGGATACGGTCACACGGTAATTTCATCATCTCCGATAGATGTTAACCTTGCCAAGCAGGTGAACATCCTTTTAGAAAATCTTGGCCTGTCCATGGACCGCATCATAGTCGACCCGACAACAGGCGGCCTGGGATATGGACTGGAATATTCCTATTCGGTTATGGAAAGGCTCAGAATGGCGGCCATGACCCAGGGGGATGACAAACTCCAGTTCCCGCTGATAAACAACCTCGGCAACGAAGTATGGAAATGCAAGGAAGCCAAGCAGACAGTTGAAGACGCGCCCACCCTGGGAGACCCGGAAAGACGTGCTATTCTTATGGAGGCTGTCGGTGCCGTAACATACCTCATGGCCGGTTCAGACATTCTTTTCATGAGACATCCAGAAGCGATCCGGATGGTAAAATCCTTTATCGATCTTGGTCTTGACGGTGGTTCCGCGGAAGCTGTGGCTGGTATAGCCAAGCAGTGCGCTGATGTGGATATCGATTATGCCAAGCTGGCACCAAAACCTGACCTGACCATCGAAAAGGAAGAAAAGAAGAAAAAACCCGCACCCAAAAAGGCAGCTGCGAAAAAAGTCGCGGCAAAGAAAGCAGCTCCCAAACAGGCAGCTGCCGCACCAGCCGCGCCAAAAGCAGTCACCAATAAGATCGGTCTTAAACCGCCCCCGGACCTTGGTCCAAGGGAAAAACCGGCTGTTTCTGCTGCTGCACCTGCAGGCGGTGTATCAATAGATATGGAAAGCCTGAAAGCAGAGATCAAGAAGATTGTCAAAGCAGAACTGGCAAGGGAAAACGCCGGTGCTGCCAAGGCAAAAGAAGAAAAGCCAAAGGTAATAAAAATTGATCCTGAAGAAGCAGCGCGGGATAAGGCAGAAGCTGCAGCACGGGCACAGCGTGAAATAGAAGAAGCTGAACTCAGGCTGAAACGGACTGAAGAACGTGAAAAGCTGGATGCCAAAAGGAAGAAAAAGAAAGTCAGAAGAACCGCTGCAAAGGTTCAGCAGACACAGGATGAAAAGATTGTGGAAACTCTCAACATGATTCACAGGAGAATTCCTTTATATTAGTATAAACAATCCGGTCCTTTGGCCGGAAAAAATAATTTGAGGAGGAACCTCTAATGGCAGAAGAAAAAGTAAAAAAAGAAAAGGGACCAAAACTGGCTGACCCGAACAAGGTTTCCATTTGTCCTGCAACCCAGGAGATGATAGAGCGCTCGCACGCCCTTGGCATTGAAACTGTCTTTGACAGGGCTGCAACCATGAAACCATGCGCTATTGGCATGCAGGGTACGTGTTGCAAGATATGCGCCATGGGTCCGTGCCGCCTTCCCCTTCCAAAAAAGGGAATTGAGGGCAAAGACGACAGAAAAGGTCTTTGTGGCGCGACAGCAAACACCATTGCCGCCCGTAACTTTGCGAGAATGGTAGCAGCAGGAACCGCGGCCCATTCAGATCACGGCCGGTCAGTAGCAGAAGTTTTCCTGTCTGTTGCGAGAAAAGAGACAGAAGATTACAAGATCAAGGATCCTGTCAGGCTCCGCCAGATAGCCCCTCATTTTGGCGTTGACACCACAATTGAAAAAGATGGTGAAGTAAAAGACAGAAATCTTGACGAGATTGCCCTTGAAGTAGCTGAAAAAGCATGGGCTGAATGGGGTAAACCCGAAGGGACGCTCCTTTATCTTGACAGGGCACCTGAACCGCTCCAGGAAAAATGGAAAAAAATGGGCGTTATGCCCAGGAATATTGACAGGGAAGTTGTTGAAATTATGCACCGCACAACAATGGGTGTTGACCAGGACTATAAAAATATTATCAAGCAGAGCACAAGATGCTCCCTGGCAGACGGCTGGGGCGGCGCCATGATGGCCACAGATCTGCAGGATGTTATGTTCGGATCGCCGTCACCGCTTCAGTCCGAGGCGAACATGGGCATTATGAAAGAAGACCATGTCAATATCATCGTTCACGGCCATGAGCCTGTGCTGTCAGAGATGATTGTCGCTGCTTCACAGAGTCCTGAACTCCTTGAATATGCCAGTTCAAAAGGCGCAAAAGGGATCCAGCTCGGTGGCATCTGCTGCACGGCAAATGAAATTCTCCAGCGCCACGGCGTTCCGCCGGCAGGAACGTTCCTGCAGCAGGAACTCGCTATTATCACTGGTGCTTGTGATGCCATGGTTGTTGATGTTCAGTGCGTTTTTCAGAACCTCGCCAATGTCGCGAAGTGCTTTCATACAAAACTGATCACGACCCATCCGATCGCGAAGATGGAGCAGAATAATGTTATCCATATAGAATTTGACGAGCACCATGCCATGGAAGACGCAATAAAGATTGTCCGTATGGCTATTGACAATTTTGAAAATCGCAGTGCAGATGTTGTGATACCGCCGTACAAAGAGACTCAGATCGCCGGTTTTGGTGTTGAGTCGATCGAGTATCATCTTGGCGGCACCTTCCGCGGTTCTTACTATACACTGAATGACAACATCATCAACGGCCGCATCCGTGGTGTTGCCGGTGTTGTTGGATGTAATAACGCGAGAACAAAACATAACGAAGAGCATATTACGATAATCAAAGAACTTATCAAAAACGATGTTCTGGTATTAACAACAGGCTGCAGCGCTATTGCCTGCGGGACACACGGACTTCTTACTCCGGAAACAGCAGCCGTATACTGCGGTCCTGGCCTTGCGGAAGTTTGTGAGACAGTCGGCATTCCGCCTGTCCTGCATCTCGGGTCATGCGTTGACAACACCCGTATCCTGCTTGCGGCAACAGAGGTCGTCAAGGCCGGCGGTCTTGGCAATGATCTTTGTGATCTTCCGGCTGCAGGAAGCGCGCCTGAATGGATGAGTGAAAAAGCGATCGCCATCGGCCAGTACTTTGTTTCATCCGGTGTTTACACGGTTTTCGGTTATCATATGCCGCTGGACGGCGCGCCTGAATTGAAAAGCTATCTCTATGAAGAGATGGAAAAGATTTATGGCGGCAAATGGGATTGTGAGCCTGATCCTGTAAAACACGCCCATAAGATGATTGCGCATATTGATAAAAAACGGAAAGAACTGGGTATTGACAAGGCAAGAGAAAGGGTCCTCATGGACATGGCAGACCGCCAGGCTCTTGAAGCTTAATATTAAAAAAATCCTCAACGAAGGAGGAAGGAAATATGTCTAAACTAGTTGCATTTGCTGCCATTCAGGGCGGCTATAAAGTCGTTTCAACCGCTGAAGGGGCCTTTAATAAAGCACTTGAGACCTTTAGCGCTGATACAAAGATTGAGTTTCCCAACACCGGTTATTATCTTCCGGTTATCTACTCCCTGACAGGGATGAAAGTGGAAACAATTGAAGATTTGAGAAAACCGCTTGAATACGCGCGCAGCCTGCTGCCGCCGCATATTAAGGGTAAAAACCACCTGCCGTTCCTCGGGCCTCTTCTTGATGCCGGTATGGCAGCGATATTCTCTTATGAAATTATTGAGGCTATTCGCATTCTTAACGAACCAGACTTTTACATTCATGCTGAAGATCCTGATATTGAAAATGGCAAACTCTGGGTAGGTCCCGCGGACGACATCGTATTGAGAAAACGCGGCGTTGAATTTGTTGACGGTTCAGCTCCGGGTTTTGCCGCCATCGTTGGTGCGGCACCCGATCCTGAAACCGCAAAAATGATCGTGGAAGACTACCAGAAGAGAAACTTATACATCTTCTGTGCCGCGAACCACAACGGCCAGACAGTTATTGAACAGCTGATTGAAGCCGGCGTTCAGGTTGGCTGGAACACACGTATCGTTCCTTTTGGCCCGGATATCTCTTCAGCTATTTTCGCGCTTGGTTTCGCGAACAGGGCGGCCATGGCATTCGGCGGTCTTGAACCGGGTGATTACAGAAAAATACTGATGTATAACAAAGAGCGTGTTTTCGCGTTTGTCAACGCCCTTGGTGATA
This sequence comes from Desulfobacterales bacterium, assembly GCA_028277765.1. Taxonomy (GTDB): domain Bacteria; phylum Desulfobacterota; class Desulfobacteria; order Desulfobacterales; family SURF-7; genus JANQFQ01. The sequence goes on from JANQFQ010000076.1 coordinate 25,521, forward strand.
TTGGAACAGAATGGGGCTGCGCTGCTGCCGGCTGTGTAAACTGGGGTTTCCCAACCATAGCTGACACGGATATTCCCGAAATCCTGCCTACCGGGATCTGTACTTACGAGCATGTTGTTGCCAATATACCGCATGATGAAATGGTTCAGAAGTCTGTTGAAGTCAGGGGTCTTAAAGTTCAGGTCGCTGATATTGACATCCCCTGCGCGTTTGGCCCGGCTTATGAAGGTGAGCGCGTACGCGGCGATGATCTGTACTGCCAGGCAGGTGCTAAAACCCAGGCTACAGAGCTGTGTAAGATGGCCGAGCTGAAAGAAATCGAAGACGGCAAGGTTGAAGTGATCGGGAAGGATATCCCTGATATGAAGGAAGGGGATACCTTTGTGCTCGGCATTTACGTGCAGATCGCAGGCCGTGAGTTCCAGACGGACTTTGAGCCGATCATGGAACGCCAGATCCATCATCTCGCGAACTATATCCAGGGTATCATGCATGTTGGCCAGCGCGATATCGCGTGGGTACGTATCAGCAAGGCTGCCGTGGAAAAAGGCTTTACCCTGAAAGATATTGGTATTGTTCTCCATGCCAAGTACCACCAGGATTTTGGAAAAATTGTGGATAAGGTACAGGTAACCCTTTACACAGACAAAAAAGATGTTGACGCACTGACGGAAAGAGCAAAGAAAGAGTACCGGACAAGGGATGAGCGTGTTGAGAAGATGAAAGATGAAGATGTTGAGACTTACTACTCATGCACACTCTGCCAGTCATTCGCGCCTAACCATGTTTGCACCATCAGCCCGGAAAGAACCGGTCTGTGCGGCGCTTACAACTGGATGGACTGCAAGGCCGCATTTGAGATCAACCCGACCGGACCGAACCAGCCGATTGAAAAGGGCGAGTGCCTTGATGAAAAACTCGGTCAGTGGAAAGGTGTTAACGACTTTATCTACAAGGCCTCAAGGGGTGCTGTCACCCATTACAACTTCTACTCCATGCTTCATGATCCAATGACAACCTGTGGCTGCTGTGAATGTATCGCGGCCATGCTCCCCTCCTGTAACGGCGTTATGACCGTGGGCAGGGACTACATGGGTGAGACACCGTCAGGGATGAAGTTTACAAAGCTCGCGGGTGTTATGGGCGGCGGTGCAAGTTCTCCGGGATTTGTGGGCCACTCAAAGTTTAACATTACCCAGGGCAAGTTCCTCGTCGGTGACGGCGGCCTCCTCCGTATGGTATGGATGCCGAAGGTGCTGAAAGAAGAACTTAAAGAGAGAATCGAAAAACGCGGCGCGGATCTTGGTGTTCCAAATCTGTATGACTTGATCGCCGATGAAACAGTGGGGACCACTGAAGAAGAGATTCTCCCCTGGCTCGAGGAAAAGGGACATCCGGCACTTTCAATGGACCCGATCGTTGGATAAAAATATGGGCATTGCCGCGTGCTTTTCTTTGCGCGCGGCGAAACCCTAAAGAAATATAAGGAGACTAAAATGGGATTAACAGGAATTCAAATATTCAAGCTCCTGCCGGGGACCAACTGTAAGGAATGCGGTGTTCCCACATGTCTTGCCTTTGCTATGAATCTTGCATCCGGCAAGGCAGAGCTTGACGCTTGCCCCTATGTTTCTGAAGAAGCAAGGGAAGAGTTGTCAGAAGCTTCTGCGCCTCCGATCCGTCCTGTTGTTGTGGGAAAAGGCGTCCGCAAAGCAACAACCGGTGGTGAAACTGTGCTCTACAGACATGAAAAGACTTTTTACAGTCCAACCGTGTTTGCGGCAACAGTTGACGCAGACATAAAAAAAGGAGACCTTGAGAAAAAACTGACAACCTGGAATGCTTTCCAGTATGAGAGAGTCGGTCTCAATCTGCGGCCTGAAATGATAGGAGTAAAGGATACAGGTGACAAGAAAAAGTTTGCGAACACAGCAAAAACCATTGCCGACACATCTGAATTTAATGTCATCCTCATGACAGAAGATACAGATACCATGAAGGAAGGTGTTAAGGCGTGCGGCGCTAAAAGGCCGCTCATGTATGCAGCAACAGAAGCAACAATAGGAGATATGGGCAATATCGCTCTTGAAAATGATCTGCCTATAGCGGTGAAGGCTGATTCGGTTGAAGGGCTTATCCCCCTTACAGACCAGCTAACCGAAATGGGTGTTAAGGACATTGTGATCGATCCAGGCTCAAGGGAGATCAAGCAGGCCCTTGAAGATCAGGTAGCCATCAGGCGCGCAGCACTTAAAGACGGAAACCGGTCATTAGGCTTTCCGACAATCGCCCTGCCGTGTGAAATGGCATCAAATGTTGATGTGGAAGCGCTAATTGCCGGTATGTTTGTAGCCAAATACGGCGGAATTGTCGCACTTTCAGAGTATGCCCCAGAAGTTATCTTTCCGCTTCTGCTCGAACGGTTGAACATCTACACCGATCCGCAGAGACCGATGACGGTTAAGGAAGGGATCTACGAGATAGGCAATCCTGATGAAAATTCACCGGTGCTTGTTACGACCAACTTTGCACTTACATACTTTATCGTATCTGGTGAAGTTGAAAGCAGCAGGGTCCCGGCATGGCTGCTGATCAAAGACTCCGAAGGGCTGTCTGTTATGACCGCCTGGGCCGCGGGCAAATTCGCGGGCGATGATGTAGGGATCTTTGTGAAGAAGAGCGGTATCACGGACAAGGTTAAGCATCAGGAAATCATCATTCCTGGATACGCGGCCGCGATTGCCGGCGACATGGAAGAGGAGCTTCCCGGCTGGAACATTACAATAGGACCGAGAGATGCCGCTCATATTCCGGGCTTTCTCAAATCAAGATAACTAGGAGGGGTTATGTTTCTCATAGGTGAAAGTTTAAACGTAATATCTACAAAGATAGGCAGAGCGTACAAGGAACGTGATCCAGGTCCTATTCAGGAGGAAGCACTCCACCAGAAAAAGATGGGCATGGATTATATCGACATAAACCTTGGGCCTGCTAAAAAGGACGGGCATGAACTCATGCCCTGGGTCGTCCAGACCGTACAGGAGGTGGTAGATGATATCCCCCTGGCACTGGACACTTCCAATATAGGCGCCATTGAAGCGGCTCTGAAAGTATACAAAGAGACGCCGAAACCGGTTCTTATCAACTCAATCATGGCACGGCCGGAACGTTATGAAAAAATGATTCCCATGGCTGTGGAGCATAATGCTGATGTTATCGCGCTTCTCTGGGGCCCCCAGGGACTTCCGCGCGACGAGCATGAGCGCGGCGCACTGACGGCCGAGCTTCTGAATGCCATGAATGAAGCGGGGATTCCCAATGAAAAAATCTGGGTAGACGGCATTGTTACACCGGTTAACATTCAGCAGCAGCAGCTGATCAGCCTTTTGAACTATATGGCTGACCTGCATGACATGTTTCCCGGTGCAAAGAGTGCCTGCGGTCTTTCCAATATTTCAAACGGACCGCCTGAAAATCTTCGTTCAATTCTGAACATTACCTACATGGTAATGCTGGAAAGATACGGCATGTATTCATGCATTTCAGATCCTCTGGATGAAACGCTGACAGCAGTTGCCAAAGGAGAAAGAAAAGACATAGAAGATGTGATAAACAAAACACTGGATGATGCCCTTGTTGACAAGGAGACATCCATTGAAGGGCTGTCCGATGAACTGGCGGATTATGTAAAGACCGCCAAAGTTATCCTCGGCCTCAGCCTGTATTCGGATTCTTGGCTTGAAGTGTAAGCTTTAAAGCTTTTTATTACTGTAAAAAGCCCCTTCTCGGCAATCGCTGGGAAGGGGCTTTTTTTATTAGAAACGCGGGATAGTTCTACTCACGCTTCTTAATCAGGCTTAACATCCATTTGGTTGAAAAATTATTTTTTAGCATATCTGCTTTTATATGTTCATTTTCAAAAAAGGCTTACATGAATTTCCTGTAAGTCTTTTTCTTTCTGGTGCCGAGGGACAAAATCGAACGGCCCTTTGATGAACGTCTTTCAAAAAGCTCAAGAAATTCAGAAAAGGGCTGACTCAAAGATTATTTTCCAGAAGAATTGGTTCCTCTACATTTAAATGAAAAATATCCACAAAATGGTTATTAAGTGGAAAATTTTCTACATTTTTAATGAATTTGAAAAATATTTAGTTTTAAATCGAAAACATTTGACAAAAACACCTTTTTAATAGAAGATATTCTACAATATTTATGTTAAAGGGTTTCTAAATGGAAAAAAATCTACCAGAAATTGTATTTGGTTCATCTGAAAAAAAAATATCGCAAAGAATCTCCAGGGCAGTAAAATCAGGACGTCTAAAAAAACTACTCCCAAGAATTTATACGTCAAATCTTTCAGACTTTCCAGAAAAGATTATTAAAAGAAATCTTTACTTAATTCTCGGCAAAATGTTTCCAAAGGCTATACTTAGCCATAGAACAGCCATAGAAGGAAAACCAGCTGAAGGTAATACAATATTTTTAACTTATAAATATACAAAAAAGGTAACACTTCCTGGTTTCACAGTGAGGCTTATGAAAGGGCCCGAACCGATCAGTGATGATACACCCTTTCTGGACAGCCTTTATATGTCTTCCTTGCCAAGGGCATTTCTTGAAAATATGCAACCTGCCCGAAGACGTGGTTCTGCCGCGAAATCTCTTCCAAAATCTGTAATTGAGCATAAACTGGACAAGCTTTGCCAGATTCATGGTGAAGATAAACTGAATCAAATACGAGATCGTGCAAATAAGATCGCAACTCAATTGGAAATGAATAATGAGTTCAAAAAGCTCAATGAAATCATAAGCGCTATTCTAAGGACTAGCACTATTAGAAATTTGAGTGCCGATTCTGCGAAAGCAAGGGCAGCAGGACGGCCATATGACCAGGATAGATTAGAGCTTTTCCAGCAGCTTTTTGCAGAATTGAAACAAGCTGACTTGCCTGTATTTAATGAGACAATGGTTACTCCTGATGAAATACAATATCAGGCTTTTTTTGAAGCATATTTTTCAAATTATATTGAAGGTACCGAATTTGAAATTCAAGAAGCCAGAGATATTGTTTTCAAAAACAGGATACCTGAAATGCGGCCGGAAGACGCTCATGATATATTAGGAACGTACAGAATCGTGTCAGATCCAGGAGAAATGAAGTGTATTCCAAAATCACCTGACAATTTTCTTGAACTCATTAGATCCCGCCATTCCACATTATTAGCATCCCGTCCTGACAAGTCACCAGGTGAGTTCAAGGAAAAACCAAATCAAGCAGGACAGACATATTTTGTTATGCCCGAGCTTGTTTACGGGACCTTAATTAAAAGCTTTGAAATATATCAATCCCTTGACTATGGCCTTGCGCGCTCTTTGTTTATGATGTTTATTATCACGGAGATTCATCCTTTTGTGGATGGTAATGGAAGAATAGCAAGGGTGATGATGAATGCGGAACTTGCCAACAGTGGTTTATCAAAAATTATTATACCGACAGTTTATAGAGAAGATTACCTGCTGGCACTTCGTGCCCTTTCACGCAGAAGAAAAGCTGAGTCATTCATCCGTATGATGTGCCGCGCACAGAAATTTTCTTCTGAAATAAATTTTTCAAATTACGATAGCGCGTTGCGTTTACTTGAAAGATGCAATGCGTTCAAAGATCACAATGCAGCACGTTTGATATTGCCAAGCAGACTCTGACCAAAGAAGATATTGAAACTGTCGAATATCCGAATTCTCGATTTTTACTGATTTTTGAAAAAAGTCACACACTAATCCAAATACTAAAACACCTTTATTTTTCAATTTTGTTGCAAATTAATGATACCTTTTCGTCAGGTGCTTAAAGAACATTTCAATATCCTCAAGCAGACTCATGAAATGTAAGAAAAGTATAAAAAGTCAATATAACTGCTTAAAAATCTGGGCATTATGAGATTCGGTTGAAAAATCAGAAAAAATCGCACAGTTTCATATAACCACCTGCTTATAGGAACGCGCAAACTACAGCGCGTCCCCAAAATTCAGATGTTTTAATTCAAACATGAAAATAAAGATCTCCATATTAATAATCTTTTTTCTCCTCTGCCATAGCATAGGGTTTTCAGAAAGCTTAAATGTTGTCACATATAATGTATTGGCCGATGATACGCATCGCAAGACCAGAACACCTAAACTTATTGAATTACTAAAAAATTCGAATTCTGATATGTGGAAAGTACTAAATGGCAATAAACCTGGATTTACATGGGATAAAGAGAAAAGTTACATGGCTAGAGTAGGATCTTTTCCTGGTGAAAAAAGTAGGAGACTTGACAAGATTTATTATAAATCTGCACGAATGATCCCAATTCATATAAAAATAATTGGAGATAAATCCATATCGGAAAATTTATTTCCTTCTGATCACTTCGGACTTATTGGGAGTTTTAAACTGAAAGAATTCTAACAACGAATTAACTCCGACCAAAGAAGCTTGTGGTTAGAGGTTTGTGTAAATTTTTGTTGAACTACTTATTGCAAAATCCCAGTTGCTTTTTTTTGGGGATTATTCGGGTATTAGCTCATAGGAAAAAACATGAAATATTTAATTATAATAGTAGCTTTTTTAATCGGTGTTATAGTTGGAATTATAATCCCATTATCTATACCTTTTGTCAGTGATAAAATTGTGTCTTCTGTTGAAGAAATGATGGAAACTGCTGAAAAGATGGATGAAATCGATTTTGCTGAATTAAAAATACCGGAAGCAAATTTGATACAATCAGTTTTATCCATACGTAATGCTAAAGCTGTTCTTATGTCTATGGAATCAGGAGATACTGAGTTGGCCAAAACAGGTCTTATTAAAGAAATCGGTAGTTTTTATTATACATGGACTTATGATGATAAACGAGAACTCAATGATGAAATAATTAATGAATTATTGGAAGAGATTAAATCTGATTCTAATAAGAGCGAAGGACTAAAAAAAGCAATTAATTTTATACCAGAATAATACATGGTTAACAACAACTTCACAGTTACGCTAAAGTCGGTTCGTTTTTTTCTATGCGGTGGACATCTGTGACACTTTTTCCAGATGATATTATTCAGCTGTATCTCACTTGGATATTGGAAATATAGATAACTTTTACCTGGCAACGTGGAGCAGACGTCGTGTAGATAGCGATTTTACGTAAATGCCGTGCAGATATATAGCAAGTTTAGGCTACTGCTCACGCAAGACGCTAGCTGACCAAGGAGGAAAAAATGAGGGTTTTGATTTATTCATTTGTTGTCTCAATTACAATATTGCTTTTACATATATGAAAATTAAAGTTCAAAACAATGAAATATCCCCTAAGTCTTTATTAATAATGGAGCTAAACTTTAGGTATTATGAATATGAGCAAAACTAAAAAAAGCCTAATTGGGGCGGCAACCTTATTAACAACAATTTTTTTTATTTCATTTTTTTTCCTGTCAAAATATGAATCATCATGTACTGAAAAAGATATTTTCTATGCCCTTTCTATTATTCTTGGTATTCTCATGATGTTATATATTTTCATTATGGTAGGCTTTTACTGTTATTTTGTGATTGATTCTGCTCATATCCCAAAAGAGAGAAAGGCTGTTTGGATTATAATTATTTTGCTTTTTCATGTTGTGGCTATGCCTATTTTATGGTTTGTCCATATATGGAACGAACCTAAAGAATAAAGGTTAATGACTAATTCAATGGTAAACTCCTACTTTGAAATGATGGCTGCAATTTCAGTCGTGATCTTCGGAATTACGATGATATCGATCACACGGAATGTGTCGAAAAACCATAACGAATTAGTTGAAGGAATTGTCACAAGATCCAGATTTGGACTTTTAAATTATAGCTTTAGAAAATTCATTACACTGTACATACTGTATTATAAAAATAACGGATGTAATTTATTTTTTAATCTTAAATATTATTTCATACACTATGTTTGTTATAGGAGTTATTCTTTCCATAGTATATTATTAGATTTGGTTGTAAAACCTGGAAAATTATTATATTAATAAAATATCAGCTTACATTATTCAATTGTGATAACAAGAAGCATGTCAATTAAAAATGATAACCTTTTGGAGTAGATATTAAAATGAATTTGAACAGAAAAGCAGTAAAATTAATAAGTATGGATAAAGACATAGACGATGGATATGTTCAAGCAGAAAGGCATGAATTGTTTTCTATGATTTGGGAAATCACTAAGGATACCTGGTCATTTGTGAAAGGACAAGATGTTAAACAAAGACTACAAAGAGATGTTACAAATTTTATTAGAAGGGCAAGCTGATTTTATAATAGTTGGCGCCTATGCGTTAGGTGCACATGGATATCCGCGAGCAACAGGTGATATTGATATATGGGTAAAACCGGATGAAACAAATTCAAAAAAAGTATATAATGCTCTAGCAAGGTTTGGCGCCCCTCTTGAAGAAATAAAAAACAATGATTTCGCAACTGAAGGGATCATTTTTCAAGTTGGAGTGATTCCTAGAAGAATTGATATTATTACGAAAATTGATGGCGTTACCTATGAAGAAGCTGATGAAGACAAAATAATAATTGAGGTCGAAGGTTTAAAGTTGCCCATTATATCATTAGATAAATTAATCAAGAATAAAACGTCAACCGGCAGAGACAAGGATGAACTTGACGTTAAAATGATTAAAAAGAGAACAAGTCATGGCAAAGGAATAGAGTAGACTCCCATAGATTTGTCCTAACAAGTGGTAGAAATTATTTAAAATCGTATAATCTCAGATCCACCATTCCTGCTGAATGTTGCCGTATCTATCGTTTCCTTCATTTTTTGCCAGTAAGTTGTACTTTTTTAGGGGTCTGGAATTTTCCAGTATACAAGGATGTTGCCTTTATATACTTTAGAATTTATGCTATTATAAAATAAACTCATTTTAACGGGACCGGCAAATCAACTGGTCCCTTATTTTTTTTAATCAGCACCTGATTTGTTAGAAAAAATTAATGGAGGAGTTGATGACTGGCATAGAACTTATATCGAAAAACGCATATTATATAATGGTTGTGGGATGGACCATTGGTTTACTCGGAGCCGCTGTATGCTACTGGAGATTTAAATGGACGATAACGTTCAAGGCGATTTTAAGTAATATATCCTTTGCCTTAGTCGGCTCTACAGCAGCTATTTACTTATTAGTCTCGGAGGTTTCTATTATTAAGGCAGGCTTGGTTATGGCCGGGTTCGCCGCGTTTGGCCAGGTCATGACAAACAGTCTTATACAAAATCTGTATCTCCCGTTTAATACAATTCTTAAAACTCTTGAAGAAATAGCAAAGGGGGACATGACAAAAAGGATAGAGATAGACGCAAAAGGCGAGCTTCAAATTATAGCGAACAATATTAATTCAATGATATCCAATTTTTCCAAAACGTTAAATTCAATGAACCAAAACATATCCGAAAATATTGAAAAAGTTGAAAAACTTTCAGTCCTTTCCATGCAAATGTCAGAGAAGGCAGACAATTCTTCACAAAAGGCGGATCTGGTTGCTACGTCAACTGAAAAAATGAACACTACCATGGCGTCTATTGCCGGGGCTGTGAATCAGGCAACAGCCAGCATGGGCCTGGTCGCAACAGCTATTGAATCAAACACAGAGGTAATCAATGAGGTTAGCAGGCATTCGGAAAAGGCACGATCTACTACTAGTGATGCTGTTGTAACAGCTAAAACCACGGCAAAAAAAGTAGAGGAACTCGGTAGGGCTGCTATGAATATCAGCAAGGTGACAGAAACAATAACTGAAATTTCCGAGCAGACCAATCTGCTTGCGCTAAACGCTACAATTGAAGCTGCCCGAGCAGGTGAAGCAGGAAAGGGCTTCGCAGTTGTTGCCGGCGAGATTAAGGAGCTGGCGCGTCAGACTTCTGATGCCACACAAGAAATTAAGAGGATAGTTGAAGAAGTTCAGAATACAGCCGCCGGTACTATTAATGAGATTGAGCAAATAACTGTAGTTATTGATGACTGTAACGACATAGTGACAAATATCGCGTCATCGGTTGAAGAACAGGCGGTAACAGCTAAAGAGATTGCCGGCAATATAAGCCAGGCCTCAAAGGGTATGGAAGAGACCAACAACAGCATCTCCCAGAGTCTTGAATCCATTAACAAGATTTTCCTGGATATTTCAGAAATCAATAAAGATTCCGGCGAAATAAGGGCCAGCAGCCAGAAGGTCAAACAGAGTTCTATTGATCTGGTTGGAGCACTTAAAGAATTGTTCAAGAAATTTGTGCTTGAGAGTCAAATCGCTTGAGATAGAATATACTATAACTATATATTGACTTTGTCATGTATACTGTTTTAATGGTGCCCTTTGCTCGCAAGGCACAACACCTGCTATAAATCATAACAAATACAACTCGGCAAAAGTCCTTATTCCCATTTCTAGGCTACCCTTTGCGACAAGTAAAAAATATTGTTCTGGTTTTGAAAAAAAATCGTGATTGAAAAGTTTAGGGGCACGGATGGTGTCTTCCCGCCTAAAAAACTCAGTCCTCAGTCCTCAGTCCTGAGAACCCCGTACTTATATTATAAAGCCTACAGGTGTTTTTCCATATTGCACTGGAAAGATCTTCAGGATAAACTCCTCTTACTTCCGCCAGCTTCAGCAGGGTTGACTTAACAAAAGCTGGCTCATTTCTACGAACCCGGTTTTTTTCAGGGGATGGGGTCAAGTATGGGGCATCTGTTTCTATGAGGATACGGTCTTCGGGAATCAACGGCGCCAGCTCCCGCAGATCAGCACCTCTTTTTTTTATGGTCAAAATCCCGGTGATGCCGATACTATAGCCTAGATCAAGATATTGGTATAGTTCCGATTTGTTTCCACTGAAACAGTGAACAACGCCGTTTCCTCTGTCTTTGTGATGAGTGATCAGAAGCGCCGCAAAGCGCCCGCTTGAATCCCTTTCGTGAAAAATAATTGGAAGCCCCAGATCCCCGGCAGTCTCTATCTGTCGTATGAACCAGTGCTCTTGGTCTTTTTGCGGAGAAAACATCCGATTGAAATCAAGCCCGGTCTCACCCCAGGCTTTGACTTTTGGGCTGTGAGCAAGTCTTTTTAGTTGTTCCAGGGCTTGTTCCGTGCATTCACTGGCGTCATGGGGATGGATGCCGACTGAAGCATACCGGCCGTCGCCGGCTTCAGCAATACGAATTGCTTTTTCCGACCGTTTAACGGTTGTGCCGACAATCATGACCGCTGTAACGCCGGAATTCTCGGCCCGATTAAGGACATCCTCAATATCTTTATTATATGACTTGTCATCCAGGTGGCAGTGGCTGTCAAACAGTTTCATAGGATTCAAATATTTCCTTTATAATATAAAACATATGGATACCTCTATAGAGGTGGCAATATTATTAACGTTATTCCATACTCCCTGTGAATTTTTTTGGCAATAAAAAACCGTTACACTTTTGCTTGTTTCATTTCAGGTTGCACTCATGCTTAATTGTTTGTTATAAGAAATTAATGCAATAAAAAGATGTGAATACAAGCACAACGTCTGGTGCAGCTGCTAACCATTCATGTCATATCCGCGAACAGGCTGTGGCCCAATTAAAATCCTGCTCGTGCACGAAACAATATAGTAGGGTTGAGCCGGTTTGCATTTGTTGGGTTGAAAACCGTAATCCAACCTACAAAATTTAATGTTGTAAAACAGGAGAGCATAAAGGCGAAATCCAACATGTTAGTTCGCTGAAAAAGGATTATTATGCAGCCAGGAAGGCGGACTTCCATACTTCTCTAATTTATTATGGAAAAAAGTGAATACAAAACACTCTATGAAATTGAAAACGAGCACTGGTGGCACATAGCGCTTCATGACCTGGTTGAGCATTATATTGCACAAAAAGGATCAGGGCTGAAAATATTTGATGCTGGCTGCGGTACTGGCGGATTGATGCAAACGCTCGAAAAATATGGTGTTGTGGAAGGGATCGACGGTTCAGATGAAGCCATTGACTTCTGCATGAAGCGAGGGCTGAAAAAAGTCCGGTTGCTCGATCTGAATGCATGGAAGAGCGAACCGGATCATTATGATGCCATTATATGCATGGATGTCCTTTGCCATGAAAGCATTAAAGATGATCTTCAGATGATTAAGAATTTTCATGCTGGGTTAAAACCCGGTGGTAAATTGATCTTAAATCTTCCGGCTTTCAATTATTTAATGCGAGACCATGATATTGTTGTGAAAACCGTCCGCCGGTACAGGAAAAAGAATTTTTTGGATAAGATTGAGCACATCGGTTTTTCCTTTGAAAAAGTATCATACAGACTACCTCTCCTGTTTGTAATATTACTGGTTTTAAAGTGTTGCCGATTTTTTTCCCCCCCCAAAAAAAAGGCTGAATCAGACCTGAAGAATATGCCGCCATTGATAAACAGGATGTTATTAAATGCAAACCTTTTTGAAAACTGGATGATAAAAAACAACGTGTCTTTTCCGTTTGGCAGTTCCCTTTTTATTGCAGCAAGGAAAAAAGAATAATTGAAGGTTTAGTTGATAAATCTCCCCCGTCATCCATAGACGTTTCTGTCTGATTATAAAGATCTGTTAGGGTTTATTCTATTATTAACAAAAGGATAACCAGGAGAGCCCCGCGCTTTCCGCATGGTTAAAATATTATTTAAAGAAGAAAGTCTTTCAGGATTGTTTCACTTATAATATCAGCGACAATATCAAATCCTTTTTTATTGGTGTGACAACACGCATCAACATAAAGAGGTTCTTCAATATTTGAATAGATCATCGTAAGATCTTTGAAGTTGACGTCCTGATCGATTAATTCAACACTGAATTTCCTGAGGGATGAATATCCAGGCATAACAAATGGTTTATATATAAAATCATCCTGTATGGCTACGCTCATTTCCTCTTTACCCATCGGCTTTGAGCCTTTTACATACTGATTGGGCTGGAGAAAATGATAGTAAGCAATGTTGTTCGCTTCACAGAGATTTTTCATTTGAATTGATGAGCGCATCCAGTGATGGGCCAGGTCATCAAACATTTCCTGACCTTCAGTAAATGAATATTCAGGCCCGGTAATGATATAATCTGCTAGTTTATCACTTTTATAGTGTTTAATGGCCAGAAGAATCTTTGTCCTTTCTTTTTCTAAAGCCAGTAGTTTTGCATCCCAGATAATACATAATGAGATGCTTCTATAAAGGCCGAACCGATTATATACGTTTGACCACTTTACCCTTTCCTGTTTTAAAACAAAGAGCCGTGCGAGCATCTTGTTTAAGGTAGGTGTTTTAATGCCTGCAACTCTGTATTTCCAGATCCTCGGATAAAATGGATTAACATTTTTTTTTAGATTATCAACAGGCGGCAGGGCAATTTCATTAAAGCCATCAATGTTGACAACCACGTCAAAAACCGTTCCAAGGGACAACAGATATGAAAGAGTTATCAATTGCTGGGGCTGTTTATATCCGCCGAGGGAAAAGATTAGAATAGTAACATTTTTATTCAAAGGCTCCAGCTTTTCAATCAATCTGTCTTTTGAAATCAAACCTGTCAGCTGTGCAAAAGAACCGCCAAAAATACCGATCACGAGCTCATTTTTTTTTCTGGAAAAGACAGGCTCTGTTTTCCCCATGAAACCATAATCTGAAATGTTTAAGCTCTTATCGTTTCTATTAGGATCCATAACGAAACCGAGATATGGATGAATTACTTCCACAAATTGCCATGTGTTCGTTATTCCCGGAATTGTTTTACTGTCAGATGGATTTTCAGCTATTAAAGCGGTTTCAATTTGTTTCCTGTAGTGATCAATGGAGAACAGTCTGTGATTTACTGTTATATAAAATATATGATTGAATGCTTCAACAAGCAGGCATGCTAGGAAAAAAATTAGGATTATATATCCGAGGCGTTTTATGAAGGGTACTTTTTTACTCATGGTTGTCCTTAAAGGCAGCAATTCTTGAGTTGATAATAACTGGATTTAAGCATAATGAAATAAATATAATAAAACATGGACAGAGGCAAGGTAATAAAAAGCCCCAGGCGGATCACCACCCTGGGGCTTTTTTTTAAAAAAACTTATTTATTTAGCTATTATAGCCCAAGCGACTGGGCGATCTTTTCATTGTGGTACTCGCTGTCACCCATCATGAATTCAAAGGCTTTGGCGCGCCTATAGAAAAGGCCGATATTGAATTCACGGGTGGTTCCGATACCGCCGTGAATCTGCACACCCCGGTCCCCGATAAAATTATATACTTCATTCAGCCTTGACTTTAGGGCGGACACATCCCGTGAGCACTCTACACCTTCATCAATCATCCAGGCGATCTTGTAAAGATAATTAATGCATGTGTCATAACCGAGCTTCATATTGGCCATATAGTGCTGGATGGACTGAAACGCGGCAATCGGTGTTTTGTACTGAACACGGCCCTTGGCGTATTCAGCGGTCATGAGAATGGCAGCTTCACATCCGCCGAGCATCTCAGCACACTTGGCGACAGTCGCTTTCTCCAGCATGCTGTTCAGAAGTTCCTCGCCCTGGCCTGGTTTTCCAAGGATATTATCTTTCGACACCTTGACGTCTTTAAATTCAACATCACAAGTGTTGTCTTTAGCTATTGAATTCCTTTTCGTGATGGTAATTCCGTCTGTCTTTTTGTCAACGATAAAAAGAGTGATCCCTTCATCTGTTCTGGCAGCGGAGATGATTTTATCAGCAATATTTGCATCTCCCACAAACAGCTTGGTCCCGTTCAATGTGTATTCATCCCCTGAAGCTGTGGCTGGCATCTGGATAAATTCAGGATCAAGGCTAGCGTCTTCTTCATATTGGGCAAGGGCCATGATGAGTTTGCCCTTTATAATTTTTGTGAGGATATCTTTTTTCTGTTTTTTGTCACCGCCTTCCATGACAAGTATACCGCACTGAATCACAGTGGAAAAATACGGGCTCGGAAAAGTCATTTTTCCTATTTCATACATAATTAGGCAAAGCGTCAGAAAATCATCCTCAAATCCGCCAAATTCTTCAGGGAAATAAATCCCCTGCAGCTCCAGCTGCTGGGCCATTTTCTTCCACATTTTTTTGTCATACCCTTCTTCACTATCTTCTATATCCTTCACTGTTTCATACGGGCATTCTTTTTTTAGGAATTCCGCAACAGACTTTATAATCATGTCCTGGTCTGAGTTAAAATCAAAATCCATGTTTATCTCCTCCTTATATACAACCGCGCTAGCAAGTGCGCGGCAGATCAGTTATTTTTTCATTGCTGCTGGATCCATAAGTTTCCATCTTGGCATGCTCAAAGGCGCCATCCATGAAATAATGCAGCGTTGGATCTCGTTGCTGCCACCTGCGATTGTCAGGCCCGGCGCGCACTGGTATTCCTCGACCACGTTCAGCAGGGGGGTTGCGTCGCCTTCTTCTATCATACCGTATAATCCTAGTACCTTTGTGGCAAAATCAAAAATGTGCTTGGAGAATTCAGTACCAAAGATCTTTGATTCCGAGGCCACAGAAGCAGCGCCCATGTAATCACCTTTTGCTTGTATACTTCCTACCCTGTAGGCCATCATGGTACCGGCTTCAAGCCCGGCGTATATTTTCGCGATCTCCTGCCTGATCGTAGCGTTTTCCGAAAGGAGCTTGCCGTTTCTTTTGGTATTTTTCACGTATTCGATGATTCTGTTCATCACCAATCTGCCTGTTGAGAAGAAACCCATTCCTGATCTTTCAAAGGTCATGGTTGCAAGGGTTACCTGCCACCCGTTACCTTCATCTCCTATCAGGTCTTTATCATAAACTTTAACGTCTTTTAAAAACACTTCGTTGTATACATGGGAACCGTTCATATAATACAAGGGGCGGACTTCGATACCAGGCGTATTCATGTCAAGATGAAAAACAGAAAGCCCCTTGCTGCCTGATGAATTCGGATCTGTACGTACCAGGATAAACATGCAATCCGACCTATGGGCAGCTGTGGTCCATACCTTCTGGCCGTTGATAACCCAGTGCTCATCATCAACCTTTTCAGCTGTACTTGTCAGGCTTGCAAGGTCGGAACCTGCATCAGGCTCACTCCAGCCCTGGCAGTACTGAACGTCACCGTTTGCAATGGGAGGAAGGAGTCTGGCCTTCTGGTCATCATTGGCAAATGCCAGCAGGGAAGGGGCAAACATGCCGCATCCGATAAAATCATAACCAGGACAACGGCTCACTTCTCTTGCCTCGTTGAATATAAGCTGGTGCATGATCGATGCTTCAGATCCGCCAAGGCCTTTGGGCCATGGCAGGGAGAGCATCCCTTTTTCGCCCATGATTTTAGCCATTTTCTGATGAAACGCAAATCCTTCGTCATCAGAGTAGGTCGCTTCAAACCCGCCGCCGTGTTTAAATATCGTTGGGGCTTCTTTCATAGCATCAGCGAAAAAATCCTCATAATACTCTTTAAGTTCCAATTCTTCTTTAGTTAACTTAAAATCCATAAAAATTCCTCCTTCAAGAACCGTTGACTTCCTTTTTTATTGTTAGTCTTCGGCCCCCAAGGTATGTACAACATACCTGTGTTTAAATTTATTAATTTATTGATTTTATTAGTTTTAAATATTATTTAAGTCCTTTGTTAAATTTAAGCTAAAAAGCATTACATACTTGTTTTAGGCTTTTTTTGTCAAGATAATAATTGCTTAATAGCACGCGGACAGAACGGATTTCACGGATTTTCGCAGATAAATTCTTTATCCATCCATAAAGATCGGTTGCATCTGCGTATTTAGTGTTTTATTACTCTATTATAAAGAGATAAAAACAAGAATACTCGACAGATTGAACATTAACCGTCCGATTATATATGGGGAATTATAACTATGAGATATGTACGGTTTACAATTATTTGTTCGTTTTTGTTAATAATGACTGTAGCCTCAGCAGATTTTGTTTGTCTAGCCTCCCCAAGTTTTAATTGCCAGGCAAAATTAAATGATGTTGAAAGAAGTATTTGTGAAAATTCAGATCTTATCAATCTTGATAACCAGCTGAATGAAAAATATCAAACTGTTAAATCATCTCAAAACAGAACAGCCAACAAACAACTTAAATATGACCAGCTTACCTGGCTTAAAAAAAGGAATTCTTCCTGCAGCAAACCAGATAATGTTGCCTGTATTAAGAATATGTATAAAACCAGGGTAAAAATGCTGGATGAAAAAATTGCGTTATTTGGGCAGAAAAGAAAGAAGATTAAAAGTAATCTTTTAAAAAAAGAATATTTTGAACCACAGGATTATCTGGAACTTCTGGACAATTTTCATTTGAACAAAAAGACCATAACCGATCTTTTGATAAAAGATAATACTTATTTTTCAAAAACAGTTTTAGTTTATCTGCTCTATTCCCGTGAATTAAAAGAAGATAAGGACTATTTGAACACGTCCAGATTATTAAAAGAAGCCATGGAAACATTTGATGACCTCAGCACCAGCAGGTTTGAATATAAGAGTGTTTCAAAAGAAGAGGTATTACGATTATTCAGATATGTATTTGAGAAATGCACTATTCCCTGTTCGGTTATTGCGGCATATCCGAAAGACAGTTTTTATTATTTTGGTTGCTATTGGGGAGGTGGCAGGGATAACTGGCCGTATTTATGTGGAGATTATGATAGTATATTTACAATTGAGCCGGTTAAGGCTTTTCAGACAACCATATATGAATTATACGGTGCCACTTGTCACCGTGGATCAATTGAAAGCTGTAAATGGAAGTCTCGTGCTGTTGGAAATATTATATATTCTTTACGCCCTGAAACTGTGGATGAATCTGATGAAGCGTATATTGCAAATGTTGAAAAGTTTCTTAAGCACTGGTCTCTACAGGGAATATGGAATTTTAATTTATATAAAGACTATATGTCCGGTAAAAATAAAGCTGCTTTGAGCTTGACGGGACATTACAGGAAAAAAAACATTAATTTCCCAAAAGGTTATGAAACTCTGGCTAAAAATGTCATATCTAACTTAATTAAAAGTACCGTATATGTCTCTGCTGATGATTATCAGGAGGAAATGATAGGAAATCTTTTGCCGCATCTTAAGCTTAATGAAGCTGTGTTATATAAAGAGCCAGAAGATGTTGACAAAATCATCAATTTATATACAGCGAATGAACTGAAAATTAGTCTTTTATTAACAAGTTCGGGATTTCCAACAGCAACAAAAAAACTTTTAGATAAAGGGGTTGATTCAAATTTTTGCAACTACTGGGGAAAGTCAGCATTAATGCAGGCCGCTCAATACAGCGATATTGCATCAGCCAAATTGTTATTAAACAAGGGCGCGAATATCAACGCAAGAACATTTGAACCGGAAAACTCATATTTTATGGCCTTATGCCTTAAGGCGTACTATCGGACCGCGATGATGTATGCTGCATGGCAGGGAAATGAAGAAACAATTCTGTTTTTTATGAAAAATGCTCAGGCAAACACATTTAATATTGCAGATACAAACGGCCACAAGTGGAAAGACTATCTTAAAATAAATACGACGATTTCTAAGGACGCAAAAGATCGCATATTAAACAGATACAAACACATAGAATCTAAGTTAAAATAATATTTTAAAAATGAAATTAATCCAAAACCTTATCATAGTATTGATTCTATTGGCATTGTTTGCCTGCTCGGATCAGCCTTCAGTAACCAACCCATCAATGGTACATGGACAGCCTGTAACTGATCATAAGGACAGAGACCAGATTCAACAGCCGGTGTTTAAGCTTATAGATCAATTTGAAATCTATGTTGACAATGAATCCTCTACCCGTAAAAGATCCTACCTGGATTGGGTTAAACCCTTTAAAGGTAATATTTTTTTTTACAGGTATGATAAAACAGGAAATGCAAAAGAAATTGTATACTATGATTTCTGGAACAAGAGAATGATTAATCAGTATAAACTGCCGTCCGCACATTCTCATAAATTAATATTGGCAACTGATGATTTTATTATCGTATCAATTTATAAGAGGTTCATTGTTTATGATAGTAAAACAACCCAGGTTAAAAAAAAATTTAAAGACCATTTTAAAGGTGCAGTTATATATAACCAGGAACTGGTGCTTCATAAATGGTTAGATATGAGCTCATCTGAACTGCAGTTTTATAATCTTAATAGTCTGGCGCGTAACAAAACAATTAAACTGGACTGTTATGCCTCGACTCAAAATGATTCTACGTTACTTGCTGTTAACAACCATTTAATTGTCATCACAGGAAAACAGATTTATGTTATAAATGAATCCGGGCAGGTTGTTCATAAGGTTTATCATCCTGATTCAGGTAGAGGAAATAGTACATGTGGTCTTTTCAGTCCTGTGGCCACAGACACCTATCTGCTGTATAACGGTTATTGTGGCAAACTGATAGCACTTGACCCTGCAACAGGCATGGAAACTGTCTTTGATTACCTTGATTCTAGGCGGTTTCTTTCTATTGCGAGTGATGACTCACTTGTTTTCATTGGCGATCATAACAGTAAACATCCGATAGAGATAATAGATCTAAAACAAAATAAACTTATTTATAAGCTTCCGTTTATATCAAAACAGGTTTTTGTATTACAAGGAAAGCTTGTTACCGTTACTAACGAGGACAGGCGGCATACCATATTTAAAATTTATAGTATTAACAGCAAAGCCATACGTTCAAAAAAATATATTCGTGAGAGCATTACTGCGGCAAATATTGAGGCAAAAGAAGTATACCAGTCCTTTAAAGATGTTTACAAAGCAATTGATATATTGAAAACAGCAAATACAGATCTTTTAGTGACGGATTCATATGACATGGAACCACACCTCAGGGCTTCCATTTTGAATAATTACGGATATTTTCTTTTACACAGCTTTGCGTATTATAAAGACGCGATCCCTGTTTTGGAAAAAGTCGTTGAAATTGCGCCGTCTTCCCATGTTGCATACCTAAACCTGGCAGATGTTTTCTGGAAGGATTTTCAAAGATCAGGGGATCACAGTAGTGCGAAAAAAGCGGTTGACTATTATAAAACCTATACATCTGTTTTGAAGTCAAATAGAAGGACCGGACCTCCTATTAAAAGAGATTATAACAAGCAGCGTGTGTCGGAAAGTACATTGCAGGGTATCTATTTTAAATCTACACCAGAAGATAAATGGTTTTTTGAAGATGATTTTATCTTCAAAAGTGTCCGTGACTGTTATCAGCCTAATGGCAGCGTTCATATTGACATTCTTGACAGGCAGTCGCTTAAAAAAATTGATTCTATTCCCATCATATTATGTGATGGCCAGGAGGACCGTATCTCTAATATTGTTACTGCAGACGGGAAACTGTTTGTTTCAACGGTATGGCGCTATAAAGATCCAGAAAGAAATGGCATTTATATTTTTGATATAACAAGCAGAGCGCTTTTACAAAAAAGGAGCTTAAAAGAAGACCAGGGGATCAACCATTTATTTTTGGTGTCAGAGATGGTGTGGGCGGGAAATACCCGATTCAGCTTAATTGCTCCAAAAACACTTGAAGTTATAAAAGAGGTGGTGACTCTACCACCATTGATAGTGAATGCTCCGGAATTTGTTAAGCGAAAATACTTAGAAAAATTCAATTCCACGGAAAACCCTTCACATTTAGAAACATTTATAGGCTGTATAGGTGCAAGCAATCAATATTTGGCAATAAAAGAGAATAGTCATAAAATAAATTTTTTGGATTTGAATACTTTTGAATCATCGGCCACGTATGAAGGAGATTTTTCCAGTTTACAATTTCTGGCTGATCCTGGAAGAGTAGCTGTTTTTTCATCTGAAAACGAAGAAATAACGCTTACTGTTTTTGATATAAAGAAAAAGGGAAAAACAATACTCCTGAAAAAGCCCTTGGAAGACACATATAGAAGATATTCAAGATCTAAAGATACTAATCTGCATCTAACATCTAATTCAGAGTATATCTTTATTGGCACTGGTCGCGACTTTGTCGTTTACGACATGAACACCTATCAAGAGTTAATATATTTTAGACATATTGTTCCAGGACATAATTCAGACATTCAGAGCGAAACAAAAAATGATCGTATTACCCGTCTACTTGTTGATCATGGCCGCCTTTTAATTTTTACGTATAACAGTCCAAACAGCAGAGCAGTTGACATATCAGTGATAAAGAATATGATTGGCGCAGACATTAAAACAAAAGACAAATAATGAAAACAAGGGTATGCGACATACTAAATATTAAATATCCGATTATCCAGGGTGGTATGCTCTGGCTTGCGGATGTAAACCTTGCTTCAGCTGTTTCCAATGCAGGAGGGCTTGGTGTCATCAGCCCTTATGCAGGAATGGCCAAAGATGGCGAGCCTCTGGAAAATCTTGAGATTCAGATAGATAAAGCAGGGGTATTGACTGACAGTCCCTTTGGGGTAAATATCCCGCTAGATCTGAAACAATCTGGGAGCCTTATAGATTTGATAATAAAAAAAGATGTCAATATTGTTATCACAGCAGCTGGTAATCCTGGCGATTATACTGAGCTGTTGAAGAATAACGGGAAAATAGTACTGCACGTAGTAAGTACTGTCAGACAGGCGAAAAAAGCTGAAGAGAGTGGTATTGATGCTGTTATTGCAGAAGGATTTGAAGCAGCAGGTCATATTGGTGCAGATGAGCTTACCCTTTTTTCACTTATTCCCCAGGTTGCAGACGCCATTAGTATGCCTGTTATTGCTGCAGGGGGTATTAGCGACACAAGGGGTTTTGTTGCAGCAATGGCTCTTGGCGCGGAAGGAGTCCAGATGGGTACCCGGTTTGTCGCTGTTGATGAGAACCCTGCTGCAAAAGAATACAAACAGGCCATCATAGATGCTGATGATACAGGTACTATCGTGACCTCAAGGAGTATATCGCCCGCTCGGAGCCTGAAAACAGTCTTTTCACAGCAGCTTACGGAAATGGACCGGTCCAATGCATCTACTGAAGACATCCGAAAATTTATAGGATATCGCCGTTCACCAGATGCCCAGCTTGACGGCCGTCTTGACCAGGGTGAAGCGTTTGCAGGCGAATCCGCGGGACTGATAAAAAAGGTAGTGTCGGCGGCTATGGTTGTGGAGGAGATTGTGGAGGGATATGAAAAGGTGGTGACAAAGATTGAGAGATTGAAAAAAACATTATTTAACAAGGATACACAGGATTAAAAAAATATCCTGTTCATCCTGTGTATCCTTGTTAAATAATGTTTTGATCCGTGAAAATCAGTGACATCCGCGTCATCCGTGTGCTATATCAATAAAATACAATGCTACAAAATCTTCAAATACTCGACCTTGCTGATGAAAAGGCTTCGTTTTGTTCGCGGCTTCTTTCAGATATGGGCGCGCGGGTGATCAAGGTGGAACCGCCGGGTGGTTCATCTTCAAGAAAACAGGCTTCTTTTATAAACAGCACGCCAGGTCTTGAAAACAGCCTCCCCTTTTTATTTAGCAATAGTGGAAAACTCAGCATTACCCTGGATATGGGAAACAAGGCAGGCCAGGAACTCTTTTTCAGACTTCTTGAAAAAACAGATGCTGTCATAGAAGCGTTTGAACCCGGATATATGGCAGAAATCGGACTCGGATTTGACGCTTTAATCAAAAAGAAACCAGACATTATCATGGCATCTGTAACCGGCTTTGGTCAAACCGGCCCTAAAAGCGCCTATAAAGCCTGCGGTCTTATTGCCGAAGCAGCCGGCGGACAGATGCATGTGACTGGTTCACCTTTAGATCAGCCCCTTAAGTCGCATGGTGACCAGCCATTTTATACGGCCTCACTATTCGCGGGGATAAGCATCCTCCTGGCGCTTAGAAAAAAGAAACAGACAGGGAAAGGTGACCATATTGATATCTCTCTACAGGAGGCTGTGACATCTACCCTTGAGCATGTAATGGTCAGGTATTTTTCTGAAAACAGGATATCTCAAAGACAGGGCAGCCAAAACTGGAACAATGCTTTCTGCATCCTGCCGTGCAAAGACGGCTTTGTTCAGATATCCTTGTTTCAGCAGTGGGACACACTTTCTGAGTGGCTGGCATCTGAGGGTATGGCTGAGGATCTCTTGGAAGCTAAATGGAAGGAGAGGGATTTTCGTGAAGAAAACCGTGAGCATATTGTACAGGTCTTAGAGAAATGGACCCAACAGCACACGGTTAAAGAACTGATCGATCTTTCCCAGCTGATGCGACTCCCATGGGCGCCGGTACAAAAGCCCACACAGGTTCTTGAATGCCCGCATCTTAAAGAACGCGGGTTTTTCATAGATATGGAACACTCGGAAACAAGTAAAATGATTAAAGTCCCAGGAATGCCGTTCAGGTCAGGTACAATACCGCTGAATACGGGCAAATACGCACCTCGGGTCGGCGAGCACAACAAACAGATATATGTTGAAGAGCTGGGAATAACAGAAGACGAACTTAAGCAGTTAGCTAAAAAAAGTATTATCTAGCAAAAGGATGGTGGGCACAGCCCACCCTACGAAGTTGGTACCCAAAACTGTATGCCTCCCGTAGGGTGGGCTGTGCCCACCAAACTGATAAGGGGCGGGAAAAAGATAGAAGCATGTAAGAGATGGAGGATTTAAGCCCCACAGGGGCGGGATTATCCCGCTTAAGAGACTTTGCGCCTTAGCGTCTTTTTGCAGTGAAACGGAAATCCCGCTATCCGGGGGCGTGAAAACGTCTGTGTTTATCTGTGTGGGTCTGTGGCTAAAATGTTTTTAAAAATTAGTGCCAATTCGTGCAATTTGTGGCTAAAAAAATAAAAATGGACAATAACATTTTAAAAGACATAAGGGTATTAGATTTCACGCGAGTACTGGCTGGTCCGTTTGCTACAAGGATCCTGGCTGATTTTGGTGCTGAAGTCATAAAGGTACAGTCAGCATCCACGGCAACCGGGGCGGAATCAAATGACGGTGGATACTTTAACTACTGGAACCGGAACAAGAAGAGCATTACCCTTAACCTGAATAACATTGAAGCTATCGATATTATTCTACAACTTGCTGAAGTCAGTGATGTGATCATCGAAAACTTTTCATCGCGTGTGATGACTAATTTTGGATTGAATTTCAAAAAACTAAAAGAGGTTAATCCGGATATTATCATGGCCAGCATGACCGGCTTCGGCCAGACAGGTCCTTGGAAGGACTATGTGGCGTTTGGCCCCACAGTTCAGTCGTTTGGAGGGCTCAATTATCTTACATCGTATGATGACAGCTCTCCGGTTGGTATGGGATTTTCATATGCAGATCCTGTTGTGGGTCTTTACGGCGCGTTTGCCGTACTTGCCGCCCTTGAGCACAGGGACAACACAGGTGAGGGACAGTACATCGATATCTCGGGTTACGAGGCGGTTTGCGCATCTATTGGCCCCTCTCTTATGGAGGCATATGCTAATACGGGTGACGTTTTTCCGCATGGTAACAGCCCAGGACATACGAAGGCGGCTCCTTATGGGTGCTTTAGGTGCGATGGTGATGATAAGTGGTGTGTTATCGCGGTTTATGATGACAATGAATGGGAAGCTTTGAAAAAAGTCGTTCATGTAAAAGGACTTTCAGACAAACGGTTTTTGTCTTCTCAGCTAAGAAGTGAAAACCTTGACGAGCTGCATGCTGTTATTGAAGCGTGGACACTGGAACACACATGTGAAGAGGTTGAACAGATACTCCAAATGGCAGGGATCCATGCCCATGCTGTACAAAACGCCAAAGACCTGGCTGGCGATCCGCATCTTCAGGCGGCTGGATTTTTTATAAGCCTTGGCCATCCGGTTCTTGGAAAAACAATTTCTGACACCACCCCGTTAAAACCTGACAAAAAGTCGATCTCATCATGGAAAAGCGCCCCTCTGTTAGGGGAAGACAACGATTATGTTTACATGGATCTTCTTGGTTTTTCTGAAGAAAAGATGAAGGATTATGTTGAAAGAGGGATTATTGGTTAACGTATTTTAAATGCCTAAAGTAAAAATATAGTGCCTAAAGTGCCTAAAATGCGCTAAAGTGCCTAAAGTTGTGGAATTCTGCCATTTATATTTTAAAAAAGCAGAGCAAAGCGATATTACAAGGCACTATAGAGCACTTTTTTAAACCCGATCACGACCACGACTTTTTTAAAACTGACAGAGCGAAGCGATACATCAACTTTAGGCACTTTTTTTTATACACTTCCAGAGGAACACATGAATTATTTGGCCCATCTATTTCTGGCAAAGAATACAGACTATTCCAGGCTTGGAAATTTTCTCGGCGATTTTGTTAAGGGGCGTAGGGAAAAGCTTTTAGATACATATCACCCGGAAATTGTGGACGGTATCACCTCCCATCGGCAGGTAGATACTTATACAGATAGACATAACGCAGTTAAAGACGCGGTTGCCATACTGAAACCGAGTCAAGGTCTGTTTTCTGGCATTGTGGTGGATGTTCTTTTTGATTATTTCCTGTCAAATCATTGGGAAACGTTTTCAGATATTGACAGACGACGGTTTATTGATGACTGCTATCGGTCATTAAGTGTGCCATTACCTGATCTTCCCGCGAGCTTTAATAGATTTCTCCCGATCCTGAAAGATTATGATATTTTAGATTCTTATCGTTCTTTTGATGGTATTGACCACGCATTTTACCGAATTGATCTTCGGTGCAGAAGAGAAACAAACCTTAGTGAAGCAGTGTCAGACATAAAAAGGCATTATAACGACCTGGAAACACAGTTCCTTAGTTTTTTTTCGGATATTTGCGGATTTTGTAATAAAGCATGAAAACAGGACAGTGCCAACAATTCTTGACGATATATTCTTTTTGAGATTAAATAGAGAAAAATTTAATCTGGATAAATATTCCGGGATGGGTGCTGGAAAAGCGGTTCATGTAACTATATGAAGAAGATAATACTATTTTCAATTCTTATCTGTTTTGTAATGACAATAGGGTGCGCCAGGCCCAGAGTTTCAAAAACCATGGAGGTAACCGGTTACTGTGGGTGCGGGGATTGCTGCGGATGGGAAAGGGGGAGCTGGAAATATCTAAAGCTGAATTTCTGGAACCGTTATGTAAAGGCAGGCAAAAATAAAGGGAAACATTACTCTGGCCGTACCGCGAGCGGTACAAAACCGCATGAACCTTATCCCGGTCTTTTTTCAAAGGACAGCATCAAGCATCCATGGATGATACCGATACGGATTGTCTTATTTCCCTGGTTGTTTCTACCAAGAGACGGCACTTTAGCGGCTGACACAAAATACTATCCATTTGGTACCAGGATTTATATCCCTGGCTATGGGTATGGGGTTGTGGAGGATCGCGGTTCTGCCATAAAGGGGGCAAGCCGGCTGGATGCTTATTATAATTCGCATAAAGAAGCGCTGAAGTGGGGGAGAAGAAAGGTCTATTGCCGAATTGAGAGATAACCGTGTTTTGACTTTCATACGGTACAAGTATAATCTGGATTTTATAATAGTTCAAAACAGGACCACAACAATGAGACAGATCACTATTCTATTTATACTTATGTATACTGCTTTTATCTGCTCATGCGGAGGTAGCAGCGGTCAGCGGCAGGGCCCCAGGCACCTCCAGGCCGGGATGAAGGAGATCCAGAAAGGAACTTTCTGGTATAATAAAGGATGTTATGATCAAGCAATGGAGTATTTCTCAGCAGCTCACGAGATGTTTACAGCTTCAGATCAGATTAATGGCGTAGCCATCTGTATGAACAATATTGGCAATATCTACAGGGTGACAGGAGACATTGACAAAGCTGTCCTTTTTTTTGAAGAGGCGTATAATATTTATTCAAACATCAATGATGTAAAAGGGACCATGCAGGCCCTGTCCAACAAGGCTGCTGTACTTATTGATGCAGGCCGCCTTAAAGATGCTGAAAAAATTCTGCAGCAGGTTGAAAATATTACAAAAAATGCCAATTCAACCTTTCTTCCACTTCTGAATAACCAGGGGATATTGCTCACCAAGCAGAAAAAATTCAAACAGGCTGAGGAGATCTTAAATAAAGCACTTGGCAAAACCGTTGGGCATAATTATCATGAATACGCGTCAGTAAATTTTGCCATGGGGAGCCTTATGCTTGAAACCGGCAGAAATGAAAGCGCAGTCAGTTTTTTTAAAAAAGCATTAAAAGCAGACCGGCATGCAGGATTTTATCAGGGCATAGCTGAAGGACTTGCTGCGATCGGTTCAGCAAAAGTTAATATGGGCAGTTATAAAGAAGCGGCTGATTATTTTAAACGGAGCATAAAAATTTATGCCCTTACTGGAAGCAAGGGACGGGTTGAAGAGGTTTTAAAGCAGCTGGAAGAAGCCGCGGAAAAGTCGGATATGGACATAACCGTTACAAAACATTTTGCGGACGCTTGGATGGATGGGAAAACTATTGCTGGACCATGCAATTGACACAAACCTGGCTGGGTATAATTTTTTTTGCAGTAGCCGCTGAATCGATTTTTTCGAAATTCCTATGTTGAATTTTTATGCAACGTTAGGGTTAATCGAACTGATTGGTTCCGTGAAAAATCAATAAAGGAGATTTTAAAAATGACATCACCAGAAAATTTAACAAAAGAAGAACTTGCCGCGCGTCTGGAAGAACTTGTTGATGAGTTTCCTGTAAACCAGCAGCTGCTATTGCTGAAGCATCTGATAAGGGGGAAGGTACAGGAATATCTTATAGAATTGATAAAAGGGCTTGCCGATGATAGACAGATAACACTTTTAAAACAACTGGAGACCATAAGGGCTGAGCTGGGCAGAAAAAGTGTCAGGAAAGAATGCCAGTTTCGTGTGGATTATGAGACACAGGACAGTAAGTTTAAAGATTATATCCAAGATTTAAGTACCAACGGTGTATTTATTAAAACCGCTGAAACCCTTGATGTGGGCCAGGAAGTAACCATGACATTAACCCTGCCGGGCGCTGAGGAAGAGGTGAAAATCACAGGTGTGGTTGTCAGGAGTGAGCCTGATGGGTATGGTGTAAAATTCATAAACATGAATCCAGAGGGTGAGGACATTATTGAATCCTGCCTGCAGGATCTAAATGAAACCTGATCTTGCCATGATTATTCTTTAAAATTCAACCAACCAACTAGCCCTAATAGTGTCTTGACATCATCGTTGAATACCTGTATCCGGTTCACACACCTTTTACATTGTGCAATGGGAAATAAATATGAATGATGAAAACAGCATGATACACCGCCTTGAATTTAGAGGTAAAGAGATTGTCCTTTTAGGCACCGCGCATGTTTCAAGGGAGAGTGTAGATCTGGTCGCTGAAGTGATCAATGATGAGAAACCGGATACGGTCTGTGTTGAACTGTGCGAATCCCGTTTCCAGGCCATCCAGCAGAAAAATCGCTGGAAAGAGATGGATATTATAAAAGTGATCCGGGAGAAGAAAGCTTTTCTTCTTCTATCAAACCTCCTCCTGGTCTCTTTTCAGAAAAGAATAGCTGATAAGTTTGATATCAAACCTGGGGAAGAGATGCTCAGCGCTATTGAAAACGCTGAAAAAATAGGGGCAGACATCCACCTGGCGGACAGGGAAATACGGATAACCATGGCAAGAACATGGCGGGTTATGGGGATGTGGGAAAAGATGAAACTGCTTTTCCAGCTCCTGCTGTCCACAGGTGATGTGGATGACATCACAAAAGAAGATATTGAAAAGATGAAACAGGAGGATGTGCTGGAAACACTCCTCTCCGAGGTTGGAAAGTCCCATCCGGTATTAAGAGAGATTTTGATTGATGAAAGGGATAAATACCTGGCTGAAAAAATAAGAACCGCGCCAGGTAGCAAAATCGTAGCGGCAGTAGGCGCTGGCCATGTCCCTGGTATAAAGAAAAACTGGAATAACGCTATTGATTTACAGGAACTTGAAATTCTTCCTCCTAAAAGCAGGCTCTCCTATGTTTTTAAGTGGGGGCTTCCAACCGCTATCCTGGTTCTTTTTGGTGTAGGTTTTTTTGGGGGGGGAAAAGAGACCGGTACGGACATGGTGGCTTGGTGGTTTCTTGTGAACGGAGTCCTGGCTGGCCTTGGGGCCATCATAGCTGTAGCGCATCCAATGACAATTATTTCCGCGATCCTTGCGGCGCCATTGACGTCCATGAACCCAACCATTGCGGCGGGATGGGTTTCAGGTCTGGTGGAGGCATTTCTCAGGAAGCCAAAAGTAAAGGACTTTGAAAGCCTTCCTAACGATATCCTGTCCGTAAAAGGCTTCTGGCAGAACAAAGTGACCCGGATTCTTCTGGTGGTAGTTTTTACAAACCTGGGGAGTTCTGTGGGTACCTTTGTTGCGCTTCCACTAATGCTGAAGCTGCTGTGATGTATATAAAGAACAAAGCTATTTAATCTTTACGATCGCCCGCTGATACGTATTCCCATTATCAAGTGTAAACGTCTCTTTTACGGTTTCAAGTCGGCCTTCAGCAAAAAGCTGGATGCATGAAGGATAAAGCTCCCATTCTTTTTCCAATCCTTTTTTCTTTATGGAATCAAGGGTATCATCAGGTTCTATGGGAAAGCACCTTTGTCCGATAATCGGCCCAGAATCCTCACCATAGTCAATAAAATGTACAGTACAGCCGCCGACTTTGCTTCCATACCTAAAGGTGTCGCCATAACCGTCAACACCTGGAAAGGAGGGGAGTATGGCAGGATGAATATTCATAATCCGTGGATTGTCAGGGTCTGTGTTAATACGATCAATAAAATAAGGTGTCATGTTCCTCATAAAACCTGCAAGCACAATAAGGTCATATGGATATGCTTTCATCTCTTTAAGGAGGCCGGCCTCTGCTGCAGTTCTTGTGATTAAAAAGGCCTTTATCTTTTCGGGGTCATATCCCTCTGGAAAGAAAGACTGTTTTGATATTGCCTCATCCAGGTCAAAGTCATCAGGCAAATCAATCTGATCAGGGTCCTTTTTGTAAGTTTTGATTATTGAAGAATAATCGACGACAAAAGACGGGATGTTGTTTTTTTCAGCTCTTTCCAGCCCCCGTGCGCCGGGCTTGTCACATCCCACAAACGCCATTTTCCCATCAATATTGCCATTTTCACATGAATCGATAATAGCCTGAAGATTTGTTCCGCCGCCTGATATAAATGCGCCTATATGGATTGTTTCGCCCATGTACTACCTCCCTGTAAGTATTTTTGGTATAATTCTGACAGGTAGCAGAACCGGACGGTTAAGTCAATAATGTCTACTCCTGGATAACCACAAATGCAAAAGGCTTGACTTGAAGTCGGGAGTATTATTCATTTAAACTATAAAAAAAATGCGGGTTATTCATGAATATCTTCCGTTTTTGCAAAATTCTGTTTGTTTTATCTATATTGTTGTCAATTCCCGGATGCGCGGCAAAAGTATCAGGGCCTTATCAAGCGTCCAAAACCATGACTGCAAAAACAATTTTTGTTACAAGCCATGGCTGGCACACCGGGATCGTCATACCTGTGCAGCATATTTCAAAAAAAATATGGCCCGAAAGCCAGGAGTTTAAAAATTTTGATTATATTGAAGTGGGCTGGGGAGATGAGGGTTTTTACCGTGCCAAAAAGGTTACAGCCAGGATTACACTCAAGGCAATATTATGGCCGACCAAAAGTGTATTACATGTTGTTGGTTTTAATGGCCCTGTGGAGGCTTATTTTTCTGAAAGCGGTATTGTTGCTATTAACCTTTCGGAAAAAGGATTCAATGAATTGTGTGGATATATCAGCGAGGTATATTATAAAGATCAAACAGGCAAACAGCTTTTTCTTGGTAAAGGGCTTTATGGTAAAAGCAGATTTTACAGAGCAAATGGAAAATACTATTTTCCAAAGACGTGCAATGTATGGACAGCAAAAGTGCTGCGGGTCGCAGGATGTCCCATTAAACCGGTTTTTGCTCAACGGGCGGCAAATGTGCTTTCACAGACAAAGAAATTCGGTGTTGTTGTCCAGGAAGCTAAAAAGTAAATTTTTCATATAATATTCAGATTAATTTGACGCGTATTTATTCATCCGGTCTTTTCTTCGTGCAAGTTCGCTTGTATATTGCATGCCAAGGGTATCAGCATGTTTTTCTACCCATTTGGTCAGCTTGGTATCCCCGGCTGCAGGGGAATCGACCTGCAGAGTTCCGGACATAAGCCCCTTGATCTCTTCTTTGGTCAGAACAACGTCTCCTGTAAATTTGCCGACAATCCTGGCAACCAGAAGCCCCATAGAGGGAGAGATTGATATAATGGGCCTTTTCTTTCCGATAATATCACCGGTCTTTGCAACCAGCTGTCTGTATGTAAATGTCTCCGGCCCAATCGCATCAATGATAATATTTCCCCTTTGTTCACCCTGTTCAACAGCAAGCTTGGCCAGATCATCCACATAAATCGGCTGGATACCATAGGTGCCGTCCCCAAACACACCGAAAACTGGAAATTTTCTTAGCATCCAGGCGATATTGTTGATCAGAATATCTTCTTTGCCGAAAAGGACCGCAGGACGGAGAATGGCATACGACAGACCGGACTTTATCAGGGCGTCTTCAAGAACCGCCTTGCCATGGAAATATTCAAGGCCTGATTCTAAAGATGGGTTTGTTATGCTGACATGGACGATCCGTTCTACTCCTGCCTTTTTTGCAGCGTCAAAAAGGGTCAGTGTATTTTTTACGGCATCAGCATGCTTAAATAGTTTATGATTAAATCTTATACTCGTTATGCTACTATTGAAAATAAAAGTCCCAAAAAGATGATCAAAATTCCATATAGTTTTGCACGTTCTTGTGTCATAAACTGTATTTTTGATTCATCTAATTTATTTTTAAATATTATTGAAATGAATCCATAAATAATCCAAAAAGGGCCAATAAAGCTAAAACTACCAGAATGAGGTATTAACGATACAGAGAAAAAAGATGCAACTAAAAGTAAAATAAATCCTAAAATCATATCATATTTGTTACTTTTCCATATACCACGGCCCCAGAAATAAAATGAAAAAATAAACGGAATCATTAAAGGGTTAATAAAATGCATAGATTTTATCGCTCATATATCAAGAAATTAAGCAGGCGCTTGAAGGCTGCCAGGAAAATTGAGGAAATAAGGAGTATTGGAATAATTACAACAAAACTAAGGTATAATAGAAGATACAGCACACCACAGTACTGAGACCAGGCATTAAACGAGGCTGTTCCGGAAAGTACGGATGTATATTCCCGAAAACCGAGCATATGGGTGCACGTAAAAAGCACGGACAGGGTAATTGCGTAAAACACAAATCGTTTGCAGGATAATGCTTTTGAATTATTCATAATTATTCCTCCTCTCTACTTCATCCCAGAGCGGCCCCAGAACCATGGCATACAGCATTACAGCATCACCCACAGGATTGCTTGCCATATATCGCAGCCCGCTGTCAGATTCAGACGGAAATCCGACGAAATTTAACGACGTGAATAAACGGATTAAAAATTGTGTGTCATTAAATGCAGCAGCAGAAATAAGGGCAAGGCCGCTGGCGCTGGCACTGGCACCGAGTACAGGTATCACCGGACCGGAATCAACATCTGGCGTGCCTTCAATTACCAGGGGCCATTCGCGTGAAAAACCAAAGCCCAGAAAAGACCTGGCCAAATGCTCATGCGCCCGTTTATATTGATCTTCGGCAAACGGTTTGTCGATGAGTTGAAGCATGTTGCATGTCATCCAGATGGTGGAACCTTCAGGGCCATATCCGCTGTCAGCCGGGGTACCGTCAATACTGTATGCTGAAATCAGTAGCCCGGTTTCAGGGTTAACAAGCTTTTGTTTAGCTGTTTCAAGCCATTGTTGAATAAAAGCAGAATTGCCGTTATTATCTAAGACGTCAGCGATGTGGATAGCTGCCAGACTGACAGTGTTGCAGAACAGCCAGCATTCGTCTGGATAGCTTTCCGCATTTTGTATCGGGCTCTGGCGCATGCGGAATATCATTTTATCCACTCTTTCAGATAGTATGGGTATATATGCTGGTTTTTCTTCTATAAGACGTCGGGCGCAAATCATGAGAGCGATCTCACCGTCAATAAACTGACTTCCGGACGGCTGGATTACCCAGCCACCCCTCCTGCCATACCCCATCAAGAAATGTGTAAATCCGTTTTTCTTTTCAACAGCCAGGGTGTTGTCAATAATGGCGTCAATGATTTCACAAGACTTAACTTTAAACGCTGTGTCTCGTAAGGCCATATTTGCCAGGGCCAGGACAAAATATGTGCGGCTCATGAAATCCCATTCAGGATTCAGGTTTTGCATTTTTTCAAGTTCAATATTTCGGAGGGATTCATTGGCCCATATTTCAAGATGTTTTGCGGCAATCATGTGCGCTTTTTGGGGTATTTGATCGGGACTATAATAATACGAAAGTTTCGGTTTGAAGATAAAGTGAACACACGGAAGCCAGATTGCCGTGGCTGTAATCAGTACAATTGTTTTGATTAAAAGTGATTTAATGAATGCAGGAGGATTGAAATTGTACATTAGTTATTCTCCTTATACAGAATAAGATTTTCAGCCGGAGAATGGTGGGCTGTGTCCACCAATGTTCTAAGGTTTAATTTCAATTGTTGCCCCGTTTGGCACCAGCTTCCATATCTCTTCGATCTCTTTGTTTGTTACGGCAATACACCCTTCGGTCCAATCTGAAAAGCGGTGCAGGCGGCCGAGCCATCTCCATTTTCCTGCTAAACCATGTATCGTGATATCTCCGCCAGGAGAGACCCCGAGTCTTTTCGCGTTCAGTTTATCCTCCGCGTCCGGATAGGAGATGTGCAGGGATAGATGGCATATGCTTTTCGAGTTCCGATAATCAATAATATATGTCCCTTCAGGCGTTTTACCATCACCCTGTTTTTCTTTATGACCTTTGGGTGTTCGTCCAAGTGAAATTTTATATTTCTTTATCTGTTTCCCTTTTGACATCAGGTGCAGACGCCTTTTACTTTTTTCAACAATGATTTTATCTGCTTTAATTCCTTTTTTGACAGGATCGTCTCGTTTTTTAGCATAAGCATTAATGGCAATGGCAGCGATAACTATCAAGAGAATACTGATCAAATATTTTATGCATTTCATTTTTTTATTTCCTTTTTAGAATAAACTGTTTTCAGCAGCTTTGAATGATATATTCCGGCCGGCGATATGACGGTTTCTTCCAGGGGCAGGTCTTCACCAAAACGTTCTTTAAGCTTAGCTTTAACCACTGGATGGGAGAGATCAAATGTTTTAAACTTCTGAGGTTTGCCTAGCTCCAGGTTTAATGCCTGTTTATAAATCTTCCAGATCAGTTCAGAGCAGTATATCCTATTATCAGACCATTCAAAATAAGGATCATAATTTTTGCCGATATACGATTGACTGATTTTTTTCATTTTGGTTATTATTTTTGGTGTGAGGAGTTTGTCTGCGTTTTTCAGGCGTTTAACAACAAATCCAGAGGCGTTGCCACGTTTGATCCATTCATCAACCCTTGAAAGCCTGACCGGTTGTACTGCTTCAAGGACAAAGTATTTGTTGCCTTCTATAAAAATGATACCACAATGGTTGTAAGGTGAATCCGTTGCTAATTGAATGGCCTGGCTTTGGGATGAATTGGAAGAATGAAAAATAATGTCTCCGTTTTTAAGCAGTGTTTTATTTGCTGCAGAGGCTCCGCTAACATAAAAAAACAGAACAATTGATAAGATTAATAGTATTTTCCTGAACATAAATTATTCTCCTGTAAAATTATTTTTTAAATACACCCATTCATCAGAATCCATTTCCCATTCAGAATATATAGCGATGCCCTGATAACAGGGCGGTATTTTTTCAAATCTGCTAAGCCCTGCATTTATTCCGAGAAGACTGTTTTTTAGGTTTTCAACACGCGGGGTATGATAAGCAACCCCGAAATCATCATATACTGGCACACCCAGTAAAATTTTCGAATCTCCACCCCACAGAAGAACGTCTTCGGTCCATGACGCCATTAGGTTTTGATAGACTTTTTGGAGCTGAAGGGCTGTGTCATACATCATCACTGCCATCTGATCTACGGTTGAAGAAATTGTTTTAAAATAATCTTCTTCCCAGTGGACCTTTACAGCCGGCTGAAGTAGCGACGGGGGAGGGTAGGCAGCGATAGAAAGGAGTTTTCCTTCTGGAAGAGCATTTTTCAGTTCGTTTAGCAGAAGTAAAAAATCCTTGTTGCCAGATGGCATTGGTTCAATATTGATATGAATTCCTGCAAGCCCAGGATACGCAGTGAGCAGTTCTTTTGCTGAAGCAATAAATGCTTTCCGCCATTTTTCCGATTCAGGGAAACAGTGCACATTCAGACGGCCGCCTATCCAAGGCATGACCCTAAATTCGCTGAAGTACGTTAGGAATCTTTCCGTTTGCTTGTGATCAACCGAAGAGATCCTGCCGGTAGGTGAACACGGGCACAAGTGGGGATAAATATCCCGGATATTATGGGCTTCTAATTTTTTTGCCAGTTCATAAATTTTGCTTTGATCACGAAAAAGAGTTTTATCTTTACCTGTTTTCGCGAACCATTTGTCGTCCCCAAGCCATCCATGCTGGAGCCAGATCCCGTTTGTTTTTAAATTGTGGTCGCCGCTGTTTGCTATTTTGCCTGGTGTCCAGATGGTATAGGTAATCACACCAACCAGTGCTATTATCAATATAATATAAATTGTTTTTTTCTTTTTCATTGATTAACCTTTTGCATTTCACTTATTCGAAAATGGCCCAAAATTTTCCATTTCTTAATTCGTATACCCATTTTTGTGATACCGGTCAGGACATCTTGTTCTGCTGTTTTGCCGGGCAAGAAAAAAGGGACATATCTCATGTTATGGATGACCAATGGCCTACCGGTTAGCCGAGACCGTTTATCTGATATAATACCGATATGGAGATGGGCTTTTGAGCCAGTATCCCAGATCACAATATCGCCGGGAAGCCAGTGTTTGTTTTTTTTGTCTGTTTTAACAGAGAGTTTTTTATAGTTTCGGTTAAAATATCGTAACAGCAGCCATACCCTTCTGTGGTCGATATATTTATCGGGCTGTTTTACGCCATAATATGTTTTGTTCTTCACAATATCCTCATGTACAAGTTTCTGAAGATCAACACCCGCGTTTCTATACGCTCTTACAACAAGGTCAGAGCATACACCCTGTATGGGATTAACATCGCCGTTTGGATAGATGCTTATATCATACTTTTTTCCATTTAAGTATGTGGGCGGATAATATGTTTTCAGCATTTTAGTATTGTATTTTGTTTTGTTGGTAACTTCTTTTTTTGCGCCTTCAAGGACTTTTTGATTTAAATTGTCACATAATGCCGGCTTTATAAAACAAAAAAACAATAGAATGAATAAAGCTATTATAAATGAGTTTGAATGTTTGTTCATGATATTTTCCTGGTTAAAAAGGGAGAAACGGGGAAACAGTTTATATGTACTGTTCCCCCTTTTCCCAACATATTAATCCTTTTTCTCAAATTTAATCGCATACCAGTCGATTTTTCTGGTCATGTACATAACGATACTCAGCATCACAAACAGACCGATACTCCCCATGGAGAGTGTATAGTCCTTAAGCTGCAAGAGTATGTACATATAAGAATAAAGTGCGATAAGGACACTACAAACCATGGCTGATAATTTTGTGTTTTTAAGAATGCTTTTTGCATAGCCGGTTATCAAAAGAATGATTGATATACTAGATACAGCATAGGCTATGTTAAAGTTTATATGTTCTGATAAGGAAATCAGAAGGGAGTAAAAGACAATTATCGCAAGGCCGATCAGTAAATACTGTATGGGATGCACTCTTAATT
This sequence comes from Desulfobacterales bacterium, assembly GCA_028277765.1. GTDB lineage: Bacteria > Desulfobacterota > Desulfobacteria > Desulfobacterales > SURF-7 > JANQFQ01. The sequence continues at coordinate 62,577 of JANQFQ010000076.1, forward strand.
TGTTCATAACTTCAGATATAAAGAACGCTGTAAATGTAAGCACAATAAACAATAAGGCATATTTTGTTGTTCGCATTGATTTCTGATAAATATCTACAGGGATATACAGGTTAACGCCAAACGCAGATTTTTGCAAACGGTATCTTCCGCCGGTCCAGGTTTGCGGATAATCTCTGTTTAAATGAAGGATTTTCCATTCCGCGTTAAATCCTTTTTCCTCTTTTTCTCTGATGGTATACTTCAACGGCATATAGGCACCGCAAAAACTTGGATTTGTCCAGGTTGACTTCATTTTAACGGTTGTTGTTTTGCCAACCGGTATAAAATCAATTTTATGGCAGCCATTAAGATTGATAATGAATTTAAAAGGGTATTTTTTATTCATTTCATCAAGACTTATTTTTGAGCTGATACCGGAACAGATAATATCATTTGATTCAATACCTGGGCTCATGGAAAGTGAATGATCGTTAAATGTTGCCATAATCTGATCTTTTATGCCGCGCATATCTGTGATACCAATAGAAATAGACGCGCCAGACCAGAGAATATTCTCAGGAGGAATATTGATCCCTTTTATTTGTGGACATGAAAAGTTGCCGGTTAATTCTAATTTAGCATTATATAAGGCCACTTCATAAATTCCTCTGTGCCGCGGAACAGGCGAGATGTCACTCGCTATAACAATATCATCAGGGAGAATATGTATAAAACTGGTGGCAGCTATCTTTCTTCCCCTTGAATCAATCTGGTTTGTCCTATACGGTATAGAAATGATCGGTCCTGTTATGGTCTGCTCATGGCCCCACTTTGAACTGATTTCATTGATAACTGCCTTCTTTCTCCCTTCTCTTTCACGGATTAGAGATTTAATCATCGGGGTCGGTATCAGCAGGATCAGGATCAGGATAACGATGGTAACAATTTTAAAGCTTACTGAATTGTTCATGGTAATAGGTAATTTTTTAAAAGGTTTTGGTTGCTCCATGTTATTACCTCCTTTTTATCTAAAGCGTTAAATAGCTATGAGCTTTGTCCCTTTTAGCTTCAGAGTAAATCATAAGTTTGAAATAATGATGAAAGAACTGTGAATTTTTCATGAAAATGTGTCTCCTGAAAATTGTAGATTATCATCCGAATAATCCGCCAAAAAAGGAAACGGGCCTTTGCTAAAAGTGGTTTAACGAAAAATTGCGCAATATCTCAAACCCCAAACTTTTTTGGTCGGAGTTCATTCGTGGTTAGCTTCTAAATCAATTTTTCTTTTTAAAAATAGTCATAATTGATGAAAAATTCTTGGTTAAGTAACCATTTCTCAATCATAGATTCATCAAATAGTTTCCCAAATACAATATAATCAGAGCTCAATAATGTCGGCGAAAAATTCGGGTACTCGGAGAGTACAAATAGATATCCATGTGCATGAGTAAAACGAATCTTATCATTAAGGTTCAAGATAAATCCAACATGAGAATCTAAACCAATTATATAAATACCTTCACCCATTTTTTTTATATGATTTTTTAGAGTATCAATAGAAATATGAGAAAATCTTTTGACATAATTACTCTGAATAAGATTTTTGATAATATTTTCAGAGGGTTGAATCGCCATTTTAGAATTAATATTAAAATTACAATTTCGAAGAACATGAACAACAAAAAATCCGCATGCTATAGTTCCATCTAAAGGATATTCGGCATCTCCATTAAACGACCATGGTGTACCATACCATGCAGGTAATACTGTATCTGAAATTACTTGGTTAAGATAATTTTGAATTTCTTTATATAATTTTTCTTTTTCTTGTTTTGATGAAGCAAGTTTATAGGATTTGACAAATTTGATCTTTTTATTCTTAATCTCTTCTAATGTTTCTGGATATTTATATTTATTCCAAATGCAACATCCACCAAATATTAAAACCGAACAAATAATGGAGAATCCGAAAGTAATTAAAAATCTTTTTAAAAGTAGTATAAAATTCTTTGATAACATATCTGATTCTATCTTCGGAAGCTAACATTCAGGGTATCAACTCCCTGGTAATTTTCTTATCAAAGAGACGGTTGAACATTTAATATCATTACTCCGGCAATCTAACCTTTCTGTCGCTTTTTTGAGCCTTTTGTTGCTTTGTGCCAACCGCTTTTTATTAAGTCCCTCTTTGTTGTAGACTTGGATTAACGCGTGCATAACACTGTAATACCGGTGACAGTCGCTTGAAATCGCTAAAAAAATCAGAAAAGGGTTTTCGATCCATTTTATCTTATGGGTTTCGTGCATATATGCCTCCTTTGAGCAGAAAAAATAAAAAGATTAAAAAAAACAGATACACAAACATGCCCTCTGCCATATGGAGCTTGTCTGCTATTTTGCTTGATGAGAAAATATCCTGAACAGGTGCCAATGACATGGCACCAAGAATTCTTGATGTGTTAGCTGCTATGGTTATGCAGTAAGCGACAAAGACAGACTGAACAAGTATGATTGTTTTTTTAAAAGGGGCGATTTTTATATGAAGAGAAGTATAAACCGCCAGAGAAACAGATATGGCAAGGAAGTTTATTCCTGAACATCCTTTATTTATTAAAACAAGCGAATCAGCCCTCATGAATCCCTGACCATTAATAAAAAGAAAGGATTCACCGGAAAACAGGCTTACCAACTTTGACGTTGGATAGAGTATCCACAGCAGGTCAACAACTTCAGCGGTCTGGTACCAGAGTTTCAATGTTAAAACACCCACAAAAGCAGTCAGTGCAAAAATAAATTCCAGGGAAAAAATGGTTTCCTGGATTTTACACGCTGAATCGCTTAACCGGTTGTCTGTAAGCCTGAAATTGTTCATCATCCTGTTCCATTTGTTTAACGTTTTGTCTGCCTTAAGACACATGTTCAGAGGCTTTGCGTCTTGTTTTGATTTTATTGTAGGTGAAGACTTTGAAAAAATTATGAATGAAATGTGAATTGTGTATGAAAAACAAAGTGCCTAGAGTGCCTAAAGTGCGCTAAAGTGCCTAAAGTTGTGGTGTCGCTTCGCTCTGCCAGTTTTAAAAAGTCGTGATAGTTACAAGTGCCTTAAGTTATAAGTGCCTAAAGTTGTGGTATCGCTCCACTCTGCCAGTTTATAAAAGTCGTGATTGGGTTAGAAACAGTGATTAGTAATTAGAGAAGAGATAGAGGGCTTATGGTATTATTGTATAGGGTGTATGGCGGGATTCCTCCCGCTATGTTGTTATCTAGTACCCAGCATCCAGTATCTAGTAGTAAGTGCCTAAAGTTGTGGTATCGCTTCGCTCTGTTAGTTTTAAAAAGTCGTGGTCAGCGGAGCGGTGGCGTAAAAGCTTAGGAACGTTTTAACGGTAGTGTTAATACAGCCCGGGCACCTTGGGGAGTGCGGTTTTCAAGGTGGATGCTCCCGTTGTGAAGGTTGGCGATCTCTTTGACAAAGTTCAGGCCAAGGCCGGTGCTTTTTTTTCCGTTTCCAGGCCGCTGCATGGAGAAGAATTTTTCAAACACTTTTTCATGGGCAAAATCCTGCAGGCCTGGGCCCTGGTCTTCAACAATAAACTGTAGGTTGTCTTTTTCAGTTTTGATCGTTATGGTGAGTTGGCTGTCCGGCGGACTGAAATCTGAGGCATTTTGAACCAGGTTGGAGACAGCCTGCCTAAGGAGAAAGGAGTCTCCCATAATGGTAACGTCTTTTTCATAATTTTTAACCATTTTAAGCCTGTTTTGCGACAGGATGGGCATGATGCTTTCAAGAACGTCATCCACCAGTTCTTTAAAAGGGACAGCCTCGTTCTTGTCAAGGGAGTTCCGGCTTTCAAGGGAAGAGAGGGCGAGCATCCTGTCCACAAGCTGCTGTATCCGGTCTGTTTCATTTTGAATATTGGTTAAGAATCTTGACCGCTGCTCTGGGGGCATCTCTTCTTCAAGCAGTTCCGAAGCGCCCTGGATGGCTGAAATTGGGCTTTTAATTTCATGGGTCAGGGCCTGTACGTATTTTTCAACGTACTTTTTACCTTCAAGGGCCTCCCGCATTTTTTCAAACGCCCGGCCCATATCCCCGATTTCGCTCCGGTCGAGTTTCGGCAATTCAGCCTTTTTACCTTCACGAATATAATTGGCATACCGGGTCAGGAGCTTAATCGGCCTTGTAATCAGTAGCATGATAATGATACTCGCACTTATTACAAAGAATATTACAGCAAAGCTCCGTATCTTTATCCTTAATTTTGCGATTTTAAGAAAATTGTTGATGCTGGTAGTTGGTTTGGCTACCGTAAGAACCCCGCCAATGTCATTGTTGATCATTATTGGGGCCGCGACAAACAGGGTTGAGGTGGCAGGATTATATGGATCTTCCTGGGTGGAACGGGCGCCGTATTTTCCCTGAAGTGTTAAATGAACATCTCTCCACTGTGAATAATCACTTCCAATTGCATCCTTTTTTTTTGAATCAAAAATCAGAATGCCGTTTTTATCGGTTATGTATACCCTGACATCAACCCTTTCTTTATTCATCTTATAAATTTGAGCGGACAGTTTGGTGCCGTAAATCCGGCCAAACAGCATATGGAGTTTTTCAGGGGAAAAATTATCGGCTTCAATTTCGCTGGATATAAAGGAAGCGAGAACACGCGCCTGATCCACAAGCGCGTCTTCTACACCCTCAAGATAACGGAAACGGATGTTCTGGCGTTCACCATGCACCAGAAAATAGATGCCGAGACTGAATATGAGGAGGTAGCTTAATAGAATCTTGCTTCCTAATTTCATAGATCCTCTTTAAGGGAATATCCGAGGCTCCGGTGGGTCTGAATAGGATCCAAATCTGGCTTTATTTCTTTTAGTTTTCTTCTGATATTTTTTATGTGCGCGTCAACCGCCCTGTCCATGCTCATCTCCGGTTCATCCCATACCAGATCCATTAAATGCTCCCGGGAAAAAATATGGCCGGGCCGGTTGATAAAAATGCAGAGGAGTTTGTATTCATACCTGGACAGGTCGATTTTTTCTGAAAAATAGGATATCTGGAAACGGTCCTCATCCACCTGAAAAGCCTTAGAAAGGTTCTCTTTTGATGCATAAGAAGACACGGACTGTGTTCGTCTCAGGATCGCCCGGACCCTGGCAGCAAGTTCTCGTGGACTGAAAGGTTTTACAATATAATCATCAGCCCCTATTTCAAGGCCCACAACACGGTCGATTTCTTGTGAACGCGCGGTCAGAAAAACAATCGGGACAGTATGGTGTTTTCTTATATCCCTGCACAGTTCAGTTCCGCTGATATCAGGGAGGCCTATATCGAGCACAACCAGGTCAACAGGCTCATCTGATAGCAAAGCAAGGACATCTTTACCACAAGAGTGCCACACAGTTTCAAACCCTTCTGTTTCCAGGGCGAATTTAATATTGTCGGCTATGGCTGGTTCATCTTCTACTATAAGGATTTTTGGTTTCATCATTCGCTGGATAAATAAAGGTTCAGATTTTTAAAACATCTTGGTGTTTTCAGCAACTTATATGATACCATGTATAACCCCGGAGCAGCGTGATAGCAATAAGAATTTTAATCCAATTTAAAATCATGGCCCATCGGGTCAGGTCAGCGTTCAGTGGCTTTGCCATCTGAACGACAGGTTATTTGAATGTATAAAAGTACTAGAGTGATCCTTGCAGGCTGGTTGTGCCGATGCCCGTCATCCCGGCCAAGTGCGGTGGAGCGGAACGCGAGCCGGGATCCATTGTCGCTTGAATCGGAATATTGTTCTGGATTCCGGGTCTTGGCCCAAAAAGGCTGGCCCGCCCGGAATGACATGATTTTTTAGCAGTGACTGATGAAAAAACTAACCCGATGAATTTATGTGATTTTATGAATAAACCCTTTTAGGATTCGTTCAAGGCCTGGCCCTCTGGGCCAGGATCTTTACTAACCACTACCATCCCGTCATTCGGCTCTACTAATTAAACCAACTACGCCTAATTTTTTTACCCCTAAAGCATATTGCGAATTAACACCCTGTTATCACAGCCAATATTTTTTGTTGCAGCCATGAAACAGTTGTGCAGAAGGTTGACAAAACCGATTCCCATTACTATACTAGACCGGTTATAAATATAACACAAAGAGGAACGCATTATGGCAGAGGGAATTATTGAAGTAAGTGACAGTAGTTTTGAGGAAGAGGTCATAAAGTCTGACAAGCTTGTTCTGGTCGATTTTTGGGCGCCCTGGTGTGGACCGTGCAGGGCAATGGCACCTATTCTTGAAGAGGTTGCAGCTGATTTTAGCGAAAAAGTAAAGGTCGCGAAATGTAATATTGATGATAATCCGGCAACACCGATCCAGTTTGCGATCCGTTCCATACCCACACTGATTTTTTTCAAGGAAGGAAATGCAGCGGAACAGATGATCGGCATGGTTACCAAGTCAAAACTTGAAGAAATGATAAACAGCCTGGCATAGGATACCTCTGGATGGAAAAGACAGATTTTGATTTAGTTATAATTGGTGGTGGTCCAGCCGGCCTTACGGCAGGCATATATGCCTCCCGGGCAAGGCTGAATACGATTATGTTTGAAAAAGCCGCAAAAGGCGGTCAGATTATTATTACTGATTGGGTTGAAAACTATCCAGGATTTCCGGAAGGTATCAGTGGTTATGATCTTGGTCAAAAAATGACCGAGCAGGCGGAACAGTTTGGCCTTAAAACAGAGTTTAATGAAGTTACGGGCCTGGATCTTTCAGGGGCAGTAAAAAAGATAATGCTCGCGGATAAAGAGATAAACGCGTCATCAATTATCATCGCAGCAGGATCATCACCCCAGAAACTGGGGATACCAGGTGAAGCGCAAATGTTCGGCAAAGGGGTTTCATCATGCGCGACCTGTGACGGTCCGATGTTGCGAGATAAGGTCGTTGCTGTGGTCGGGGGCGGCAACACCGCGGTTCAGGAGAGCATTTACCTTACAAAATTTGTGGAAAAAGTCTTTCTTATTCACAGGCGTGATGAACTCAGGGCAACCAAAATTCTTCAGGAGCGGGCATTTGAAAACGATAAAATTGAAATAGTCTGGGATACGGTTGTAACGTCCATTGAAGGGCTTTTTGGGGTTGAAAAAATCGTCGTTAAAAATGTAAAAACAGATGAAATCAGCGACATTCCAGTGGATGGATGTTTTGTGCTGATCGGTTATGTCCCTAACACTGATTTTCTGGGTGATGCCGTGGCTATGGATGAAAAAAGGTTTGTACTGGCAGATTCAAACATGGCGACAAATGTTCCTGGTGTTTTCGCGGCCGGAGATGTAAGGAACACGCCCCTACGCCAGGTTGCTACTGCTGTGGGAGACGGTGCCATTGCAGCGTTTTCAGCCGGCCATTATTTAGAGAACTTATGAAAACAATACGTATACACATATTAATGATAATCCTGGTGTTTTTGTGCTCCTCTGTTTTCCAAGGTTGCTCATGGTTTAAAAACCAAGGGGAAAAAACAGCCCAGGAACTGGTTAACGAAGGGGTGAAAGCGTTTAACAAGAAACGGTACAGGCAGTCCATAGAATCTTTTACAACCCTTAAGGACTGGTATCCTTTCAGCAAATATGCCATTGTGGCTGAGCTGAAAATTGCTGACGCTTATTACAATCTTAAAGAATATGAGGAGGCTGTTTTTGCCTATGAGGAATTTGAAAGCCTTCACCCTCGAAATGAAGCTACACCTTATGTTGTATACCAGATAGGCAAGTGTTATTTTGATCGGATGGATGCTCCGGACCGGGACCAGGATACGGCCAGAAAAGCGCTTGATACGTTTAACCGCATGATCGTTCAGTTTCCTGAAAGTCAGTACACGAACAAGGCACAGGAACATATAAATGCATGCATCAGAAGCCTTGCTGAAAATGAATTGTATGTTGGACGTTTTTACTTCAGGTCAAAACATTTTAAGGCTGCATTGAACCGTTTCAAGAAAATAATTGCAGATTATCCGGATGTGGGTGTCCACTCTGAGGCGCTTTTGTATATACCTGTTTGTGAAGCAGAGATTGAAAAAAAAGAAGCTGAACTTGAAAAACTGAAGATAGAGGAAGAAAATAATAAAATAGAAACCGCGGACAGTTGATCCGGGTTTTTTCTTGACGGCTTTTGTGTTTTCGCCGTGTTGAAACAATAAAAAACGCTTTACTTACACTTTTTTTTGTTGTATTAGCCACATTCCATATAAAAAAATGGAATGTAAAATTATTGGAATTAAGGGAGACCAGATATGTCAAAGGAATGTAAAATATGCGGGAAAAAACCGCTTGTTGGCAATAATGTGAGTCATGCGCATAATGTTACAAAACGGAAGTTCAATCCAAACCTTCAGAATGTCCGAGCGCTTCACAACGGGAAAGTACAGAAAATGAAGGTCTGTACTAATTGTATTAAATCAGGTCGTGTTGTTAAGGCTCCTTAAAAACTGTGATAGTTAAGATTTATCTTTAAAGGTAGTGTAGTGTTGGCCAAGTCACCTTAACTGCTGGCAAGTCTTATCACATCATGTACGTACTTCACTTTCCTTATGTCTGATAAAATTCTTTTCAGATGTTCTGTATCTTCAACCGCAATTGTGAAATACATATTAACTCCCGTGTCTTCATTGGTTTCAGTATTGGCGTGAATAATATTTGAGCTGTGTTTACTAATGGTGGCAGTAATGTCCGCCAGCAGCCCGAACCGGTCCTGGGAGCGGATTCGGATTTTCACTGGATATGTTTCCGGTAGTGTTTTGTCCCACTCAACTTCAACCCTTCTTTCTGGGGAGAGTTTCAGGATATTGGTGCAGTTGTAACGGTGAATAGTCACTCCGCGACCGCGGGTGATATAGCCAGTTATTTGGTCTCCGGGGACTGGCTGGCAGCACTTGCTAAAGCGTATAAGGATATCGTCAATGCCTTTAACCACTACCCCGTCACTGGTTTTTTTCTTCTTTACTCTGCCTATCAGCCGGTTAAGAATAGATTCATCACTTTCATGTTTTTCAGGTGTGGCAGTAAATTTGCCAATAATTTGCAATGGTGTGATTTTTCCATATCCCACATGGGCGATCATGTCATCAAGGGTTTTAAAATTGAATTCCTTTACAACAGCTTTCATCTCTTCAGTCTTTGACAGGCTGATAAAATTGAGATTGTTTTTTCTAAAAGCCTTTTCACACATCTCTCTGCCCAGCGACGTGCTCCGTTCCTTTTCCTGGGTTTTTATCCAGTGCCGAATACGTGACCGGGCCTTTACAGTTTTCACAAAATTAAGCCAATCTTTGCTGGGATTATGTCCTTTTGTTGTCATTACTTCAACGGTATCACCCGTGTTCAGGCTTGTATTAAGCGGAATCATTCGGCCGTTTACCTTGGCTCCTGTACACTGGTTTCCCACTTCCGAGTGAATCAGATAGGCAAAGTCCACAGGCGTGGCGCCTTTTGGCAGGGCCTTAATCTCTCCCCGGGGCGTGAATACATATATTTCATCAGGGAAAAGATCAATCCGGACGTTTTCCATAAACTCCCCTGGATCCCTGAAATTTTCCTGATTTTCAACAAGGTTCTGAATCCACGCGTAGGCTGTGTTTGCTTTTTCATCAATGCTCTTCCCTTCCTTGTAGCTCCAGTGCGCAGCAATACCGGATTTTGCCACCTCATCCATCTCTTTTGTCCGTATCTGGATTTCAACCCGTTCACCAAATGGTCCGATAACGGTTGTATGAAGGGACTGGTACATGTTTGCCTTAGGTACAGCAATATAATCTTTGAATTTTTTCGCAACCGGCTGCCACAGGGCGTGAATTAGCCCGAGAGCCTCATAGCATTGGGGGGTAGTATCAAGGATTATTCTGAAACCAATAATATCGTATACTTCTTCAAAATCGAGATTCTGGGTAAGCATTTTATTATAAATACTATAGAAATGTTTATAGCGGCCTTTGACCAGGCATTTCAGGCCAGCACTGTCCATCTCTTTTTGAATGATATCTCTAACGCTTTCAACATATTCTTTACGGGCGTCTTTGTCCTTCCTGATCCGTTTCTTGATCCTGTTAAACTCTTCAGGTTCGATATATTGGAAGGAAATATCCTCAAGCTCCTGTTTTATCCAGTAGATTCCGAGACGCGATGCTATGGGGGCGTATATATCCATGGTCTCCTGGGCGATCCTTGCCCTTTTGTGCTCTTTTTGGAATTCAAGGGTTCTCATGTTATGAAGACGGTCAGCAAACTTGATCAGAATGACCCTGATATCATCAGCCATCGCAAGGATCATTTTCCTGATACTTTCCGCCTGCCGGGCCTGGGAACTTGAAAATTTCAGTCTGCTCAGTTTGGTTACACCAGAAACAATATGAAGTGTTTCTTGACCGAACATCTCACCTAGTTCATCAACAGAAACATGTCCGTCTTCAAGAACATCATGCAGAAGTCCAGAAGCGACACTTACATCATCCAGATTCATACCGGCCAGAATCCCGGCAACTTCAAGAGGATGCGAAAGGTAGGGTTCTCCGGAGAGCCTTACCTGGCCGTCATGGACGCGGGCGGAATAAACATATGCCCGCTCAATTAAATCCAGGTCTGCCTCAGGATTGAAGTCAGTTATTTTATCGAGTATGTCGTTTATCCGGATCATTCTATGTTTTAATATGCCTTAGAAAAAATAACCCTTCCGGTACTTTTATTTCCGCAGCAGATACATTTGCCTTGTTCACCAGTGCTGTCAGTCTCAAAGGGTATGCATCTTATGGTAACCATAAGGTCCTCTTTGATTTTTGTTTCACAGTCTTCTGATCCGCACCAGTGCGACATAGAAAAGCCGCCATGAATTTCAGGTTTTTCCGGATTTTTTGGTGTATAGAAATTATAGAAATCGTCTTTTCCGTCAATGACTACCGTATTATCTTTTCTGAAAGCCAGGGCCCGATCATAAAGGTTTTTCTGTATATTGTCCAAGATGCTCGTAATCTCTTTGATAAACACATCCCTTTTTATGGATGTTTTGTCCCTGTGGCCCTTATCTCTCCGTCCTACAAACACAGAATCTTCCTTGATGTCTCTTGGTCCAATTTCAACACGGATGGGTATTCCCTTTTTTATCCATTCCCAGCCTCTGGCGCCGCCTATTTCCCTGTCATCAATTTCAACACGGATTCTCTGCTGATGATATGTCAGAGCACTGAGTTCCTTTGCTAGGCTTTTTGTAAATGTCATGACCTTTTGCCGGTCATCTGGTTTGCGGAAAATAGGAAGAAGAACCACGTGGGCGGAGGCGATTTTAGGTGGAAGCACGATACCGTCATCATCCCCGTGCCTCATGATAAGGCCGCCGATCAGTCTTGTGGAAACGCCCCAGGATGTTGTCCAGGCGTACTCTTCATTCTCTTCTGCTGATTGAAACTTGATTTCCGACGCTTTTGCGAAATTCTGGCCCAGGAAGTGGGATGTGCCTGCCTGAAGCGCTTTTCTGTCCTGCATCATCGCTTCAATACAAGTAGTGTCAACAGCTCCGGGAAACCTTTCAGATGGAGATTTTCTGCCTGTAATCACAGGCATAGCAAGATACTCTTCAGCGAATTTCCTGTAGACCGCCAGCATCATATGGGTACGCTCGATGGCCTCTTCTTTATCAGCATGAGCGGTGTGCCCTTCCTGCCATAGGAATTCACTTGTTCGTAAAAAGATCCGTGTGCGCATTTCCCATCGAACAACGTTTGCCCACTGGTTGATAAGGACAGGGAGATCACGGTAGCTTGTTATCCACCGGGCAAAGGAATCACCAATGATTGTTTCTGAAGTGGGCCTTACGATCAGGGGTTCTGTCAGCTTTCCAGCCGGCACCAGTCCCCCCTCTCCTGATTGTTCAAGCCGGTGGTGTGTTACAACCGCGCATTCTTTTGCAAATCCCTCAACATGCTCGGCCTCTTTTTCAAGAAAGTTGAGCGGGATAAACAGGGGGAAGTAGGCGTTTTTAACACCGGTCTCCTTGAACATGTTGTCAAGTACACTTGAAACGTTTTCCCACAGGGCGTAACCCCATGGCTTTATAACCATACAACCCCTTACAGGCGATCTTTCCGCCAGGTCAGATGCCTTCACAACCTGCTGGTACCATTCAGGATAATCTTCAGCACGGGTTGGCTCAATAGCTGTTTTTTCTTTTTTTCCCATAATGTCCTTTAACCTTTGTTTGTGTAAAAAGTCTTTAGCTACGAATGGCACAAATAGCCACGAATATTTTTTTAAATAAATGAAAAAGAGTTTTCAGTTCTCCTCTCTAAGCTCGTTGATTTAAACTTTCAAGCTTGTTTTTCAAACTTCTCAATCTCCTCAAGTAGAACATCAACCAGTTGTTCCTGGGGGAACTTTTTAATGACTATCCCTTTTTTGAAAAGCACGCCTGTTCCGTCTCCGCCGGCAATACCGATGTCCGCCTCTTTTGCCTCGCCCGGACCGTTTACAACACATCCCATGATCGCCAGCTTTATTGGAAGGGGCTTTAACATAATTGCCTGTTCAACTTTCTCCAGAATATCAAACAGGTTGATATTGCAGCGGCCACATGTGGGGCAGGAAATAATATCAGGGCCGTGCCTCCGTATATCCAGCGCTTTAAGAATTTCATACCCTACACGCACTTCTTCCACTGGATCGCGGGTCAAAGAGACCCTTATGGTGTCACCGATTCCTTCGGCGAGAAGTATCCCTATGCCGATGGCGGATTTTACTATTCCAGGGTAGAGGCCACCGGCTTCTGTAACACCTACATGCAGGGGAAAGTCGGTTTTCCGGGAAAGCATCCTGTATGATTCTATGGTCCTTGGAACGTCTGATGCTTTTATTGAAACTTTTATCTGTTCAAAATCGAAAGACTGCAGCAGTTCAATGTTCCGTATGGCGCTTTCAACCATAGCCTCTGCAGTAACACCAGTATGCTTTTTTTGGATATCCTTTTCAAGGGAACCAGAATTAATCCCGATCCGTATGGGAATATTATATTCTTTTGCGCAGTCCACAACGGCTTTTACTTTTTTACCACCGCCAATATTTCCCGGGTTGATTCTCAGGCCGTCAGCGCCTGCATTGGCCGAGGCTATGGCGAGGCGGTGATCAAAATGGACATCAGCAATAAGGGGTATGGATATGTTTTCTTTTATAGATGAAACAGCCTTTGCAGCTTCCATATCAGGTACCGCAACTCTGACAACTTCGCAGCCAGCCTCCTCAAGCTGTTTTATCTGGGAGATTGTCGCCGGGATATCTTGTGTATATGTATTTGTCATGGACTGGACGGAAATTGGCGCACAACCGCCAATTTTAACATTGCCGATCTGTATCTGGCGTGTTTCTTTCTTTTTTATACGCATAGGCATGCCCAATCCAATATTCATTCGCAATATCCGGATTTATTGTCTGACCATTGATCCTTTTTTAATTCAAGCGCTTATCTAATATAAAGTCAAAACTTTTTTTAAATATCAGACAGGTGTATTTTGTTCAAGTGAAATAGCTCGATTTAATTGTTTTTAACGGGGATATGATGTAAAATAATTAGTTAAACTTTTGCCAAAGCGAATTATTAGCCCGGGAAAAAAAGGGTCTGGCACGTGCGTGGCATTAAAATGCCGCAGGAGAAATGGTGGTGACGTTTTCAAACAATCAACATATAATTAAAACCTGTATGGTTATCACCGTTTTTATTACTCTGATTATCCTTACGGTTTACTTTTGCTACGAACCTTATCCTGTTCTTAAAAAGATTTTAGCTGAAAAGAAAATTACGCTTATCACACGCAACAATTCCCATTGTTACTATAACTACCGTGGAACGGAAATGGGTTTTGAATATGATCTTGCTAAAGCGTTTGCCGAGTATCTAGGTGTGAAGCTCAACGTAAAAGTCGCGGAAAAATGGAATGAAATGATACCCGAGCTGATTGAAGAAACCGGCGCTTTTATAGGGGCGAGTATGACAATCACGCCGTCACGAAAAGAACAGGTCAAGTTTTCCGACGGATATCTGACGATTCAGCAGCATATTATTGTCAACCGGAAAAACTGGAAAATTAAGAATATCAGGGATCTTGCCGGAAAAGAAGTGTATATCAGGCAAGGAACATCCTACCAGGAACAGCTGGAACAAATCAAGAAGTCAGGGGTGGACATTACCATTAAGACTCTTGAAGACATTTCAACCCAGGAACTGATTGCTGACGTTGCAGACGGGAAGATTGATATAACCATAGCAGATACAAACATTGCCCTTCTTAACCGGCGCTATTATCCCAACATCATTATTACAGGGACCATTAATGAAAAAGAACCCCTTGGCTGGGCTGTTGCCCCTAACGCGCCCGGGCTTCTTAACAGCATTAATTCTTTTTTTGCAAAAATAAAGAATGATGGCACATTTGATAAGATATATAACCGGTATTATTCGGATGTTGAATCTTTTGATTATGTTGATCTTAGAGTTTATCATATTCGGCTAAACACAAGGCTTCCCAAATACAAAAAAATTATAATGACTGCTGCGGAACGGAATGGCTTTGACTGGAGATTGATTGCTGCCCAGGCATACCAGGAGTCGCATTTTGATAGTGAAGCCAAAAGCTATGCCGGGGCCTGTGGTTTGATGCAGCTTACCCGGTCAACCGCTAAAAGCCTAGGTGTAGAAGATATTACTGATCCTGAACAGAACATCAATGCGGGCGTGAATTATCTGAAGAATTTGTATTCACTTTTTGATATGGTTGAAGGTGAGGACAGGATGTATGTTGCATTGGCAGCTTACAATGTAGGACAGGGACATATTTATGACGCACGCAGGCTGGCAAAAAAAATGGGACTTGATCCTCACAAATGGCATTCCATGGAAATAACCCTCCCTCTTTTGCAGAAATCCGAATTTTATAAAGCAAGTGATGTAAAATATGGATACTGCCGAGGCACTGAGCCTATCCAGTATATCAAGCAAATCATGAAATACTATGATATCCTGAAACAACAGGGGGTTGAATATGAATATAAAGGACTTGTGCTTAACGAGGAGAAAGAGGCTTCTGAGCCGGTGCCTGAGGGATAATACTGATTTTAAGTGCCTTAAGTTATAAGTTACAAGTGCCTAAAGTTGTGGTATCGCTCCGCTCTGTCATTTTTAAAAAATCGTGTTCGTGATCGTGGTCAGCGAAACGGTGGTCGTGGTCGGTTTAGGAAAAGTAGTAGGTTGGGTAGAGCCGAAAAATTATGGTTGGGTTGAAAAACGTAACTCAACTTATGCTTTAGGTGTTTGCGTGATATGAGTGGTGATGAGGCGAAACCCAACATTACTTTAGAGTAAAGTGCCTTGAGGAATTCTGTCAGAGTTTAAGCGCCTTAAGTTATAAGGTATCCAGACAATTTTATTTTAAAAAGACAGAATGGAACACTGCTTCAATAAAATACGGAGTTTGTCCTTACCGCCAGAATCGATACCGCAACAATTCTATGGTTTCCCTGAACCGGCTGAATTCCGGGTCTGCGTTATAGTGTGACAGGATGTCCCGGAAACATTCTTTGGGCTGCTTGCCGTTGTGCATGACATGGTACATTTCATAAAAGATCTTAAAATGTTTTTTAGCAAACCCCTGGCCCATTTTGTTGAACAACCTGTACAGGGCTATTGATGTATTAACCCCCTCAGCAGTACCGATCTTATTGTTATAATTGATTCTTCCATGCTTTGCCAGATGTACGCCGGCAGAATAGTTCCTGCTGAGGCCGGCATTGGCTGTCATGATAAAGTCAGGAAACCCGGCATCCTGAAAACAGGTTGCTCTTTGTCCGCCCAGGAAAAGTACCAATTTCTGTGTCTCTATAAACGCTTTACCAATAAAGGTGTTTCTTGCTCCCTCGCTTTTTTCTGCCTCAGACAGGTAGCCTGAACCGATGGCCACAATGTTCTTAAGTGCACCGAGGATTTCCGTTCCTACTATGTCGGTAGATGTATGCAGGTTGAATCGATCCCTTATTGACAGCCGTGCTGCTGTTTCTGCTGCCAGTTTTTTGTCGGACATGGCTACTGTTGCTGAAAGATTGTGTCCTTCGATTATTTCCTTTGCAAACGTGGCACCTGCGATAACGCCAAAGTTTTTCTTGTCCACCCATGGGAGCTCTTCCATAAGAATCTCCGTGGGCCTTTTCGCAGTATCTACCTCGATCCCTTTCATTCCGCTTATAATAATCGTGTTCTTATGAATCAGGGTGCCAAGATTCTCTTTGGTCCTGTCATTAAGTTCACGGACAGCCCGCCGGAGATATTTTACCGGAAGGATGAAAATGAGCATCTCTTTGTCAACAGCTGCTTTATAGTCTTCCATTACGTAGAGGTTCCTGTTTATTCTGCATCCGTTCAACACCTTGGGATTTTCCCTGTGCTGTTGAAGATGTTCAAGGAGAGGCGTGTCATCATCAAGTATGGCTTCCTTCCGAATGCCAAGCGTTACCTGGTTATTTTCTGACAACAGGTTGGCAATTGCCGTTCCAAATGCCCCGGCGCCTATGACGCCTATCCGGACACCCCGGGGCATTGTATGTTGTTTGTTTTGGTATGAGGTTTTCATTTTTCTACCTATAGGTCACTGGTATACTCCTTGAGAATCTTTTCAGTTTTTACATCACTGATTTTGTTTACAATCTTGTTAGCTTCATGTTCATCCCTTAAAGTTTTTGAAAGTGTAATTGAAGATCCTACGGTAAAAAGTGTGCCCATGGTCATGTATCCCTTTACCCAGAGTTCACAGGGCATAAAAAAGATACCGCATGCCATTGCCGTAAGCGCACTTAAAAATGTAATTTTTACAAAAAACAGCCACGCGGCTGAATCTTTTTGAATACCATATTCTTCCATGACAACCTCCTTTTGTTAAAATTTAAATCCGAAGCACGAAATCCGAAATCCGAAACAATATCAAATGACCAAAATACAAATGAGGGAAATAACAACCAACCATTTCAACATATTGTTATGCAGAATCGGTGACAATAAATTGCTTCTTTAATGCAGCCAGTTCTGCTTCCACATCGTATTCTGCCTCCATTATTTCATATTGTCGGGCAAGGGACTCTTCTTCGTGGTCAAGCTCGTCCATGGCCTCGGCCATTGCTTCCATATCCATTACCTTTGATTCCATACGGGAGAATTCACTCTGAATA
The DNA here is from genome assembly GCA_028277765.1 of Desulfobacterales bacterium. Lineage (GTDB taxonomy): Bacteria > Desulfobacterota > Desulfobacteria > Desulfobacterales > SURF-7 > JANQFQ01. The sequence continues at coordinate 79,809 of JANQFQ010000076.1, forward strand.
TTATGTGCGTTCTTAAAATCGTTCAAAGAAGAGTTTATCCGTCCCCTTGCTTCAGCTGCTCGCTGACGGGCCTTTAATGATACCGCTTTCCTCCTGGCCTCTTCCAGCTTTCCACACATCTGTTGAATCTGAAATTTTAATTTCTCATTGGTCTTTACAGCTACTGCCAGGCTGCCGGCCAGACCTTCAGCCATGGTTTCATGCTCTTTTTTCCTCAGAAGTGCCTGACGGGCCATCTCTTCATCACCAGTCTTAACACTGAATTCAGCTCTTTTAAGCCATCTGTTAACTTCTGCACGGTTAAAGTTTAATTCCCTCTCCAGCTTTTTTTCTGATGTAATCACTTCCCCAGCATCCCGCCTCGCATAGCAGATACTCTCTTCCATTTCCCTTATAATCTGCCTGATCATCTTTTCAGGATCCTCTGCCTGGTCAATCATCGCGTTTATGTTTGCTGATAAAATGTCTGAAATCCGTCTGAATATGTGTTTCATCATGACCTCCTGTGTTTACAATCAATTTTAAATACGAAATATACGATCTCTATCAGTTTTTGGGGGATTTCCTGTTTCTGATCCCCCACCAGAAACTAAAATAAAAAAAGTCTGGTGTAACATTTTTTATCAATATCCTTGTTTTTAATAATAACATCCGTGTATCTGTTGAGTTTTAAAAGAGCAATGAGTGTGCCAGAGGCGATGCTGTGGCCATAACATATTGAAATCTAAATTAAAAAAGGTAAAGGGCCAGGTGTGGCGTTCTCGAAAAATGGAGGCTTTAAGTTCGTTTTATGTATGCATAGGGTACATATGTTGTGCAAAGTAATTGTTACTAGGTATTCGAGGCTAGATCCTGGTTTCTAGATCCTAGATGTTGATGCTATATGCAGTTTCTACTCTGAGTTTTCTGCTATTTGCTCATATCTAGTGTCGTGTCAATAATGAAACGACATATTTTTGGATAATCGTTATCGCTATCGAAATCGGGATCGAAATCGAAAAAAGTCGATCCCGATTTCGATTTCGATCCCGATTTCGATAAAGAGGCTTCTATGCAAACCCAGCATCCAGGATCTAGCATCCTCGTCAAACAACGCAGGATATTGTCTTCCCTTTAATAGCACAGCTTTGTTTAAAAGCCATCTAGATATTCTTCCAGTTCATCAAGGAGCCGGACCTGTTCGCTGTCCAGGTTTCCTTGTTTTCTGATTTCTGCGATTTCAGCTTTTGCTGAGGCTGGGGTTGTGCGGGGAATTCCTCTGTAGTCTAAAAGCGGATCCTGGTTTTTGGCGGGATTGACTTTTTTCATGTATGTTTTAAATCTTTTCTTTATTGCTCTGGGCAGTTTTAAATCAAAATTTCTGCAAAGAATTCTTCCTGCCAGCTCCTGGGTTGCTGGTGAGGGAAACTGGCTGACAAGTTCTGCTTTTTTTTCCAAAGGAACCTCGTGAAACCGGCGGCAGAGTTCCTGTTCTTTTCTTGAAAGAAAACCGTTCTGATAAAGGGCTGCATCTGGATCAAGGTCTGGAATTTCAGAATATGCGTAATTGGCGTGATAATGAATAATATCCATAAACAGTTCGGGTTTTGATTTGAGCCAGCGAAGGTTCTCTTCAGCCAGCCTGCGCCTTTCTTCCCCCAATTTGTTCCAGTAATGATCACGGGGCGGCAGTATGATCGGGGGCTCTGCCAGCCGTTTACGTATTACCCAGGTTTTTGTATCTATGGTTTCAGGTGTGGTTTCCTTAAGCTCCTCCCTGTCCAGCCTCAGCCAGAGCATCTGATTGCTATAGGGGATGGAGTTACCGAGTAACAAGGCCGGGGCCTGAAAACTATCTTCCGGGCCAAAGTCTCCGGCAACAAGAAGAGAAAGGAGATGTCTCCCATTTGCACTTTTAAAAGAGACCGGAAGCCCGGCGATCCGGTTTTTTTCTTCTGCCTTAATAAAACAACCGTCAAGGTATTCCCATGTCTCTTTCTCTTTTTTAAACCGGCGCGCCAGCTCCACGGTCGCCTCCACGTCCACCATGGCATCATGGGCCCGACCATCTGCCAGGTTGTTGGCCGAGCTGAGATATTCCAGCTTCATACTCGGTCTTCCGTTTGGCTCTGGCCAGGTTAGAACGTTCCTTTTATAAAGGGAGTAAATAACGGTCATGGGAAACAGGTCCATACGGCGACATCCCCGGCTGTACTGGTGGGTATAAGGCTGGAGAAGGTTCCGATGAAAGGAGAACCGGAGGACTTCATCATCAAATCCAAGAGAATTGTAACCAATGCTGATAGTGCCAAACTCATTCATCATACCGTGAATTTTTTTTATTGCCTCATATTCGCTGACGCCGGTCATCGCTTTTTCAATAGAAATCCGGCTGGTAATGATAGCTCCAGGAGAATAAATAATGTCCGGTCGAAGCCGGATAAAGATATTATGCCTTTCAATCTCCTTAAGGGCCATATCCGTGCGGATCGACGCGAACTGAAGGGGCTGGTCAAGAGCCCTGTTCAGTCCGGTGGTCTCAATGTCATAGAAAAGATAAGTGTTCATTATTTATAAGTGTAGTTCAGTTGAAGATATGACACATGTATAACTTATTAATTCTATCCAAAGAGGATCCCGTATGATGATGGATTTCTCTCTCTTTTTAATTATATTAAAAAGAATATAGCCATATTTATTAATTGGTATCAAGCGCCAATTTTTTGTACTTGCAGTTTTATAAAAAATATTTTTAAATCTTTATAATATTATATGCTGGTTTAAAAAAGCTACATCAATTTTTTATTCTTCTGGAAAGATTCAAGGAAACAAACCATGATCACCATAATCGACTTAAGCCTTCCCCTGGAGAGCTGTCCGAGTGAGCCGTTGCAGCCTGAAATAGATAATGAGCCCCATGAAAAGAGCGCTGAACTCATGTCCATGTTTTTCGGGTGCGAAATAGGGGATCTGCCTGATGGTTTGGGCTGGGCCAATGATACTGTAAAGATGATTTCACACGCAGGAACCCATGTGGATGCTCCCTGGCATTATGCGCCTGTTTCAGAAGGGAAGAAAGCCAGGTCAATTGACGAGATTCCCCTGGACTGGTTTTTTCATGATGGTGTTGTACTTGATATGCGGCACAAAGAACCAGGATCCGGTATTGTCATTGATGATCTTAAAAGAGCGCTTGCAAGAATCGATTATGAACTAAAACCTTGGGATATCGTCCTGATACAGACAGGGGCGGACAGGCTCTGGGGCGATCCGGAATATTTTAACGCGGGCTGCGGGATGACCAGAGAGTCTACCTTGTGGCTGATTGACCAGGGTTGCAGGGTTATGGGGATTGACGCATGGGGGTGGGACAGGCCGTTCTGGGCTATAAAGGAAGCGTTCAAAAAAACAGGCAACAGGAATGTGCTGTGGGGCGCTCATTACGCAGGTATTGAAAAAGAGTACTGTCATATCGAAAAGCTGGCCAACCTGGATAAGCTGCCTGAGCCTTTTGGATTCAAAGTCGCTTGTTTACCGGTCAAGCTTTCAGGGGGAAGTGCTGGCTGGTGTCGCGCGGCTGCTATTTTTGATTAGCCAATATATTGGTTTTATTGGTTGAATTGGATAAAACAGAAAAGAACTTTGCATCTTAGCGGCATTGCGTGAAGGAATCAAAAGGAAAAGACCAGATTTCATATCAATGTTGTAAAGGTTCGGTAAAACTGATAAAATAATAATTAACATGACAAGAATTCTCATCATAGATGATGAACCAGAAATCCTTGAGGCGCTTAGTGACGTATTTGAACATAAAGGCTACAACGTCGACGTTGCCCTGGGCGGCAGGGAAGGGATAGAAATATATAAAGAAAACCCAGCAGATGTCGTTGTCCTTGATATTATTATGCCGATTAAAGACGGTTATGAAACAATAAATGAATTAAAAGAAAAATTTTCTGATGTTAACATCATCGCCATCTCAGGCGGAGGTACTGTTGGACCTGAAAAGTATTTAGAAGTTGTCAGGCATTATGGCGTGAAATATGCGTTTAAAAAACCAATAGGATACAAAGAGCTTTTAGCGGCAGTTGAAGACCTTTGTGAAAAAACATAGCGTTTGATAGTATAATTTTTTTCAAGTGCTTCTGATAAAGGCCCGAACAGGTCGTGAACCTGTCCTTGCTCACGAACACGATTTTTCATTGTTTTCTTAGATTAAATAAAATAAACTTTGTACATTTGGTGAAGGATTTAGAGAATATTTCATGAAATTTTATATCAGATAATTATTACATGATAGGCCCTGGTATCATAACACTGTTGCAATGGCAGAGCAAAACTGATAAGGAGAAAATATCATGTCTAGAATTCTCATCATAGATGATGAACCAGAAATCCTTGAGGCGCTGAAAGAAGTATTTGAAAAAGAGGGATACGAAGTCGATGTTGCTTTAGACGGCAGGGAAGGGCTAATAATATATAATCAAAGACCGGCAGATGTTGTTATCCTTGATATTATTATGCCCGATAAAGACGGTTTTGAAACAATAAATGAATTAAAAGAAAAATTTTCTGATGTTAACATCATCGCCATCTCAGGTGGCGGTGCTATTACAGCTGAGAAGTATTTAGAAATTATTAAGCATTATGGCGTAAAATATACATTTCGAAAACCTATCGGAAAAGAAAAGCTTATAGAGGCAGTAAAAGAAATATTAGGGGAAAAATAATTTCTTTGGCAGATTTAAAGTTTGAATTTATTTTCAATCACGATTTTTTTTCATTTAAATCCAATCTCAGAAAGTATACATAACCTGTTCTGATCCCCATTTGACTCCGCAATGGGGACAGCGATCTCCAGCTCTTGAAGAGCCTGGGACACTTTTTCCGCAACCGCCACAGCTTTTTGATGTCATGGTTATGGTGGTGTCATAGGTAATATTTTCAGGTGTAAAAGCGAATTTTTTTCCATTATGATCCAGAATGTCCTGGGGTTCTAGATATCCTGTTCTAACCAAATCATCCAGACTTGGAGCGCTGTGCCCTCTTTCCACTAAAAACATCTGAGTGGCCGATTCAATAATCTTCAATTTAACCTTGTCCTGTTGTGTCAGCGCGTTTTCTCTTATAGAGGATATGATCGCCATTTCCTCATCTGAGTTATGAGTCATAAAAAGAGCAATAAACAAAAAGGCAATCAATGCTCCTGCTAAATAGGTAAAGGTCTTCTTTGACATGATTCTGTTAGTGTCTTTTAAACATTTATGGAGCCGACGAGCGGAATTGAACCGCTGACCTGCTGATTACGAATCAGCTGCTCTACCATCTGAGCTACGTCGGCTGAATGTTTATGTTAATATCACGGGGCTTTTCCGGGGGTCAAGAGAAGAATAACATCCTGCTAAAATTCTGTTTTTTCTCTGAGTGCTCTGTGAGCTCTGTGAGAGCAATTTTTTTTATGGTAAACCGTCAGAAAAGAATGTATTAAAAAATGTTATGACAAACACACTTGAAAATCCAGCCATAACTTTTTTAAAAGAAAGTTTCAGTGAGGGCCGCAGCATACCTGAATTTTCAGGGATGGTTGGAGCTGAAAGGGCTTTTTTTGTTTCTAAAATACACGATATGCTCCAAAGGCCTATACTTGTTGTAACCCCTGATATAAAACAGGCTGAAAAATTTATTAAAGATCTTCGGTTTTTTTCTGGTAGACGGGAAAAGCCCATATTGTTTTTCCCGCCATACAACATACAGCCGTTTAAGGCACTTTCCTACCACAGTGAAACAGCTGCAAAGCGGATCAGCATACTTTTTCAGCTCATTAGCGGCGGTGTACCACCGGTGGTTGTGACCACTGTGAGTGCGATGCTCCAGAAACTGGTGCCGAAGAAAGAGATCCGTGATTTTGCCGAGCTTGTGATGTTAGGCGAGGAGCTGGACAGGGACAATCTCATAAAAAAAATGATTTCAGGTGGCTATGTAAGATCATCCTTTGTTGAAGAACCAGGAGATTTCAGTGTCCGGGGCGGCATTGTTGATGTTTTTTCTCCGAACTATCCAGACCCTATAAGGATAGAACTGTTTGGGGAAACGGTCGATGCATTAAGGTTTTTCTCAGCTGTCACCCAAAGGAAAACAGAGGATATAAGAGAGGCAGTTATCCTGCCTGCCCGGGAAGTGATTTTAAAAAAGGAAAACCTGCTGGATCTTATCGGTAGGGTTAGAAAGCAGGCTGAAACCCTTGTGATGCATGAAGAAAATGTCGGAAATTTTATTGAAAAGTTAAAGACCGAGGGGCTTTTTCCCGGCATAGAGAGCCTTCTACCTCTTATATACCCTGAACCTGACACCCTTTTTGACTATCTGCCGGACAACACCTGTTATGTGCTTTCCGAACCAGGTGAACTTAAAGAAGCAGCAGAAGAGACATATCAGCAGGGAGAGAAAAGTTTTCTTGCCGCCTGCGGAGAAAACAGGTTTTGCGTTGAGCCTGACAGCCTCTATATCAGCATGGATATGGTAATCGGTTTTATGCTACAAAAACCGCACTTGAAGCTAACAACGCTTCCTGTGTCTGGAATTTTGAGTGGATCAAGCCAGTTTCATGTAAATGTAAAAGATAACACAGATGTCAGCCATGAGCTTTTAAACCCCGCAGCAGAGGAAAATATCCTTCAGCCGCTTGCGGACTGGATAATGAAAAGGAAAAAAGAAAACTGTGTCACAGTGGTAACGTGCGGCACAGGGCCTCAGGCAGATAGAATAGCTTCTCTTATGGAGCCATATGACATACGGTTGCGGCTTTCAGATAATTTTCCTGATATCATGAGGAACAGGGGGCTTGTTTACGTGTGCATTGGCCATGTGTCATCAGGATTTTCATGGCCGGAAGCAAGCCTCGCGGTGATCACTGAAGATGAAATATTCGGGCAGAAACGGAGAAGGAAAAAGGTCAGCAGACAAAAGGCTGTGGCAGAGCTACTCGGGGTGGAAGACCTGAAAAAAGGTGATCTTCTTGTTCATGAGGAGCATGGTATTGGTCAGTATCAGGGACTGGAAAAGCTGGATATTGAAGGTATTTCAAATGATTTTATCCTGATAACATATAAAGATGATGACCGTCTCTACTTGCCGGTTGACCGGATGAATGTAGTGAAAAAGTATATTGGTATCGAAGGGATGGCCCCTGTGCTTGATAAAATGGGGGGCAAGACATGGGACCGCGTCAAGAAGAAAGCCAAAAAAGAGGTTGAAAAGATCGCCAAAGAACTTCTCGGGTTGTATGCTGCGCGTAAGGTGAACAATGGGCATGCATTTGGAAAAGCAGACCGGTATTTCAGGGATTTTGAGGCGGGTTTCCAGTATGAAGAGACCCCTGACCAGTATAACGCTATTGATGATGTGCTTGATGATATGGAAAAACCAATACCAATGGACCGGCTTGTTTGCGGGGATGTGGGGTATGGGAAAACAGAGGTCGCCCTCAGGGCGTCATTCAAGGCGGTAAGCGATAGCAAGCAGGTTGCTGTGCTGGTACCGACAACCATACTCGCGGAACAGCACTTTCGTACGTTTTTAGACCGTTTTGAACGGTATCCTGTTAATGTGGCCTGCATGAACAGGTTCCGTTCGAGAAAAGAACAGCGCATGATCAGGGAAGACCTTAAAAACGGGAAAACAGATATTGTTATCGGCACGCACAGGCTTATCCAGAAAGATATTTTTTTTAAAGATCTCGGGCTTGTAATACTGGATGAAGAACAGCGTTTCGGTGTTAAGCAGAAGGAGAAGCTGAAAAAGCTGAGAAATACCGTTGATGTCCTTGCGCTGACCGCTACACCAATTCCCAGAACACTTCATCTATCGCTCATGAGTGTTCGTGATATCAGTGTGATTTCTACACCGCCTGAAGAAAGGCATTCGATAATCACGTATATTTCAGAATTTGAAGAGAGCCTTGTGGCTGAAGCAGTGAGAAAAGAGCTTAAAAGAAATGGCCAGATATTTTTTATACATAATAATATTAACAGTATACAAAGAATGGCCAGAAAGCTAAAGGCGCTTGTGCCGGAAGCCCGATTTGGGGTGGCGCATGGACGGCTTGATGAAAACGAGCTTGAAGACGTCATGCTCAGTTTTCTGGAAAAAGAGATTGACGTACTGGTTTGCACAACCATTGTTGAATCAGGTCTGGATATTCCTTCTGCGAATACTATTATTGTTAACAGGGCTGACAGGTTCGGCCTTGCCCAGATCTATCAGCTACGCGGCAGAGTAGGTCGCGCTGATGAACAGGCATACGCGTATCTTTTGATTCCCCCTGAAAGCATACTCGGCAGAGACGCGCAGAAGCGGCTGAAAGTCCTGATGGAGCACAGCGATCTTGGATCAGGATTCCAGATCGCCATGAGCGACCTACAGATAAGGGGCGGAGGGTCGGCCCTTGGGATTTCACAATCAGGCCATATTGCCGCTGTAGGATATGACATGTTCCTTCAACTTATGGAAAAAAGCGTGTCTGAACTGAAAGGTGAACCGGTTATTGAAGATCTTGAACCAGAGATCAATATTCCGGTTTCAGCCTATATACCGGAAAACTATATGCAGGATATTGATCAGAGGCTTTCTGCGTACCGACGCCTTGCAAAAATGTCTGAACTGAGTGAGATTGCTGATTTCAAGGATGAGATAATTGACCGGTATGGCCCCCTTCCAGGTGAGGCAGCCAGCTTGCTCCTGAAAATGATGCTCAAAGTCCTGTCAATGAAAGGAGGCGTAAAGAGACTTGACCTGAGCGGACAACACCTTTCTCTTCAGTTTTCTGAGGCACATCAGAAGAATCCTTTTGGTCTGGTTGACATGATAACAGAGGCGCCTGATCATTTCAGGTTTACCCCGGATAACATTTTAAAGGTCCGTCTAGATGAAAAGAATGCTAAAAAATCAATGGCTTTTGCCAAAAACATCTTGAAAGAAATTGCCCGGCATGTTAACGGCTAAAAGCAAACAATGTATTCAATTTGCCTTGGAAACCGATAAATGATGTTGTAAGATAATGCGGGTCCATGCAGCAGTATAAACGAGAGAAAAAGTGCTATATGAAAACAAAACATGTTTACATGTCGATTTTCCTGAAGTTGACTGTTTTAATATATTTGTGTGCGCCAGGGTGTTCTGATTTAAAGAAGGTGGACGGGGATTTATATCTTATTCGAGTGGGGGATGAAGTAGTGACCGTACTTGATTACAATACAGCACTTGAAATTGCCAAGACAGCGTATCCACACAACGTGATTCAGGATCCAGAAGCGTTTAAGGATGTAAAGCTGAGACTCTTAAATCAAATGATAGAAGAGCTGATTCTTTTCGCAAAGGCACGAGAACTGAATATTGTTGTTACTGATGAAGATGTTGAGGCTGCTGTGGCGGGTATTAAAAAAGATTATCCTGAAGGCGGGTTTGAAGATGCCTTGCTTGAAAACGCTGTGTCGTATAATACATGGAAAAAAAGATTGAAAGTTAATCTGCTTATGCAGAGAGTTATTACGGAGGAACTGGAGGATAAGGTAAAAATAACGACAGAGGATATAGCTGCGTATTATCAGAAGCATTACGGGAGCAAAGCGGCAGGTGGTGAACCGATAGATGAACCTGAAAATATTACTGAAATAATAATAAAAAATTTGCGGCGGCAGAAAGCGGAAGAAGCATACAAGCCGTGGCTGAAGAAAATCCAGAAGGACTATACAATTGAAATAAACAAAGAGCTTTGGCAAAAAATATTCATTGAACAATAATGCTGAACCTGAAAAGCACAAGAAATATAGTTATGAAAAAAGAAAAAAGTAATAAACGGTTTAAAGATGTTAGAACCTGGGGATTTTCAGTGGTTTTTTTCCTGACACTGCTATTTTTATCTCCGTTAGCTAAAGGGACTGAGGTGGTTGACAGGATTGTCGCTATCGTAAATGAAGATATTATTACGCTTTCAGAATTGAAAGAGATCCTCAAACCTTATGAAGAGAAGATTTTTTCTCTAGAATATCCTGAGGAACAGGAGAAAAAACTGCTTTTCAAGGTAAGGGAGGAGAAGCTGAATCTAATGATCGAGCAGAGACTTGCCGACCAAGAGATCAAAAAAATGGACATCACTGTTGGTGAGGCTGAAATTGACGGCACAATAGAAAGAATAAAAAAAGCAAATTTTTTAACAGATGAGACCATGAGAGAAGCGCTGGCCAGAGAAGGCTCCAGCTATGAGAAACTCCGGGAGCAGATTAAAGAACAGATTCTCAGGACAAGGCTTGTCCATTACAAGATTAAATCAAAAATAGTTATCACAGAAGAAGACATGAAAGCGTATTATGATAAAAAAAGTGATACATATGGTGGAGCGATTAATTATTACCTAAAGAATATATACATGTCAGTATCTTCTTCAGACATCGAAGCCAAGAAAAAGACCCTGAGAAAAATGAAAAAGGTTCTTAAGGAGCTAAAAAAGGGACGTCCTTTTGAGGATGCGGCCAGGGAGTACTCAGAATCACCATATGCCCATAAAGGGGGAGATCTTGGCCGTTTTGAGCTTAAAGAACTTGCGCCGCAGATAAGGAAAGCTGTCCAGGATTTAAAACCAGGCGAACACACACAGGTTATTGATACTGAACAGGGATATCAGATTTTTCTTGTCAAGGATATTTCAAGGGCCGGGGGTGTATCTTTTGAGTCGGTTGCAGCTGAAATTGAGGAAAAACTATACAATGACATCGTTGATGAAAAATATTCTGAATGGATTAGGGATCTCCGAAAGAATTCTCATATTAAGATAATCAACTAACCGCGGAAGCTTTTTAGCCGAGCAGGACAGACAGATATAGTGAAAATGGCTACTGAGAAGGATAACTTTTCATTTGGGAACTATCTTAAATCTGCGAGAATTGAAAAGGGGATCAGTGTTGGGGACGTGTCAGCAACCATATGTGTAGGTACGGATATTTTATATCTGATAGAAGAGGAGGACCACGAGAACCTTCCTGAAGAAGTTTTTGTAAAAAGTTTTTTGAGGTCCTACGCTCAGGTTGTGGGTGTTAACGGTGATAGGGTCGTCCATGATTATCTTGCTGATCTCCATTCATTCAGGCAGATCGAAAAAATGGAAGCAGAACTGCTGAAAAGCAGTGAATTTTTCTGGCTCCGCCTGGCTTTTTTTTTCGGCGGGTTGTTCTGCTTAATGGCAATATCTGTTTTAGTGCTCAGCCCGGCATCAGGTCCGGAGAGTCTGCACAACAAGCCTGTTTCACAGACAGAAAACCTGGAAATTACAGAAGATGAAAAAAGACCAATAGCTGGCAGAGGGATTAAGGAAAAAACTGATAACCGGCGTATAGAAAGTACTTTAGACAACTTAACCCTGAAAGTGACGACACTTGAAGAGACATGGATAACCATTACCGTTGATAATCAGGATCCAAAAGAATATATTCTTAATCCTGAAGACAGGATAGAGTTGTCCACGACATCTGGATTTTTAATCCGCATAGGGAACACCAGGGGAATCCGGATCATGGTTAATGGTGAGCCGTTTAATCTTCCTGTTAACAATGAAGGACCTTTGACCGTCAGGATACCTTAGGCCGAGTATTTTATGAGACATCAGGGATAGAACAAGTGTAAAGGGAATTAATAATAACATGACCGGCAAAAAGAAAAAGGTTAACTATCATGCAATCTGATCGAGGGAGAGTTTTGCTGGACAGTATTAAGCGGCTGCTCAGGAGGGGGAGCACTTCTCATCTGCGCAAAATTGTGAATAAAACGCACGCGGCAGACCTTTCCGTTATTTTCCGTGCCCTTACGCTCAGCAACCAGAGAAAACTTTTTAGTCTGATTTTAGATATTGAACACAAGGGCACCCTCTTAGGTGAGCTTGATGAAGACACCTCCCAGCAGTTTATTGAAGGGATGAGCCTGGAAGAAATCGTTGAGGTTCTGGAAGTAATGCCGAATGATGATGTGGCTGATATTCTAGGACGGCTTCCCCAGGAAAAATCAGACGCGATTCTCGAAAGAATGGAACAAGAGGATTCTGAAGAAGTTGAAGGGCTGCTCAGTTATGATGATGATACTGCAGGCGGTATCATGGTGCCTGATTTTATCGCGCTTAAAGAGAATGTGAGTGCCGGGGAAGCGATTAAATCTCTTCAAAAAGAGCATCAGGATGTTGAGATGCCTTTTTATCTCTATGTGGTGGATGACCATGAAAGACTCGTTGGGGTCAGTTCTCTCAGACAGCTTGTCGTTGTTCAGCCGGAAACTCCCCTTAAACAATTTATGACAACTGATGTGTTTTCAGTACAGACAAGTATGGACCAGGAAGAGGTTGCGAAGATTGTGGCGCGATATGATATCCTGGCGGTTCCGGTTGTGGATGATACAAACAGGCTGGTCGGTATTGTCACAGTCGATGACGTCATCGATATTTTCAGGCAGGAAGCAACCGAGGACATTCTGAAAATGGCGGGTGTGGGTGAAGAATTTGTAGAAACGAAATCGGTTATGAGGAGTACGCGGATCCGGTTCCCATGGCTTTTTGCAAGCTGCTTCGGGGGCATCATCGCTTTTTTTATTATAGGCGGTTTTGAGGAGAGCTTAAAAAAGTTCACCTTTCTTGCTGCGTTTATCCCGGTTATCATGGGAATGGGTGGTAACATCGGCACACAGTCTTCGACCATTGTGGTAAGGGGGCTTGCAACCGGAAGGCTTCATGTAAGGGATTTGGGACAGGTTGTCTTTAAAGAGCTTCTTATTGGTTTAATTCTTGGTGTCATTTACGGGATCCTGATTGGCACAGTGGCACATCTCCAGTACAGCATACATGCCCTGGCCATATCTGTCAGTCTTGCTGTGATATCGTCTATGTCGGTGGCCGCGCTTGTAGGGTCATTAGTCCCTATGATTTTTGCCAAAATAAACATAGATCCAGCAGTAGCTACAGGGCCGTTTGTAACCACGGCAATCGATATTATCAGTGTGTTTTTCTATTTTCAGATTGCCACTATCCTTCTTGGTATTTAAAACTTCTTTATGATAAATCCAGGCTAATAGATGTCTAGTTTATCCACCCAGGCCATCCTGCTCCGAAGAATTGATCACAGTGATTTTGATATTATCATCACGTTTTTTACAAGGGACAGGGGCAAGATTCCTGTGATAGCAAAGGCAGCAAAAAAAAGTGTTAAACGGTTCTCTGGGATTCTTGAACTCTTTTCAGTTTTACATATCGTATACACTACAGGCCGTAATAAGGGACTTCCTGTACTCCAGGAAGCGGACATAGAGAAACCTTTTGCGGGGATAAGGACTGATATAAAAAAAACAGCATATGCAAGTTACTGGGCGGAGCTAATTTACCTCTGGGCTGAAGAAGGGAAACAGCTGTCAGACCTTTACTATTTGCTTTATCATGTTTTGGAAGGGTTGGATTTAAACCGGATACCTGATGAGGAATTGAGTGTATTCTTCCAGGTAAGGTTCCTGGCAAAGGCGGGTCTTTCACCGTATCTGTCAGGATGCGGTTCTTGCGGCAAAGATATGGACAGACTGAATCAGGCCCTTTTTATGTTTGACCTTGCAAAAGGAAGCCTGGTGTGCGAAAAATGTTTTTCAAATCATTCAGGAGGGATACGCTTGTCAAAAGGGACGGTTAAACAGCTGATCTGGGCTGGCAGCGGAGACCTGAAAAAAGCCGGCAGGGCCAGGTTTTCCAAGACCGCATTAAAGGAGAGCCAGGGGCTGCTTGAAGCATTCATCCCTTATCATCTGGGCCGGGAACCGAAAAGCCTTATTTTTTTGAGGTCGATAAGAAAGTGAAAGTGCCTAAAGTTAATGAAAGAAACATTAATAGAATTTTAAAGTCGGGGCCGATAATCGCGTCAGCGCCGTGTCGGGTTGATATGGGGGGGACGCTTGATATCAGCACTTTTTATTATCCTCTCAGGCATCTGGCTCCCTGCACATTTAACGCGGCTATCGATTTGAGGACTGAAGTAAAACTTTTTCCCTATAAAAAAGGGATCGTAAAAATATCTTCCCAGGGGTTCAAAAGCGCGGAATATCCATTGGACAGAGTCCCTTTTTCTCATCCTCTTGGGCTGATGTTTGCTGTTGCTGCCTATTTCAGGGCTTCAGGCGTCCATATTGATATTCATTCCACGTCTCCCCCCCGAAGCGCGCTTGGCGGTTCATCTGTAGCAGCTGCGGCGCTCATAGCTGCTTTTACGGCTATTTCTCGGTTAAAGGGGGAGAAGCCGGTTTCTGCAAGGGAAACAGCGATATTGGCTCACGCGATTGAGGAGAATGTTGCTGGTGTGCCCTGTGGCATTCAAGACCAGCTGGCAGCTGTATATGGAGGAGTGAACGCGTGGTACTGGCCTGGGAGTATTAGGGATTCCCGTTTCAGAAAGAAAACAATTATTCAGAAAAGGGCGCATCATCAATTTGAAAAACATATGGCCCTTGCATACTGCGGGATACCCCATGCATCAAAGAATATTAATGGGCAGTGGGTCAAGCAGTTTCTTTCCGGCAAGTATAGGGAAGAATGGGTTAAAATTGTCGACTGTTGTAAAAAGTTTATTGAAGCTTTGTCTGTCTTGAATTATAAGGAAGCATCAGAACTAATGAACAGGGAGTTGGCTATAAGACGAAAAATGACTCCTGAAGTGCTTGACAGTATGGGGAAAAAACTGGTTAATTCTGCTGCTAGGCATAGCTGCGGTGCCAGGTTTACGGGCGCTGGCGGCGGTGGCTGTATATGGGCCGTGGGGGAAAGCACGGACATAACTGATTTGAAAGAGGTTTGGCGCAGGATACTCTCCAAGAGAAAAGGGGCGCGGCTGCTTGATGTGAATATTGCCCATGAAGGAATCCGTGTGGAGAAAAAGAATATGATTAGGGATAAATAATGAACTTTCAGGATGTCATATTAACATTACAGAAATACTGGTCGAAAAAGGGGTGTGTGCTTGTACAGCCGTATGACCTGGAGGTCGGGGCTGGGACCTTTCACCCTTCAACCCTGCTGAGGTCTTTAGGGCCGGAACCTTGGGATACGGCGTATGTTCAGCCTTCCAGGAGACCCACGGACGGCCGCTACGGTGAAAACCCAAACAGGCTTCAGCATTACTATCAGTTCCAGGTTATTCTTAAGCCTTCACCGCAAAATGTTCAGGAATTATATCTTAACAGCTTGAAAGCGCTTGGTGTGGATCCTCTTGAACATGACATCAGATTTGTGGAAGATGACTGGGAATCGCCCACCCTGGGTGCGGCAGGCCTTGGCTGGGAAGTATGGCTGGACGGTATGGAAATAACCCAGTTTACGTATTTCCAGATGGCCGGGAGTATTGAACTTAAACCGGTTACCGCTGAAATAACATACGGTCTTGAGCGGATAGCCATGTATCTTCAGGGCATTGATAATGTATACGATCTAAAATGGAATGACCGTATCCATTATGGTGATGTTCACCATCAGCAGGAGGTTGAACAGTCGACATATAATTTTGAGTCAGCTGACGTTGACATGCTTCTTAGCCTTTTTAATCAATATGAGGCAGAAGCAGGACGGACGATAAAACAAGCTCTTGTACTGCCGGCTTATGAATACTGTCTGAAATGTTCCCATACGTTTAATCTTCTTGACGCGCGGGGCGCCATTAGTGTTACTGAAAGGACCGGCTATATTGCCAGGATAAGAAACCTTGCGCGGTCCTGTGCTGAAGAGTATTTGAACCAGCGTGAGCAGATGGGATTTCCTCTGCTCAGTAAGAAAGAGAACGGGTAAATAGCAGATATGGATATAACAGAAAACATTAAGACGCGTTCCCTTTTGCTTGAAATAGGAACCGAAGAAATTCCAGCAGGGTATATAGGGCCGGCGCTAAAAGCGCTGTCATCAACGCTTTTAAAGCGGCTGGAAGATGTTAGAATTGAGCATGGAAAGGCCAGGACCTTTGGTACGCCGATGAGACTGGCGATTCAGGTCATGGAGGTGGCTGAAAAACAGACGTCTCTCAGCAAGGAAGTCACAGGCCCCCCGGAAAAAGTCAGTTTTGATGAGGATGGCAAGCCGACAATGGCAGCTGTAAAATTCGCTGAGAAAGTCGGGATTCCTTTGAAAAAAATCAAGATAAAAGAGACAAAAAAGGGTGCTTATCTTTCAGCTGACGTTACTGAAAAAGGGATTGCTGCGAAAAAGCTTTTGAAAAACATACTGCCTGAAGTTATTCTGTCTCTTCCCTTCCCAAAAACCATGCGGTGGTCGGATCTTGATATTAGTTTTGCCCGGCCCATACATTCGATCTTAGCTCTTTTTGGTAAGGATATTATCTCTTTTCCTATGGGAGACCTTAAAAGCGGGAGAAAAACTTTTGGGCACAGGTTTATGAGGCCAGGAAAGATGGTTGTCAGTGATATTAGGACTTATTGTGATTCTCTCCGGGAGGCATCTGTTATCGCTGATATTGAAGAAAGGAAAAAACGTGTCCTGGAAGAGATAGAAAAAGTTGCTAAAGAATTCGGAGGCAGTGTACTGCCGGATGAAGAATTAGTGGATATTGTTACCAACCTGGTAGAATTACCTTTTGCCATAGCTGGCAATTTTGATGATAAATTTCTTGAACTCCCTGAAGAGGTACTGATTACTGCCATGCGTGAGCATCAGAAATATTTTGCCGTTATTAACAAAGACGGCAGCCTGATGCCCTGGTTTATCGCGGTGAACAATACCCGGGCAAAGGACATGGACCTGGTCGCCAAAGGCCATGGAAGGGTTTTAAGAGCCAGGCTCGAAGATGCGATTTTCTTTTTTCGGAATGATATTAAAGAATCCCTTGAAAATATGTCTGAAAAACTGAAAGGGGTCCTTTTCCAGGCAAAGCTGGGGTCCATGCACGAAAAGATCGTCAGGGTAAGTGAGATCGGAAAATATATAGCTACTGAAATGGGCGGTAGCGAGGAGCTGGCGGAGGATGTTCAGCGGGCGGCACAGCTGTGCAAAGCTGACCTGGTAAGCCAGGTGGTTGTTGAGTTTCCTAAACTCCAGGGGGTCATGGGAAGAATCTATGCTGCCAAGGACGGAGAAACAGAACAGGTGTCGACCGCTATTGAGGAGCATTACCGGCCTGTTCGTTCAGGAGGGGAACTCCCGGAAACCGATATAGGATCTGTGCTCAGTATAGCGGATAAGATGGATTCAATTTGCGGGTGTTTTAGCGCTGGATTTGTTCCCACAGGAGCGGCTGACCCTTATGCACTCAGACGGCAGGGTATCGGGATTGTCCAGATCATGCACAATAGAAAGCTTAAGTTTTCATTAAGTTCCTTGATTGAAAAATCTGTATCTCTTTTTGAAAAAAGCGATGCTGAGCGGGTCAGTGAGATTTCAGGTGATGTTTATAATTTCCTAAGTAGCAGGATTTCACATTTGATGGCTGAAGAAGGATTCTCAAAAGATGTGATATCCGCTGTGACCAGTGTATCGGTTGACTGCTTGCCGGATGCCTGGGAAAAGGTAAAAGCCCTTGAAAAGTTGAAAAACGAACCTGACTTTGAACCGCTGGCAATATCTTTCAAACGGGTGGCAAATATCATTAAGAAAGCTAAAGGATACAGCGCGGGCAGGGTTGATAAAACACTTTTCCAGGAAGAAAGCGAAGAAAACCTTTATTCGGACCTGGAGGATGTGACCCGGCATGTTTCGGAAAATCTTGAATCAGGGCACTTTTCACAGGCGCTTTATGATATTGCGTCCCTTAAGAATTCAGTGGACACTTTCTTTGATGATGTTCTTGTAATGGATGATAATATTAAGATCCGTAACAACAGGCTCTCTCTGCTGGGTGAAGTGGCATCACTTTTTGAGAATATCGCGGATTTTTCCATGATTTCAACATAAGAACGAAAAAAACAGGTTTCGAAAAATATAACCAATATTTTAATATTGATACTTGATACTCGAAGCCTGATGTTTTATGTTAATATTCATCAGGGTTAATTATCTGTATACTGATAACCGGAAACACGGTTTTTTTGAATATATATTAACAACCATTTTAAAAATTAGGCAATGAAACGCCCATCCGGCTCGGTTTTATTAATAAACACCGCAGTAGCTCTTACATCGGACTTTCCGGTAATCTGCGGTTAAGTGAACGGAGGATAACATGGCAGGATATGACCCGTCAAAGGATGAGAAAATTAAAGAATGGAGATCTCCAGACACATTTCTTGTGGTTTCAATCAACAGGTATGCAGAAGGACAGCCAAAGGTCCAGATCGGTCCCAGAATATATAAAAAGCAGGACGGCTCAGACCGGGCGCCTGTAAGGGCCGGTCGCCTCAGCCTGGAGGACATGGACTGGTTTATGGGGATTGCTGATGAGGTTATGGAGAACCTTAAAAGCCTTATCCCTCCTGAATAGCAGTAAAGAAAGCGTAAAAAAATGTGTCCGCCAGGATGACACAGGTCTGCATATTTTTTATGAGGAAGCGTAAAAAATTTTAGTTGCAGATCATGACTGATCAGGCGGCAATCCCTATGGACGATATTAAAGCCCTGGCTGAAAAGCTGGCAACGTATAACGAAGCTTACAGAAGCGGGAAACCGCTGGTAAGTGACCACGAATATGACACACTTGTCGAGCAACTTAGGGAGCTTGACCCTGTTCATCCTTTCCTTCATTCTGTAGAACCCGAAAAATTTGAATCAAAAACAGAGGTGCGTCATCCTGTTCCTATGCTTTCGATTGAAAAAGCGTATACACAGGATGACCTGGAACGGTTTGTCAACCGTGTATTAAAAGA
The DNA here is from genome assembly GCA_028277765.1 of Desulfobacterales bacterium. Lineage (GTDB taxonomy): Bacteria > Desulfobacterota > Desulfobacteria > Desulfobacterales > SURF-7 > JANQFQ01. The sequence continues at coordinate 98,652 of JANQFQ010000076.1, forward strand.
GGTAGGCGGGAGGGATATTCTGTTCCGGGTAACCCCGAAACTAGACGGGCTTGCTGGCCGGGATGATGGCCGTGTTTTTGCTACGCGGGGCAATGGCGAGGTTGGTTATGAAATAAGCCGCGCGTTTACAAAAGGCGTGATACCTATTGGCGGAAGGGGGCGCGGAATCGGGGAGATCGTCATTGTCCAGTCCTATTTTGACGAACATATGTCTGAAGAATTCGAACACCCGCGAAATATGGTTGTCGGCATCATCTCTTCTGATAATTTGAATGAGTTCGCAAAAAAAGCACTTGAGGATGAAAAGGTTCATTTTGTCCCGTATGCGGTCCTTCCGGGCTGGGAGGGGTCAGCTGAAGAACTGATGAAACATATCAAAGATATTACCGCTGATCTTAAAAGACAGACCGATTACCCCATAGACGGCATGGTGGCGTCGGTTACCAGTGAAAAAATCAGGGAACAGATGGGGGCGACCTCCCATCATTACCGGTGGCAGGTGGCTGTTAAGACAAAAGGGGATACAGCTGCTACATCAGTTAATGGGATCGTGTGGCAGGTGGGGCGAACAGGAAATGTTACGCCTGTTCTTGAAATTGAGCCAGTATCCCTTTCCGGGGCCACGATCAAACGGGTGACTGCGCATCACGCCGGCATGGTAAAGGAGAAACAGATAGGGCCGGGCGCGGAGATTGAGGTAATCAGGAGCGGAGAAGTGATCCCTAAGATTGAAAAGATTATCACCGGATCCGCAGAGGTGGTTGTTCCTGAAACATGCCCATCCTGCGGGGAGGCGCTCAAGTGGGAAAACGACTTTTTGAAATGCAATGGCAGTCATTGTCCGGCAAAAGTGGTCCAGGCCATCAGTCACTGGTTTAAAACCCTTGGCAATGCAGACTGGTTCGGTATAAAGAGCATCGAAAAACTTGTTGAAAAAGGGCATGATTCCCTTGAGGTCATATACAGTATGTCTGAAGAAGATTTTGTTGGGGTGGGATTTGGACCAGTCCAGTCGAAAAATCTTTTTGAAGCGATTAATATCAGTCTGACAAAGCTGGTTGAAGACTGGCGATTTCTCGCGGCATTCGGGATTTCCGATCTTGGCAAGGGAGACAGTAGAAAGCTTCTGGCAGAAGTAAGGCTTGAGGATCTTCCTGGAATAAAAGAGGAAGAGATAAACCAGATACACGGTTTTGGGAGTATTACCAGCCGGGCAATCGTAAAAGGGATCGCAGAGATAAAAGAGACCATGCATCATATGCTCTCTTTGGGTTTTAATCTTGAAAAAACACCGCTTTCAAGCGAGGGGGAGAGGGTTGACAGCCCGATTGCCGGTAAAGGGATTGTGTTTACGGGAAAAATGAAGCGGGGCAGCAGGGAGGCGATGCAGGCTGAAGCAAGGCGGCTAGGTGCTAAGGTCCAGACATCGGTTTCCGGAAAGACGGATTTTCTTGTTTGCGGTGAGAAGACAGGTAAGAGCAAAATTGAAAAAGCAGAGAAAAAGGGCGCAAAAATAATTTCAGAGGAAGAATATTATGAAATGATGTCATGAATTTCATAAAGAAAAAGACAACATAATATTTTTTACCACGAAGAGCACGAAGAACACGAAGAGGAAAAGGAGGAGCCATGGATAACGGGGTTAGGGCTCATGCTATTATCAGCGGAAGGGTTCAGGGGGTCTGTTTCAGGCTGGAGACCAGGGATGCGGCCAATATTCACGGTGTTTTGGGGTGGGTGAAAAATCTGCCGGACGGACGTGTTGAGGCTGTATTTGAAGGTGATAAAGAAGCCGTTGAATCTGTATTAAAATGGTGTCACCAAGGGCCCCCGATTTCAAAGGTGAATAGTGTTGAGGTCGAATGGGAAGACTATACTGGCAGATTTGAGCGGTTTGATATTACATATTAATGAGACGACCACGATCACGCCCACAACTGGCAAGGCGTTCTTTATCAATGAAATAATGAAAACATTACAATAGTAGGGTGGGCTGTGCCCACCAAAAAGGCAGAATACTTTATAGGTCAGTTGCTGGTGGGCACAGCCCCCCCTACATATTGTATTTTGAAAAGTTATTAACGGCAGGAAGATAAAAGTAAAAGGTTTTCTATGCTATTATATTTAATTATCGGTGTCGCAGCATGTCTATCCGTGCCTATCATTTGGTTTTTTGTATATCTAAAGCGAAGGCAGGATGAAGTAGAGGAGAATTTTCAACGGCTGTTTGCCGGAAAGAATATCAGGATGCTGGATAAAACGGCCATGTATATTGCTCAAGAATCAGATGGCTATTCTCATGTTCGTAGTATTGGCATTCTGGTCCTGACAGACAAAGAACTCTATTTTGAAAGGCGGGTTGTTGCTAAGGTACTGCACATACCGGTCTCCGCAATTACGGACGTTGGAGAGACAAAACGGCTTGGTGGTCAAAATCCCATAAAAACAATGCTGAAAATTAGTTTTAAAGATCACAATGGCCGTGATGATTCATTTGCATTATGTGTTAAAGAATTAGAGCAGTGGATAAACGAAATAAAAACCGTAATGGCTGAAAAAGCATGAACAGTGACTGTATAGTGAGATGAATCGGAGATTGGTTAAAACAAGCAAATTTTTAAGTTTTGTTCTCAGGCATAAACCAGAAGAAATAAATCTTCATCTTGACGAACAGGGATGGGCATCTGTAGATGAGCTGATTGATACCGCACGGAAGCATGGTAAAAAACTGGATCAAGAACTGATTAGGGAAGTTGTCGCGACCAATGATAAGAAGCGGTTTACATTATCAAAAGATGGTAAAAAAATCAGAGCTAATCAGGGGCATTCCATAAACGTTGATCTTGGTTTGAAAGTAACTGTGCCGCCCCAATTCCTGTTTCACGGCACAGCTGAAAGATATTTGAAATCGATTACTCAGGAGGGATTGAAACCTTCTGGCCGGCATCATGTCCATTTATCAGCAGATTATGATACAGCCATAAAAGTCGGCATGAGGCATGGTCGTCCAGTGGTCCTGCGCATTGAAGCAGGACTAATGAATACTGATGGCGCAGCATTTTTTCTGTCTGAAAATGGCGTCTGGCTGACAGATAAGGTTGACCCAAAATATTTTTCAATTGTTAAAAAACAACATAATAGATAAAACTTTAAAATTGTGAAGGAAGAAAGTTGATAGAGGGACAATCGGTAAGCCCTGTTGTTTTAAATAACAGATAACTTAAGGTTGTGTTGGGTTGAAAACATAACCCAACCTACGAACATTGCGCCTTTGCGTCTTAAGCGAAGCGGGCGTGAGGGGAAAAATGAAATGCTCTGTTAGTCTTATCGTACTATTTATTTTCATGGGGTGCAGTATGCACGAAGCAAAGATTTATAAATTCAGTGATCATCTTCCGAGTATTAAATGGCTGGATGAACTGCCCGCAGGATATTTAACCAATGAGGTTGATTTAACTAATGACACGGTAAGCATCACAAGGGAAGGCCAGGATTATGTTATTTATGTCGGCCCGATTGATCCCTATCAAGGAGGAAGCGCGATTACCGTTATATTAGATGAAGATTTGAAATTAAAAGAATTTGTAGATGAGATGCTGGTGCCAGAACCGGATATTGAATAGCTGTATTTTAGAACATTGTAAACTGGAGTTGTGTTGCTTTGGTTAAACCAATACCTTTTCGACCTCGATCACGACCACGGCTTAAAAGGATGAACTTGGACAAACAGTATGATCTGTGTTGGGTTGTGTTTTTTAACCCAACGGTTTTTTAAAGGAGATGAATATGGAACAGGATCAATACATAAATGCACTGATTGAATTACACTGTGAGATGGAGAGGCAAGGGCCTGGGGATGAAGTGTTTTCAAAACATATCTTATCCCTGCTCCCTGAATTGCCGGAAAAGCCTCGTATTGTTGATCTTGGATGCGGTTCCGGTGCCGGAACACTTGTTTTGGCTGAAACGTTTAATACAACTATTACAGCAGTAGATTTTTCAGGGCCGTTCCTTGTGGAGCTGGAGAACCGTGCTAAAGCAAAGGGGATGGATCACCTTGTTCAAATCCTGGAATGTGATATGGGCAATCTGGATTGGCCGGCAGGATCTGTTGATCTGTTGTGGTCAGAGGGGGCGGCATATAACCTGACATTTGCGGGCGCTTTAAAATACTGGCGGCCGCTAATGGCACCCGGAGGCATAGCGGTTGTATCAGAAATAACCTGGTTTACTGATGACATACCAGAACCTGTCTTTGAGTATTGGCAGAACGCATATCCGGAAATCGCCAGTGAAAATGAAAATGCCAAACGCGCGGAAGCTGCGGGCTTTAAAGTATTGGATGTTCATCGTTTGTCCTCTAGTGCATGGTGGACCAATTATTACGATCCCCTGATAGAGCGGATGAATACACTTCGGCCATCTGCTGATACCATTATGCAGGACGTTATCAAAGAGACCGAGGAAGAAATCGAAATGTTTCGGAACTATGATGATATCTATGGTTATTCGTTTTATCTACTGAAGGGAGTATAGCTGTTTTGGAGAGAGATGTAAAATGAAGCAGTAGCACGGATCTCGGTTTTACTGCAGACAAATGGTGGGCACAGCCCACCCTACAATGTTGGTGATTTTCAGGGGTAAATATTATGTAGGGTGGGCTGTGCCCACCATTTTCGACTGTAGGGTGCCCACCAAATTCCAGGTTAAAAATAAAACGTTAATTTCGCGGCAAACAGTTTCCAGTTCTTTTCATAACGGTCGCCTTCTGTCACAGGTGGATGGTCCAGGCGATTCAGATATGCTGAACCGTCAAAGGTATGCCCTTCAAGTTTGAGTATCCAGTTCTGATTTAAATCAAAGCGTAATGTCACACATTTATCCCTGCGCCATGCTTTGTGAACAGGATCATACGGTGTTAGAGTCCCATCTTTATCATTCTTATCTGTATAGTGTTTGGAATAGTATGCTCCGAGTTCAAACCAATGATTAAACCGGTAGGCCGCGCTGTAATAATATCCTTCAGGATCTTGACGTTTGTGGGTTTCTGTAGGCCCCTCGGTGCTGGAGAAAGTTGTGTCTATACTTCTTTGTGTCTGTCGCGTATATTCAGCAACCAGAAAAAGATCATTCCAAGTATAATCAACAGAATAAACCGATTGTTTTAATGATTCGTATTGGGTAATCAATTTGTCGCCCTCTTGGACTAAGGTTTTAGATATCAGCATTGCCGGCGGCGGACCTGGAGGATCAATCATGAAACTTATTATAACATCCTCTGTAAAATGGGTAATGACTTTTAAGTCTGTTTCAACAGTGGTAAAGCTAAATCGGAGTCCCTCAAGAGGAGTCTCCCAGTTAAAGTGAAAGAGGGTTCTGCTGTCAAACTCAAAATCGTCAATTTCAACAGGCAGGAATTCCGGTATGGCCCCTTCAATGGTTCTTGCCATGCCGCTGTCAAGTTCAAGTTCTAAAGTCCCATGTACGAACATGTATGAAAGCTTCCCAAGATTTTTTGTATTCAAAGATCCGTAAACCGCACCACCGTCTATGGCAAGCACGCCATCACGAAACGGTTCAAGATATACACTTTGCGGTAGCAGGATCCAGGTCCTTAGCATATCAACATCACGTATTTCATTATATATTCCCAGGGGGGTCTTGATCCTGCCGATCTTGAAACCTAACCAGTCTTGCCAGCGCCAATCAATTACCGCCCAGTCAATTTCCACTTCATTGTCACCAGTTACGCCGATATCATTTGCAAAGAGCTGAAAGCCTGCGTATAAGCCTGGTTTGATCCATTTGCCAAAATTAATTCCTATCTCCCTGAATTGAAACGTTCCGTCTTCAGAGTCATTGGCAAGAATATTGTTGTCACTACTGTCAAGATAGCCCTGTGAGATGAAGCCGTGTATTTCACCTCCACCTGCTTCAAGTGCCAGAGCGTTTCCAGCCGGAATGATAAATATCAGTAATATAAAAATAATTTTTTTCATTATTTAGTCCCCCTTTATTTGTCTGTAATCCGAATAAACTTGATGGTCTTTGAGTTTGATTTTGAAGATATATAACCGATCGCGCCTTCTGTATTTGATACATAATCGATCAAGTCTTTTTCTGTCTTAAAATTCTTCGGCAGCACACCTTTACCGCTAAAGACCTGTTTTATCCAGTAGCTTCTAAATTGTGCAGGGGATTTGTTTGTATATTTTCTGGCAAATTCTTGATGGACATCTTCGATTTCCAGGGTTGTAAGCTTTATCTGCTGCCCATTGTTCCATTTTACCGTTACGCCCGTATAAATGGATTTTAAAGATGACTTGCTTAGTGTGTTAACATCAACAGAGGGATGAGTAATAATAAACACCTCGGCTTGAGCTGCTTTGATTTGCATACCAACAGGAAATAACGAAAATATTCCTGCTGCGCATGCAAAACAGATGATTTTGACTAATTTGTCTTTCATACGTGCTCCTCCCATACAGTTTTGTAAAAGCGGTTCATAATGTTTAAAGCAATTGATTAAAAAATAAAAAATGGAATAATTATGATAAAAAAAACTGGAACAAAAAGAACATCTGGAAATTAGATATGTTTAAAAGCATATAATATACGAGAATTGATTACAAGGGATAAAGGATATAATAGAACAGACAAAATATTCTTTTATCGTAGGGGCGAATCTTGTATTCGCCTTTTTGTGCGGACAAACAACATTATTTATTAAATCGACAAAGGCGATCACAAGGATCGCCCCTGCCAGTATAAAAAATTAAGGCGGCTGACCTGTACGTTAATACAGGTGAGCCGCCTAATTTTTTTTTCCGCAAGGATAAGCTAGATAGCTTCTTTTAGAGCTTTGCCGGCTTTGAACTTTACTACATTGCGGGCTTTGATCTTGATCGGTTTGCCTGTCTGGGGATTCCGGCCTTTGCGTGCTTTGCGACGCGTTTTCTGGAATGTGCCAAAGCCTACCAGGGTTATCTTGCCGTCCTTTTTCTTGAGTGATTTTTTTACACCGTCTACGAAAGAATCAATTGCCTTACCGGCTGCAACTTTTGAAATCTTTGCGTCCTTAGCCATTTTTGCTACCAGGTCTGCTTTTGTCATGTGCTTTCCCCCATCTTTGTTGGTTGTTATTAATAAAGGCTACCTCTAAAAATTGCCTTTTGGCTCGATTACGGCGTTATGCGAAAATTTTAATCCTCAAAATACTCAATGTATTCCTCCGGTTAAAATTTTCGCATGCC
>JANQFQ010000094.1 GCA_028277765.1 Desulfobacterales bacterium
CTTTGCTCAGCAATTTTTTTTCACGGTTTTCTATTTGATTATTGATCATATTTAGCCCAATATTTTTTCAAATCATCATATGCCAAATTAGATTCAAAAACGCACTTATTTTTTCTATGATCGCATTAAACAGTTATTGAAGTATAAACAATTTATTTAACACCTTATTCTTTTGCTTTTTTTTCTTTCATATAAACGCTAGTACCTGAACTAAGAACCGAGATTACTAATGATATCCCCGCCAAAAAATATGTATACTTTCTATCATCAATAACCGAAGCGGACATGAGCCCTAAGAAAAAACAAAAAGACCCTATTTGAAGTCTTTCAAAAAAATTATTCAATTTCATATAAAGATCCTTGCCTGATTAAATCAATTATCAATGACAGATATGATTCTCTATGTACAACACCATCTCGTTAAGAAAAATATGTGTTTTATTGAAGTACTCTGTACTTTTATTACGCTTTTTTTCAAAAAACCAGACACAAGATGTGGGCTTTCTAATATCCCTGTCGGGAGCAGCAGCTGGTTATACATTACATAGCCCAAATACAGGTTCTAAATTTTCCATCATCATCAATATCAGAAACCAGAAAACCTTTATGGTTGCATAATGCTAATATAGAAAACGGGGTGTCTAAATGTATAACACACCATACTTTATTATTTTCATTAAATACCCTAAAAGATCTTATTTGTAGTTCTTTTTGATTTTCTTCTAAAAAAGACTGAATTGTTTCATGAGGTATGCCATTTTTAAATTGCGCTTTAATTACTTCAGATGTGTCAATATGATAATTATAAGAAAATATCTCATAAATAGACATTAAAATTAAAGCCCCAACGAAAAATATTATAATTTTTTTAATCATATGTATAACAATTAGATTATGTAGAAGCGTCTTTTTTGCTCATATCTCAATGACAGATAAGATTCAAAAACCCACTAATTTTTTAAGCGTTCTCGGGTACAGAGTTATTGAAGCTATACGTAACAAAAGAAACAGACAACATATCTAGGATTTCGCCTATTTTTTTTCTACTGGTTCGGATTTTAGTTTTAAGCCGAAAGTCCCTGTTCCGTGAATGAATCCGCATTTATCGCATTCCATCCACAGCCCTTCTTTTCTGTTTCCTCCGATTAGTCCATACTTGTCACAAAACGGACATTTCATTTTTAGTTTTCCTGCTGCTAAAAAAAAGCCCATTCCAACACCAATGACACATAATATGATCAATGTAATTAGAGATATCTCACCGATAATTCTGATTATTTCATGTTCTTCACCTGTAAAAAAAATTAGGCCAGACATAGGGAATAAAAAGACCCCAAATTTACCTGTATAATACCAGAGTTTGAATTTCATTTCTTTTATATAACACTGATTAATGAGAATTAATTCTCGATAACATAAATATTAAAATTTTTTAAAATATATGGGAACACTATATATAGTGGTTTCGAGTTTAATTTTAAGACCGGTTTCAGCGTTTCAAAGGTTGTGACTACTTTATATAATCTGCCATTTCCAGTTTTAAAAAATAAGTGGTCTTTCACCCATATTATGTCAGAATCACACTTATTTTTTCTCTTGGTATATTGTCTTCATAGCATAATTTTTCCAGCTTTGAAAGGGGTAATTCAATAAGTATACAGGAAAATTAAGGCACTCAGAAAAGTGCTCCTGGCAATGATCAAATATCTTAAAAGACTACAGATATTTTCTGAATATCAAATAGTTGAAGGGATTGAGAGTTTTTTATATTACATAAAAATTATACATCCCGCTCCCTTGGATGACACTTCTCATGTGTTTTCTTAAGGTCGTTGATAGTGAGCTTTGTATAATGCCGGAGGGTATCAAGAGATTCATGCCCGAGCAGTTCCTTGACATGATACATGTTTGCCTCGGCGCGTATCAACTCGGTCGTGCATGACCGCCGAAACGTGTGCGTGGTGATATTCTCCATTTTAGATAGGTCAGCATAATAATGTATCTGCCTGAGCAGCTGCCTGTATTTTATTCTTTTTCCTTTCTTATTCAAAAATAATGCTTGCTCAGCATGACCGTTTAAAAGATATGGGCGGATGGCCACAATATATGCTTCCAAAAATTTATGAGCTGTCTTTCCAACAGGGACGATCCTTTCTTTGTCTCCTTTTCCAGTCACAACCGCAGTCCTGTTTTTCAGATCAACATGCGCAACATCAAGCCCGATAAGTTCCGCAGCCCTTATGCCGGATGAATATAAGAGTTCCAGCATAGTTCTGTCCCGATATGAGAATTCATTATTCAACGGTATTTTCATAAGTATGTTTTGCATCTGGTCATGGGTCATCACACTTCCGGGGAGTTTCCTGGGATTTTTTACAAAATGAATATTGTTTATCAGATCTTTATTGATATGACCGTGAAGGGCAAGATACTTGAAAAATCCTTTAATGCTTTCATTATGCGTATTAATCGTTCTTGGCTTAAGCGGATGTCCCTGCCTGTTCTTTTGAGAAGATATATGCTTTTGCCAGCTATAAAGATGATTTGTACGGATCTTGCCGGGCTCTGTAATCCCGTATTTATTTTTCAGCCACCTGACTATCTGCTTAATGCCATACAGGTTCTTTTCTATGGTCTCGGGACTTAATTTCAGAGACCTTCGCCAGTCGAGATATTCATTTAATAAGCCTTGCAATGTTCTCATTTCCCAGGATTCCTTTCACTGTGCATTTTCTTTAAATCTTTTATGGATACTTTCAGATACCGGCTTAATACCCTGAGTGAAGCGTGACCTAACAGCATCTGTATATGAACAGGGTGAGCGCCATTTTGAAGCATATGAGTAGCACATGCCCGTCTTAAGCAGTGAGGTGATATTGTCTCAACACCTGCCTGTTTTGAATATCCGTGCACTAAACGCTCAACAATCAGATAGTGAATTTTTTTACCATGCTTTGAACCTAAAAACACAGACTGTTCAACATCATTTTTAAGGAATATCGGCCTTACTTCACTTATATATTTTTCAATCCAAAAAAAAGCCTGCTTGCCGAAGGGCACTACCCGTTCCTTATCACCTTTGCCAATGACCCTGGCTGTATTGTTCTTCATATCAACATCAGGGATTTTCAGATTAACAAGCTCATCAAGACGAACACCTGTGGAATACAATATCTCTATAATAGCGCGGTCCCGTATACCTTCCAATGTTGATATGTCCGGCTGATTAAGGAGTTTTTCAATATCATTTTCTGTGGGCACATGCTTTATGTCTCTAGAAACCCTGGGGATAATCAGATTTTCAGCAGGGTTCATAAATATGATGTCCATATCTTCTAGATAATTGAATAAAAGTCTTACAGCCCGCAGATATACCGCAAGACTCGCATCACTAAGACCTGTATCAACGAGAAACAGTCTGTATTGATCCAGGTCCTTTAATGTAACATCCTGTATTCTATCAATTCGGTTTTTTAAAAGATATGATTGAAATTTGTCTAAGGAGATTCTGTAGGTTTTTATGCTCTTTGAACTGTATTTGAGGCTTTGAAGGTGCTGCAAAAAATCTTCAATACATACGGTTATGGTCGTATGGTTATGAACCCCTGTTTTTTCCATATATATATTTCCCGTGAAAAGTGAAAAGGTTTATGTGGTTTCTAATAGAATTCAAAAGGTTAACCTTGTTTTTGCAAGTGAAAAGGTACTGAAAAGCTGGTGAAAAGCCCTGAAAAGCTGTGAAAAGGTCCTAACCAGCTTTTTGCATAAGATTATTAACATCTGTCAGCCCCAAAACGAAGTTTTCACCTTCTTTGCCCTGTCCTTCATAAGCAAGCCGGTAGCAGTATTTTGAACCGTTCTGCCCGGAATCAACAAACACATACTCCAGCTCCACCAGTTCTTTTAAATACCTGTGCACGCGGGAGTTGGACCAGCCTGCATATTCTCTTATATCCCTTCTGGAAAATATAATCTCGGTTCTTTCGATATGCTTTTTACTCTGCTTAGCCATTTTCTCAACCATATCGTCAAGCAAGATCAGAAGATCTCTGCCCGGCCTGCTCAACTCATCAAGGCTTCTTCCTAAAATTTCATTAGCCAGGTTATTGGCGATTTTAATATCTTCAATATCAACATCTATGTAAGGGATGCTTTTTTTATGCTTCACATGCTTTTGCATCTGTCTTAAAAACGCTGTGGCCATAATCAAATTTAAATATTTAGGCTGATCCCGTCTTCCCTGCAAACGTTCATCTTTATAGGTAAGCTTATTCGCAAAAGGATTTTTAATGGCTATATGGTTGAGGAGCCTTTGAAAATTCCAGTGCTTATTTAAGACCGCTTTAATCTTGTTTTTAAGTTTTACGCTGTCTTTCATGTGCCGTCTTCTCTGAAAAGAAAGGATCTTTTTTGTCTGCTTTCTGCTTTCATCAACACCTGTAATGAAAAACCGGCTCATGGTTTCTGGATCGGTCAAAGGGTTTGTGGTGGTATAAAATACAGCAGTGGGACCTTCCACCTTGTTTTCCATGGTAACCAGCTTGCCGGTGTTAAAGTCCTTAATCGTGGATTCACTTATCAGCATTCCTGAACTGATAAGATTTCTTATGGCATATGACGCGTCTTCCGCGCCTTCGATTTCTTCAATGGCAAGTACTTTGTGCTTTAAACTGTTTCTGTCCTTATAGAACAGGGCCTTTCCTGAAAGCGTTGTCAGCTGGATAAGGTCTTCAGGCGGACAAAAGGATACAACCGCATTCTGCAAGGCGGATTTTCCAGCACCGGAACCAGACAGGATCATCACAGGAAGCGGCTCATCAAGCTTTCTGCTGGTCATGGCAATATAGCCTAAAAGCTTGTTTGCCTCTTCGCCTATAAGACCGCATACCTCAAAATCAGACAAAATGGTCTTTATCAGATTCTTTGATTTGCCTAATTTTTCTGCTTCTTTTCGTTCTTCATCGGTCATGCTGTATGTTTTCTTTATTTTATTCTCAAGTTCAATAACTGGTGTTTTTTCACACTCAATGAGAATGCGGGTAATATCTGCTTCAATGTTTTCAGGAATCTCTCCAAATATCCTGCAGATGTCTTTTTCAAGGTTCTTTCTGGCTTTTGCTGAATAAAAATCAAGGGTGTCCACATGGAGCTTGCCGGCATGTTCCAGCCGGACGGTTGCTTTCAGCTTTCGAACGCCTTTTTGAAGTCCCATGATTTTGTAACTTCGCTTGCCGCAGTTTAAGGTAAAATGTTCTTCTTCTGGAGAAAGGTCATGAGGAAGGTCTGCTTCTATAGGTTCAGGCTCTGCCGGAATTGTATCTGCATCTGATTTAATGAGTTCTGAGAGTTTTTTAGCACCAAATTTAACCAGGTAGCTGTTTGCAGAATGTTCGCCACTGATGTATTTTATCTGAATTGAGAACCCTTTGAGATTGTTTTTTAAATCCCGGACAGTTTCTTTGCCGGATTTATCATCCTTAAACACTAAAATCAGTTTTTGTATGCCGCATTCGTTAAAATGCTCTATATAATAAGGTGTCAGGTCATCTGCATCATGAATTGAAATAACATTTGGATATCCGGCTTTTTCGATACTTAATGCATCAAGTATATTTCCAGTAACAATAACTTCCGAGCGATTTTCAATAGTGTGGATATTCCATATGCCGGATCTGCCTGGAAGAAATTTGCCGGAGCTGGTTTTAATATTGTAGCCGTAAAGCGTAGTGATATTATCTTCCATGTCAAACACAGGAAAAACAATGCAATTGTGAAAGTATTCTTTTGATCTGCCGTTCAAAATACCCAGCTTTTTAAGGCCGTCAATAATTTCACCTGAACTGGGGAGCGTTTCTTTCAACCTGCCGTTACAAAACCCGAGTTGATGTGCATCCAGCTCGTTTTTTGATGATACGCCGAGCTTCTCAAGGCAGTCCTGACATTTATCGTTAAAATTCCTTGAGTACATGCCGAACACCCGCTCAAGCAGTTTGGTTTCTTTGGCGGTTAGCGCATGCTTTTGATTTTTAGTCATTTCTCCTCCTGCATCATTGCAAGCATTGCAATCCAGCATGATTGCTATAATGATACATATTTTATTATTTCTATAATGGCCCTTGCGCTTTTTAATGCTTTGCGCGCCAGCTGGATTTATTTCTTCCGTAAAAGGCCATTGAACAGGCCGCTCATAATCTTTACGTTTGTTTCAATCATTTGCAGACCGTCTTTGGCAGCTGACGGATTGATGATAATCAACCGGCTTAAGCTTTTTGCCATCTTGCAAATGTCATCGATCATGTCATCAATCTTCTTGTGGATTTCGCTCATTTCTTTCATTTTGATTACCTCCTGTTTATATTCGATATTTATATATTCATATACATATATGAATATATTGTCAAGATCATATTGACATGAATATATAAATATATTAATAAATGAGCATGGCACGGAAAAACATAACCTCCAGTATCGAAACAGAATTAATAAAAAAGCTAAAATATCTAGCTGCCGACACAGAAATGCCTCTTAATAGTCTGCTTGAAGAAGCCATCGAAGATCTCCTTAAAAAGTACGAAGATAACGCCAAGAAATAACCGCATAAAGATACCTTAGTTTCCCTGCCCTCGATAAATCCCGTATGGTACAGATCGATTACACGATTGAGGAGTTTCTGCTCTTTTGATGATAATTTTTGTTTTTTGGCCATAATATCATTCATATCAACCATTATATGTTAACAAGTTAACATGCTAACATTTAAAATGTCAAACTTTTTTGTTTGCAAACGTATATATTTTTGGTAAAAGGAAATTATGACTGAAAAGAAAATGTTCGCTACAAGAATTCTCCAGGCAACACTGAAAAAACTTAAGCATCTTAGTGTTGATACTGAAATCCCAATTTCTTCTCTTATTGAAGAAGCTATCCAGGATCTTCTTAAAAAGTACAAATCCAAGAAATAACCTCCTTATCCTCAATGTTCAGACATATCGTTTTCAAAAGCCTCAATTTCCTTTTTTAAGATTTCTATTATCTTTTTCCGTTCTTTAAGGCTCAGCGCCCTGCCAGCCCGTTTCTTTGCATTGCCGAAAATCCTGTCCTGCATGTCCTTCCGGTAACATTGCTTATCCCGGCAACAACATGAATTATTCATAATGCCTCCTGTTATCGACTGATTGATAATCACTGCATGGGTTTGATTTAAAGCAGCATATACCTCTGTCGATAATTCTAATCATATTTAAACCTCCTTAGTGTGTTTTTTGAGTACAATTTACACTACTTTTGTGGTGTTGTCAAGATATAAAAATACAATAGTGGCTTTCAGAGGGGTTTGATATGGCGAATTATTGGCTTAGATTGGGTTTTAAAGCCCTTTTGGGAGTGCATCCAACGAAAAAATGAATGCCATAGGATACTTCAGGCAAAGGCTTTGGGGCAGCCTCTTCAACCTTTTTTTCAGGTTCTTTTTTGGTCTGGGTGATTTTGATCTTTACCGGAGCCGGTTTTTTGGGCTCTGACTGAATAATCCGCGGTGTTTCTAGCTTTGGCGGGATCAGCACTACTGTGGGTTCTTCATTTTCAGGCTTGAATTCAATGATCTCATTACCAGCATCAGGGATGAATTCAATATGGGTTGTTACATCCGGATCAGCTTCAATATTGATTTGAACTTTTGAAGGCTCCTGGATAAGTATGGGCTGAGGCGTTGCTGTATCGTTATTTGAGCGGCTTGAAGCAATGATAAGATATACGGTCATCACAATGATAAAAACGCCCGCAACAACGTATTTAAAGGGTTTAAAGTGGGATTTGGGGGGTTCTTTGGGAGGTTCTTCAGGCTCCTTTACCGGCCTGACCTGGTTAAAGTGGTCTTTAATTTCATCAGAATATTCACTATATTCACTGCTCATTTTAAACCGCCTATGAGGCCTTCAGAAGCTGCAAGTGACCGTTGACGGTCTTTTTGCTGACTTCCTTGCCTGTGTCCTTGTAATGCTTGTACAAAAGAACGATAAGCCTTGCCTTCTTGTCCGGGTCAAGTTCTAGTTTGTTCTGCTTCAAACCCGTGTCCACGGCGATCATGATCTGTTCAAGAAGATCCTCATTGTTAAAGGCTTCCGGCTCATCTTCCGTTTTCATGCCGTGGCGGTTGCCCTTGCCTAAAAGCAGCCAGTCTGCTGATACACCAGCGGCGATGCACAGCTTTATGATCACGTTTACCCTGGGAAAGCTGCCGTTATACCAGCGTTCCCGTATTACACCGGCAGACACGCCCATTTGCTTTGCCCAGTGGGATAATTGACCGCCCAGGACCTCGAAAAGACGGGCGTGAAACGGCGTTGCGTCACATTTGTTGTATTTAATCCTTGACATAAATCACCTTTGTAGTGTATGATATGCCCATGAAAAACATATCAACATATATTAAGCAAGTTAGAAGAAAATTAAACCTCAGCCAGGAACAAATGGCAGGTTTAATTGGTAAAAAAAGATATTGCATATCAGATTATGAAACTGGCCGCAGTCGGCCTCCTATTGAGATATTTATTAAAATACAAGCACTTGAAGAACAATCCAAAACATTTATAACCTTTGATGAACTCGATTTGATGTATCACAGGCTCCATTATGGATATTAGTAACATATGGTTTTTTAAAACGCAACAAAAATCGTATATTCTGTTAAAACAGCGAATTTGAGCAGGCACTAAAGTAATGAACAAAGACATTGCACATGAATATCACAAGAAAGGATTTGCGGTCATCCCTGTCAAAAGGAACAAGCGGCCTTATATAAGCTGGCAGGAATACCAGAACCGGATGCCCACAGAAAAAGAGATCGATTATTGGTGGGACAGATGGCCGTCTGCCAATATAGCAGTGATCACCGGAAAGATAAGCAACCTGTGCACGGTTGATGTGGATAGTGAGGAAGGATTAAAAGCATTAAACGAATTATGTCCTGACCTGGAGCCTAACGTTAAATCC
>JANQFQ010000004.1 GCA_028277765.1 Desulfobacterales bacterium
TTAAGTTAACATATTGTCTCCCTGGCAGGATAGAATATAACTCGTATTTCATACAAAGAATTTGTTTTAAGGAGAATAAAAAATTATTTAATTAAAAACAAAATAAAACATCCTATATATCCTGTACATCCTTGTTAATTCATGTTTTCACGAAGATCCTTGATGAGGGAATATGGTGGTCGGTCGTGGAAGATTCCAAAGTCAGGGCCGAATGACGGATCGACTCCCCTTACAAAAATATAATAAACACCGCCGAAATGTTTTTCGTAATTGTATCCGGGTAATCTCACACCCAGGTATTGGTGTAGGGCAAGGGTGTAAATATAGTACTGAAGCACATAAAGATGATCATCCATGGCTCTTTGAAGCGCATCCTGTCCATAGTCTTCAACCCGGTTCCCAAGATGGTTGGATTTCCAGTCCAGAATATAAAATCGGTTGTTATACTCAAACACCAGGTCGATAAACCCTTTCATGAATCCTTTTGTAGGCGAAAAATCGAGTCTGCCGATCTGTTCTGGTAGGTGCGAGGTAAGGTTTTGTCCGGCATGTTTCTTAAACAAGTTTTTTAATTTTTCAGGACTTATTTTTTTCAGAGGAAAATAGAACTCAAGCTCATTAAGCCTTTTGTCTGAAGTGATGTCTGAAAGGGAAAAAATATTTTCAGCCTCTAACTGGGTTGATAGCACGTTTCTCGCCATGTCACAGATGGTTTTTCCCCATGAAGCCTCGAAACTGTATTCTTTGAGTTTAGCGATAACCACTTCTTCTATGTGAGTCTTTTTGCCTGAAGTAAAATCCAGGTTCTCAAATACATCATGCATAAATATTCCGGGTCTTGCTCCTTTGGGAAAGGAGAAAATACCTGTCGGAAGCTCATCAAACATTTCCTGGCTTGTATGGTGTATATGATCAGCTGTATCACGGTCAGCCAGTTCTGCTCCGTGAGGGTGCTGATATACAAGGGATGAAAAACTTGACATGCGCCAGTTGTTTTTAATGCTGCCGGAAAACTCCCGGCATATTAGTTTGGAGTTTGTTGCAGGCGCTGGAGAATAGACCTTGCCAATATCTTCTGGAATGGGTGAAACAGAGATATTCTTTTTGCTTTTATTAATAATCACAGCCAGATCTTTAAGGATATCTTCATCGGTCATGGTTTTGAAGCGCGGCGGCGTAGCTTTTAAAAATGCTTCTCCTGATTTGCTGTTATGAAAAAGATATGCTGGCGCGGATGTCTCTGCTTGATTGATCTTGCCCCACACAAAATAACATCGGTTCTTCGCGCGTGTCAGGGCGACATACAACAGTCTGACATTCTCCGCAAGAAGTTCCTTTTCCGCTGTCAATCGATTTTTGTCGAACCGGTCAGACCCGATATCAACCGTGAGCCTCATTTTATCTTTTTCATCATGAAATGATACATGAACTTCCGCCCCCCTTACTTTTGAACTGTCCCACCCGAATGGGCAGAATACAACAGGATATTCAAGGCCCTTACTTTTATGAACCGTTACTATTTTAACTGCGTTTTCATCACTTTCAAGCCGTTGCTGGTGTTCCCTGTCTCCAATGTTCGGACTGTCGATCTGATTAGACAGCCACTTTAACAGACCTTCCATTCCGGTGTTTTTTTCACT
Organism: Desulfobacterales bacterium; assembly: GCA_028277765.1. GTDB lineage: Bacteria > Desulfobacterota > Desulfobacteria > Desulfobacterales > SURF-7 > JANQFQ01. Next base: position 1,641 of record JANQFQ010000004.1, read on the forward strand.
GCTCACACGGTGGAGGACTTCCGCGAGGTGTAGTATGTTTGTGCACCGGCGCTCACCATCATGAAATAGCATAAGCCGGCGGAGTATCCTTTCCTCTTTCATCAGTTGTTTAAACATCCGGATAAAGCCTTTGCCGTGCCAGAGGTCGTGATATCCGCTAAACTTTATGAGCCAGTTGTCCCATGAAGTGTTGTCCTTGGTCAGCTGCTCAATACCTTCGCCGGTTACTCCCAGCATGTCGGTAGTGAGTGCGGCTTTTACTGTCCTCTCGCTGCCTGGGAAAATAATACCGGAAAGAAGTTTTTCCATTTCACCTGCTTCAAAAGATTTGAAAAGATCGTCTGAGCTGTATATAACGCCTGGTATGGAATAACTGTAAAGCGCTTCCTGTATCATGCCTGCTTCCCGGTTGGTCCTTACCAGAACGGCGATATGGCCAGCTGTGAGGTGCTGCTCTCCGATTTTTGCGTCTCCCTTTTTACCCAGATCAAGAAGGCGCGATATCTCAATGGCGACGGCTTCACGGATTGTTTTCCGAGCATGATCTTTTTTTATTGGTTTTTTCTCCTGTGATGCAAGATGCCATATTTGGAGATTCGGTTCTGTCCTGCCTTTTTGCGTAAAAAAGTGGTGCTCCTTGTTTTCCGGGGAGGACACCGGAGTAAACGGAATCTCCCTGTAGACAAAGGCCGGATCCATTTTTTTAAACAAAGTGTTCACCGCCTTTATAAGGCCAGGCTCTGAGCGCCAGTTGTCTTTCAGGGTATATCTGGAATCAACGTGTTTTGCGGCATCCATATAGGCGAAGATGTCAGCTCCCCTAAATCCGTATATCGCCTGCTTGGGATCTCCGATAAGGAAAAGAATACTCTGTTTTCCTTTGAACAGACTACTGAAGATAGTGTACTGAACCGGATCTGTATCTTGGAATTCATCGATAAGGGCAGCTGAAAATTTACCGCGTATATGTTTCGCAAATTTTTTTCCGCCTCTCCCTTGAAGCGCGCTATGCATTTTCAGGAGAAGATCATCAAAGGATTGAATCCGTTTTTTTTGTTTTCTGGCCAGCAGTTCCGTCCGTGTATATTTAAGCAGTTCTGCGCGGAGCCAGAGGAGGTATTGATTGAGAGCTGATGTCAACTTGTCATGTATTGTTTTCATTTCTTCGCATAAATCAAAAAAAGGATGTTCGCGTACCTGGCAGTTTTTTTTCGTTCCCTGCTTTATTCCAAAAGATGTGAATTTTACAAACTTATCGAAAAGTTCAAGACGGCTTCCGTCTGAACCGGCCAGGTCATCCATTTGCTGGAGCCAGTTGGGGATCGATTTAGGGTTATACATCCCTTTTTTTAATCCTGGGTCAAAGAAGATTTCTTCTACACTGTTCCTGGCCTTCATCCAGGCGTCGGCTGTTTTTTTAAAAATTTTTGCAAACCGTTTTTCAAGTGAAGAAGTGTCTGGCCTTTTTACCTGAGGTATGACTTTAAGATCATGCCGTGCGGCTCTTTTTCCTGAAAACGATAAAAGCTTATCAGGTGTAATATTTTTATTTAAGATATATCTAACGATAACAGGGGGGGCGTCATATATATTGTTTCGCCAGAAATCGTACGTGATCTCCCTAAGAATATCTTCCTGTGAGGTTACCAGCTCCGTGTCAAACAGGTTTCCGCTTTCAAATGCATTCTCCTTGAGCATTCTCATGCAGAAACCGTGGATGGTAAATATTGAAGACTGATCAAATGAACGGACAGCACTTTTTACCAGTTCCAATGCTTTGGGCTGATCAGGGATGCTGTGTAAAAGAGATGTCAAAAATGGATCACGGCTTGAACCGGAGGCAATCACTTCAACCGCGTTCCTCAGCTGTTGCCGGATCCTGGTTTTAAGCTCTTCTGTGGCAGCTTCAGTAAACGTAACAACCAATATTTTTTCAACTGGGATCTCTTTTTCTATAATCAGGCGAAGAAAGAGTCCGGCAATTGTGTATGTCTTGCCTGTGCCAGCGCTTGCCTCTATGAGGTTTCTGCCTTTAAGCGGAGCAGTCAGTATATCAAAGGTTTTAACATTATCCATAAAATTGGTTCATACTTTTTTTTCACCAAGTCGCGGAGGATTGGTTTCATTTGTTTTATTGGTTGAATTGGTTAAAACAAAAAAATATGTCCTCTGCTTGTGGATCGTAGCTTTAGCGAAGTTCCATGGTTCTGTGGTGAATATGTTTTAGTTTTTTATTTCCTTCCCGGCCGCTAACATCGGGTCGTAAATCTCTATTGCTGTCTCAGCAAATTCACTATCGAATGGATCTGTATCGCCGTAGCAAAGCTGGAAGTAAGGATCTTCGCGTTCACCGCGCTTGTAATCCGAGCCGGTCCATGTGCTGCTACAGCGCCGAATGGCATCTTCATGTTGTTTGTTCTCTTCTGTTAATAGCCGCGCGTACTCAAGGGAGGTTTTAGGAAAAAAACAGATGTTCCTTGAAAGCCCTTCCCAATAGTGTATAAGGAGCTGATCAAGGATTTCCCTGCTGTTTTCCACAGGGAGAAATTCCCAGGCCGTCCATCCATGTCCGCCGGCCCCAAGTCCGGCGAGCATACTGGTTTTAGGATATCCTTCATCGCTGGAGGTATTCAGCGCAAGGTGTGATATCCACAGCCGTAGCATGTCTTTTGGTTTTACGGCGGACATGCGGTATTGAAACATTCTTTTTGGATAGATTGAACCTATTTTGCCCTTGAGCCTGAAATCGGAAATCTCAAGATTTACATCAAGTGGCGTCAGAGGTTCGTCCTGAATGTACTGACTAATTTTTTCCACGAATGTTTTTGTATTCTCCGCCAGGGTCTTGTACACGCTTTCACCCACAGCCCCATGGGGAAGCTGTCCTGAAGATTTAATCAGGGGAAAACAATCTTCTGGTTTACCCCCGGACAGCATTTCTTTTATTAGCTTTTGCTCGAGTTGATATTTATCCAGACCTTGAACAATAAAATTTTCCGCGTCTTCTACGGCAGGGTAATTCCTGTCAAGAAAAATACCAAGTCGCCGATTAAGGAGGTATTGGGCGGGATTAATAAAAAAACGGAAGAGTTCAGCGATATCGATTGTTTTCCATTCTTCTTCCGGGTCTGGTAGTCGGCTGGTTATAAACGGTTTGGGATATTTCCTGCTTTTAAACATGCAGGAAGCAGCTTCAAAGTTTTCCTGAGAATAACTTAAAAGTCTTTCATCTGTATTTTCCTTCCCGTGCAAATAATAAGAAGGGCTGAAGGCCTGAAGATGATGGTGGGTCAAAAGTGTATCCAAAATACAGCCCTCTGGTGTTTTAAAACCGGTTTCAATGTAATCGATTAATTCGCTAACCAAAACTGAGGGGGGTATGACGCTGTTGTCTATTATACTCTGGCCGGTATAACTGATATACAGTTTTTCCCTGGCGGAGAGTATGGATTCAAGGAACAGGTAGCGGTCATCATCCCTGCGTGAACGGTCGCCGGGACGCAAATTTTTTGCAATAAAATCAAAACCAGGTTGAATGTCCTGTCTTGGATAAAGGCCGTTATTCATACCGACCAGACAGACCACTTTAAAAGGGACAACCCGCATGGGGAGCATGGCGCAGAAGGTAACGCCCCTGGTAAAAAAACCAAACCCAAAAACATCTTTTTTAAAGCATTTTCCAAGATGATGTCTGATTACGCTGAAATCGAGTTTGTTATCAAAACCGGCGGTGTTTTGATCCTGCATATCTGCCAGCTGGTCAAGCTCTTGCCTGATGGCCTGTATCTCCCTTTCGGCATCTTCTTCAGCTTCAAAAAAGATGTCGAGTACCTGGCCGAGGATGTCAAACCACTTTATCAGGGTTTGAGGGTGGGAAAGGGATTGTGTGAAGTTAAAAACTTTATCGGAGAAATTCAGGAATTTCCCCAGAATTTCAGCATCCTGTCCCTCAATATTGTCATACGGGAGGATGCTGGAAAACATATGTCTGTCCTGTCCTGCCATGGCATAGCCGAGGAGGAGCCTGTCCAGGCCTGAACGCCAGGTGTTGTCATGAAAACCGGGCAGGGACATGCGGCTTTTTGATTGGCTGTCGATTCCCCATTTTATATTGGTTTCAACTGTCCAGTTCATGATGAGGTTCATATCATCAGCGGACAGCCCGAACTTGCGGCGCACAGCCTGGGAGTCAAAAAGTGCCAGCACGTCTGATGCCCTGAAACGGCTGCCGGCAAGATCTAATATGGCAAGAAACGTCTCAATGACGTGGCTCCCGGATTTCGCGCTCTGGTCTGCAATGCTGAAGGGTATTGCAGCGGGATATTCTGCGGTGGCGAATACCGCCTGCACATAGGGCGCGTATGTGTCAATATCAGGTATCATCACGACGATTTCTTCAGGCTTGAGTTCCGGATCCTTTTCAAACATGAAGAGGAGGTTGTCATAAAGAATCTCAATCTCTCTCATGGGACTGTGACAGGAATGAATCTGGATTGAATTATCATCCGGCAGGACTGTTTCTCCAGTTTCCCGGTCATGTAAATTTAATATGTCCGACTGCAGGCTGGTAAGAATGGACTCTTCGCCAGGTTGTTCAAAAAGCGATATGTCGTTGTAATTGTATTCGGTTATCAAATCGAAAAAATTTCGGCCGAGTTTCCCCATTGAAGCGAGGAGGCTGTTGCCTTGTTCAAGATAAAGATCTTTCCTGGAAAATCCTGTGGCGTTTTCCCGGATCTGAGTCTTCTTGATTTCCGGCTCTGTCTTGATGTCGCCCCAGAATTCCTTGCAGGGATTCATGAAAAACAGGTTCACTTCCGTCAATTCGGACAATAAGGAGAAAAGATCCATATGAAACCTTGGAAGGGCAGATATGCCGAAGACAGATATCCGCTCAGGAAGAATTGTCCTGTCAAAAGAGGGACCAGTAGTTTTTTCATAAAACGCCCTTAAAAGCCCGGCTCTATGCATGTTTTCATATCCCCGGATCAGCTCTCGCCAGAGATCAGCCTGCCAGTGGTCCTCTTTTCCTTTTTCCCATTTAAAAATCATTTCAGGCCTGAAAAGAACATACCGGTCAAACACATGGGCAATCTGTTCTGAAAGCTGGTAGTTCCTCAGATCCTGGTCATCCTCGTCAAGATAATTCTCGATCATGTCAAAGCCGGGTTTTTTTATGCATAAAGGGAGAAGCTTCATGATTCTCCATTTTAATACTTCTATGTCATATGGGGACTTCTCAGGAGTCCCAGGAACTGCTTTGTGAAACACGTGATCAATAAAACTGTTTGGGTAAAAAAACCTGACATTGGCGGATACACCGTGCATGCGGGCAAGTTCCATGGATATCCAGCGCTGCATACTACTGCTCTGGGTAAGTATGGTCTCACTATCAAACGGGGATTTAAGGGGACGGGATAGTGCCCGCGCAAGTTCCTGGGAAAGTCTTTCAAGCTGGTTGTTGGTATAGATGTTTAGGGACATTTTTATAAGTGTCTAAAGTTATAAGTGCCTAAAGTGAGATAAATTGCCTAAAATGCCTAAAGTTGTGGTATCGCTTCGCTCTGTCATTTTAAAAAAAACGTGGTCGTGGTCGTGATCGAAAATGGTGGGCACAGCCCACCCTACATTGTACTTAAGTACCTTGTGGAATGCCACACTAGAAGTGCTATCGTTATGGGGAAGGGTTGTCAAGGTAAAGAAGGGGAGGCTTTTATTTGAAAGCACTGAGCCACTGACACTAATTTGATGACATTGAAAAGTGCCTAAAGTGAACTGAAGTTTTCTGCTCAGACGTCGTCAGTCAAGATGAAGGTCATCAATAACCTGATATCGTTCAAAACCATCACAGAAAAGAACCTCTGGCACGTCAAATCCAAAAGGGGCCGGCTCAAATTCAGGATGGTTGCAGGTAGTGAGGTCTTCGTCTTCTTCAAAGAAATTGCACTCTTTGCATTTAACCATGGTCTTTTCTCCATTTAATTTGGACGGGTTTTTGATTTATTCTTCTGTTTTTTTGGGCGGAGGATTAATGAGCCTTTCAATCTCAGAAGCTGGAATAAGCCATTTCTTCCCCATTTTTGTGCCTCGAAGCTCCCCTGATTTCAGCCACCGCCTTACAGAAGATTGGGGTACTCCAAGTTCTTTGCAAAATTCCATAACTGTATATATCTTTTTTTCCCTCGCAACTTCTGTCATTAATTCTGTAATGCTCCTTTAACTTTTGAGTGTATACTGCCATATCAAGCGGAAAAGTCAATAATTATTTATAATAAGCGTAAAAAACTCTAAATTACTTTAACAAATGATAAAGAATAAAATAAGCGAAATGAGCGGAAAAAAAGATAATGAGCGGAGAGGGATTGGTTTGGCCCTACAATTAGAGGTTAAGGGAAAAAAAACTTGCAATTATCATCATCCTGCTTAAAAATATACTTATGTAAGAATTTGCATGAATTGAATTTTGTTATAAGAGAGGTTTTTGTTATGCCCATATATGAGTTTGAATGTGGAAAATGCAACCACAGATTTGAAACATTGGTGCTGTCATCTGGGGATACCCCTTCAGCATGTCCTGAATGTAAAAGTAAAAAGATTGGCAAATTGATATCTGCTGGCAGCTTCAGACCCAATGGAATCCCGACAGGTTCAGGCGGTTTTGACGCCCCGGCTTGTGCTCAGAAAGGCTGCCCATCTGCTGGTTCAGGCGGCTGAGGCGTGTAACATGCTCTCCGGTCTGGGGAGTAGTATCCTGAACAGTATTTGATTTTACAGGCAGTGTAAGGTCTCGTGTGGTTATATTTTATTCCTAAATTTTAAATCCGAAGCACGAAACCCAAAATCCGAAACAAATCTAAAATCCAAATTTTTAAATGATCCCCAACGACGGGACAGGCAAAATCATAAATGCTTAAATTTTCGAATTAAATTGCCTTTTGTTTTGGAATTTGAATTTTGGTCATTTGGATTTGTTTCGGATTTCGGATTTATGATAGTTGATATTGGGGCAACGTTTTAATTCAAACCGAGACTAATTGAAAGATCAGATGCTGGTTATTAAATCTTATCCATCGGTATGTTCGTTTATCTTGTCTCTAAGTTGTCCCGAGCATTTAAATGTCACTACTCTTCTTCTGGTCAGCATCATTTCATGCCCTGTGGCGGGGTTTCTGCCTCGTCTTTCATTTTTCGTCTTTACACAGAACTTGCCAAAACCGCTTATCATTACATCATTACCGTTTTCCATAGTTTTCTTCATGATCTCCAATAGTTTTTCAACTATATCGGCAGACTTGCTTTTTGACAGTTTCTGCTGGACCCTGATTTTCTCAACAATCTGATTTTTGGTAAGGGTCATATCTTAATTTCTCCCCATTTTAAAATAAGATTAGATTAAGTGACGTAACATATGCATAAAATATTTATACTCTCATAAATAGCTTGTCAAGATGATAAAAGCATTTAATTTATAGAAGTTAGATATATCCTTTTTGCTTGATAATAATACGTATAGAGATTATATTTAAATATTAAATAAAAAAACCCATTTACAGGGGAGAAAGTGGTGCGCCTGGCAGGATTCGAACCTGCGGCCTACGGATTAGAAGTCCGTTGCTCTATCCAGCTGAGCTACAGGCGCATTTAACTTTTTTAAGAAGTTTTTGGTAACATACGCTTATGGTTTTTGTCCACAAAAAAAACATCAAAAACTTAGATATATGTATATTTTATTTTTTTAATGCCGGCGCCAGTTTCATAACCGGCCATGGAAATTACTAAAAACAGTATTATGGTAAAGAAAAACAAAGAAAAGCCTGCTGCCGATGGTGAAGAAAAAGGTCCTGTTTCAGAGGACAAAGCACCACTCCCTTCCATGATTCAAGATAAAAACCTGGTTAAATATGACCCGCTTCAGAGATACCTTGCTGAGATTAACCGGTATGAACTCTTGTCAAGGGAAGAGGAAAAGGAATTAGGTATAAGGGTACATGATTTTGATGACCGGGATGCCGCGTATAGGCTGGTTACAGCGAATTTGAGGCTTGTAGTTAAGATCGCCATGGGTTTCCAGAGGTTATGGATGCAGAATCTCCTGGACCTGATACAGGAGGGGAATATCGGGCTGATGCAGGCTGCTAAAAAGTTTGATCCTTACAAGGATGTAAAGTTTTCTTATTACGCCTCCTTTTGGATTAAAGCATATATTTTGAAATTTATCATGGATAACTGGCGCCTTGTGAAGATCGGTACTACGCAAGGACAACGGAAGCTTTTTTTCAAGCTTAAGAAGGAAAAACAGAAACTGATTGATGAAGGTTTTGACCCTAAACCGAAACTTCTTTCAGACAGACTGGGTGTGTCTGAACGTGAAGTTATCGACATGGACCAGAGGCTTAACGGATGGGATGTTTCTCTTGATGCTCCCATAAAAGATGATACAGATACCGGTCGGATTGAGTTTTTAAGCACAGAGAGCGATTCCGCTGAAACAATGATCGCGAAAAAAGAACTTGAAACCCTTCTACGGGACAAACTGGGTATTTTTAAGCAGCAGTTGAATGAAAGAGAGCTTGAAATATTTGATTTAAGGATCTTTTCGGACAACCCAATGACATTGCAAGAGCTTGGAGATAATTATGGTATATCAAGGGAACGTGTCCGACAAGTGGAAAAAAATATAATGAAGAAGATGAAAGAATTTTTTAGAGAGGAAATCAGTGATTTTGACTCATATTCTTTTGAAACAGCATCGGAATAGATTTCAGGAAGAATAACCATATGAACGTCCGTTTTAAAATAATAATCATTTTTAGCTGCATGGTCCTGTACCTTAATGGATGCGGGGTGCAGGGGCGTACCGGCTCGCGGCCTTACCGCTCTTTTCCGAAAAAAATTAATAACCACTATTACTATTTTGTTGAAGCACAGCTGCAATTAGGGAAGGGTGACAGAGAAACAGCCCTTGGGTATCTTACCAAGGCAGCGGCGTCCGACCCGGAATCAATATACCTGAAAAAAGAACTGGCCATTATGCATATACAAATGAACAATAATGAAAACGCCCTGGCTGCTACAAAAGAGATCCTCAGCATTGATCCAGATAATGTGGAAGCGCTTATTCTTTTAGGGCGGATCAACCAGAGGCTTGAGCGGATTGATGATGCGATCAGCGCGTATGAGGGGGTGATTGCAGCTGATCCTAAGCAGGAGGGGATGTACCTGCTGCTTGGGAACCTGCTCACACAGAATTCCAAATTTGACCAGGCTGCGGATGTATACATGAGAATGATCGACCGTTTTCCTGATGCGTATGCAGGTTATTTTTTCCTGGGGCAAATATATGCCCGGGATAATCCTGTAGAGGCGGAGAAATATTTTCTTAAAACTCTGGAACTAAAGCCAGGCCTTCTTGAACCCAGGTATGAATTGATAAATCTTTACTCCAAACCTAAAGATAATAAAAAAAATAGGGAAAAAATCATTGGGCTTTACAGGCAAATTCTAGATAATTATCCTGGTGATATCAGGGCAATGTTTGAACTCGGATATTATTACCACAAAAACGGAAAAAAGAAGAAGGCCGAAAAAATATTTAAAGACCTGGGAGCAAAGAGCCTGACAGACCAGACCGTGATCATAAATTTTCTCAAGCTTTATCTGGACAACAAGCAGTATGCTGCCGCTGCTATTGTGCTTGAGGGCATGCTGAAAGGCGCGCCGGAATGTTCTGACATCCATTATCTGATGGGCCTGACCTGGTATGAATATGAAGGTAAAGAAGATTATGGAAAGGCTGAGAAGCATTTTAAGAAAGTGGCCCCTGAATCCCGTTTTTATGATAATTCGGTCATTCATATAGCCTTTATACTTCAGAAGCAGGAAAGATTTGAAGACGCCGTTGAATTCCTAGCGGATGTGGTTCAAAAGAAACCTGACAATATGGAGTTCATGCTTTATCTTGGTTCAATGTATGAAGAGCTTAACCAGTTTAGCAAAGCTGAGGAGGTTTTCAATAAGGGCCTTATCATTAACGACGTGGACACAAATCTCCGTTTCAGGCTGGGTGTTATTTACGACAAAATGGGCAGAAAAGAGGAGTCTCTTAAACAGATGCGCGAAGTCATAAAGATCGACCCAAAGGATGCCAATGCTCTGAATTACCTAGGGTATACCATGGCTGAAGCAGGTACGAATCTTGATGAAGCGGAGAAGCTGATCAAGGAGGCCCTCAAGTATATGCCTGATGACGGATATATTACTGACAGCCTTGGCTGGGTATATTATAAAAAAGGTTTATTTAAAGAAGCCGCCGATTTGCTTGAAAAAGCGATAATGATAGTTCCGAATGATCCCATCATATTGGAGCATCTTGGTGACACTTATCTTAAACTTGATGAAAAGAAAAAAGCCCTTGAATACTACAAACGCTCCCTGGAACATCAGGGAGATGATGATCCAGAAAAAAAAGCGCTGATTCAAGAAAAAATCAACCAGCTGACAGACAACAGTTTATAACCCCTGATGAAACGTCATCCAGCCATCCTTCTGCTCCCCCTGCTAATGCTCTCAGCGTGCTGCTTTGTTACAGGAAGACTCCCGGACCGGCTCCCTGAAGCAAAAGAAATCCTTACGCCAGAAGAGACTCAAGAGATCCTTGTGTCCTTACAAGAAACGAATAAGGGCCTGGATACGTTTAAAGGGATCGGCGGAATTACGCTGTCAGACAGCGGAGGCCGGCGTACTGCGCGCCTGGCATGGTGCGGAGAATTCCCAGACAAACTCAGGTTAACGCTAATTACCGCAGGTTTGCCAGCTGAAACAGTGACGGCAGACGGTAAATATATCTGCTTGCTTTCGCATACAGGCGAGCATGCTTTTATAAAAAAGCGGTCATCCTGTCCCAGCCTTGAAAAGCTTGTTTCAATACCGATTAGGGCTGATGATATTGTTTCCCTTTTGACTGGCAGGATACCCCTGTATGATTATGATGAGGCTGTTTGCTTTCGTCCTGAAAATGGTACAGGGTATGTTCTTGTTCTGCGTAATAAGAGAAAAGGGATTGTAGAACACATCTATCTTGATGACAGTAGGATAAACGTCATGAGCATTGAAGTGTTCTCTTCTCGCAATGCTCTGCTATACACGGCAAAATTTTTTGAGATGCAAGAGTCATCAGGTTTTCAGGTGCCGGCCCGGCTTGTTGTTTCAGATGCAGACGCGTCGCTGACCCTCCGAGTTGACCGGTACATGGCCAATGCCGAGGTCTCTCCTGAGCTGTTTATCCTTTCACCACCATGAGATGATAAAGATTTTTTCACCACAGAGCCATGGAACTTCGCTAAAGCTACGATCCACAAGCAGAGGACATATTTTTTGTTTTAACCAATTCAACCAATGAAACCAATCCTCCGCGGCTTTGGTTCAAAAGCGCTTTCCCTTCCCTGCAAGTATACCAAAAACGGCATTGTCATTAAGCAGTTTGTCAATCTTTACTTTTAAGAGCGTGTTCATCAGTTCATCTTTGCCGTCAGTTAACACGCTGATATAGTTCGGCGTAATCCCTTTTAAAAAGTTTGTCTCCCGGTCTCTTTTGCCTTCTATGAGTACTCCCACGGTTTTGTTGACCGCTGCCTTATAAAAAGACCGCTTTTTTGATTTGCCCAGGCTGCGCATTTTAGCGCATCGTTCTTTTATGATATCCGGTTGTATATGGTCCGGGTATGAATAGGCCGGAGTCCCTTTGCGGGGTGAAAAAGGGAAAACATGAAGATACGTCATCGGCAGGTTTTTAACCAGAGAATATGTATGTTCAAACGCCTGATCTGTTTCGCCCGGGAAACCGATCAGGATGTCCGCGCCAATGGCCGCGTCAGGTATCGCTTTATGAATATTCAGGATAAGATCACTGAAATTTGAAGCCGTATAAGGTCTGCGCATTCTGTTTAGAACCGTATCATCACCGCTCTGAAGGGGAATATGAAAATGCGGACAGATGATGTTAGATTTGGCGATAAGGTTTATCATCTCATTTGTCAGTTCATGAGGTTCAATTGAACTCAGCCTGAGGCGGTTAATCGGTTTCAGGTCGTCGATCTGTTTAAGAAGAGACAATAAGCTTGTTTCCGGCCTGATGTCCAAACCATAACTACCGAGATGGATACCGGTGAGAACTATTTCATTATATCCCAATTTGCTTAAATGGAGGATATTATCAAGAACATCATCGGGGAACATACTGCGGCTCTTTCCCCTGGCATAAGGGACAATGCAGTATGTGCAGAATGAGTTGCAGCCGTCCTGTATCTTAAGAAAAGGCCTTGTGCGGTTTCCACTGCTCATAACCGGCATTTGCCTGAACAGCTGTTCTTTAGAAATGTTGTTAATATAAGCCCGGGCTGAAGACGGTAAGGTATCATGCTTACTCGAAAGAATCATATCCGCCAGTTCGTGCTTTTGAGCATGTCCCACAATCTCGTGTACGCCTTGAATTTTTTTCAATTCCTCGGGTTCGGTCTGGGCATAACAGCCGGTAACTATAATTCTAGCGTCTGGATTCGATCGTATTGCCTGCCGTATTGCCTGTCGTGACTGCATAGCGGCCTTTTGTGTGACAGTGCAGGTATTTATAATACAGGTTTCCGCCTTTTCATTCTTATCAGCGGAAAACCACCCGGACTGTTCCAGGGCGCTTGATATGGTTTCGGATTCATTCTGGTTTACCTTACAGCCCAATGTGGTAATGGTAAATTTCAATTGATCCAGCCTCCGCCGAGAACTTCATTGCCCTTGTAAAAAACCGCGGCCTGTCCTGGTGTAACTGACGGTTGAGGGTCCTTAAATCGGATGACGGCTGTATTATTTTCAGAAGGAATGATGGTTGATGGGGCTTCTGTATGACGATACCTTAAGCGTGTGAAGGCACTTAGTGGTCCAGTCGGTTGTTTGATTATCCAGTTTATATTCGTTATCGTACATTCTGAAGCGAGAAGGTCTTCTTCAAAGCCCACAACCAGTCGGTTATTATCCATATCGATACGCAAGACATAGTACGGTCTGTCTGCGGGACAGTTGATGCCGCGGCGTTGACCGATAGTAAATTTATGGAGTCCCTGATGTTTTCCAATAATGCTGCCGGATTTATCCTGGATATCTCCCGCCCGGGGTGAAAATCCTGTGGCAGCGGAAATGAATTCACCATAATGCTTCCCCTTGATAAAACAGATGTCTTGGCTTTCCTTTTTCGCAGGTGGCTGAAGGCCGGCAATTTTAGCCAGTTCACGGGTCTCCTGTTTTGTCATTTCCCCAAGGGGGAAGATGGCTTTTGATAGCTGAGCTTGAGAAAGGAAGGAGAGGAAATAGGACTGGTCCTTGGCAAGATCGGTCCCTTTCTTGAGGGTGACCATATTGGTGGCCGTCTCCCTTGAGATTCTGGCGTAGTGTCCGGTGGCAAGATAGGATGCTCCCATTTTTCTCGTGGTTTCAAGAATTTTGCCAAATTTAATTAAAGGATTGCACACCATGCATGGGTTCGGGGTACGTCCGGTCATGTATGTTCTAGTGAAATAATCTACTACTTCTGTTTTAAATTCAGCACTGCAGTCAATGGTTTCCACGGGAATGCCGATTTGAGTCTTGATTAAGGAGGTGTTTATCTGGCCAGAGGTCTCAAACCCGGTGATAAAGTGTATGCCGAAGAGATCATGCCCCTGCTCTTTTAGAATATAAGCGGCTGTCAGTGAGTCAATGCCGCCGCTAACAGCAATGGCAATCTTTTTTTTCATGCAAAAAAAGCTTCGGATGTGGCGTGAACTTCCATTGCCCGTGTGGGACAGGCTGGCACGCACAGTTCACAGATACTGCATTTTTTTTGTTCAAAAATTACCGCCATGTCTGGCTGATGAACAGCTAGGGCGCTGGTAGGACAAACTGCGGTGCAAGCACCGCAGTGGATACATTTATTCTTGACCCTATTTACTTCCCGGGACGCATTTTGGACATCGATCCCAGTGTCCTTCAGGTATTGTACACCATCTTTGAAATTCTTTTTGGAACCTGATAACTCCAGTACCATTATCCCTTCTTTTCGCGGAAGGATGGTGGCTTTAAGAATATTAAACGTGAGATCAAAATTTCTGGCAAGGTAACATACCACAGGTTGATTGGTCCCTGTTGCCGGAAAGCGTAGTATTAAAATTCGTGAGTGCACAATATCTCCTTACATCCTTTATTAGGATTTTGGTATAAGTAACAATGACGACAGCTAATAATACTAATTATTCATGCCGGGTATGTCAATATGAAACATTTCCTTTGAGTCCTCAAATGGTTGATAAAAATGAATTATGACACAGCCTGTTAACGGAGCTTTGTGTTGAAATTTTATCTGTATAGCAAACAGCCATCAGGTTGATTAATATTAAATTTTAATATATAATTCAAAAAATATGATATTCATGATGCTGAAGCTATAAGGTCAAGAAAGGATATCCCTTGAATCGGTATGCATACCTTACAACAGGTCTGGCCATAAAAGCACTTTATGATATTTCAAAAGCCAGAATTCACATTCACGGACAAGAGAATATACCCACTGGATCGAATATCTTTGTTATCAATCATTTCACACGTATTGAAACCTTCCTCCTGCCATACCAGATTTTCAAGCAGACTGGGAAACCTGTGTGGTCTCTTGCGGATTATGGGCTTTTTGAAAGCGGTCTGGCCGGCTTCCTTGAAAAGGTAGGGGCTGTTTCAACAAAGGATCCTGATCGGGATCTCCTGATTGTAAAAACCCTCCTTACCGGGGAAGCCAGCTGGATTATTTTTCCTGAAGGGCGGATGGTAAAAAGTAAGAAGGTTTATGAAAAGAAAAAGAAGAAAGGGCGTTTTGTTATCACCGCACCGACTGGGAAACATCCTCCCCATACCGGGGCCGCCACACTCGCCCTCCGCACGGAGTTTTATCGCCAGCGGATCGGCACGATGCTTGAAAAGAACCCTGATGAAGCAAAAAGGCTGATGGACCTTTATCAGATAGATGATGCTGAACCTGTGCTGGGGAATGAAACCTATATCGTTCCAGTGAATATTACGTTTTATCCCATAAGGGCGAAAGAGAATATCATGAGCAAACTCGCCTCAAAGGTGGTCGGTAACCTTTCAGACCGTATGGTTGAAGAGATGATGACTGAAGGTACCATGCTTCTTTCCGGAGTGGATATTGATATCCGGTTTGGGGAGCCGATTAAAATCAGCCATTATATGAAAGCCTCGGCTATCCGTAAAGACATCTCCTTGGAAGCGCCGATCAATTTTGATGATTCCATATCGGCAAAAAAGATGCTCAGGTATGCCGCCAGTGACATAATGGAGCGATATATGTCATCTATTTACAGCATGACAACGGTAAATCATGATCATATTTTTGCGACGATCCTGAGGCACATGCCATTTGCGGAAATAAATGAAATGGATTTCAGGAGCAGGGTGTATTATGCTTCGTCAACATTAAATCTCAATAAGCTGATTGTGTGCAGGCACAGCAGTCTTAACAGAAACCAGGTCCACTTGCTTACGGATGACCGCTATGGGAAATACGACAATTTTATATCGATCGCCCTTGAGTCAGGGATCGTGGAACGAAAAGAGGGGAAATTATATAAAGAAATGTCCTTTTCCTCATCACTTGAATTCCACCGGGCCAGGGTGGAGAATCCTGTCGCGGTCATCGCAAATGAAGTTGAACCTCTTTCTGAATTTCAGGAACAGCTCCGGGGCATTGCCTGGCAGCCTGCGCTCAGGATAAGACACAATGTCGCCAGACACTTGATACAGAAAGCGGTATTTGATTTTGAAAAGGATTATACTAATCACGCGAAACAGGAAGACGCAAAAAAAAGTCCGGATGTAGGCGCACCTTTTTTGTTAAAAAGTGATAACAGGGATATTGGGATTATTCTTGTCCACGGCTATATGGCCGCGCCCCTGGAGGTAAAAGGGCTGGCTGATTATCTTAACCGGATGGGATTCTGGGTCGGCGCCCCTCGCCTGAAAGGGCACGGTACATCCCCGGAAGACCTTGCCGGACGGACATACATGGAATGGATAGAGACGGTTGAAGAGGCTTACGCGATAATGAGGAACAAATGTTTCAGGGTTGTTGTGGGTGGTTTCTCCACCGGGGCAGGTCTGGCGCTTGATCTCGCGTCAAGGGTCGACGGGCTGTCCGGAGTGTTCGCGGTTTCACCCCCAATGCAACTTCAGGATTTTAACACACGGTTTGTCCCGGCTGTGAATGTTTGGAACAAGATTATGGAAAAGATGAACTTAAACGGGGCGAAGAAAGAGTTTATCGAGAATGAGACAGAAAATCCCCATATTAATTATATTAAGAATCCGATTTCAGGTATAAGGGAGATTGAACTGCTGATGGATTCACTTGGGCCGCGACTTAAGAAAATTGATATTCCAGCCCTTGTGGTTCAGTCTATTGCAGATCCTGTTGTGAATCCAAAGGGATCAAGGAAAATTTTTGCGTCTCTTGGGTCAGAAGAAAAGGAGTACCTGCTTTTAAACATCGATCGTCATGGTATCCTTCTTGGAGATGGATCTGAGCGAGTATATAAAGCGATTGGGGATTTTCTTGAACGGATAAGGTAGAGAGACAGAGGACTGAGGAAAAACATGAATTAACAAGGATGTACAGGATATACAGGATGTTTTTTTATCTAAGCTTGACACACTAGAGGCTTTATTTTATGTTTCAGCAGGTTTGGGCCTTTTTTCTTTTCATAGATGGGTCGGTATGTTTACCGCATAAAACAACGATACTGTTAACCGGATAAAACGAGTTATGTTTTCATTTCTGGACTGGCTTAGAGAAATTAAAAATGCATTGGGGCTTGGACCTGAGCCTGGAGTTGCCATTCAGCTTATGATCAATATTATTATTGGCGGGCTCATGGCCCTGTTTGTCCGCGCCCTGTATAGGCGTTTTAGTAATACTGTTTCCAACAGGGATTCTTTTTCCAGTCTGTTCCCTATTTTAACCGTAACTGTGACCATCGTCATTTTTGTCGTCAAATCGTCATTAGCACTTTCACTCGGCCTGGTGGGCGCTCTTTCAATTGTCCGTTTTCGCGCTGCGATAAAGGAACCCGAAGAGTTAATCTATCTTTTTTTCTGTATTGCGATCGGCCTGGCCCTAGGTGCTGATTTCCGTATTGTCGCGTTGATGGGGCTGCTCGGATTTACTTTTTTCGTGGTTATCCGGGATTTTCTTTCAAAACAGTCAAAAAGCCGCAATCTTCTATTAACTGTTTCAGGTGATGCCTCGCATTTTTTCGGTGACACAGAAGGTGACAAGGTTCCCGCCTGCATTAGTGAGATCGCTGACGGCCAGGAAATCCAAAGATTTGACTGCGAAGACGGAAAAGTACAGATGAGGATCATCATCGCCCCGGAAAGCGATGATGATATTGTAAGCCTTATGGAAAAATTGAATACCCGGATGCCGGAATGCGCGGTGTCGTATGTTAATCTCAATTCTCTCCTTTAACCTGAGTATTTCATGAACACAGATCTTGATAAAGAAACGGTTCGATCAGTTGTGCCGTCTATTTTTCAGATTGATGGGGATGCTGTACCGGATAAGGGTGTTACATCATTCAGACGTGAAGTAAAGTTCGCGTTACCTGCCGCTGATAAAAGTAAAATAAGATCGATACTCGACATCAATTGTGAGCCGGTTATTTACAACAGGGCTGAATCAGAAGTGCGCAGTATATATTTTGATGATTTGGCGCTTAGTTCATGCAGGGCGAACTTTGATGGCACGGGAAATAGGACAAAAATTCGTGTGCGGTGGTATGACAACGTTCTTCCGGCTGGAACGTTCTTTTTCGAGGTCAAGCGGAGAACCGGTCAGATGATCCACAAGGACCGTGTCAAGATCATTGCACCGGCCGAGACAGGGAGCATGATGTACAAGCGGCTTGTGTCTGAACTGGCTGAGACGCTTTCAACGGAACATGGTGAAATGCTGATGATGCGGCCTGAACCAGTAGTGATTGTTGAATACAGGCGCAGGCATTACCATGTGCCAGGCAGTCCTGTGCGCTTAACCCTTGATTATGATATTGCGTGTTACAGCCAGGCCGGGAAATCGAAACCTGACTCACGGTTTCCGATCTATCTGCAAGATCTGGTTATACTGGAAGTGAAGACGCCTGCTGGTGGTGAAGAAGAGGTACGAGGGCTGCTATATCCTCTCTCTCCCAGGGTGACCAGGTGCTCCAAGTACGTCAGGAGCTGCCAGCTTCTCGGCATGTCAACAGGCGCGGGGGCGGCCCTGCTTGATTGAAAAATATAAATGCAGGAAAGGATTCAAACGTGCGGAAGTATTTTATCTGGTTGGCCATACCGACGATCGCTGCAATAGCGGGTGTTTTATTATCCGGCAGGATATCGGTCATGCCGGAGAAATCCGTAAGCCTTTCTCAGGATTACAAGTCTTTAAAAGATCCTAAACTTAAACGTACTGTAAAATCTTTCTTAAAAAAAGAGGGCCTGTCCGGAAATGGGGAATACATTGATGCCGCGATTGTGCCGGGGCTTCCGATTCATATCCAGATGTCGGCTGAACATTTCAACCTGATCAAACGCATGACCAAGGGGTCTTCGCATATTGACGACGTTTTTGATGTTGAAATCGCTTTTGGGGAGATGTTGCCCCAGCGGGCGTCTCTTAGAATAAGGGGTGGCTCAACACTTAATCTTCCGAGGAAGAATTTTCGCATCAATCTGTTCCGTGCCCATAAAACTGGAAAGGATATCACATTTAAAAAATTTTATCTGATCAGCATGGCCCAGGACAAGGGTGAATTCAGGATGCGCTTTTCTTATCTGCTGCTGAAAGAACTGGGACTGTTCCCAGGTTATAACGAGTACGTGGCTGTCTATGTGAACGGAGCGCCCCAGGGTCTATACCTTTTTGTGGAAAGACCTGTGGATGCCATTCGTCGCACGGCTCCTGATACTGTCTTTGTGGCAAGGGGCGGGCGGCTTAAAGATGTGAAATACAGGGGGCGTGAGCCTGAGGCCCTGGCGCTTTTAAAACGGTTTGTGTCCGCGCAGACAATCAGGGATCCAGAACAACGCTTTCATGAGTATAAAACCATTCTGGATATGGATTCTTATCTTAAATGGATTGCGTTTAACTCTTTGGTCAAAAATGGTGACAGCCGTGGTGAATACTTTTGTTATGAAGCGCGGCCTGAGAAAAAGAGATTCGGAATAATAGGGCTTATGGCATGGGACTATGACGGTATTATGTCTCCTGTTGCGCATCCTGAAAGATCGTTTGAAGATCCCCTTATGTATGCCTGCGAAGAACCAATCGATTTTTTTATCAAACAGAACCCAGAGCTTTACAGCCGGTATAAACAAATACTTCGTGCCATGCTAACGGATACCATGACCACAATCCATCTTATTGAAACCCTTGACATGGTCAGCAATACTCTTAATGGCCTTGATACTGGTCGCTCAAAAGAACAGCAGGTAGAAGAACGCAATTATCGTCAAAAAAGGATCGCTTCTTTCAGTGAAAAGCTGATTGAGAGACACGGGGTGCTAGCGGAGATTCTTGGGATCTGAAAAGTAGATACTATCCTCTTTCAACGGACAACTCGGCTGATGATATTTCCAATGCTTTCTTTAATATCCTCCAGGATCATATAACCGCAGGGGATCAGAATGAGGGTGATCAATGTGGCGAACATGATTCCAAAACCGAGGCTGATAGCCATCGGTATCAGGAACTTGGCCTGAAGGCTTTGCTCGATGATCATGGGGCTGAGACCGGCAAAGGTCGTCAGGGATGTGAGCATGATGGCCCTAAACCGGAGCATGCCCCCCTGTATAACCGCGTCAAAGGGGTTTTCCCCCTGGTCCCGGAGCCGGTTGATAGCATGGATCAGCACAAGGGAATCGTTTACCACCACGCCTGTAAGACCCATAATGCCGAACATGCTGAGGATGCTCAGATTGTAGCCCATGATAAGGTGACCGATAATGGCACCAATAATTCCGAACGGGATGGCAGCCATGACAATAATCGGCTGTGCAAAGGATTTAAAAGGTATCGCGAGAAGCGCGTAGATAACAAAAAGGATGATAATGATCCCTTTGCCCACGTCTTCCATGGATTCTTTCTGCTCTTTGCCTTCTCCTTCAATGGTATATCGGAGTCCCTGATAATTGCTTTTCAGTATGGGCAGGAATTCACCTGTTAGATATCTGCGGAGTTCATCCGCGTTCGCCTTTTTGTCATCAACATCGGCACTTACTTTTATGACACGCATCCGCTGCGCCCTCTGAATGGTTGAATATCCCTGCTCTTGTTTGACTTCAGCCACCTGCTTGAACGGTATTTCAAATCCTTCTGATGTGCGTATCCGCATTTCTTCAATGCTGCGCAAAGATTTTCGTTCCTGTTCAGGATACCGGACCATTACCCTCACTTCATCCTGATCCAGCTGGAGCCGTAATGCTTCAGCGCCGTAAAAGGCGTGTCGTACCTGGCGGGCCAGGTCGTTTAAGGTCAGGCCAAGGCTTTTGGCGGTCGGCTTTAGTTTTAACTGCATCTCATCCTTACCTGGAATAAAGCTGTCATTTATATCAAATACGCCAGGATAGCTGGCAAGTTCGGCTTTAAGATCATCAGTCGCAGCAACCAGCATATCATGATCATCAAGGGAGAGATGGACTTCGATGGGATTGCCGGGTGTAAAGAGGGCGCTTTTAAATGTTACATTCTCAGCACCTGGAATCACGCCCACCCGTTTCCGCCACAGACCCGCGAGATAAGAGGTACTGATACCCTCACGCTTTTCACTCCTTAACAGGTGAAACCGTACCTGGGCCAGATTCCCTCCGGCACTGAAACTGTGCCTACCGACTTGAACGCCGGCCATGGCCATACTGTATTCAAGCAGCGACGGATCATCAGGGGATCTTTTTCGGTCCTCCTCCATTAGAATTTCCCTGCCGGCTTTTTCTACCTGCCAGGCGATCTCCGCTGTCTGATGAAAGGGGGTACCAGAAGGCATGGTCAGGGAACATGTCATGGTGTTCCCTTCCACCTGTTCCAGGTATACAAATTTTATCCATCCTCCCTTTATTAAACCCAGGGAGAGCATAAAGACCGCGATTCCCAGGGCGATTGTCGCGTAACGCCATTTTACAAAAAATTCAACACACCAGCGGTAAGGACCGTTGATAAAATCATGCAGTTTCCGGTAAAGCCTGTTTCCATTGTTAAGCTCATTATCATGAGATTCTTTATTTTCACGATGTTTCATCCCGGACAGGTGGGCAGGGAGAATGAGCAGGGATTCAATCAGGGATCCGAAAAGAACAACAATAACCACTACCGGTATATCAGCTATGAATTTACCAATGATACTCCCCTTTGAAAGGATAAGCGGGTAAAATGCCGCCATTGTGGTGAGGATAGCGAAAATAACGGGCCGAGCCATTTCAAGGACTCCCTCCTTTGAAGCAGCCATTCTTTCAAGGCCCTGTTCCTGTTTCCTGAAAATGTTTTCACCGATAATAATGGCATCATCCACCACAATTCCAAGCACCATGATAAACGCAAAAAGAGAGACCATGTTCAAAGAGACGCCAAACCTGGGCATGAGCCAGAAACCCACTAGAAAAGAGATCGGTATTCCCAGGGTGACCCAGAAGGCGAGACGGATATTGAGAAAAACGCCAAGTAGGAGACTGACCAGTAAGAGCCCGATCAGCATGTTTTTCATAAGCAGAAACATGCGGCTTTTCAGGATAACGGTCCTATCCCTGAAAAAGGTTATCTCAACCCCGTGGGGGAGAGAAGGCCTAATTTCATTGATATACTGCTTGACCAGAAAGACGACATCCATGACATTCTGGTCAGCAATACGGTAAACCTGTATAACAGCAACCGGCTTTCCCTGGAACCTTAATGTCATATCAACATCTTCAAATCCATCCTTAAGATCAGCAATCTGACCCAGGGTGACCTTAGACCCGTCCGGCCTTGTGATAATAGCAATGTCTGCATAATCTTTGGCAAAATAACGCCGGCCTTTTGTACGGATCAAGATTTCTCCGCCTTTTGTTTTAATCCTGCCTGCCGGCAGGTCAAGGCTGGATTGTCTCACAATATCAGCTACCTGACCAAGGGTCAGTCCGAACCTGCGGAGTGTTTTTTCAGAGATTTCAATATGGATCTCTCCATCCCGTACGCCTGACAGTTCAGCCAGGGTAATGCCAGCGGAACTTGAGCTGCCCAATTTTTCGGTTATTTGTGAGCGGGTCATCCAGGGGGTCATCCATGCAAAAAGGATTCTCAGCCTTTCAAACAGGGTAATTCCTTTGAGGTTTGTTATATCGTTCTTAATCGTTTCAGCAAGGTGCTTTAATGTGGTTTCCGGAACATCCCCGTAAATAGCAATGTTGATAGCCTGGGATCGATGGGTTATTTCCCTTACAAGCGGTTCTTCCATCTCCTTGGGGAAGGTGGTGATCCTGTCTACCTGGGCCTTTACTTCATCAACAAGTGTCTTGATATCCCATCCTTTCATGACTTCTATCATGACAGTGCCATACCCTTCTTGGGCCGTGGAATCGATCCGTTTTATGCCTGCTAATCCAGCTATGTTCTCTTCGATCCTGCGCACAACCGCCTCTTCAACTTCAGCAGGTGACGCACCGCGGTACTCTGCTGAAATGCGGATGTGGTCCAGGGATACATCAGGGAACACTTCCAGCTTCATCGTAAAGGCGGTGAGCAGGCCGGCGAAGAAAATAAAAAACATGAGCAGATTGGCAGCAACGTGATTTTCAGCAAACCATGAAAGAGCGCCTTTCATCAGCTTTTCTCCTCTTCATCTAAAACAGTTCTAACGGCCATACCGTCTGTTACGGCTTTTAAGGGGGTTGTGATGATGATGTCATTGTTTTCAAGGCCGGCGTTAATCAGCAGGGAGTTGTTCATGTGATTCGCCACAGCCACCTGCCTGAATACAAGACGGTTGTTATCTTCAAGTATCCATACAGTATTATTCTCGTGTAGGACGGAACGGTCGATAACTGCTGCACCTGAAATGGTTTTGCCGGTGATATCTACAGTAACAAAAAGTCCAGGTGCAAGCGGGGGCCTTTCCGCAAAGGGTGAGTCAACACGGATAACAATATTTATCATGCGTGTTCTTGCATCAAGCCTCCCTTCTGCCCGGGAAATGGTTCCTTGCCATATTCTTTCCAGTCCACCGATGACAGCGTGTACGTCTGCAAGGGAACCGTCTTCTCCATCTGTCATAAAGCCGGGTACATCAAGCCATTTAAGCTTTCCATCTTCAAGAGGGATGACGATTTCAGCTGCTTCAGTGGAATAGATGGAAGCAACGGGTTTGCCTGACACGAGAAATTGGCCGATATCGATATTTTCATCAGACACTCTGCCCGCAAAAGGAGCCTTGATTTCCGTCCGCTTGAGATTCAGCTTTGCTTTCTGTAGTCCTGCTTTTTCAGCTTCAAGCTTTGCCTGGGCCGCGAGAAGCTGGGGCTTTTTTAGGACAAGGTCCGACGGTGTCTTGGCGGTGCCAGAAGCGCCGGAACTGTGCAGTTCCCATTCTTCCTTTGCTGCTTCTGATGTCTCTTTTGCGAGCTTTAGAAGGCTTTCAGCGTTTTTCACGCTGGCCTGGGCCAGTGTTACTGCCAGCTCATAGTCTTCAGGATCAATGCGGAGCAGAAGATCGTCTTTGTTAAATTCCCCGCCGTTTACAAAAAAGGGGGCCACAAAAATGACCTTGCCGCTTACTTCAGGTACAATATCAATTTCCTGCAGGGGCCGGACAGTCCCTTCACCGGAAACAACAACTGTTTTAGGCCCGGTTTCCACTGTAACCGTTCTGACCAGGGGCGCATGGCTTATGGGTTTCTCCTTCTTTATATCTGATTTTTGCGATGTCAGGAGATACTTACCCAACAGGCCGAATATCAGCAAGCATATCACGACAAGCACCTGGAAAAGGCGAGGGGATTTCTCCTTCACCCCTTTCACGGTTTCAAAAGATCTTGAGGGTATTTTATTTATGTCCATTTGTGTTTTTACTCTCCTGGCTCAACTTATATCTTGTTACAGCGTAAAGCATAGATGGCGCTGAAACTCCGCGATGCTAGATACTAGATGCTAGTTGCTGGATACTAGATACTGGATCCTAGATCCAGGATATTAAAAGCCTTTATCTAGTATCCAGTATCTAGCATCTAATTTTTATCTCTCCAATTCTTCGCTATACGCAAATCCTCCTCCCAGCGCTCTGTAAAGGGTGACCCTATTTGTCAGTATTCCCAGGTCAGCGAGGACAAGGTTCTCCTCGGCTGTAAAAAGTGTCTGCTGGGCCTGGAGAACGGTCAGGTAATCCACGAGCCCCCGCTCATAGTGTTTCCGGGCAACAATCAAGGTTTCCCGGGCTTCTTTCAGGAAAATAAGGGTCAGCTCTCTTCTCTCAATCTGTTTTTTCCGGGCAAGGAGTGCGCTTTCAACTTCAACAAAAGCGTTTAAAACGGTTTTCGCATACGTGGAAACACCTTGTTTATATTTTGCTTCCGCAGCTCTCTGTCCGGCTTTGAGTTTTCCAGCGTCAAATACAGTCTGGGTGATCCCCATGGCCATGTTCCACAGCTCACTTTTTGCTTCAAACAGGTCATCAATTTCCTTGCTTGAATAGCCAAAGGCGCCAGTAAGGGATATCCTCGGGAAACGGCTCGCTTTTGCCGCGCCGATCATAGCATTCAACGATTCCAGCTCTGCTTCTGCGGCCCGCACGTCCGGCCTCCTGAAGAGGATATCAGATGGGATACCCGGCTTTACCGGCGTGAGCGGTTTTAAATAATCTTCAGGCATTTTACGCGGGGGCCGGGTTTCAGGGTAATTTCCCGCCAGCATGCTGAGACGGTGCTGGATGATGCCCAGGTCCTGAAACAAAACCGGGAGAAACGCTTCGGCACGCGCCAGAATCCTGCGAGCCTGCTTTACATCCAGCACAGACGACAGGCCCCGACTGTACCTGCTGTCGATCATTTTCAGGCTTTGCCTGTAGTTTTCAATACTCTGCTTTGTTACCTGGATTCTCCGCTCCAGTGCTTCCATCTGCAGATAGAGGCTGATGCCTTCAGCGATGACCGTGTTCATCACGGTTTTTCTGTTTTCTTCAGCTGCCAGAAGACTGGCCCTTGCTGCTTCTTGTGTTCTCGCGAGCCTTCCCCAGAGGTCCAGTTCAAATGAAGCAGGCAAGGAGAAGCTGTAGGTCTCAAATTCCCTGTCATCTTCAGACATACCCGAACTCAGGGGAATTTTCTGATCACGACCTTCCGCCTGAATTCCCAGGGAAGGAAAGCGGTCCGCCCGTGTCTGTTTAAAATATGACCTCATCTCCAGGATCCTCCCGGTCGCGATCCTGATATCATGGTTGCTTTTAATAATGCTATCCACAAATGTATTGATCTCAGGATTGCCAAAGTCTTCCCACCAGCAATCAGTGATCTCGATTTTATCTGTTTCATCTGAAACCGTATGAAATTTGTCCGGAACGGTAATGCCGGTTTCAGGACGGGTGTAATCAGGGCCGAGCTTAATGCATCCTGAAACCAGAATCAGTAACAATAACAATAAATAAATTTTACGGACAGTTTTCATTATTATAATTTAGAGACTAAACTAAATGTAGCAGGTGAAATTAGAGATCCTCCCAGATATTGCTCTCTAAAAAGGCTTCGATTTTTTCAAGAACTTCATTAAAAACAATATGTTGTCCAAGAGTTGTTTCCTTGAGGAAGGTAGTGTGAACGTCCCTGTGGATCCTGTCGTGTTCATCTGAAACAATATTACCCTTGTCAGTCAATTCTACCAGGACATGTTTTTCATTGTTTTTGTCCTTAATCCTTTTTAAATAACCTCTTTTTTCAAGTTTTCCAATAGCTTGTGATACAGCCCCTTTGGTGACCCCAATCTTTCTGGCAAGCTCCGTGATATTGATTTCCGGATATCGTCCCACAGCTACAATGGTGTGGACTTCACCGATATAAAGGAGTTCGCCTGTGCCAAAATCCTTGGGTTGTTTTTCTATCCTGTGAAAAAGATTGATTATTCTTTCAAATCGCCCGTGAATTTCTGTCAGTGTTTTTTGTTCGTCGATCATAATGGTAAATATTGTATAGCAGCTAAACAAAAAATGCAAGGAAAAACATGAATTAACAAAGATGTACAGGATATGCAGGATGTTTTTTTTATCCTATCCATCCAGTGTATCCTTGTTAAAAGAAAATAAAAATGACCAATCAACAAGGATTGAAGACTGAAGGAAAAAAATGATGTTTGTGGAGGTCAGAGAAAAAGTACATATTACTTTTATCTTTTGAATAAATGTGCCACATTGTTTATACCTGATGCTGTTTTAATGGTTATAGTAGCAAGTATTATTCATTGGTTGATTTGATTTTATTATTAAAAAAAACAGTTAGGAAAGTAAATATTGCACGAAAACTGGATCATCGTATTATCAGGGGGAATTATCCTGATGATGTGTGTTATTGGTCAATATTTTCGCAAGAAACGTATTGAGCGAAATGGACCACTTGAAAAGCCATCAAAAGTGACCGCAGCTTTATCACTCCCTTTTGCCGGTCTATTGTTAGCTGCTGTCGGGATTTACGAACTTAAAAATAATGCTGGGCTGATTGAAACCCTGCTTGTTGGCGGCCTTTTGTGTCACCTATTATGCTGTCTGGCACTTTACAGGAAGCCTGAGAATGGAAACGTTATACAGGAATAACAAAAAGCGGGTAGCCTTTTTTTTCCTGACAATTCTTGCAGCGGCCCTGCTTGTAGATGCTCTAAAATAGGAAATAGCGAGAATCAGGGAGAATGGAAAATGGATGAGAAGGAGAAGAACATAAAAAAAAGCAGCGAGGTTTGTGAAAAATGTAAATTTGTGAACCGCCGTGATTTTTTAAAAGTTACCACTGCCGCAAGTGTGGCAGGAGTCGTACTCGGTAGTACGGATGTCTTTGGAAAAGGAAAAGCAGTCAGCGCTGCAAAACATGTGGCTGATCAGGCAAAAAATTTTGAAGTGGAGCCTATAACAGCCAGACTTATAAAACATGCGAAAAAACTAGGAATAGATCTTGTCTGGGATAGGGAGACCCCGTGTGAATTCGCGTCAGAAGGGAATGGCGGTGCTGCCGGCATGTGCTGTTTCCGCTGTCAAATGGGGCCCTGTACACTTGGTGAAGCCACCGGATACGACAGGGGGACCTGCGGATCAACTGCAGACACCATCGTTGCGCGTGGTCTTGTGAGACGTGTAGGCGGAGGTGCTGCATCCCATGTTGAACACACGCGCGCTACAGCAAAAACCCTAAGGGATGTAGCCACTGGTAAAATAAAGGATTACCATATTACTGATAAAGCCAAACTTGAGGCCATTTACAAAGGGCTAAAGTGCAAGGGTAAAAACAAGGCCCTGGCAGTGGCGAAGAAATGCCTGGAGGATCTGGGAAAAGATGAAGGTACACCTGCATGGCTGACATACAAAGCTAATCCAGAAAGAAAAACGCAATGGAAAAAGCTTGGGATCCTGCCGACCGGCGCAGGTGCCGAGCTTAGTGAATCTTATCATAGGACAACCATGGGAGTTGATGCTGATATGGTCCACCTGGCGACTGATTCGCTGAAGTTGGGACTTGTTGATGGTTATTGCGGACTCCATCCAGCATCCGCCTTGCAGGATGTGCTTTTTGGTACGCCTAAACTGGTAACCAGCAAAGCAAATCTGAGTGTGATTGATGCCAACAAAATTAACATTGTTTTACATGGACATGAACCGCTTCTTTCAGAAAAAATTGTGGCAGCAGCCATGACATACCCTTCTCCTCCCAAACCGATCAATGTCGTGGGCGTTTGCTGTACCGGTAATGAAGTGCTTATGCGAAAAGGTGTGCCTTTGGCTGGGAGTATGGTGCAGCAGGAACTGGCTATCATTACAGGCGCTGTAGAGGCGATGGTTGTGGATGTTCAATGTGTCATTCCCAATATTCAACAGGTGGCCGAACATTTTCACACAAAAATTATTACAACCAATCCTCACGCGAAAATTACCGGTGCCACTCACATTGAATTTAAACCCGAAGAAGCGGATAAGATTGCTAAACAAATTGTCAAAACAGCGGTGGCGAACTTTTCCAAACGGAAAAAACGTAAAGTGATGATCCCGGATACGCCTCCTGCAAACATAATGGCCGGTTTTTCAGTTGAACAGATCGTCGGCGCCTTAGCAAAGGTCAATTCTTCTGATCCTCTCAAACCCCTGATCGATAATATCGCAGGAAACAATATCCGGGGTATTGTGGCGATTGTGGGATGTGTAACACCACGGACCCTTTATGGCTACAATCATATGATCCTTACAAAAAAACTTTTGAAGGAGAATATTCTTGTTGTGGGAACCGGATGCTGGGCGCATGTCGCCGGACAGCATGGATTATTAGAACCAAATCCTGATTATCCTGGTGTTGGCAACGGCCTTAAAGCAGTTCTTGATGCTGTGGCAAAAGCAAATGGTGCGCCTGCTCTCCCGCCTTGCTGGCATATGGGTTCATGTGTGGATAATTCACGGATTGAAGATGTTTTAAACGCGGTGGCAGATTATCTTAAGGTTGGTATAAAGGATCTCCCGGTTGCGGCATCAGCGCCTGAGTTTATTACTGAAAAGGCCGTATCCATTGGAGTATGGGCTGTTAACCTTGGCGTTCTCACCCATGTAGGCGGACAGCCGTTTGTTTCCGGCAGTAAAAACATGGTTAAACTCCTTACCCGGGATGTGGAGAAGCTGGTAGGCGGCAGGTTTCATGTTGAAACCGATCCTGAAAAAGCAGCAGAAGAAATCATCGCCCATATAAACAAAAAGAGGAAAAAACTGGGACTTCCTGTATGAAAAAGCGGAAAACATCATAATTTTTTTTAATTCTTATAACACGAAGAGTTCAAATAATGATACCTCTTCAGGCGAAAGGAGATGAAAATGGCTTATAGATATGGAATAATAATTTGTCTGTTTTGCCTTATGATGGCAGGATGTAGTTCAAATGTTGAATCTGATATCGTGGGTGAGTGGAAGGGCAAGGTCGTGAAACAGGACCTGGTCTTTCATGAAGATGGTCGTGTAGAAATGAAAGGTCACCAGCACAGCGTATACTACGGCAACTATAAACTAGAGGACGATAATAAGCTGACATGTGTATTTGAAAAACTATCCCAACCGGTGGAATGTACGGCAAAAATAAAGGGTGATAAACTAATCTTGACTCATCAAGGTGGCAGAGAAGAGGTCTATGACAGGAAGTGAGAAAGCGCGGTCGGATTTTTTTTAGTACAGTGAGACGGTTAACATGTATGGATTTATGAAAGGTTCTTATTAAAGAGATTAAAACCCGGCGAGACAATGGATCAAAACAATAATAATATTTATTATAAGATCTTACCGTTTGTCGTAATCGTATTGCTGGCTGTGATAGGCGGCACTATGATAAGCCATATGAAAGAAAAAAAGGAAGAAGCGCTGTTGCCGACGTATAATATGTTTGAAAGTAAATTTAGTCAAATCGCTACAGGCGATAAGGAGGATGATGTTAAACATATACTCGGCAGGCCTACATCGATTTATAAAGAAGACAAAATAATACCCCGTGGTCCTGAAAAAAAGTGGGAATATAAAATTGTAAACAGAATATATACCTTGTCCTTTATTAAAAATGAGCTTATAGAGGAAGAACCTGAATGGCGCGTGTATTTAAAGACTATGTACAATCCAGCTGATGCCCAGAATCAAGAGGTTGATGGATATATGATAATAAAACTTGTCATCATCCTGAGCTGTATCTATTATGGCATAATAAATATTAAAGCATTATACCGGGACGTGCTGCTGAAAAGAATTTCCAAACAGGGAGATACAGACTGATCAGGAAATTTACTCACCACCAGGAAACGAAGAAAAGATTAAAACATGATCACCACGAAGGGCACGAAGAACACGAAGAAAAAGATGTTTAAATTGCTTTGCAAAAGACAGCAGCTAAAGATTTGGTGATGAGATAATTGAGTCATGAAATAGCCATGAATATATGCAATGCGTGATTGAAAAAAACTTTTGCCCGGAGGGCTTATAAATAAACCTCTTCGTATTCTTCGTGTCCTTCGTGGTGAGTAATATTTTTATTATTCAGTACTCGCTGTTATCAGCATGGTGGATGGATCGAGAAGCAGGCTGGCACCTGCTTTCTCTTGAGCAGTTCCCATGAGTGGTCTTACATGAATTTTATCTCCTTCAGGTTGAAGCATGACGGCGGCGTCAAAAAGATCTTTTACATCTGAAAGCTGGAGAGGCATTCCATCTGGAGCCGGATCTTCATGACGGTGGGTCAGGATAGTAAACCACGTTCGCATGGTATATTTTTCCGCGAGATTTTTAAGACCCTGAAGCAGGGCGGGCGCTTTTTCATCAAAAGCGATTCCGTCTATTATAAGCATATTAGGAACAAAAACATTCTGTTCAATCAGGTCCGTCAACCTCTCTTCAAGCACGGGAATACTAAAGCCTTCAACCCGCAGAGTCATAATCAAGCGATTGGGAATGACGGTTTCCCAGATATTACTGGTATCCTGTATATCGTGTTTTGCAGCAAGATTTGAAAATACTTCTTTATACCACAAGTTTATTTTTTTTACAGGATCTTCAAGACTTATATGGAGTACCTTGATATCTCTCAGCATCGAGTTTACAGCGATCTGCACAGCGAAAGATGTTTTGCCGACACCTGAACGAGCAAGTATGGCTCCGAAACCTTTCTCAGGTACGATATCATCTGTTTCATATCCCAGGTTCTTTAACGGGTTCTGTCTGATAATATCTATGTTTTGCATATGAGATCTCCCTTAGTTACTTCTTTTTTCCTTGAGCAGCTTTTTTGACCAATTCCTCTTCAATATCCTTAGGTACCTGCTTGTATTTATCAAATTCCATTGTGAACTGGGCTTTGCCCTGTGTGGTAGACCTAAGCACAGTGGCATATCCGAACATGTCAGCAAGAGGAACACGAGCCTCAATGACGCACACAACACCTTCATCCTGGGAGCCGACGATGAGGCCCCTGCGCTGGTTAAGCGTTCCCATTACTGTTCCCTGATATTCTGTAGGTGTTTCAACACTAACTTTCATAACCGGCTCTAGTATAATGGAACCGGCCCGGGCATAACTTTCCCTGAATGCTCCGCGGGCGGCGGCCTGAAAAGCCATTTCCGAAGAATCAACAGCATGTGCTGCGCCGTCAGTTATCACGACTTTTACTCCTGTTACCGGGAATTCCATTTTAGGGCCCTTTGCCATTGATTGCGCGAAACCCTTTTCACATGCCGGGATAAACTGGGTGGGGATTGCTCCGCCTCTAATTTCATTTTCAAATACAAACTCTTCTTCTACAGGTTCAAGATATCCTTCCACCCTGCCGAACTGGCCCGCGCCGCCGGTCTGTTTCTTGTGCGTATAATTGAACTCAGCCTTCCTTGTTATGGTTTCCCGGTATGCTACCATTGGTTTGCCTGTTGTTACAGCGGCGTTGTATTCCCTTCGCATTCTTTCAACATAGACCTCAAGATGAAGCTCGCCCATACCTTCGATAATTGTCTCATTTGTCTCTTTGTCAACATGTGTCCTGAACGTTGGATCTTCTTTTGTAAAACGGGAAAGGGCTTTTGACATGTTGTTTTGTGCTTTTGTGTCTTCTGGAACAATTGACAAAGATATGACAGGGTCAGGTACAAACATGGACGTCATGGTTATCCTGGTCCCTGGCGAAACAAAAGTGTCGCCTGAGGCGCAGTCTATACCGAAAAGCGCACCGATGTATCCGGCCGGGATTGTATCGATCTCTTCCATCTGGTCCGAGTGCATGCGGGCCAGCCTCCCGATCTTGACTTTTTTTCCATTGCGTATGTTTACAAGGTCGCTCCCTTTTGAAATGGTCCCCTGATATACTCGAATATATGTAAGCTGGCCATAGGGACCGTCTTCCAGTTTAAAGGCAAGTGCTACAACCGGTTTCTCAGGATCGCTGTAAAGGATAGCTGGTTCTTCTTCTTTTTCCAGGTCAAGGCCCTGGTTTTCCACATCACCAGGTGAAGGGAGAAGGGCAGCTACAGCATCGAGCAGGGGCTGGACCCCCTTGTTCTTATAAGCAGATCCCATGAATACCGGTGTTAGCATCCGAGCAATGACGCCGGATCTTACAGCTGCAAGTATAAGATTCTCTGTAATTTCTTGTTCTTCAAGAACCGCTTCAGTAAGTTCATCTGAAAAAAGAGAGACCGTATCAATAAGCGTTTCACGTTTTTGGAATGCTTCAGATGACAGATGGTCTGGAATATCCTCAATTCGGACATCTTCACCGCTGTCACCGTCAAAATAGACAGCCTTCATGGACACGAGATCGATAATCCCTTCAAGATTCTCTTCCAGTCCGATCGGTATCTGCATCAGCACAGGATTATGCCCCAGTTTCTCCTTAAGCTGTTCAGAAACTCTGGCAGGGTCTGCTCCGCTTCTGTCGCATTTATTGACAAAAGCGATACAAGGAACTTTATACCGTTTCATCTGTTGGTCAACTGTGATCGACTGGGACTGTACGCCACCAACTGCACACAGGACCAGCACAGCACCGTCAAGGACCCTTAGCGCCCTTTCAACTTCAATGGTAAAGTCTACATGGCCGGGGGTATCGATGATGTTGATCTCATGTCCCTTCCATGCACAGAAAGTCGCAGCTGAAGCAATGGTAATGCCCCGCTCTTTTTCAAGCTCCATAGAATCCATTGTGGCGCCTACACCGTCTTTACCCTTAACATCATGAATGGCATGGATCCGGTGGGTGTAATACAGGATCCGTTCAGTAAGCGTGGTTTTGCCTGAATCGATATGGGCACTAATCCCGATGTTCCTTATTTTATTTAAATCATTTTTCATCATCTAAGTGAGCTCAATAACCTTCTCCACCAGCTTTTCAATGCCAAGAGCGACATCTTTTATCCCAGGACCGAGCATGTAAGCGGGTGTTGTGACAAGCTTATTGGCGCTGTCTACATGGATGGCATCCACT
The DNA here is from genome assembly GCA_028277765.1 of Desulfobacterales bacterium. Taxonomy (GTDB): domain Bacteria; phylum Desulfobacterota; class Desulfobacteria; order Desulfobacterales; family SURF-7; genus JANQFQ01. The sequence goes on from JANQFQ010000004.1 coordinate 34,902, forward strand.
GTACAGATATTGTGTTGTCCGCCCATGGATTCGATTGCCTGGCCAGTGCCTGTGTCGTTCCCAATAGTGACTTCAGGGCTTTTATCGCAAAGTGCCTTTGCCAGTGTGGCAGGAGCAATGCAGAGGGCGCCTACTGGTTTGCCGGCTGAATGCATGTCACTGATAAGCTTTTGAACGTCTGGGTTTACTTCAGCATCCTTGCCCTTGACTGCAAAATCACTCAGGTTTTTTGCCGCGCCAAAGCCTCCGGGAATGATAAGACCGTCCATATCAGCCGCGCTCACATCCTTAATGTCGCTGATATTGCCCCTAGCAATCCTTGCGGATTCAACGAGCACGTTTCTTTTTTCATCTAAAGGCTGGCCGGTTAAATGATTTACTACATCCCGCTGATCAATGTCCGGTGCCACGCATTTTATCTGAGCACCATTTTTATCAAGAAAATACATGGTAAGGACCGCCTCATGAATTTCCGCACCATCCTGCACACCGCATCCTGAAAGCATTACACCTATTGTTGGCATGGTTTGTTACCTCCTGTTTAATAAAATAAAATGATAGAATATATAAGTGCCGAAAGTTACAAGTTATAAGTTACAAGTGCCTAAAGTTATGGTATCGCTTCGCTCTGTCATTTTAAAAAGAATCGTGGTCGTGATCGAAAATGGTGGGCACAGCCCACCCTACAATGTACTTAAGTGTCTAAAGTGAATGTATCGCTTTGCTCTTCCATTTTGTTATAAAACTGTAAGTGGTCGTGGTCGATTATTTTAAAAAAAATTTGGGAAAAATAATTAAAAACAAATCAGTTACTAAAATCGTAGGGTGGGCTGTGCCCACCAATTATTTAAAGTTAGGACATTCTGCTAAAGTCAAACTTCCTGCCCAGGATTTTTACTTCCTTACCATCATTTATTCCTCAGTCAAAGGTTTTTTCCGTTTTCTTTCACGTTTTGTAAATGGGCGGTCCCTTAAAAGGACGTAAGTTGCGCCAGTGCCACCGTCGCAGGCCCTGGCGCTGGTAAACGCGATAACCCATTTGCGAAAGGGGCCGCGGGTCAGCCATTCAATCACTTTTGTTTTTAGTACCGGTTCTTCAGGTGAAGAGAGCCCCCTGCCGTGTACGATGAGAACGGCATTCTTTTTTGTTTCAATAGCAGAACGTAAGAAATCATCAAAGACCTCGGTTGCGTCAAGAACGGTGAAACCGTGGAGGTCAATATGAGCTTGTATGGAAAAATCTCCACGGTGTAGTTTTTTTGCGATTTCCGGATTAACATTATACGCGGTGCCTTCTATATATTCAGATGTGGCTGAAACAACGAATCCCTTGCCGGTTTCAACGAGGTCCTTTAACTTAGCCAAAACTTCTTCTTCTGATCGATCTTCAGGAGGAGGGGCTTTGTCAGGGGCAGGTCTGTTATCGATCTGTTTTTCTCCTTTGACCGGTTTGACCCCCTGCATTGCTTCCATGAAAAGCGTCTGGTCATTGTCAGGGGGCTCTTTCTCCTGTATAGGCTTTTTCGGTTGCTCAGGCTTTTGACTGCCGGTTGTAGGGGCTGGTGACGGTATGTCAACATCTTTTTCCCTGAGCATTTTCTTAAGGTTCTTAAATGGCCGGTTCCCTTTTTCAGGATTAGGGCTCTTTTTCTTTTTTTTGCTCATACATAACAATATATGAAATCAAGATATGTGTGTCTATAATTTTGAAAAAATATTTGCAGTTATGAGAATTCCAGATTATCCAAAAGAGTAACCCCCTGATCTTTATTGACATGGTTTGTTTTTTTAGGTTTTATTAAGACAAAATAAATAGCGAAAAAATCGGATTCCATAAAAATGGCTGAAGGAATGTCTATGACTATTGAAAAATTGAGAGCGCGTGTTCATACCATTATGGAACCAGGGGATACTCCCAGCATCCGGGCTAAGATGCTGAGTATTTTTATTATTACGGTTATTATTATTAACTGTATATCACTGATTTTTGAATCCATCGGTAATTTCTATGAAGAAATGCCGCTTTTGTTTGATACCATTGAGATTGTTTCTGTTTTGATTTTCACCATAGAATATCTGCTCCGGCTGTGGTCGTTTTCCGCCTCTGAAAATTACAAGTCGTGGGGCCGGTTGAAATATATGCGGCGTCCCATGATGATTATTGATCTTTTGGCTATCCTCCCTTTTTATATCGCATCAATGGGTATGGACCTGAGGGCCATCAGGATTTTTCGTGTGTTCAGGGTGCTCCGGATATTGAAGCTGGGGAAATATTCAGCATCAGTGAATATACTGGGCCAGGTGATCAGTAAACGGAAAGAGGACCTGACAATCACCGTAGCGATGAGCCTTGTACTGATGTTTATGGCGAGTGTAGTGGTCTATTTTGCCGAACATGATACACAGCCTGAACAGTTCAGCAGTGTCGTTTCCGCCATATGGTGGGCGATAGCGACCATGACGCCGGGGCCACCAGCATACCAGTACGTCCAGCCTGTAACGATCATAGGCAAGCTGGCCGGGGGCGTTATCCAACTGATCGCGATCGTGATTATCGCGCTACCCACAGGAATCCTCGGGGCGGGTTTTAACGAAGAACTGGTGAAACACAAGGAATTACAACGCAAAGAAGACAACGACCTGGGAAATAGCGGTGATGGAAGATACGACGCTGCTGTTAAGGACGAGCTGGTGAAAATTTCTTCCCGATTGGAAAAGATCGAGAAGAGACTGGATGATCTGCAATGAAGCCGGACACGATTGTCACAAAAGAAACCCTGGTTGATAGAATGGTACGCCACTGGATGGGCGATCAGAATGAATGCTGCCTGTGGGGTATTATCAGCCTTGACAAACCTCTTTCAGATGACATCATAGAGAAATCTATCGCCATTTCAATTAAATGTGTTCCGATTATCAGCTCAAGACTATCATCAGGATTATGGCTCGGCAGGTGGCTTTTTGTGGATCCCGGGGACCCGGGCAGGCTCTGTACCAGAAAAACCGCGCCTGACAAAAGCAGTGCTGAAAAGTTATTAAAAGAGATTATCAGAAACCCGATTGACGCCAAAGAACCGCCGGTGTTCAGGGTGACATCCATTGATGCACCTGAAGATTATTACCTTGTGCTACAGGTCCACCATATGATGATGGACGGCGAAGGCTCAAAACATTTTTTTGAGCTGTTCGCAAAAATTTACAGGGAACTTGAAAAAGATTCCAAATGGCAGCCGGCTTGTTCTTTAGACATGAACCGGAGCTGGTCCCAGTTGATTAAATTTCTTAAATGGCATGATCTCCTGCGGATTCCTTTTGCTGTTTTTCAAGATATCCGGATAAATTTATACGCATTAATGAAAAAGAAAGAAATAACGTCAACAATAGCCGGCGACACCAATGGTAAAACAGAGAGCATCCTTCCCGAAGACCCGCTGTTTGAAACAATTACGATAAGTGGAGATGAGATAGAAAAAATCAAGGGAAACAAGATAGGGATCAGTTCCAAAATCAATGACTTTATAGTTGCCGCTCTGATGACCACGGTTAATCACTGGAACGTTTCCCGCGGACAAAAGTTTGAATATGTCAATACAGTATACACAGTGAATCTTCGCCGTTGGTGGGGATGGCCCAAAGGAATATTCGCGAATATGAGTGTCGTCCGCATGACCTTGGCAAGGGCGGAAGAAGTTGCTGATGTCCACAAAGCCTTAAAAGTTCTTAAACCGAAATTTGACAAAGCAAAAAAGTCGTTTGGACTGGTAGAATTGTTTGGCTTTCTTATTTTCTCAATCCAGCCGGAACTGACAGGAAAGCTAATCGGTTTTTCTGTTACCAAGCTTGTTAAAGAGACCCACGGCCTCACAAACATCGGGATTATATCGGATCATGCCGGTAATTTTGGAAGTGCGTCGGCTAGAACTTATTCTCTGCTCGCGCCCCCGCTGGCAAGTCCTAATGTTATGTTTACTGCATCAGGCTTTAAAAATGGTTTGACAATTCATATGAATTTCAACCCCAGACATATGAAACTGGAAACAGCCAAAGCGTTTCTCCGGCAATTAAAGAAGAATCTCCTCAGTCTTTCAGACTTGTGAGAAATGTCGGTTATGGTGAAGAAGATCTCTTTTCTTTCTTGCAAAAAAGGATATTTATGTTTACATTGGCTCAAACAGAGTGCCGAGCAGGACCATGGCCCGTCATTTATACAGCTTTCAAACAAAAAACTGCAATTATACTGACCTTGTTTCTGCCCTGCCACAATATAATACAGGCTGATTCAAAATATCCTGAGAAGGGATTATAAACGTAAAGGAGACGAGTGAATGAAAAATGTTAAAATTAAAACAGTTATAGTGGCACTAACAGCCCTGGCAATGATGTTAACCCCGTTTTCGGCTTTATCCGGCAAAGAGAAGGGAATGAATGAAGGAATGGCTGCACTGGTTAATGGAAAAGGGATAACAATAAAAAAGCTGGACCAGGAATTTGGTAAATTTCAAGCCCAGATGGCTCAAAGAAAACAGCAGATTCCTCCTGATTTGGTGCAGAACTTAAGGAGTAGGCTGCTGGATGATCTTGTTAATATGGAACTCCTTTATCAGGAAGCAAAAAAAAGGGGTATGAAAGCTGATCAAAAAGCGGTCGATGATCAAATTGAAAATATTAAAAAGAATTTCCCGGATGAGGAAACATTCAGGAAGTATTTGACCAGTGTAAAAACGGATGAGGCTGCGATCACGGAAGAATTAGATAAAGGTTTTACCATACAGGCGCTTGTTGAAAAAGATGTTATTTCAACGATCTCGGTCACCAATGATGAGACCAAAGCCTTTTATGACAATAACCAAGAGAAGTTTTCCATGCCTGAGCAGGTGCGGGCGAGCCATATTTTAATAAAGGCTGATTCCAACGCTGATGAAGCAACAAAGGCCAAGGCAAAAAAGGCCATTAAAAAGATTCAGAAAAAGCTGAAAAAAGGCGGAGATTTTGTGGCTCTTGCTAAAGAATTTTCAGAATGCAACAGCAAAGCCAATGGGGGTGACCTTGATTTTTTTGACCGCGGGAAGATGGTCCCGCCTTTTGAAGAGGCAGCCTTTGCTTTGAAAAAGGGTGAAATGAGCAATATTGTTGAAACCAGATTCGGATATCATCTGATAAAAGTGACGGATAAAAAGGCGTCATCAGTGGTCAGTTATGATGAGGCAAAAGAGCGGATTTCCGAACAACTGAAGAGACAAAAGATATCCACGGAGATGCAACAGTACATTGAAAAACTAACAAAAGCAGCTAAGATCGAAAAGTTTTTATAAACCCTAACGTTGAATAAAAATTTGAGTTCAAAACGCTTTAGATTAGGTCATTACAGGATGATTTCTCATTTTCAAGGGCGAAAGAGTATTAAACATACGGTGAGTTCTTGAAAATGAGAAATCATCCTGTAGGGGCCTGATATGGAGCGAGTTTTACGGTTTTGGGCCAAATTTTTATTCAACGTTAGGGTAAATTATTCATCTTTAGCTTCAATAGACATTTCACAACCGTATTTGTCCATAAAGAAGTTGTCTAACTCATCAGCTTTAAGTGCGAGTTTTGAAATGCGTTTTTTTATGCTATCCGCTTGCTTAGAGAAGATGTCAGACAGATGTATTCTGTATGAGATGTAAATATGGTTATCTGAAACACCAAGGATGTAAGGGTTTACCGGCTTACTGAGGATGTACTCATATAATTCATTAAGATTTTTTTTAGGCAGTTTGTTTAAAGGAGAATGCGCGATAAGATAGTCCCGCCTGTGAACAAAAATTCGTATCAGCGCGCTGCCTTGGTGAAACTCCCAGAAGTCCCTGCCGGCACGCGCTAGTATCGGGTTCATCCCTATACCTGAAAGCGCATCTTCAATAAAACTCGCGAAGTGTGATAGGTCAAAACTTTCAAACACAGAAGGGTCAATACTGTTGCCGCAATTTGGACAGAATTCAGTCTCTTCTATTAAAAGCGAATGACAGGAGTTGCATTTTACATGATAGTTTTCTTCTTTTGTATTAAAATCATTCAACTCTTCTGTTAAATCACCATGTAATATTCCAAATCCCACATTATCAGCCTGTGTAAACTTGCATGTTGTAATCCCCAGAAGTTCTCCACCTGCATTCAGCATAGGTCCGCCGCTGTTTCCAGGATTTATAGCCGCATCTGTCTGCAGATAATGACGGTTTCCCATCATTTGCCTGGATGAAGAGACAATTCCTTCAGTAACTGTATATGGCAGGCCAAAAGGGTAGCCGTGAATGTAGATTTTCTGGGCATTCTTAATTTCTACTTCTGAATTCAGTATAATATCGTTGCCAGCGTTTTCAGGGATATCACTTTTTAAAAAAGCCAGGTCAACATCAGGGTTAACAAATACGACTTTGGCAACGCTCCTGTGCTTGTCCTGATCCTGTACAGCAACATCTCTACATCCCTGGACCACATGGTAATTGGTAATGATAAGATCTTTTCCTTTTAAAAGGAAGCCGGTTCCGGTTCCGCCGGCGGTTATAATTTTAAAGATATTATTTTTTATTTTGTCCATCATTGAGTTTAACCAAACAGTTTGGAAAAGAATCCCTTTTTTTCTGAACCTTCGGTTTCAATTGTCCCTTGCAAAAAATTGTCAAAGGTTTGTTTCATGATTGCAGTGGCTTCATCTGTCTCTTTCCCGCCTGCTTTTGCCATAGTGTTGCAAATTATTCTTTCATGATTCTCTTCAAGGTTGTAATCATACAATATTTTCGCGAACAGGACCTGGAGTGAAAAGGCCGCGTCAAAATAGCTGTCACTGTTAATCTCCGCGTAGATTCGCTGTTTATGGGCTTCAAATTCTTTTTGGAGAATATTTACAGAGCTTCTGTATTTTAGGGAAATAAATTTTTCAGCATGATAAAGATCTTTAAAAATCTTATCCCGGTCAAGATCACCTAAAAGACCGTTCAGATACTTTTTACCTTTGTCAAGTCTGTAGGCGAAATCCGTCTCTCCATTAAACATATTATAAATATATTCATCCAGATCTGACCGAAGCGTTCCATTAACACAGGGCATGTTGGCAATGTTTAAGAGAGTCAGCACAATAATGTCCCACTCAGATCCGGGCCATCTTTTTTTCTCAAAATACCCCATGTACTTTTTGTACTCATCTGAAATTTCTGTGAAATGAGCCCAGACAGTATCCTGTTCATCTAGTGTTAAGGGCGTTACCTTGGGTTTGTTAAAAAAAGTAGCCTTGTATTTTTCTATAAATTCATCATCAAAATTGTCCGCATATAGACAAATTTCTCTTAAAATATCATAAATTTTATTGGGCTGACAAAGGTCCAGCGTCGTGGCGAAATGAAACCATAGGGCTTTTTTCTGGAGTATGATCTGGGTCAGCATCAAAGGATGAAAGTTGACCTCAGCAACCTTTCGCATCAAAGGGACAATGTTTGCCTTGTTAATCTTTAAAAAAGGGACTATGACCTTAAATGTATTATCCTTAATGGTGATGTTGATTGTCGCTGATCCATGCTGTTGACTTATTTTTATTGTTTCCCTGTCTGTATCAACATCGTTCAATAAACTGGGATTTATGTAATTAAAAACACCAAATAGAGATTCTTTATATTTTTTGTTCTCAAAATTATCATACGCAATGTCCCAGTAGCCAGCCAGGGATCTTGGTTCATTAATACCGCTAATCGGTTTTCGATATTTTGTCAGTTTTGTGACCATAATGTTCTTTTTAACATTAAAAAAATAATAACGTAAAAAAAGTTGCCGGAATAAATTTATAACGGTAATTAAGCTTATTGTCAAATAGCAAAATCATAATTCCTGTGAAAGACGGCAAACGTATTTTACAGATAACCTTGAAGCAAACTATCATCCCATGTTAAATTTTAGCTTGTTTTTATGCTGAATCTTACGTAATGACAAATAATTAGGATGGTATTTGAAAACAGCGTTAATTAACAAGGATGAACCGGATATAGAGGAAAGAGACATGAATTAACAAGGATGAACAGGATATATAGGATGTTTTTTATCCTGTCCATCTTGTGTATCCTTGTTAAAATAATTAAAGAGGTCAAGAATGAAAAAGAGAAGCACGAAAAACTGGTTTAAAGACTGGGCAAATGAATATGACAGAACACTTGGTAAAATAAAACGGCATCACAAACTGCTTGATCTGGCAGTTGAACGGTCGGGAGTTAAAAAAAATGATGAGGTCCTTGATATAGGCTGTGGGACAGGACTTTTAAGCCTGAAGTTTCTCAAAAAAGCAGACTGCAGGATTGTCGGAATTGACAGCTCAAGAGATATGATGTCGATATTTAAAGAAAAAATTAAAAGATTATCCCTTGAAAAAAATGTTAGCTGTAAGTTTAAAGACGCTGTTAAAATTGATTTTAAAAAGGATTCTTTTGATATAGTTGCTTCCACGGTGACACTTCATCATATAAAGAAAAAAGACCCCGTGATAAAGAATATCCACAAGATCCTAAAGCCGGGCGGCAGATTTGTTGTTGGCGATATTGACATCGATACCACAGGAAAACTGACGGATATAGATCGGCTGACAAGGCTGCTCGATTATTTGAAAATGGAACTGGTCCTTGCCATGAAAGAAGGAGGGGTTGATGCTTTTAACAGGATGTACGATAATGGTAAAAAACATATTTTAAATGATGGAGAATACTGTATAAGTTTTAAACAGTGGAGAGAGCTTTGTAAAAAGGCTGGGTTCCGTAAAATTACGGTTAAGCCACTACCTGATTTTAAATGGTTTAAGGTATTGACGGCGGTAAAATAGAAGAACCTTATGAAAATAGCAATAACCGCAGATGTTCATCTTAGGACAAGGGAAAGTCACCCGGAAAGGTACAATGCCCTGGAGAATATCCTCGTACAGATTGAAAGTGAACATATCAATACGCTGTTCATCGCCGGTGACCTCTTTGACAAGGATTTCCATAATTATTCAGATTTTGAGACGCTCTGTAAAAAACATCCTAGCATTCAGATCTATATCCTTCCCGGCAATCATGATCCTGATATTAGCGAAAAGAAAATTGCAGGGGAAAATATCCATATTTATACTGAACCGGCTGTTAAGGCGTTCAATGATTCTGTATTTCTTTTTATCCCTTATAAAGAGAAAACTAAAATGGGTGAAAATATCGCGGAATACGAGAGTGACCTCAAAGGAAAGAAATGGGTTCTTGTTTCCCACGGTGACTACTACGGTGGTTTAAAGGAGCTGAACCCTCTTGAACCTGGGACGTATATGCCCTTTTCAAGGATGGATAAGGAGAGGTTCAGTCCCGAGGTTGTGTTATTGGGGCATATCCATAAAGCGTGCCAACAAGAGAATGTCTATTATGCCGGGTCACCATGTGGAATGGATATTAATGAAACCGGGAAAAGAAGGTTCCTTATCTATGATACCGATGGCTCGGATATAACGCCCATGATCGTGGCGACTGATTTTTTTTATTTCAACGAAACGTTTGTAAATGTACCGATGGAAAATGAGATTGCACTACTGCGGCGGGAAATTGATAAAAGGATACAATCCTGGGAGATTGAACCGTCTGACCATTCAAAGATACGCGTCCGGGTTGATGTCAGGGGGTATGCCATGGATAGGAGTGCGATACTTGCGGTCGTTAAAGAGACGTTTGATGATTTTACGTATTACAACGGAGAAGGCCCGTGTATAGACCGTTTATCGACAAGTTCGGATCGTCAGCTTAATGCTATTGCTGGACGTGCAATAGAACTTATCAATGAACTTGACTGGGACTTTGGCGGTGGGGAGCCGGCCGTGGAACAGGTGATAGAATCAGCCCTTTCTGCAATTTACAAAGAGAGATAATGCCAATACAGATAAACAATATAAAGGTAAACCGGGGCGGTCCTCTGAAAGATGATTTTCAGTTTGAACCGGGTGATATAAACCTTATCTACGGCAGTAATGAAACAGGTAAAACATATATTGTGGAATCGATCATCAGACTCCTGTTCAGGACAGGCGCACGGGCGCCCGCAGGATGGCGCTTGAGGGATTGGGAGCTTGCTGGCAAAATTTCCGTGACCGGCCTTGAGGAAAAACCTATATCCTTTACAAAGACCGGTAAAAAATTGGATGACCATTGGAATGACATAGGCAAAGGGCTTCCATTGGATTTTTCAAAAATGATGGTGATTCGAGCTGGAGAAACATACCTTTCAGAAGAGGGAGACGGTGTTGGAAGGGATATTCTCAAGAACTACCTGTCAGGCGAAGGGATGCTTGATACGATTGAAGATGGTATTTCGTCAACCGTCCAGTCTGCCGTTGTGGAGCACAAATCGATCCATGGCAACAGACGGGGGGAAGTCAAGCATTTTCAGGAAGCACAAATAAAGCTTGATCGGATTGATAACCTCCTTGAGGACGTTGACCGTGGATATATTGCCGGGGCCATCCGTGCCCTGCAGAAGGAGAGAGAAAGGAAAGAGAAGGATTTGCAGGACCTGTTAAAGGCGAGACAATATCATGCCGGCCTGATGTATAGGGAACTCCAGAAGGTGGCGGAAGAGGCTGCGGAGCTTCCGGATGAGAACAGATGTGCTAAAATCGAAAAACAGATAGGGATTTACGATGTCAACACATCGAGACAACAGCATATTGAAGACGAATTGAAACGGCTTGAGGAGACCAGTGATGATTATTCATGGGTTGAACAGGCGTTGCAGAATTATCAGGCGTTAATAGGAGGTGGTGCGCAGGAGAAACCAGGGACGGCGTTTCTTGTTTTCGGGATATTCTCTTTTATTGTGGCAGTAATTTTTGGATTTCTTGGTCAGAAAACAGGACTTGGAATTGGCGCACTTGCTACCATTGTTTTTTTCTTTTTTTATTTGGCGCGGATGTCAGAAATTAAATCATCAGCATATGGGAAGAGCGTTGAACTGGAAAAACTTGAAGCTGAATTTGAAAGGAGGTTCAACAGGACGCTCACAGACAAGGCAGCTATTCAGAGTCAGCTTAAAAAATTGGAAAAAGAACATTTTCTTGCGGAACAGCATCGTGAAGAACTGGCTGGATTGAACCAGGAGATATCCATCATGTCGGGGGAGATTACCGCATCCCTTCAGGAATATACAGGTGAAAACGCCTTGCCGGAAACCTGGCAGCAAGCGGTTTCAGCCATGAGAAAAATGCGGATATCCCTTGGAAGTAAGATAAGTGATCTTGAAAACCGTATTGCTCTCCTTGGAGTGAAGCCGGACCAGTATTTGGAAGAAGAGCCTGTTGTTAAATGGGATTCTAAAAAGCATACTGACCTTGAAGCAGCTATTGAAAATATCCGCCTCAAGGTGGATGATGAAAAAGAGAAACTCGCCTCCCTGAAATCCCGTGTGGCCCAGGAGACAGGTATGAACAGCACTGAACAATGGGAAAACCTTCTGACAGCTTTTCAAGAAAAACGTGAAAACGCTGTCAACGATTATAAACAGATAGCAGCTAAAATCCTTGGGGAAATGCAGGTCTACAGGGCATTACAGGAATTTCGTGACCAAGAGACCGAGAGGATTAAAAATGCTCTTGAACAACAGGCCTTGACAGAACCATTATTCTCGGTCACAGGCCGATACAGTAGTATGGACATTGATGGCGATGACCTCATACTGACGGACCAGGAAGACAATAGTTTTTTACTGGCAGATATGAGCACCGGCGTACGAGAGCAAGTGTTTCTCGCCCTGAGACTCGGTTTCGTCTCAATCAGCATGGAGAATGATACAGCCTTTTTAATCCTTGACGATGCTTTTCAGCATTCTGATTGGATCCGCAGGAAAAACCTCGTTAACCAGGTGTTCAGCCTGGCAGACAAGGGATGGCAGATCTTTTATTTTACCATGGACGATAATATCAAGGACCTATTCCAGAGTGCCGGTAAAACAGCCGGTGATAGATTCGTCTGCCTGAATCTGGATTAGAAATGATCTAGACAGTTCTTATATCTCACCACAGAGCCACAGAGAACACTGAGGTTATCTTTTTTACCAATCAGACGGCGATTGGTAAAAAACAGCTCAGCCACCTGGGCATGTCAGGTTCATCTCGGATGTTAATGGTTTTGCCCGTAATTTTTTTCCCTGAATTGAATAATGGTTAATCCACAAATTGTGATGAAAACTAATGATTTGACACATAAGGAGATATGATTGTAAGATGTTATAATAAATCAAGGGGTTGGAAAAGAGTTGTGAGGCGTTGTTTTTAAAAGATATATAAAGACCGGGATTGAATTATGACTAAATGGGATCATGAGTTTGATTTTGTGGTTGTGGGTTCAGGCGGCGGCGGGATGACGTCAGCACTGGTGGCGAAAATAAACGGGCTTGATTCTATTGTGCTGGAAAAAACAGAGTATTATGGTGGCTCCACATCCCTTTCAGGCGGAGGAATATGGGTTCCCGGGAATTACCTGATGGATGAAGCAGGTATTCCGGATTCAATTGAAAACGGTATAACATACCTTGAGCACACTGTTGGTGACCGCGTTCCTGCTGTCAAAAGAGAAATGTATGTAACGAAAGCCAACGAGATGCTGCTCTATATGACAAAACATTCACGGTTAAAATTTCATATTATGCAAGACTATCCTGATTATTACCCTGAAATGCCTGGCAGCACGACCGGTGGCCGGGCCCTGGAACCGCTCTTATTCACAGGGCGAAAACTCGGTAGAATGCATAAACAGATGAGGCCTCACCCGTATTTAGTCCCCGGGATTGTCTTTACCCTTGATGACTGGTTAAGGTTCTCTATGGTCAGGGCAAATCCAGCCACTTTTTATAGGCCAGCCTGGTTTTTTCTCAGGAACCTGTTCAATGTTATATTTATGAGAAAGCATGTAACATTGGGTATGGCACTGGTAGGGAGGCTGCGTATGTCCTTATATGAACATGAGGTGCCGGTCTGGTTAAATTCAGCTTTAACAGATTTGGTTATTGAAGATGGAAGGGTGACAGGTGTCGAGATTGAAAAGAACGGTATAAGAGAAAGTATACGCGCAAGAAAAGGAGTGGTGCTGGCAACAGGCGGTTTTCCGAAAAACAGGGAAATGCGTGAAAAGTATTTCAAAAAGCCAACCACGGATGAATGGACATCTGCATGCCCCGGAAATACTGGTGACGCAATCAATATCGGAATGAAAGCAGGCGCGGCAGTCGACCTGATGGATGATGCATGGTGGGGGCCGACAAGTCTGATATTTGGCGGACCACCCCTTTTCCTGGTATTTGAACGATCGTATCCAGGAGCGATTATCGTGGACTCCAAAGGAAAGCGGTTTGTAAATGAATCTGCGCCATATATTGAAGTTGTCCATGCCATGTATGATAAAAACAGTAATGATACAGTAGCGATCCCATCCCATTTTATCATGGACCACCGTTTCAGGAGCAAATATTTCTTCGGATTAATGCCGCCCGGGATGACACCTAAAAAAATGATAAAACAAGGGCATGTTTTAAAAGCAAAGTCCCTTGAAGAGCTGGCATCCCAGGCAGGGATAGATCCGGAAGGGCTGGCAGGGACCGTGGCAAGTTTCAATGAATTCGTACGGGCCGGGAAAGATAAGGATTTTAAAAGAGGGGATTCTGTATATGACCGTTTTTATGGTGATCATGGTGTTAAACCTAATCCTTGCCTCGCGCCTCTCGACAAACCACCGTATTATGCGACAAAGATTTACCCTGGGGATCTTGGGACAAAAGGAGGGCTGGCGACCGATGAATACGCGCAGGTGCTGAAAGAAGATGGGGCCGTAATCAGCGGTCTTTACGCCATCGGCAATACATCGTCATCTGTCATGGGGACATCATATCCAGGCCCAGGTGCCACAATAGGTCCTGCAATGACATTTGGGTATGTTGCCGCACTTCATGCGGCAAAGAAATAATCGTAAGGACGGAAAGAAACGACAACTGAAAATTTCACCACGAAGGGTACGAAGAACACGAAGAAAAGGTTTCATGAATTCTTTGGGTTTTAATCATTTTGCTATTTAAAAGATTGTTACATGGGTTTTGAAGTTACTATATCTGATCTTCATTATGAGGTGAATAAAAAGAAGATATTAAAGGGAATTGATTTTAATATTCCTCAAGGTATTTTCCTGGCTGTCTTGGGTGAGAATGGGGCAGGCAAAACCACACTTCTCGACCTCTTAATGGGTTTTCGGATCCCGACCAGCGGTAAAGTGACAATCGATAATAAAAAACCGTTTAAGGACAATTGGCAGCAGCGGGAAGGGATCTCGTATCTTTCAGAAAAAGTTGATATCCCGGGTGACTGGTCGGTTCATGAGTTTTTCAAGTTTAACCGGTTTTTTTATAACACCTATTCAGAAGAACGGGAACAGAAGCTGATCTCTGAATTCAAGATAGATGTGAACAATCGGATCGGCAATATGTCAGCCGGGGAGATCCGGCGTGTTCAGCTGGCTGCAGCATTGTCGTATGAACCCCGGTTGATTATCGCGGATGAAATCACAGCGGTCTTGGACATCATTGGCAGAAGAAAATTTATGAAGATACTTCATGAGCAGAACCAATCAACTGGTTGTACCGTAATTATAGCCACCAATGTTTTAGAAGACCTGGTCAATTATATCTCCCATGTGTTCCTTTTATCAAAAGGGGAAATGAAACGGTTTAAACCGTTAGACGACTTTTTAAACGGGCATGATAAAATAGATTTTTCTCAACTGGTAGCGGATATATTAGAGTAACAATGATCATTCATTTTATAAAGCGAGATTTTGTCAGTCATAAATTTTATTGGGCGGTTCTTGGCATTGCAACTGTCGGAGCTGTCCCCTGCATGTTTATTTCTGAAGCGTTTTTTATGGCCCTGTTTTACGCCTATGTTTTATTCAGTCTGATTCCCATCAACAGCTTGACCGGTGTTACCTGGCGGTCACAGCATATTATGTCCCGGAACTATATCCTGGCCCTTCCTGTTGAAAGAAACCGGCTGTTTCTTATGATTCAATACAGGGCCTTGGTCTATTGGATTCCCCTGGTTATCCTGGCCCTGGCTGCCCCGGTTATTGTGCCGAGTTTTAAAGATACGGTTGACTGTTACCCGGTTTACGTGCTGATGATCTTCCCGTGTATCTTCTGGTTTATCAACAGCATGATATCCATGCAGCTTTCAGGCGAAAAAATCAACTCCTATCTCACGCACCAGAAAAGGCTCATGGAATGGGGCATTATTATGGCCGTGTTCTTTATTGAAGTGGGGATCATGTTAATTTCAGTGTTTGGCCTTTTGGGTGTTCCGTTTGTTTGTGAATATCTTGGGGATGCCGGTTCAAAAGTGTTGCCGTTAATCGCTGTAACCGGGCTGGCTGTTAACAGGTTTTTTTCTTCGAAGAAACGGTGGCTGGCGCAGCAGTGAAAAAATATGTATTCCATTTGAAATACGTGTGTTTTTAAACATCGATATACAACATTTAAAAAGCGATGATCAATCTGATTGAAGTTATGGGTAACATTCAATCCAAATACATGGTTAAAATCATTTATTCGATATATATTTGTTTTTGTAGGGGCGACCCCCGTGCCCGCCCAAATGGTTATCATCCTTATTCTTTTCTTTATAGATATTATATGGTTATATATGATTGTGTCAGAGCTATAGGCGATGAAAAACAATCTGTCTTTTTTGTGTTTTATTCACTGGTTAATAACTTAACTTAAAAACAATAAAGGGCTTATAACAATGAATACAAGTGTCATTATCATTAGAGCGGTTGAATGTTTGGTGTTTTTTTATGCGGGTCTTTATTTTCTTAATTTGGGCAGAAAGCCGGATGAAAGATATGCGCTCGCAAGAGAAAAGTTCACATCAATTTTCAAATTTATGAATAAAGATATTCATTACTATGTTATGGCGGCTGTTTGGATAATCGTTTCGGTTGTAAGACTTCTTGTATTATTTCATGATCTGTTTGGACCAATATAACTATATTTTTAAGTGGGATTCTCTTTTTCAATAATTGTCACCAATGACAGATATGATAATAACCTCATGTTTTCAGAGAATTTGTAGATTTTTGGTTTATTGAAGTTATGCCACCTGTGATTTGTTTATATTCTCTTCATCAGTATCCCAGTTTGCGGGATTGTTTTTTATATATTCACGAATATCGTTTAATGATTTGTCATTAC
>JANQFQ010000072.1 GCA_028277765.1 Desulfobacterales bacterium
AACATAACACTTCCTGACAAAAGTATAAAGAGTTTTGAACACCCCCCTTCTGGAATGGATGTGGCAAAAAGTATTTCCGAGGGACTGGCTAAAAACTGCGTAGCAGTGGAAATTAATGGCAGTATTGCTGATCTTAACACAGAAATAACCACTGATTCCAGCATTCGGCTCATTAAAACAAAGGATGAAGAAGCTCTGGATATTATGCGTCACAGCGCGGCCCATGTCATGGCCCAGGCGGTCAAACATTTGTACCCGGACGCCAAACTCACCATTGGCCCTGTGGTAGAAGACGGATTTTATTATGATATCGACATGGAACCCGTGTCTGAAGAAGCGTTCCCAAAAATTGAAGCGGAAATAAAAAAAATAATCAAAGCAAAGATCCCGTTTAACAGAAAAGAAATCCCAAAATCAGAAGCCATCGATTTTTATCAAAACAATCCATACAAAGTTGAAATGATTGAGGACCTGGAAGATGGAACCATCTCCCTTTATGAACAGGGAGATTTTACGGACCTGTGCCGCGGTCCCCATGTTCCCCACACAGGCATGATTAAAGCCGTAAAACTAATGAAGGCTTCAGGCGCCTACTGGCGTGCAGATCCCAAACGCGAACAGCTTCAGAGGATTTACGGGACTGCCTTTTTTGATAAAAAAGAGTTAAAAAAATACCTTCACCTGATTGAAGAGGCTAAAAAGCGGGACCACAGAAAAATCGGGGCTGCCCTGGACCTGTTCAGCTTTCATGATGAAGCTGCTGGCATGCCATTTTTTCACCCCAAAGGGATGGACCTGTGGAATACTCTCATTGCATACTGGCGTGCTGAACACAAAAAAGCAGGCTATGTGGAGACCAAGACACCGATTATGCTGAATCAGTCCCTTTGGGAAAAAAGCGGTCACTGGGACAACTACCGCGAAAACATGTATATTTCAGAAATCGATGAGACCGCCTATGCCATAAAACCGATGAACTGCCCCGGCGGAATGCTCTTATACAGCGAAACATCCCATTCATACAAGGATCTGCCCCTGCGGGCAGCCGAGATCGGTCTTGTACACCGGCATGAACTGAGCGGGGTTCTGTCTGGCCTTTTCCGTGTCAGGGCTTTTCATCAGGATGACGCTCATATCTTTATGACACCAGACCAAATTGAAGATGAAATCCTGGGAGTTATCAAACTGGTCGAACGGATATACAAAACATTCGGTCTTGGATTCCACCTGGAACTCTCCACCCGGCCTGAGAAGTCAATCGGGACTGATAAACAATGGGAGATGGCGACAAGCGGTCTTAAGGCCGCTCTGGATTCATACGGCATGGCATACCAGATTAACGAAGGAGACGGCGCGTTTTACGGGCCAAAGATTGACGTTCACATTAAGGACGCCCTGGGTCGCACCTGGCAGTGCGGTACCATCCAGCTGGACATGTCCCTGCCTGAAAGATTCGATCTTTCCTATGTAGGGAGTGATAATGAAAAGCATCGCCCCATCATGATCCACAGGGTTGTTTTTGGATCGATTGAGCGTTTTATGGGTATCCTGATCGAACATTTTGCCGGAAAATTCCCCCTTTGGCTCGCCCCTGTTCAGGCGATTATTCTGCCAATAAATGATGATCTCGCGCCTTTTGCCAATGAAATTAAAAATGATTTTCAAGCAGAAGGAATCCGGACAGAAGTCGACAGCCGGACTGAGAGCCTCAATAAAAAGGTCCGCAACGCCCAGCTGAAAAAGATCCCCCTGATTATCACTGCTGGAGAAAAAGAGAAAGAGGCTGGCACCCTTTCCATCAGAACCCTTGACGGAAAAGTAAGATATGGTATTGCCAGGAAATATTTCTATCATTCAGCCTTAGAAAATATTAAGGACAGAAAACTCGAACTCGACATTTTCAAGGAATGAAGCAGAACCTGCCCATCAAAAATTTCCTTATATACTGGCTGCCGGTAATCCTTTACTGCACGATTCTTTTTATTCAGTCGTCTTTCCCCTCTGCTGAAGACCTTCCAGATACGCCGGGCGTTGATAAATTTCTCCATTTTGCCGCCTATGCTGTTCTCGGGGCCATGTTTCTAAGGGCTTTCCTGAAAGGGAACTCCACCTCGGACAACATCAGGTTCCTGCTGATCCTTAGTATAACCTTCTCAACCCTTTACGGAATCAGTGATGAGATTCACCAAGCTTTTGTTCCCGCAAGAGACGCGAGTATTCTTGACGCGCTTTTTGATTTTTTCGGAAGCATCTTCGGCGTACTCATTTATCGTCGCTTTATTAGGCTGAATTGAACATTAAATTGATCCGGTTGCTAAAAAAATATGTTTTTTATATATTAAAGATATTATCATGAACAAACCAGACATCACGCAAATAAAAATCAGCGGTCACACCGTTGGTTTCGTGGGCTTTCAAACAGCCCTTGAAGATATCGCGGATACCTATGCGGAAAAGCCGGATGATGTTGTGGCTGAAGAACTTATCAACAGGCTGTCAAAAAAAAACTACATACCTGATAATGTAAAAAAAGAATACAGCCTCGCCTTTGTCAGAGAATTCCGTAAATTTCTCGGCCAGCCCTATGACGATGATTCTACAGACGGACTTGAAATAAAGGTCCTGGGTCCGGGTTGTGCACAGTGCGACAAGCTGGAGCAGGATGTTATGGACCTTTTGTCTGAAATAAATCTTCCTGCTGACCTGGAACATGTAAGGGATGTTGTAAAAATTGCTGAATACGGGGTTATCGGAACCCCGGCACTGCTGATAAA
Organism: Desulfobacterales bacterium; assembly: GCA_028277765.1. Taxonomy (GTDB): domain Bacteria; phylum Desulfobacterota; class Desulfobacteria; order Desulfobacterales; family SURF-7; genus JANQFQ01. The sequence continues at coordinate 2,775 of JANQFQ010000072.1, forward strand.
CGGCAAGGTAATGTGTTCCGGAAGGAATCCTTCAAAAACCAGGCTGAAGCAATGGCTCGAAGAAGCCGGTCGGAAATAAATGTTAACAAATTTTTATTGTAAAATACCAGTTTATAGCTTTAATATAATTTAGCGCACTTTTTTATCAGAAAATTTCATGAAATATTCGAGATAAACAGGAGAATATTATATGCAAGTCAAACAATTCCGTTACGGAGAAGACAATCTGGGTTATCTCATCTATGGAAAAAAGTATGCAGCCGTTCTTGATGGAGGTGCTGTACAGGAGATACTCTTTTTTTTACATGAAAACAATCTGGAACTAAGATATGTTCTAAACACCCATATGCATCCTGATCACACCATGGGCAACAAAAAACTTCTGGAGGCGACCTCTGCAGAACAGCTTGAAATATCAGACCTAATAGAAAGGTGGTCCTTCAAACTCGAAGGAAATGAAATCCGGGTTTATCACACGCCCGGTCATACGAATGATTCCATTATCTACTACTTTAATTACATACTCCTGTCAGGCGATACACTCCTTGTGGGAAAAGTAGGAAGATGTTTTACGGGAAACACTGAAATTTTTTTAAGATCCATTAAACTCCTTCTCACCCTTCCTCTTGAAACTGTGGTTTACGGGGGACATGATTATGTGAGAGAATACATGGCCACAGCAAAATTAATCGAGCCGGACAATCCCCATATTGACAAATTTCTAGAAAAATATAATCCGCATCATGTTGTATCAACGATTAATGAAGAACTGAAAATAAATCCCACCTTGCGGTTCAATGACAAAAAAATGATATCCATACTCCGGGACAAAGGGCTTCCCCATAATTCAGAGCTTGATTGCTGGCGATCCCTATTATCCCTTACCCAGGGGGGATGATCATTTTCACGGAACCGAAAACAGATTCCAGGAGACAACCGAACCATGTCAATTAAACTGTTAATTATTGGTGGAGTCGCTGGCGGCGCAACCGCGGCGGCAAGGGCGAGAAGGCTGAACGAAAAGGTCGAAATTATTCTGTTTGAACGGGGAGAGTATATCTCTTTTGCCAACTGCGGTCTCCCCTACTACATTGGTGATGTCATTAAAAAACGGGACCGACTGATGGTAACGACCATAAAAGATTTTCAGCAGCGTTACAATATTGATATCAGAAATTGTTGTGAAGTTCTTTCCATCGACAGGAAAAACAGGGAGGTCGTCGTTAAAAACACGGCAATTAATGAAACATACAGAGAAAGCTACGACAAAATTATACTTTCTCCCGGTGCAGAACCGATACAGCCGTCAATAACGGGAAGCGATTTGAAAAATATCTTCACCCTTCGCAGTATACCCGATACAGACAAAATCAAGACTCTCCTCGACGACAATCATCCTGAAAAAGCGGTGATCGTGGGTGGCGGATTTATCGGCCTTGAAATGGCTGAAAACCTGGTTCGCCGTGGTATAAAAACAACTATCGTTGAAATGCTCAACCAGGTAATGCCGCCAATTGATATTGAGATGGCCGCCATTATTCACGCCCACCTCAGGGAAAAAGGGGTTGTGCTTGAGCTGGAAAACGGTGTTAAGGAATTTGAACAAAAAGGGTACCGCATCTCCGTATTAACCGCCAAAAAAGATGAAATAGAATGCGATATGGTAATGATGTCTATCGGAGTAAGGCCTGAAAGCCTGCTCGCAAAGGAAGCAGGGCTTGAGACAGGTGAACGGGGAGGCATTATCGTTGATGATGAAATGAAAACCTCTGATCCGGATATATACGCTGTTGGAGACGCGGTTGAGATCAGGGAATATGTTTCCGGCATCCCTGCTATGATCCCCCTTGCCGGTCCTGCAAATAAACAGGGAAGGATTGCAGCTGATAATGCCATGGACAGGCATTCAACATATAGCGGTACTATGGGTACATCCGTGGTAAAGGTGTTTGAACTTACAGTCGCCTCTACCGGACTTAGCGAAAAGCTGCTCAAGCAAAACAGTATCCCGTATCATAAAAGCTATACCCTCTCCTTTTCTAACGCAACCTATTACCCTGGCGCACAAAGAATGACCATAAAACTCCTCTTTGCACCAGACACGGGGAAAGTGCTCGGCGCACAGATTATCGGCAAAAAAGGGGTGGATAAGCGGATAGACGTCATTGCCACAGCCATACGCGGATCAATGACAGTTTACGATCTTGAAGAACTAGAGCTCGCCTATGCACCGCCGTTTTCATCTGCAAAAGATCCTGTTAATATGGCGGGATATGTGGCTGCCAACATGCTTAAAGGGGATGTTGAAAACATTTACTGGCATGAACTCCCCGGTCTTGACAATAACGATACAATACTGATTGACCTCAGGACAAAAAAAGAAATCGATAAAACAGGTGTCATTGCTGACGCCCTGCACATCCCCATCGACGATATACGGGACAGGTTAAGAGAGCTCGACAGGGACAAGACATATATCCTGTTCTGCGCCATCGGCCTCAGGGGCTATGTTGGATACCGTATCCTGACACAAAACGGGTTTAAGGCAAAAAACTTCAGCGGTGGATACGAAATCTACAAAAATACACAGGATCTTTAATCTATTTTAATCTATCACCTTTTTGGGACAAAGTACATTGTAGGGTGGGCTGTGCCCACCATTTTCGATCACGACCACGACCACCGCTTCGCTGACCACGATCACGAGGCTTTTTAAAACTGGCAGAGCGAAGCGACACATCAACTTTAGGCACTTTAGCGCACTTTAGGCACTTTTAACTATTTTAACATATGTTCCTTATCGATTTTACATTGAATCTAGTCGAACAGATCTTCATTTTTTTTAATGAAGTCTCCATTTATCTCATTTTCGGCTTTCTTGTGGCAGGAATTCTTCATGTGATCTTCCCAGAAACCATTATCCGGCGCCATCTCGGAAACGATTCTTTTGGTTCTGTCATTAAATCGACTCTCTTTGGCATTCCCTTGCCACTATGCTCCTGTGGCGTTGTTCCGGTCGCCGCTTCCTTGAGAAACAGCGGCGCTTCCAGGGGCGCCAGCATATCCTTCCTGATTTCAACACCCCAGGTCGGCGCAGACAGTTTTATGATAACTTACTCACTGCTCGGCTGGATTTTCGGTCTTTTCAGAATCGCAGCATCCATTATTACAGCCCTTGCGGCAGGTATCATGGTAAATATTCTTGCCGTAAAAGAGAGACCGCCGGCAACCGGCATTCTCTTGCCCGTGGCGAATCAAGAAACATATAAGCAAAGATTAAAAACATTTTTTAGCTATGTTGAGTATGAGCTGCTTGGGTCCATTGCCGGCACATTGATTATCGGTATTCTCCTGGCAGGATTGATCGCAGCTGTTATACCAGACGGTTTTTTTGAGCGTCGCCTTGACCACCCCTTTTTCTCAATGATCATTATGCTGGTCATCGGAATCCCCATGTATGTCTGCGCTGCAGCGTCAACCCCCATAGCAGCCTCTCTTATTATGAAAGGGCTGTCTCCTGGGGCAGCCCTGGTATTCCTTTTATGCGGTCCGGCCACTAACATGATCACCATTACGACTGTTTCAAAGACCCTGGGCAAAACATCGACAATTGTATACCTTGCGTCCATCAGTATTGTCAGTCTGGCCCTTGGATACCTTCTGAACCTGGTTACCGCAACATACGGTTTCCAAAAAATTATCATGCTTCATGGCCACGACATGCTCCCGAACTGGCTGAAGCTCTTAGGCTCCTGTGCCCTTGCTTTAATGCTGGGATGGTATTATGTAAAAACAAAGCTTTTAACAAAAACAGATAAAGGAAAAACCATGAGCGACACAAGAACACGTATCCCTGTTAAAGGGATGACGTGCCAGCACTGCGCAGGCAATGTAAAAAAAGCTGTTGAGGCCGTCACAGGTGCTTCAGACGCGGAGGTTAATCTGGACGACGGATATGTTGAGTTTGAGACAACGATTGACTACGATATTGAACAAGTAAAGGCCGCTATTATTTCAGCTGGCTATACGGTGTGAAACCGGCGGAGCAACAAATATGTGCGGCATACACGGCATCATTTCATCGGACCTATCAAAGGAAGAGATTCTCAAACGGATCAATCAAATGGGTTCCATTCAGCGCCACAGGGGGCCTGATGACAAAAGAGAAAACATCTTCCCAATAAAAAACGGCTGGCTTGGTTTCGGACTGGTCAGGCTTTCTATCCTTGACCTTGAAACAGGCATGCAGCCGATTGTTGCGCAGGAAGACGGGTCCGCCATTATCTGCAATGGCCAGGTATACAACTATATCGAACTTCAAACCGAGGTGTCAGGTGAACATTTTATATCCAAGGGAGACATAGAGGTCGCCCTCCACTTGTTCCGCAGGAAAGGTGTCGATTTTCTGCAGGCGCTCAACGGCATGTACGCTGGCGCGATATTTGACCGCCCTGGAAATCGGCTTATCCTTTTCAGGGACCGCTTTGGGATAAAACCTCTTTATTACACAGACACAGATAGTGGCTTTGCTTTTTCATCTGAGATAAAACCGCTCATTGCCGGTAGCGGCATTCCCGTGGAGCTGAACGAATCGATGCTTGCCACGTATTTTACATACCGATACGTCCCGGGCGAGCAAACCTTGTTTAAACATATAAAGCGGCTACCGCCGGGATCGTATCTGGAATATAACCTTTCCTCTGGCAGCTATACAATAAACCGCTACTGGGAATATAAGCTGGACAGGGATAATCTTGATCTCTCTTTTGATGACGCAAAAGAGATGTTTTTCAACCTCCTTGACGATGCGGTAAAGATAAGACTCCGATCGGACGTGGAGGTCGGATCCCTTGTGAGCGGAGGTATTGATTCATCAGCAGTCGCCGCTCTTTCCGCGATCCAAAAACCTGACATCAAACTTTTCACCATTTTTTTTAAAGAAGATAAATACAATGAACTCCCTTATGTGGAAAAATTTTTAACAGCTAACCAGGAACGGTTCTCTTCATCAAAGCTGCATAAAAAAATCTGTACCCGAGAATCCCTTAACCGGCTCCCTGAAATAATACGTTCCCTGGAAGAACCGATCTCCCTCGGCACGATTCTTCCCACAGACCAGGTATGCGGTCTGGCTGGTGAGCAGCGAAAGGTGGTCCTGACCGGCGAAGGTGCCGATGAGATATTCGCCGGGTACCGCAAGTTTCTTGTTGAAACAGCGGCCGCTCAATATGACACTCTTACTTCCGGTCAACAAAAAAATCTTGATGAGGCTTATCCAGAACTCAAACCTTACCTTAGGGTGCGCCATCCAGATCCTGCCATGAGGTACATACAAAGCGAAATGCTTTACACAAACGAAGAACTGAAGAGACTTACCGGGCAAAACGCAGTTGGAAACCTGTTCCCTGAAGACGCCCTTCCGCGCCTTGGCGGCAATGAACATCCTTTAAACGCTGCCATTGCTTTTGAAAGCCGCGCCCGGCTACCAGACTATGTGATCCTCCGCTTGGACAAACTTTCCATGAGGCATTCCCTTGAAACCCGAACGCCGTTTCTTGATTTCCGGCTGGCGGAATTCGCAGCTTCACTTCCTGTCAATTTCAAGGTCAACATTGATGAGGGCCGTGAAAAATTCATCTGCAGTCACGCTTACGCAGATTATGCCGTGCTAGATCACGAAACCGCTTTCAGGAGAAAACAGCCCTTTACTATCCCGTTGGCCGACTGGCTTTCTGAACCAGCCCAGCTTCCTGCTTTCCTACAGGACATCATGCAGGGTGATGTAATTAAACAGCAAGGCATTCTTGATCAAGATACCGCGAAAAAGCATATACATAACATTTCCGCCCAAGGCATCGGCCCTCACACCCTTGTTTCCGAGGCAGATAGAGTTTTTGCTATCATTATATTTACTTTATGGTACAATGAGTTTTTTTAGTAACAACTTTTTTATAACGAACAGCCAAGCGAAGCGACACATCAACTTTAGGCACTTTAGCGCACTTTAGGCACTTAAAATGAATCAAGAATCCCAGGACCAACTGATCAACACATATTCACAGAGGCTGTTAAATCTTCTTTTAGAAAATGCACCTGTCGGCCCGCGCACTTACGGCTTTGAATATGAATTTATCTCCTCAAGCCCATTAACCCTGGAACACATGGGTGCTCTCTATTCATTTCTCCCTGAAAATGGTTTTTTTAAAAAAAACGGCTATTTCAAGCATCTGTCCGGCGTTTATGTAACCTTTGAACCAGGAGGGCAGATAGAGTACCACAGCATGCCCCTTCTTCCGGATGATGATGTCAAGCTGAACAACATCCTGTCGCTGATAGAACAGACAAACACCTCGATTAAACAGACGCTCAATATAGACTATTTAGCAAAAGGGTATATGCCCGGCAGGGAGGATGTTCCCCTATGCCTGACAGATAAACGCTATAAAAATCTTCACGCGCGCATGCCCAAATGCGGCACTCGCGGACGTGAAATGATGAAGGGGACGGCGTCCATACATCTTCATGTGCTTATCAGAAACAGAAGTGAGATTGTTCCTGTTTTCACAACTCTCTGCGCCATGGCAGAAGCAGACGATTTCAAAATGCAGGACCAGCGCAGAGACATATGGAACAATACAGATCCTTGCCGGTGCGGGAATCCTTATCAGGGTATAAACCCAGATGCTTCCCCTGAACATATCATCCGTGAGCTGACCAGAGTGTCTGTTTTAGCGGATGTGCTTGGCGAAGACATCCCCTTTTTTAAATCCCATAACACTAGTTTTAACAGTTTCCTATATCACTTGACCACCATTTTTACTGACGTTCGCCTTAACATGAAGGGACCCACTTTCGAATTCAGAACAATCGACAGTATCTCCATTTCAGAATTTACAAAATTGTGGAAAAATTTTATCAGCATTATTGAAAAAATATAATTCATGTGCGACAGTAAAAAATTGATATAACAATAACCCTTATCTCTTATAAGAAGGTGTTGTGATGAAAAATGTTCTTATCTATACAGCAAATGCTTGCCCTTACTGCATTAGGGCAAAAGCCCTGCTGAACAAAAAAGGCGCTGAAATCGAAGAGCGAAACATTGACAATGACCCAGCGTTCATAAACGAAGCCGTGGAAAGAAGCGGCGGTCTCAGAACTGTGCCCCAAATTTTTATTGGTGACCAGCACGTGGGCGGGTGCGATGAACTAGTAGCCTTAGATAGAGAAGGGAAACTGGATTCTCTTCTTAATGGCTAACCCAGTATTTGTTCGAGAATGGTGTAATCCTGAGTACGGTTGAATTCTTCAATCCTAGCAGTCAGGCTGCTCTCCTCTCCGCAAAGGAACGATCCGCCTTCAACCGCTAGCCCCTCGTCTGATAGGCCGATATAAACTGAAATCGGCTTGTTTCTAGAATGAATTACTGCCCTCACCACATCCCGCAGCCGTGGAGGCTTATATTGATTAGCACGAAAAGCTGTTTCCAGTGCAGTACCCTCAGCCACATAGGTTGGATTTAAATGCATATTGATATGAAGGTCATATTTATTTGATAGCCGGGCAAGGTAATCGATGGCATTTTGAATATCTATAACCGCTTCTTCATCGCTCATCCCCGGAACAGGTTTCTGCATAAAATAACATTTTAAATGATACCCATATATTGACATTTTTAGAACAAGTTCTTCAAAAACTTCAAGGGAAAGACCCTTGTCAAATATTTCGTTGCGTATTCGGTTGTCAAAGGCTTCAAATCCGACCGCGAGTTCCAAAGCGGTTGGTGTATCAGCCTCCTCAAGCGCTCTTGAGATGAATTCAAGTTCTTCGATCTCAACATATTCAGGCCGAGTCTCCATGGAAAGAACTGATAGGTTCGGCATATACAGGTTCATCTGGGAAATTAAATACATCAAGCCGGTTGAAGAAAAAGTCTCTTGATCCAAAACAGACCCGTTATTGCTAACGATTACTTTACTTATGGTTTCAAATTTTGAACTGACTTCTGGGTCTGACATAAGGGAATCGATCTGCGCCATGACAAATTTATAGGAAACATGGTGTTGCGACACTTTTGAAGGGAGATTGCAGCCCAGGCACCGTGACCACCTGCAGGCCTGGGTATAAAATACAACAAAAAGAATCAGCCCCTCGTCAGACTGTTGAAACCATATCTCAGCGGGAAGCGTTTTGTCATGTTCTTCATCAAATGTATACGTTTTCCCGGATTTCTGGGATCCAAAGCGTATCTGCTTGACAATCGCCTTTTCATCCATCCTGCATTACCCTTTCTTGAATTCTTATAATAAACTTTGTGTCTTCTATTCAGGATCATATTCCGGCTGGTTAATGGTCCTAAAGGAATGGTGATGCTTAAGGTCAAAATCCTTGACATGTTGCTGGTATTCTGGTTCAAAACCCTGCTGTCGGATGTGACGGATAAGTTCGCTGAATTCTGGTTTGTCCTTAACAGATGTTGCGCTCGCCATTTTCTCAAGGGAATGATCATAGACAATCTTGGCACCCCGTTTTACACCATCTTCGTTGCCCCGATCATCAGTATAGTGCTGCGAAAGCACCAGAATCCTACTGCCGATAAAAACCGCCTCTTCAAGGTCATGGGTAACAAAAAAAATGGTCATGCCGATTTCCTCCCATAACTCCAGCAGAAACATCTGCATATCTTCTCGTGTCCCTGGATCCAGAGCACCGAACGGTTCGTCCATCAGCAGAATTTTCGGCTTCATAATCAGGGACTGGGCAATAGCTACCCTTTGACGCATGCCCCCTGACAGCTGATGGGGATATTTGTACATATGTTCCGCAAGACGGACTTTTTCCAGGTAATGTTCGGCCTCTTCGATCAGTTCAGCCTTTTTTTGGCGACGTTCGAAAAAACCGAGATTCAGTTCCGGACCGGCAGTGACATTTTTCAGAACAGTCAGATGCGGAAAAAGAGAATATTTCTGGTAAACGATCCCCCTGGTTGAATTCGGGAACCCCGGGAATTCGCCGTCAATCAAAAGGGTTCCGGAGGTTGGGAATTCCTGGCCTAAAACAAGCCTCAGCAGTGTCGATTTTCCGCAGCCGCTGGGCCCCACCAGAGTAATGATTTCTCCTGAAGCAACCGCAAGATCGATATCGTCTAGTACGGTATGCCCGCCGTAAATCTTATATACATCTTCAAGATAAAGCAGGCTGGTATTTTCAAGACCGTTCATCCATTCCCCCGTCTAATCTTTATTGGCAAGGTACCATGAAAATTTATAACGGATAATCATTTTCAGTACATTGTCGATTGTTAAACCGATAAGCACAATCCATAGGACATATGGAATAATCGTATCCATCGCAAGATACCGCCGGACCAGAAAAATACGGTATCCGAGGCCTGATGTGGCAGCGATGGCCTCGGAAGCAATGAGAAAGAGCCAGGCCGGTCCCATATTAACCCGCACTGTATCAATGAGCTTCGGGATGATCTGAGGCGTAATAACACGAAAAACCACAGCATGCTGGGATGCCCCTAAAGTGAGAGCCTTGATAATCTGCTCCCGTGGAATCTTTTTTACAGAGAGATAAATGTCCCGTGTGATAATAGGAAAGGTCCCGAAAAATATCAGTACCACCTTGGCCAGTTCATCCACTCCGAAAACAATAAATAGGATTGGAAGGATCGCCAGAGGTGGTATAATAGATACAAAAGTAATAAACGGCAGCAGTAAATTCCGTATACCGGGCAACAGGCCAAGATACAGTCCCAGAAAAAGTCCGCAGATGGCTGAAAAACCTAGCCCAATACCGATCCGCTTCATACTGGCCCATGTGTCCGACCATAACTGACGTTCCCCGGTCCTCTTGTTTTTTTCAAAAGCAGCCCTTTTAACGGCATCAGCCATTTTTGATACCGTTGGCAAAAGCTTGTCAGAAGGATTACGCTTATGGCGGTAGTCTGAGGCAAACAGATATAAGGCGACAAGGAGCACAAAAGGGATGATGATCAGCAGCCATCGCAATCCTTTTGGGGGCTCTGCATGGAGCCCCCAGAAGATTGGCAGTTTTTTTGCTTGTAGTTTTTCAACACCGCTGTCTGGTTTCTGTTCATCCATAGGCTGGTCAGATTATAGTTTGCCGTCGGCAGCCATGTTCATAAAGCTGGCGTTAAAACGGAGTTTAATATTCTTTTTGTCACCTATAACTGATCCGTCAGGAAATTGAATGCCCACCAGGTTTTTGTCCGGAGCCCCTTCTCCATAAAGGCCATGATCAAAACTGAATGTCCGCACATATTCCATTGTTTTTTTCAATTGCTTACTTTTTGCGAACGTCGCTGCATCAGCAGGGAGATAAAACATTCGTGTTGTTTTTAACTGGGCTTTAAATTCCGCCAGTGTCCCTCCGGCTGCTTTAGCCATAATTCTGACAGCCTCTTTACCCTTTTTGGTACGGCTTGACATAATCGTCATTGCTTCATACCAGGCGCCAACAAGCGCTTTTTTTAAATTGTCAGGAGCGTTGGTGCGGACGACCAGGCAATCGATTATCTCTCCAGGTATCTGAGAAGAATCAAAGACCATGGAGGCTCCTTTTACATTACGCACCTGGATCAGAGGAGGATTCCATGTACATACCGCAGCTTTGCGTCCTTTTTCCGCCTCAGTTATAAACAGGCCTGCTATATCTGCATCACTCGTATTCACTAGTGTCATGTCACGCTCAGTCAAACCATTCATTTCCAACGCTCTAGTTAAAAGATAATGAGAAACAGACAACTCAACAATGCGAACCTTTCGGCCCTTCAGGTCCTTAACACTCTTGCCTTTCACAAGTACAATACCGTCATTCCCGTTTGAAAAGTCACCGACAATTAAAACTGTTGAATCAACACCACCCACCGCTGGAATTGTCAGCCCGTCCATATTCGTCATCACACATCCGTCAAACTGTCCGGCAGTATACATGTTTATACTCTCAATATAATCATTGATGAGCACGATCTCAATTTTATCGATTCCGTATTTTGCGGCCCATTTATCGATAATGCCGGACTCCTGGATATAGGCCCAGGGCTCCCAGCCTGTATAGTGTGACCATGCTATTTTATATTTCTGCCCGGCATTCACATTAAGTCCGATACCTGTAATAACGACTAACGTAAGAATAAAAACAATTTTTTTCATTACCTTTCCTCCCTGTTATATAGTGTATATATTGTAATGCCTGCTTGAGCAAGCATCTGTATCTAATCTATTTCAAGATAGTTGACATCCAGTGTGATTTCAGGCGACACACGGTTTCCTTGCTCCATCTTTTCCATCGATTCTTCCGCCTCAGATGTTAACCGCTCCATTTCGACTATATTATTGGCCATCTGGGGAAGCGCCTCCCGCCTGAATTTGGATATGTCGTTCATCGCTGTTTGTATGTCGGCAAATGCCTGCTTGAGGGTGTTGATATCAAGCTTGCTAGCAGCAGCGTCTTTGTGTATGACAGCACCCTGTGTTTTTAACTGGGCAGCGGTATCCGCGATAAGCTTGTTTGTCGTTTCATTAATAGCAGAAATCTTGTTCAGCACAATTTTCTGGTTGGCAAGCGCCATGGCCACTACAACCGCCACATTCAACGCGTTTGCCGTCACGTTCGTCGCCCGGTTCACTCCCCGTATGAGCTCTTTGTTGTTTCGTATAATTAATTCAATGGAGAGGATTGCCTGCTGGGCAACCGCGAGCTGCTGCTGCAGATCCATGATCCGCTGCCTGATCGGAAAAAGCAGTTCATCCTGAATAAACTGTCGCCGTGGATCTTCGCCCAACACTTCCCGTTCAAGCACATAGTTCAGCTTGCTGTCCAGGAGCATGCCGAGCTGGATGGCCTTTTTTAATTTTTCAGTAAGGATACGCATCCGCTTTTGATCTTCGGCCAGAGTCAAGTTGTCTCTTTTCAGCATTTCAGCTCCCTGGTCAAGAGATCTAAAAATGGCATCCAGTACAGTCTGTGCTGATTCAAATTTAATGAAATACCGTTTAAGAGGCTTTCCCACACCAGGGATGATTCCAAGCATCCTAGCAAACCAGCCGGGCTCAAAATCAAATTTAGCTGGATCAAGCTCCTCGACTTTCATGTTCAAATCAACCAGCGAGTTGGCCACAGCGCCCCCGTCTTCACCTTTAGACATTAGTTTTCGAATGGGTTCTTTAAGCATGGCGCTTCTGAGCGCAGCTTCCTTCTGTGTCTCAACCCCCAGGTTTTCAACAGCTGCTAAATTTTGGTTCCTGAGATCAAGCTGAGCGGAATCTTCTGGGTTAAGTTCCAACAGTTTTTTTACAAAATCGTCAGCCATTTTTTCGATTGCCGGGTCCGGTTTCTCATCCAGCTTAATCGAGCCGGGATCAATGAGACCCAGTTCTTGCTGAGCTTGCGACATATCTGCTGTCTGCAAACTTTCTTCTTCGGTTTTTTGTTTTGTCAGCATAGACATGGAAAGTCTCCTCATTGCTTATTATATATTTGGGCGCGTTGCGCCAGTTCCTGTAACTGTTTCATAGCGGTTTCAAGATCAGTAGCCGCAAAGCCGGATCCTGTCTGTATTGATGCGATCGCCGCAGTCGTTTCCTCCATCTTTGTCATTGCCTCCTCATTGTCAGACAACAACTCACTCGTTTTTTTTAGCTGTTCTTCCCACAGTGCGAGTCGCTTGTTAAGTGTTTCGATTTCCTTTATATCTGATTCTTTCTGATGACTTTTTTTAGTCAGTTCCTGAAGCCTTTTTTTTATATATCCAGGATCAATACTGCCGGCACTTTGCAGTGTCGACACAATCTGCTTTAAGTTATCGAGTGTGCTCAGGTACACTTGTTCTGCAGCGCCAATAAACCTTCCAAACGTAATTTCCCCCTTGTTCAGTTTCTGCTCCAGCAATTCATGCACGTTTTTATATTTTTCCTTAATTTTTTTAAACTGTTTAATCCCCTGCTGGGCCTGATCCTCGACACCTTTAATAGATGCGCATTTTTTTAAGTTTTTATCTAAAGACCTCAGTATATATGTTTCCTGTTTCTTTAACTTTTTGTTTAACTCTTCTAAATAGTTGTTCGCAATTTTATCCTTACGGAAAAATATATTAACGACCGCGTTCCCAAGAGACACAAAACAGGCGCCAAATCCAACCGCGCAGACCAGCGGTGAGTTAAACAGGAGCCCGGCAAGCCCGCAAGGTATACCTATGGCGGGCGGATACAGGGTAAGCCAGTGGGTCAACCCGGTTTTATAGACCGCCTTATTAATCGATTCGTTTGAAAAATCGCTGATTTTAGGCGGTTCTTTCTGCTTCAACATATAATCATTCCAAGCACTTTTCCGAACGCATAATTAATAATCTTCACGCACAAGCACAAGTTCTACCCGCGGCAGGCGGTATTCATAAGCCCTTTTGGATTCCCTGGGCCGCCGCGACAGGGGCTCTGTGCCTCCCAAACCGATCGACCTCAGCCTGTTTGAATCAATATTATAAACAATTCCCAGATATCGTTTAACCGCATCAGCGCGATTCTGGGAGAGTTTTAAGTTCTCTTTCTTATCCCCCCGTGTACCTGTATGTCCCTTAATAACAACCCGGAAATTAGGATAATGCCTCAATCGTTCAACCGCCTGGTCTACAACTTCCTTTGCAAACAAACCGAGTTCTGTTGTTCCGTGCTGAAATACAATAGGATCAACCTTTAAAGTCCCCACCTCTTTCAACGATTTCCAGCCCCTGTCATCAAGCCGAGAAAATTTGGTCTCGATAGAATCTATTGCTCCGACTTGTTTCTGCCCTTTGCCGGGCGATGTAAACCCAGAGATGCCCAGGCTGAACAGTTCTTCAAGAAAAATACTGTTCGTCAGCCGGTAGGGATCATCATTAGGTATGGGGTTTCTTGAAAAATCACCGGAATTCATCAATATTTTTACTGTGGATTGGATGGTATTGATTAAACCCTCATCAGCAAAAACACCCGGCCCGGCAATACCAAACCATTTTTCACAGTTTTCACTGAAATTCTCCCACTTAACCCCTTTAAGCATAGACATTATTTTATCGTCCGGGAGTTTTGTCTCCGCTTTAAGATGCTTTCGAAGAAGATCAGGATTTTCTCTATATTTTTTTAATACACGAAAATAATTATTTAAAAGTTGTTTTACAATTTCAGGATTTTTCTGGGCATAATTACGCCTGGCAACAAGAATATCAACAATCAGGCGTTCCGTGTCCTCGGTCCCCAGTATTTTAACAATCCCGTCATGGTCCAGGGCTCTTGACACATCAGGTTCCCATAAAATGGCAACATCCGCTTTTCCAGAAAGGAGCTTTTCCCTTGCTACTTCCGAACCTTCTGTATGAATTCGGAGATCACCGGCTGGCAATAGTTCCCCCACGTTAAAATGATCGGCTGCAGCCTTGGCCAGATGATGGCTGGGACTGTCCGGTGTAAACGCAATACGGATACCTGTTTTGTTCTTTAAATCATCTAAGCTCTGCACTTTGTTTTTAGCCGCCAGGATGGCATCGCCTCCCTTTGATTCGTCAATAACACTTACGATAATACCGGGAAAATCATACTTGCCGGCATTTAAAATATAGGAATCCACCGTCGCAACAGCAAAATCAATTTCGCCGTCTTTTAAACGTTTCATCCTTGCGTCATAATCCGCATTGTCATCTTCGCAAATCAATATCCAACCAGCCCGACGCATATGGCTTTTCATCTCAGGAGAACGCAGGGGAAAATAGCCGACCCAGTTATCCATGGCGATACGGATTTTTCCTTTTGTTTTAACAGCATCACTTGTTGATGCCTGGTATTTGTCCAAAAATACCGGCAGGAAAATCCATACCAAAAAAATCGCGATTATTCCGATGATAAAAAGTAAAAGCGCGCCAATAATTTTTCTGCTCAAGCTGTCCTCCAGCCCTTTGTTAATTTAAATCAAATTCCGAAACATCAAAATTGTCTGCTTCTGCTAAAACCTCCTGCAATCCTTCCGAAAGCTGTGTCGGATTGTCAGCTGCCTTGTAAATGGTCCGGCCTGGCATATTTAGTGAATGATTGGTTCCAATACAAAAACCTATCGTATGGATCTGAATGGGCGATTTCTCCAGAATCCATTGTACTATTGTTGTAGGGTCCTGACCAGCATTGGCCGCACCATCCGTAACAATAACCAGCGCATATTCTCCATAACCAAGCTGTTGCCGTCCCTGTTTCTCAACACGACGATAACCTTCCTTTATGGCTGAATGCAGCGGTGTGCCGCCACCGCTACTGGTTGAATTTACCGCATTAACAAATTGAGAACGGTTGTCTTTACCCAGGGGAACCAGCTCCTTTATCCTGTCTTTTTGAAAAACAAGCAACCCTAGATTGGCATCTGCCGGAACCAGCTCGACAAACTGTGCCAGGGATTTTTTTGCCGCCTCAAGCTTGGGACGGCCTTTTGAACAGCCTTTTTCCGCCATTGAACCGCTGCAGTCAAGTACCACATAGTAATTTTTTGCAGTAAGGTCTGAAGCTATTTCAACATCCTGTTCATTTCCAACCGGTGGCCAAACATAGGTCTCCATCTT
The DNA here is from genome assembly GCA_028277765.1 of Desulfobacterales bacterium. Lineage (GTDB taxonomy): Bacteria > Desulfobacterota > Desulfobacteria > Desulfobacterales > SURF-7 > JANQFQ01. The sequence goes on from JANQFQ010000072.1 coordinate 18,379, forward strand.
TTTAGACGATGTCGAATCTTTAACCTGTGATGAAGACGGCTGTCCTTTTTTCTTTTGTGTTAGCTGATTATCACATCCCTGTCCAAGGGAAAGAAAGATAACAGATAATCCCAATAAAAACAAAAATCTTACCATGATGATATCCCCTTTGATTATAACGGGTTAAAAACTGAACTTTCAGCCTCTACCTGGATAATTCTGAATTCAACCCTCATATTGTTCCGCCATTCCTGTTCAGTCCTGGGTGCGCAAGGATCGCTGCCGCAGATGCCGTTCATGGGCTTCATGATACCATGTCCAACAACAGCGAACTGGGTTTCATCCAGAACGATACCCTTGGATCCAGCGTATCCAACAACACTGGTTCTAACAGAATTCGCCCTTGAAAGGCTAAGGTTCCTGGCGGACTGCTTAATATTGCGGAGGATGATTTCCGAATTTCCCTTCTTTTTTGCCTTGAGATAACCAAGAGGATCGGAATGCCCCTCCACTGTGATAATAGCCCCGCCGTATGTGGATGCGAGTTCAATTACCTTATTAAAGGCATCAATATACATATCCGCTGAAAACTGGTTCTGGTTGGGCTGAAAATATACTTCAAATGAAAACAGTTCGCCTTCATGTAATGTGTTCTGCTGCTGTTTTCTCTGAACAACAGCCGCCACTTGTGATGTGTCGAACCTGGGCACTTCAACCCCGGCGGTATTCCGTAAGCCGCCCTTGAAATCACTGTAATTAAACCGAGCGTGTTCTATGGAAACCCTTTTGGAAAGAAGCCCGATTTTGAGGAAAGAATTTTGAATCTGCGAGGTAAGCTTATCCATGCCACGCGGATATTTGGGGTCACCGAAAAACTTAACATTCCCTCGGAAACCGACATATTCACAGTCCGCGTAAAGCGCTTCTGCGTCTGCCACAGCCTCGGGGCTGTCAAGAAGAATTTCAGCTGATGCCCGTATCATCTTTTTAAATTCAGAAAGCCGTGAGTCCTTGTTTTTATACAGCTCCTGAAGATTCTCTTCCGCAACCATCAGACCGTGTACAAATTGTTTTACTTTATCTGGATGCTTCTTTATATAGTCGGATCTTACAGCGTAAACATCGCATATAATTCTGTTGGCTGTTTTGGTTGAAAGCAGAATTCGCGCACCTTTTACTGAACCTTCAGCGCCCGTGCCCACGGTTCCGTTTGATGTCAGTGCCAGTCCGTCCGGAATGATCATCATGGCAGCATCCATATCCTTCTTGTAAAATGCTTCCATGGGAGTATTATCTGTTCCCGTCAGGTCCCTTAACCATTTAATTGATACATCTTTAACCGACAGCCCTGCATCAGACAAAATTTTTGAGAGGTAATAGACATGAGGGCCGTAAGCTTGTACCGCGATTCTTTTTCCCTTCATGCTTTTCGCTGTTTTAATTCCTGGTTTAACGACGATACAGTCTCCCCCTGTAGACCAGGTCAGCTGATAAATAATGATGGGTTTTGTACGTGGATCCCTGGAAAGGACCTCGGCCGCCATATTGATCATGCCGTAAGTTCCCCTCAAATAAGGGGTGTCGCCACGCATATACGCTTCAACCTGTTTTTTAAAATCATCCTCCCGTACGAGTTCAAACTTCAAGCCTTTTTGGCCCCATATACTCCCTTTTTGTGTTTTTTTGGCATTGCCATTGGCAAGGATGGTCGCTTCATCTCCCCCCCATGTAATCAAAGGTACCCTTGTATATTGTTTTTCTTTTACATTGCCTACTGACACATTGATCACTTGTCCAAGATGTGGCGCTTCAATGTACTGAACCGCTTTGGCCTGACCACTTATGCACACGATAAAAAACACAATTGTGATAAAATTGGTGATGCCAGGTATCTGCTTTTTCATAACCAGTCCCCCTGTTTAAATAACATGATAAATTTTTATGAAATGATCTATAAGAACCCACTTTTATGTCAAACTTTATAACGGTAATTCGTCAGTATGTCAAACCGCACCCTATTTAGCCGCCTCTTTTTTATGAAGCATCCCGGGCCCTTTTCTTCGCCCAGTTTCTCAGAGCGCTGATCCGTTCCTGATAAGTAACTGAAAGAGGAACAGTCTCTTTTATTTCTTGTAGGACATCTTCATCCTTCAGTTCCCTGTTATCAGCAAAGGCCCGATACAGTCCGGAAATGATCAGCTGCTCGATTTCAGCGCCAGTAAAACCCTCTGTCTTTTCAGAGAAGAGGTCAATATTAAATGCTTTAGGATCACGGTTTCTTTTATTTATGTGAATGATGAAAATATTTTTCCGTTCCTCGATATCAGGTATGTCTATAAAAAAAATCTCATCAAATCTCCCTTTTCTTAAAAGTTCCGGCGGAAGATTTTCAATATTATTCGCCGTGGAAAGAACAAAAACAGGAGCTGTTTTTTCCTGCATCCATGTTAAAAACGTACCAAAAACCCGGGCTGACACTCCGAAATCTCCTGAATTCTGTGATCCCATGCCTGAAAAAGCTTTATCAATTTCATCCACCCAAAGGATGTTGGGGGACGTCGCTTCAGCCACCATGATAGCGTCTCTGATATTTCTTTCGGAAGAGCCAAGGTATGCGTCAAAAATTTTTCCTACGTCGAGTTTCAAAAGCGGAAGGTTCCACAGGCTGGCAGTCGCCTTGGCAGCGAGCGATTTCCCGCACCCCTGAACCCCCAGTAGCATGACACCTTTGGGCTCAGGAAGACCAAAATCTCTGGCTTTACCACTGAAAGCCATCCCGCGCTGATTTAACCACACTTTTAGCTTATCCAGACCGCCAACAGAGGCCATGCTTTCTGAAAAATCATAGTATTCTAAGAGGCCTGATTTCCGGATCAGGGTTTTTTTTTCCGCCACAACAATTGGAAGGTCTTTTTCGTCAAACGCCTTGTCATCCACTACTAGCTTAGCATAAAGGTTTTTTACTTCGCTTTCTGTCAGCCCCCTGGAAGCATTTACAATCCTTTCAATCAACTGATCATCCAGGTTTGCTGTGATCTTATTCGCATTCTTTAAAGGCGCTATAATCTGGTCCAGGATCTGCTTTAACTCTTCAACAGAAGGAAGCGGCAGATCAACAGGCGTAATCCCCTTTTCAAGCCCTGGCGGCAGAACCAGTGAAGGTGAAATAATGAAAACTGTTTTAAAACTTTTTTTAAGATGCGCCACAACATCCCGCAACTTCCTTATTATATAGGCATCCTCAAGATACGGATGAAAATCTTTAAGCACAAACAGTCCGGGTTCAGTATATCCCAGAATAGTATCAAGTGCCTTTGCAGGTGTTGTATCTCTGCCGAATTTACTTGTCGTGTAAAACCCCTCTGTGGCGCTCCAGAAAAAACAGTCTTTGCCCGCTGTCTCGGAGACCTTTGTTACAAGCCTTGCCGCCCTGTTCTCCTCAGATGTGACCATATAGATAATCGGATATCTTGATTTAATATAAAGGGTTAACTCTTCAATTAATTTTTTCATCTGTACCTCACAGTTATTTAGGGGGCAAAAATGGTTGACAGTGGTAACTCGCTGACATTACAAAAAAAGTTTTTTAAAAACAAGTCAAAAAACGGAATTGGTTTGTGAAACCAGATTGACATTAAAAATATGAAGGGAAACGTCTACATGCCATTCTGTAGACGGCTGCGGATCTGTTCAAACTTGTCTTCATTTTCAAGGAACGCCTTAACAATGTCCGGCGCAAAATGATACCCTGTTTCGCTGGCAATAATTTTTTTTGCCTCGTCATGGGTAAATGCCTCTTTATAGGGCCTTATTGACGTTAGCGCGTCATAGACATCTGCCAACGCGACAATCCGGGCGCACAAGGGGATCTCTTCCCCCTTCAGCCCTTTTGGATATCCTTTCCCACTCCATTTTTCATGGTGGAAATAAGCGATTTCCCTGCCCAGTGTAAGAAAAGACCGCCCTCTGATTTCAACATCCGCGGCCGCCAGTGCGTCACCGCCAATAATGGTGTGATCTTTTATCTGCTCGAACTCATCATTGGTCAGCTTTCCTGGCTTCATGAGTATGGAATCCGGTGTGCTTACCTTGCCGATATCATGAAGTATTGACGAGACGTAAATATCCTCGATATATTCACTGGTGATATAGCTTTCATATTTTGGAATGTTTTGAAGTGCTTCCGCTATCACCTTGACGTATTCACGGATCCTTTCCAGGTGGCTGCCAGTGCTTTTATCTCTGTACTCAGCCAATTTTGCAAGGCCCATAATAGCTGCAGACCTGGCCATGTTGAGATTTTCATTTGAACTGATAAGATCCGCCTCCAGCCTTTTCCGCTTTGTTACGTCGCGTATGATATTAACAATGCCCTGCAATCGGTCGTTTTTCTTCATAAGGCTGGCACTGACTTCAATGGTTATCGGTGATCCGTCTTTATGGAACGCTCCGACCTCGATCACTCTACCTGGTTTCCCTTCCATTAAATCAGATATTAGCTTCGCGTTTTCCTGTATGCCTTCTTCGTCAAGGACGTTAAACTCCATAAAGTTTTTCCCAATACACTCTTCCCGTTTCCAGCCAAAAATATCTTCAACCCGTTTATTCACATCAAGAAACACACCATTTTCATCTACGTAAAGGATCTCGTCATACGCGTTATTAAAAATAGCCCTGAACTTTTCTTCACTCTCCCTGAGCGCTTCTTCAGCCTCCTTTCTGGCTGTTATATCACGGACAAAAACAGAAAGGCCCTGAATTTCACCATCCTTTCTTGTAAGCCTTGCACTTGCTTCAACAATATACGGTGTACCAAAAATTGGGAAAAGGTCCAGCTCTAGCATCGGTATTTGTCTACCAGATATGGCGATATCAAAAATTTCAACTATTTTCTGAAATTCCTCTGGTTCAAGATTATCAAAATCTTTTAATTTTTTTCCGATGGTCTCTTCGGGAATATACCCGAACATGTCAGCAGCACTTCTGTTCATGTCTAAAAGGATACCTTCGCTGTCAAAATATAGAATCGCGTCATTTGCTTTTTCAAAAATCAGCCGTGATCTATCCCCGGATTGTTTCTGCTTGAGGGTTTCCACCTCAAGTTCTTTTACACGCTTTTCCAATTCTTCATATGTCAGTTTATCAGTCACAATAGGATTCCCCAAAATATACAGGTTCAGTTATTGATAACAGCATATAAAATCACAGAAATATGCGGGCCATAATTGGAAGCAGTATAATAGCCAGTATAATTATAATGCCAGGAATTGACAGGTATGCTTTATAGGCCGGTTCCCCTTTTATCCGGACGGCCTTTACTTCAGCCATGAACCATCTGCCGAGTATTACAGCGGCAATCACCATGGCCGCCATTTTAAAAATGGCAACTGCGTTGATCATTTCTCCCCCCTTTTCTCTATAATATTAAATATATACACCAAAACCTTTACAAAGTCAAAGTCATAAGATAATCTATTAAAAATATAGTATAAACCGATTGTTTATAGGTATTCAAAAAAAATGATATTAGTAAGCGCCTGCCTGCTTGGTGAACCGGTCAGATACGATGGCAGGACTATTCAGTATAAACACGCCCTGATGGACAAATGGCAAAAAGGGGAACAGGTTCTTTCTTTTTGTCCTGAAACTGCCGGCGGCCTTCCAGTACCAAGGCCTCGGGCCGAAATAATTGGCTGTGACGGGAATTCCGTTATCAGAGGAAATGCTAAAGTGATAGCATATGAAGGGAACGATGTTACAACTGAATTTATTAAAGGCGCTCAAAGTGCTTTAAATGCTGCTAAGCAAAAAAGCATAAAGGTAGCGATCCTCAAAGATGGCAGCCCCTCATGCGGCAGCAGCTATATCTATGACGGCCGCTTTTCAAAAACCAGAATCAATGGCAAAGGTGTCACAACAGCCCTGCTTGAAAATAACGGTATCCGCGTGTTCAGCGAACATGAGATTGAAAAGGCAGCTGAGTTATTAGCTTTTAAAGATGTATAACTTCAATACAGAGCCACCGAACTTCGCTAAAGCTACGATCGGTGGCTCAGTGGTTAAAAAAAGGACTTGCCTCATGAAAATAACAACAGAAATTTTTCAGGTAGGTGGCGGAGAGTATTCATCTCCTGATGACGCAGCAATATATCTGATAAACTTCAGCGGAGCAGCAGCTGTAGTGGATGCCGGGTGCGGAGGTGCTACAGATGCAATCCTTGGGAATATCCAATCATGCAATGTCAAACCGGATCAAGTTGAATATCTTCTCCTCACACACTGCCACTTTGACCACACCGGCGGCGCTGCTGCTCTAAGGAATATTCTCCAGTGCCAGACCGTAGCTCATGACCTTGACGCAAAATATATTGAAAATGGGGATGACACGGTAACTGCCGCAAAATGGTATGGCTCAAGCATCCAACCCTGCGCCATTGACAAAAAACTGACCAGCAGCCAAGAAGAGATCATCCTTGGCAACAGGACGATCACAGCGATTCATACTCCTGGCCACTCACCTGGATCAGTTGTTTACCTTGTTGAATCAGAAGACCAAAAAATTCTTTTTGCCCAGGATGTCCACGGCCCGATTATCGATGAAATACTCTCAGACAGGCAGGATTATATAACATCCCTAAACCTACTTCTGTCCCTGGAAGCAGACATCCTCTGCGAAGGCCATTTTGGAATCATCAGAGGAAAGCTGGACATCGCAAACTTTATCACTTCGTTTATATAATTCTTACCAATGAGCTCTTTTTAAATCAGGGAATTTATGATATGGAAAAATCGTTCATCTGGTGAGGAACCTTAACTCTGAATTTAGCTTGAAAATAAAGTTCGAAACCATAGAAAAAATAAGTGTTTCTGACAAAATATGATTGAAAGTCCACTTATTTTTAAAAAATGAAAATGACAAAACATAGAATCTTATCTGTCATCTTATAAAAACATTATCGGAGGGATTTAATGGGGATTATTTCAAAAATATTTAATAAGAAAAAAGCTACTGTTTTTGATGTTGTTCCTAAACAGGGCATTGGTCCTGTAAAAATTGGCATGTCAGTAGATGACGTTAAAGATATCATGCTTCAATTCCCAGGCGCTGAAGAAGATTTCCAGTCTGATGGATTTTATGATCCAAAAGTGAAAGGCCGACTTATATATGGCGCTGTTGGAGTAGATTCAGGAAGAGAATCTTCTTCAAATACCTTAGTAGAAACATATTAATTAAAAAAATCTCAGATGGTGACTTCGTAATCAAATCCATATATTGTAGTTTTTATATTCTGTCAGAAGCGTTAAAAAATGACAAAGATATCTCAATTCTATAAACACGTTGATATTATTTTGAGAAGGTTGTGACTATAGAATCATATCTGGTATCGATAAAACCAAAAAAAGGAAAACAAATTATAAAAAAATTGTTGCTAGGATTATTTTTCTTAACTATTTTGTTGAACGGATGTATAACATCAACTCCAGAATTTGAAAAAGTTGAAAGTCAGCACTATCAATTACTAAATAATTTTAATATATAGTGTCTGGTTTTTTGAAAAATATAAATTACAGGAGACATGAATGATAAGATCAATAAATCATTTACTGACACCAATGTTTTTAGCCGTTGTATTTTTGTTTAGCTTGCAGCATGTGTACGGCAATAATGAGATGACAGATGAAAAAATAATAGAAGCGTTTCAAAACAATCCGAAAATTTCAGAAAAGCTCATGTCATATGAAGATGCTGGATTTGAGGATGGCGGCATTGAAATACTTTTGATAGATGAGAATTGTAAAAAAAATGCTTGTAGCCAGGGACATCTTGTTATCCAGAGCTATATAAAAGAAACTAACAACACAAAACTGCATTCAGTACTTGGGCTAGTTAATGTGTCACACTTAGGTGAAATCATGAAAGTAACCTATATAAGGATTCCAAGAACCGCTTTTGAGGCACAAACTGTTCGAAGAGCAAAACCTATAGAGAAGGCAAAAGCTGTTAATAAAGCAGAACCATTAAAGCTTAAGAAGAATTCTGTTCGAAAAATACATCCTAAAAAAGTGGTTCCATTAACCCCTTCTGATGAAGAACCTCGGATAATTAAAAAGCGTTTAAAATAAGGGAAACAAATGAATCAAGAAGAGATAAACCAGGCTGAATGGGAAAATCCGGACAATTGGTCAACTATTTATTTCAGCAAAAAAGATACCCGGTCCTGGGTGCCTAAAAAAAATCCAAAGCATGGCTCGACGATCAACTTTGGCAGCCCTTCCGGTTCTTTATGGATTTACTATCTTTTTGCTTTCTTTCTGCTTCTCGGCGGTTTTTTCGGTGCAATACTTGCTTCAGTTTTTATGAGTTTATAATCTGTTCTGTCATGCTCACTCAATATTTCTTACATTTAATAAAAATCAGACCAACCATCCGCAGGGTGGGCTATGCCCACCAAACAAGTCAACATACATTATGAAGAAATAAATTTGTGGGCACCCCTACAAAGTTGGCACCCAAAACCGTATATCTCTCGTAGGATGCCCACCAAATTGATAAGTGGCGGGAAAAAGATAGAACATGTAAGGGATTTAAGATTCGCAAGTGCAGGATTTTTTTGTTTAAGAGACTTTGCGCCTTGCGCCTTTTTGCAGTGAAACGGAAATCCCGCTATCCGGGGGCGAGAAAACGTCTGTGTCTGTCTGTTGACATTCTCCAGTCTATCCATTAACATTATTTTTCTTAAATCGTATTTTTGAGGTGACCGATATCGACATAATTCCAGAATCCGAAGAGATGCAGGCCTATTCCGACCAATTGCGGGCAGATGGCAAGACCATCGCGTTTGTACCGACCATGGGATATCTCCATGAAGGACACCTTTCCCTGCTCAGGGAAGGGAGAAAACGCGCAGACAGCCTTGTACTCAGCATTTTTGTGAATCCCACCCAGTTCGGCCCAAATGAAGACCTTGACGCCTATCCTCAGGACATGGACAGGGACCTTGAACTTGCCCGCAAAGAGGGTGTTGATACTGTTTTTACGCCAATCAAGGAGAGTCTGTACGGAAGAGAATACCAAACATACGTCAGCCTGGAAAAACTGCCGATGCACCTTTGCGGAAAGTCCAGACCTGAACACTTCCGGGGTGTGGCCACTATTGTCACAAAGCTGTTTAATATTGTCAAGCCCCATATCGCCATATTCGGCGAAAAAGATTTTCAGCAGCTAGCTGTTATCCGACAGATGACAAAAGACCTGAATTTTGATATAAACATCGTTGGCTGGCCCACCATACGTGAGCCCGACGGGCTTGCTATGAGCTCAAGGAATACATATTTGACACCGGAACAGCGGCCATCTGCCCTGTCTCTATACAAGGCTTTGCAAAATGCAGAAAAACTGGTCAAAACTGGTGAAAAAAACGCTGAAAAAATTATTACAATTACAAAAGAATCTATTCTGTCAAACCCGGGAACCAATATTGATTACGTGGAAATCAACGATCCCGAAACACTGGATACGGTTACCAGTATTAAGGGCCCGGTGCTGATGGCCCTTGCCGTAAAAGTCGGAAAAACACGATTGATTGACAATATGGTTCTAAAACCATAAATCCTTGAATATTCTATTTTTAATTTGCATTTTTTCCTTCATCATGATTTATAGAACAGATATTCAAAGTTGAGTTGAATAGTGTCGTTTACTATTCAAACGAAACCTATGCCCTTTTCGGTATAAATTAATTATAAGGAGCTGCCATGAGTAACGAAAACTATTTTTTTACATCTGAATCAGTCACAGAGGGCCACCCAGACAAGGTCGCTGACGCGATCTCGGATTCAATCCTTGACGCCATAATGGAGCAGGATAAAAAATGCAGGGTCGCCTGTGAAACCATGGTCACAACTGGCATCGCATTTATCGCGGGAGAAATCACTACCAGCTGTTATGTTGATATGCCCCAAATCGTAAGGGATACCATCCAGGAAATCGGGTACCATTCCTCCCAGATGGGTTTTGACTGGCAGACATGCTCTGTCATTACCAGTATAGACAGGCAGTCACCTGATATCTCCCAGGGGGTTACTGCCGGCGAAGGGCTGTACAAGGACCAAGGTGCCGGTGATCAAGGGATTATGTTTGGTTACGCCTGTGATGAAACCCCTGAACTGATGCCCATGCCAATCATGTTTGCGCATAAACTGTGTAAACGGCTGACAACTGTAAGGAAAAATAACGCGCTCGATTTTTTAAGGCCTGACGGGAAATCACAGGTTACCATTGAATATGAAGACGATAAGCCGAAACGGGTTGATACGGTTGTGGTCTCTACACAACACAAGCCGGATATTTCCTATGACGATTTAAAAGAAGCAGTTATAGAAGAGGTGATAAAAAAAGTGATTCCAAAAGATATGACTGATGGAGACACACGCTATTTCATCAATCCCACTGGTCGGTTTGTTGTCGGCGGTCCCATGGGCGACTGCGGCCTAACGGGCAGAAAAATTATCGTGGACACTTATGGCGGTCAGGGAAGTCACGGCGGTGGATGCTTTTCAGGTAAAGATCCTTCCAAGGTAGACAGAAGCGCCTCTTATATGGGCAGGTATATAGCAAAGAATCTTGTGGCTGCCGGCCTTGCGACAAAATGTGAAATTCAGATCGCATATGCCATTGGTGTAGCTGAGCCGGTCTCCGTGCTTGTCAATACCTTTGGAACCGGCACGCTTTCTGATGGTAGTATTGCTGACATCATTAAAGATGTGTTTGATTTAAGACCAGCTGTAATAATTGAACAGCTGGATCTTCTTAAACCGATTTATAAAGCCACTTCCGCCTATGGCCATTTTGGAAGGACTGAACCCGAGTTTACCTGGGAAGAGACCGGAATGGTAGACAAAATTAAAGAAAAAGCTTAATCCGAATAGTTCATTAAAAAAAGCCGCCTGTTGAAAATAATCAACGGCGGCTTTTTTTTTACAGAATTCCTGCTACTGTGCCGGCACTGGCGGAACGTCCGGCGGTGGTGCGCTATCTGTGCTTCCTTCTTTTATTTTATTCCGCATATTCTTCTTGATCTCCTGAACCTGCTTATCCCGCATCCGGTTCCACATGACCCATTCACTTAAGTCTTTGTCAAGGTTAAACCTAAAAGGCGGCGAAGCAGAACCATCAGGATTAATGTTAATCTGTTGCATCTTCCCTACAATAAAGGTCCACTGCTCCATGGTTATCGGACGCGGACCAGCTATTGGGACAGGATTCGTGTATATTCCGGGCGGTGCAGCAGAGGCTGGCGCCTCCTCCTTCCGCTTACTCACCTCAACTTCTCCATCATATACTTTTAGTACGGCCGAATTATCCTTGTTCACGTCCATACTGAAATCCGTACCGCGAACACCAGCCACAGCTGTTTTCGTGGAAACAGCAAAACGTCCTTTTTTCCTGAACAGTTTGGACACTTTTGCCCATGTTTTACCAAGCACAATGTTGACACTGATATTCCGTCTTTTTTCTTTATAGTTCGCTGAAACCTCTGTCAGTTCAAATGTGCTCAGTTCACTAAACCGTAAAAAGCTGCCGTCAGGGAGTTTTAATTCCATCCTCGACTTTTTGCCAGTGGTAATGCGGTCGCCCTTTTCAAGGAAATCTCCCTTGGACAAATTTATTTTCTTTTTATCAGCCTTTTTCTCCAGGATAGCTTTCCCTTCCAGCAGGGTTATTTCCGCCTTGCCGGAATCGATTCCAACCTTTATTGCCTTGCTGCCTGCCAGGACAATACAGGGAATCAAGAAAAGCGCCAGTAAAACAGCAGCGATAAAACGAAGATTATATTTCATTGCGTTTGCTCCATTTTTTATGCTGTTAATATTTTTTCAGCTGTGTCTTGAGTGCTCTCAGGCTTAACAGGGCATCCGACCCTGGCACGACACCATGGGGACCGAACTCTCCTGACCGTACCTCCTTGACTTCCATTATGTTCCTGGTAGTGCAGACCATTGCCGCGTTAAAATAAGGAAGATCCCCTCTTAAGTCAGGAAAAGGAGACACATTACCGATAAATCTTGTGGCAAGGCTATCGTCGCCAATAATCTTTACCAGTATATCCTCTATCATTATCGCAAATTCAGCCCGTGTTATGGTTTTATACGGTTGGTATGTATGATCCGGGAACGGCTGGAGCCCCTTGATACCGACTGCCATGACAGCCTTTATATCCGCTTTCAGCACATGATTATCAATGTCCGTTACATCAGGCGCTTTTACATAGCTGCCAGTGTTGTAATCATGCTGATCCGGAGCGTGATAAGCAGTATCAAATTCCTTTTTGGTCCTGTTTTCAAACAGCTCATCGACTCTAAGTTCCTCGATAAAAAGAGCCGCAATATCTGCCCGTGTAATCTTATCCAGCAGGGCGATTTTCTTTCCCACTGATGTTCCGGGCATGGCCCTTTCAATCTTCTGTACAATCGCGTACTGTTTATCTGCTTCCTCAACAAAATCCTTATCCAGATCAAGAACCTTTGTATACTGCAGCGACGCCTCCCTGAACATGTATGAAAGCTTGTAAGCCTCTCCCATGTAGTAATGGACCTTAGGGGTGTCTGGCGTGTGCTTAACCGCCTTATGATATAACGCCTCTACCTTTTTAAGCCATTTGTCGTGTACCTTGTTCTTGGCCAAGATATAAAGACGCATATATCCGACAAGAACGTCCAGTTCCTGCTCTTTGTCCACAGCAAGGGATTTTGCCTTTTTCATATTTTTGAAAGATTTATTATGATCCCCCTTGAAACCATAAACAAGCCCAATCCCCACATAAGCTGGGGAAAACTTGGGATCAAGAGCTTTGGCCCTGTTAAATTCACTTAACGCCTCATCCAGCTTAGCGGCCCTTGCCGCATCATTATCAAGCCTTTCTGCACGCTTTAACAGTTTGTTTCCTGTTGAAACATGATGTTCCGGCGTGTCAAGTTCAGCCTGCGGTGCCACGGCTTTAGGACCGCACGCGTAAAGAAAAAGCATGCCGATAGAAAGCGCGACTAAAAATAGTTTTTTATAATTCATGATACCTCCTTCGCAAAACAAAGAGAGTTTTAAAAATCAACTAAAAAACCGACAGTTTAAATCAGCCTGTTAATCAAGCACTATCATCACACGGCATTTTTTCATAAATGACAGGTTGTCAGAAGCACTTTTTAGTCTGGCGGCATCCGCATTACTAATAACAATATCAGAACGTCCGGGCCCCTTGGTCTTAATCCCTTTAACGGTAACCGGATTATTGGTAACCCGCTGATTGCCTTGAGCTGAAGCAAGATTCTTGGCATACCCGCTCATCCCCTGCTGAACAGCAAATTCACGGCTGACATAGGCTGATCCATATACTTCCTGTCCGTTTTCATCCAAAATTTTGGGTGACATGGCCGGCTTTGCGCCAAGCCCGCTGGCGTCAACAACCATGCCCGTGTACACACCTGAAGACGGCATGGATGGCGGCAAAGGATTGGAAGTAACCGGCGGTGGCGGCGGTGGCGGATA
>JANQFQ010000078.1 GCA_028277765.1 Desulfobacterales bacterium
AAGTCAGGGGTCTGAACCCAGAAAGAGTTTGAGCCAAAGGCAGATTCATCTTTCATTCCTTTGACACATTTTAATAAACGATTTAAAGAATTAAGGCCACCTCTAAAAATTACCTTTTGGCTCGATTACAAGGCATGCGAAAATTTTAATCCTCAAAATACTCAATGTATTCCTCCGGTTAAAATTTTCGCATGCCTTGTGCTCGAACCAAAAATCTAATTTTTAGAGGTACCCTAAAATGTTTCGTGGCTGTATTATCTGATAAACAGCTCACATCTTCTGGATATGTGTTGCAAAAAAAAATTTTAAAATTATAAAACGCTGATAACTCCAAAAGAGTTATTCAAAGGAAGATTGTTTAACGAAAAATATTTACAGGATTCAATGTGTAATTTATCAGTCGGTCAGGTCAGTATCTGTTCAATAAAGATTTTTTATAAAAGCAGGGTTTCCATGTCAATAGAAAAATTTAATATTCAGAACAAGGCATCCACAAACGTGACAGAATCAAAATCCTGGAGGTCGTCAATCTGTTCGCCTACGCCGATATATTTGAGCGGGATATTGAGTGTGCTGCAAATGCTGATAACAATTCCGCCTTTGGCAGTACCATCCAGTTTTGTTAAAGCGGTTCCGGTTACTTCTATTCCCTCATTGAATAGTTTTGCCTGTGACAGGGCGTTCTGACCGGTTGTGGCGTCCAGGACCATCAGGGTTTCATGGGGTGCTTCAGGCATTTTTTTGCCGATGGTTCTTTTTATCTTTTTCAATTCTTCCATAAGATTCACTTTTGTGTGCAGTCTTCCAGCTGTATCCACAATAACCACGTCCGCTTTTCTCGCTATAGCGGCTTCTATACTGTCATAGGCTACAGCCGCGGGATCAGAGTTGCTTTTGTGCTTCACGATGTCTGCTCCAGCCCTTTCCGCCCAAATGGTAAGCTGTTCTGAAGCAGCCGCCCGGAAGGTGTCGGCTGCTGCAATCAGCACTTTTTTCCCTTGGCCGGTATAGCGGGCGGCCAGCTTGCCGATGGTGGTGGTTTTGCCAACACCATTTACACCCACGACCATTATAACATGAGGGCTGGCTGAGACTGTTTCTGTTTCAGGCTGGTATGCTTCCATAATAGACAAGAGTTCATCTTTAAGTGTCTGTTTCAGGGTGTCCGCTGATATGTCACTCGATTTTTTCGCAAGGCGTTCAATGATATCCATGGATGTTGAGACGCCTATGTCTGATGTAATGAGCAGTTCTTCGATCTCTTCAAGAAGGTCATCATCAAGCTTTCTGTTTCCAGAGACAATCTGGTCAAGACGGCCTGAGAGATTGTCACGGGTTTTGGCCATACCATTTTTCAGACGCTGAAAAAAACTGATCGGTCCAGCCTTTTCTTCAGCCAGTTCTTTTTCAGCAGTGTCAGGACCAGGAGCGGGTTCAGGCCTTTCATCAGGGGATTCTTTTTTTATTGTGTCAGAAACAGGTTCAGGTGTAACAACAGCTTCAACTCCATCTGTTACTTGCGGTGTTTCTAAGGTGTCATCGCCAGGGGCAACTTCTATTTCTATCTGCTTTTCTTTGTCCGCGGGTATTTCACCGATATCTTCTCCTAGCCGGCGCCTCCGTCTGAGCATGAGAAGAATAAAAATAAATACAAGGAGCCCTGCCATTGCGATCAGCCATTTCATATCTACTGGCGTAAAAAAATCACGGGCCAACACCACTCCGTTATCCATATAAGTTGTCAGTCTGGTAATTATCGATTTCAACGTTGTTTTCCTGTTTGATTGATTGGTTTAATTGGTCTTATTGGTTGGGTTGGTTTTATTGGTTAAAAAATTATGTAGAAGGGCGAACCTTGGGTTCGCCCTTGGTAAAGCTGAGTTGAATAGTGTCGTTTACTATTCAAACGAAATTTAAGCCTTTTCGGTATAAGCTTTTATCTATACAGCGCGATCGAAGTCTACGGATACGATCTGTGAGACCCCTTTCTTTTCCATTGTTACGCCAAAGAGTATGTCCGCGAATTCCATGGTCTTTTTATTATGGGTGATCATGATGATCTGGGATTTTTCACCGATGATTTTTAATAGATTATTAAAACGGTAAACATTTGCTTCATCCAGAGGGGCGTCAATCTCGTCCATGAGACAAAAGGACGTAGGCTTAATCAGGAAGATCGAAAAGATGAACGCAATAGCAGCCAGGGCTTTTTCACCACCTGAAAGGAGACTCAGTCTTGTGAGCTTTTTACCCGGAGGGGTCACCATGAATTCAACGCCGGTATCAAGGGGATTGTTTGGATCGGTCATTTTCAGAAGGGCTGTACCCCCTTCAAAAAGACGGGGGAAGACATCCTTTAGCTTTTCATTAACCGCATCAAAAGTTTTAATAAACCGTTCCTGGGTAATTTTGTTGATTTTTTTAATTACTTTAAAAAGGTCATTAATGCTTTTTTCCAGATCATCCCGCTGTTCACACAGGAAATTGTAACGCTCTTCAAGCTCTTTGAATTCAGAGATGGCCCCAAGGTTTACCTCCCCGATTCTTGCTATTTTTTCCCTGAGCGTCGCAGCCTCTTTTTCCACCTCTTCGATGGGAATTTCAAGGGCGTTGTAGTCCTCTTTGTATTCCGTTCTGAACTGGTCAAGGGGGTAGTCGTAACTATCTTCAATCCTTTCGGAGATATTATTACGCTGCATAGTGCGTCTTGACTGTTCAACTTCCAGCTGCCGAAGTTTTTCCAGGTTCTTCTCCCGTTCGCTCTTTAAGGCAGAAATGGCATCATCATTCTTTTGAAGCTGTTCGCTGATTTCTCCGTATTCAGCTTCATTTGTATCAAGAATCTTATCCAGATGCTTTAAACGTTCATACATTTCAGACAAGTTGTCCTGGGATTCAAAGATATTTTGATCAGTGGTCTTTTTCCTGCTGATTTTTTGAGTAATTTCTGAGCCCAGAGCTTCTGTGCGCTGAACAATATCTTCCAGATACTGCTTATGCCGCCACAGGGTACTGGAACTGTTTTCCATTCTCGCGTTCAGGTTTGACAGGCTGACCTGAAGTTCACTGACACGCTGGGTGTAATCCTCTAATTCTTCTGAAGCTGAGCTGATATGTTCTGATAATCCCGCGATTTTATCCTGCACAGCTTCTGTCTCCCGCTTGTTACTTTCTAAGGCTTCATTGTACCGGATCATCTCATTATCAATATCATTCTTTTCTCCAAAAAGCTGTTCCTGCTCCAGAAAGATGATTTCCAGGTGGCTTTTGGCGTTTTTCAGATCCTCTGCTGCTCTGTAACAAGCGTTTTCCGCTTCCAGTACTTTCTGGGCGGTTACATTTTTTTGTTCAATCAGTTTTTGCAGTGTGTCCTCGGTTGATTTAAACTCAGATTCAAGAACTCTCTGCTTGAGACGCGCTTCTTCCAGAAGGGTATCAATCTCTGAGATTCGTAACTCAAGCTCTTTAATCTCTTTCTTTTTGGCCAGGATTCCATCCAGTTTATCCTTGCTCCCCCCCATCATGATACCGTTCGGAGAGATAACATCACCGTTTTTGGTAACGATTGTTTTGAGTGTATCATCATTTGTTTCCTGAAAACGGTTCCATGTCTCCATGGCATCTTCCATGTCCCGGGCCACAGAAACATGTCCCAACAATGCTTCGGTTATGTTTTCAAATCCTGATTTTACAGATATATGATTCAGCAGCGCGTTAGGATCTTCAGGCAGATTCTCCTGTTTGCAGATAATTCTCTTTACTGCTGACAAGGGAATGAACCCGCCGCGGCCGGCGTCTTTGGCCTGGAGGTATCTAATTGCATCAATGCCGGCTCCCTGATTCCTGACGATGATATACTGCAGGGATTCCCCCAAGGCGGCTTCGACCGCGGTCTCAAATCCAGGCTCAGGATCGATAATGTCGGCCATGAGACCGAGGATATGTTCTTCATCAGGTTTTTCAATCTCCTCTTCTTCTTCAAAAAGATCACCCTGTTTATATTCCTCGGTCTTCATGATGGCCTTAACACCATCCTTATACCACTCAAAGTTGTCGTCCATTTTCTTTAAGGTGATATGGTTCGACTTTGCCTTACTTTTTTCTATCTCCAATGTCTGAACCTGCCTGACCTGATTGCTGAGGTCCTCTTTTTTTGTTTCCAGTATTTTCTGTACGTCCGTGATCTGTTTTTCCAGGCCGATCATTTCGTTTTTTATCGTTCTCAGGTCTCCTTCTGATGCGATTTTTCTTTGTTCATGCCTGTCTACTTCTTTTTCAATATTTTTCCGGTCTTCATCATTTTGTTCCAGGCGACGGCCGAGACTCTGGCGATTGTTTGTGGCGTTCAGGCAGATATTTTTATACTTAGCCTCTTCAGCCACCAGTTCGTTAAAACGGGTTCTTACTGTTTCAAGCTCTTGATCAGACTTGTCAAGCTGTTCCTTTTTTTCACGGGAAGTCAGGCTCTCTTTCTCTATAGCCGCCTTTTTACCCTTAATCGCTTCCTGCAGGCTTGTGTTAAGCTGTTTTTCAAGGGAGATTTCCAACTCAATCTTTCTTTTTTGATCCTTAAGATTTTTTTCTGATTTTTCAAGCCCTTCAATTTCATTTTCAAGGCGCCTGGTCTCTTCCTTAAAATGGCCCAGGTCATTTTCCACTCTGTTTGTACGGAGCTCTATTTCATGCTTGCGGGATTTTTGTTTGGAGATCTCCTGGTTTTTGTTTGAAAGCTGGAGCTTTATATCTTCTATGGCTGCATCAAGTTCGCTGACCCTGGTCACGTTCTCAAAGTCTGAATTTTTTAGATCTTCAAGAAGGGTATCTGTCTCTTTGATTTTATCTGTTATACGATCATAATGAAAAATAGCTGAGAAAATATCAAATTTCTTTTTTTTGTCCTTGTACCGTTTATACCTTTCGGCCTTTTTTGCCTGTCGATTCAGGCTGTTCATCTGGCGCTTTACTTCAGCGATGATATCTGTCACCCGAAGCAGATTTTGATTGGTCGAGTTGATTTTGCGGAGTGTTTCCGTTTTTCTGGTTTTATAGCGCGTAACACCAGCAGCTTCTTCTATAAATACACGCCTTTCTTCTGGGCCTGCTTCTGTAATAGCACCGATATTCCCCTGTTGAATCACGGCATAGGATTTGGCGCCCATGCCGCTGCCCAGGAACACATTATGAATATCTTTGAGCCGGCAAGGCTGTTTGTTTAAGTAATAAGCGCTTTCTCCTGAGCGGTAAAGCTGTCTTGTAACCATTATTTCGGAAAAATCCTTGAGTTCTTCAGGTGCGGATCCATTATCGTTTATAAGTGTCAGGGATACTTCAGCCATGTTTAAAGGAGGTTTCCCATCAGTACCTGAGAAAATGACATCTTCCATGGATTTGCCGCGGAGCTGTTTTACACTCTGTTCACCCATGGCCCATTTCAGGGCGTCTACGATATTGCTTTTGCCGCACCCATTGGGACCCACCACTGCTGATACACCGGGAGGGAACAGAATGCTTGATTTCTCAGGAAATGACTTAAAGCCGGATATTTCAAGCTTTTTTAGTTTCATATGATAATGTCTCCTGTATATATATCTGGTGAAGAGCCAGACAAGTATCTGAAAAATGAGAAAAAAACAAGTTGTTTTTAAATTTGAATATTAATATCAGGAAAAAGGTGGCTTGTAAAGAAAAAAAACACAAGGGAAGGTGTCTTTTTATTGTTCGCACACAATATATGGTATGTGTCCGGTTTTTTTGATATTTTACTCAATTATACGTTTTGCTTTCCAATAGTGTTTTTTCCAATAGGGATTATCCAGTCGAGAAATGGTTACCCCTTTGCTGACAGAGGTATGAACAAAACGGTTGCTGTCCAGGCAGATACCTACATGGCGTTTTTTAAATCCAGGTTTAAAGAAAACCAGATCACCGGCGATGAGTTCTTTCCGGCTTACAGATGTTCCGATTTTTGCCTGCTCTTTTGTTGTCCGGGGGAGCCTGATACCGCACATTGATTCAAATATCTTCATTACCAGTCCGGAACAGTCCACACATTTGAGGGTTGTTCCCCCCAGGCAGTGGGGAACCCCTTTCCATTTTATTACCTCGTTGTTGAGCGCCTGCCCGAGATCCTGTTTGACGCACATGCCCTTGTAATCGATCTGAACCTGTACTGCAGTGCCGCAGCTGTATATCATCGTTAAAATTGATAACAGAAAAAACAGAATATAAAAGCGAGTAAGTGGCATATGTGTATTTAAAAAATTGAATTGGACTTTTTGACTATTAATATGATAATACACAGTATAGTAAAAAAACCTTTAAATGATTTCAACCATATAATTAAACAGACCCACCTGGGTCAGCCAAAAACGCTGTAAAAAAACAGGGGGAAAACATGAAAAAAATATTATATGTAAATACAGGATTGATAGTGTCAGCGGTCTGCGTGTTTCTTGTACTCGTTGTTTTTTCCTTGCCTGCTGTTTCCGATCCACCTGGTGAAAAACAGCTTTCCCCTTTTGTTGAACAGTTTCCGATCGGATGGATAGACTGGGATAATGGGTACATTTATGGCACCGGCAGAGGATATCTTCATGTCAACAAAGGATCAAGACCTAAGGCAAAACGTACAGCAAAAGTGGTTGCTACGAGAAATATCGTCCATCTTGCGGCCAATATCCGCCTGGATGACAAAAAGAACCTTGAAGCGCTGGGCAAAGAAAAGGTTGTTATAAAGGTTAGCGCGCTTGTGCACTTTAGGGAGCATAAAACAGAACTGATCGGCAATATACAGCATCCATACTATGAAGTCACGTTAAAAGCACCATTAAATGGTGTGCAGGGACTTACATCCAACCTGTTAAACCGGTTGAAAACAATACCTGACTGGAAGGACCTTCCTAAAAAGTCTCCTGATAAAGGGATTGATGACAGTGGCCAACCATGGCTGGTTCTTGACGCAAGGGGACTGCCGCAGCTGGCACAGGTCAGACCGGCCCTATTCCCAAAAGTAGTTACACCAACAGGTAAAGATGTTTATGCTGTAAACAGTGTAAACGAAGAGTCACTTCGTAAAAGAGGTATGGTGAGATATGTGGTTTCAGACACACCCCAGGAACAGTTACTTTCCAGCTCAATGGCGATTAACAAACTTTTTGCCGCTGCCGGGCTCCTGTTTCCTGTTCAAAACGCTTATGCTGAGGAAGCAAAGCCGGAAGAGAATAACAAGGGCATGAAAAAACAGAAACGGGGCAGGTTTATCATTAAGAATGTTCAAGAGGCACAGGGCCTTTCTCAGGCAAACCTGGTTATAAGTGAAAGCGACGCTCTTCAACTTAAAGCGGAAGACGCATCAACCAATATCCTTAAACAATGCCGGGTTATTGTTATTGTATCAAGTCCAATCGGCGGTATTGAGGGGAAAAATCAGGTTTATATCGCAAAACACCCAGACAGGTAAATGATTTCTGCAAAACGGTTAACCCGGATTCAGTTTTTCCTGACACTGCTCAGCACGTTTTGTGTTATCGCAGGCGTATCTGTATGCTATCATATTGATCTTTATAAAAGAGTAGATAATTTCCTTTATGATCTTCACATTAAATGGCGCGGCACAGGCAGAACCTCTGGCAATATTGTTCTGGTCCTGATGGACGATAAAAGCGCCACTGAACTGGGAAGATCCAAATGCTCCTGGTCAAGCCGTCATGTGGCGACAGCCCTTAGCAACCTTTGCGTTGCCGGCGCGGAGGTTATCGGCCTTGATATGCTCTTATCCGCACCAGACCCGGACCCGGAAGCGGACGTTCTTCTTGCCGGGGCCATAAATGACTGCAGCAATATTATCCTCCCAAGAATTGTTTCAACTCTTGACGGAAGGGAGGTCCTGCCACTTCCCGTATTCAGGGAAGCGATGATTGGAGACGGTTTTATCGATTTTCCCCTTGATGAGGACGGCATTTTACGGCGGGTCCGTTTTTTGAATACTAAGCCGCTTGCAGAAGGGGGCGTGGAACTCTTCCCTTCCTTTTCCCTTGAACTGGCCAGGGTATTTCTCAATATCGATTATACGTTCGATTTCTCACAAAAAGATTTTTTCGTGATGGGTGACAAAAAGAGTCGCAACATCCGCCTCCCCTTTCCCGAACTGATGATTAATTTCAAAGGGGATTACAAGGCATTTACCTGTCTGTCCTTTGCTGACGTGGTCATGAACCGGTTCTCCCAGCAGTCGGTCAAAGGTAAGCTTGTTATCATGGGGAGCAGCCTGGCAGTGCAAAAGGATTTTTTTAGCACACCGTTTTCACGATTTCAGACCCCAGGCGCTGCTTTCAAAGACAGATCCGGCACCATTGTTGAAGGGGTACTTGGCAATAAAGATCCAGGGGTTGCCTGCCATGCCTTTGCAGTGGAAACAATTTTGAGTAGAAATTTTTTTCTGAGAATGCCCGGTTTTAATATGGCGTTAATCGCCATCGCGGGACTGATCGGCCTGATGTTTTATCTTCCCAGAGTAAACATGCTCTGGGTGGTTCTGCTCCTAGTCAGTTGCCTTGTGGGTGTGACAGGAAGCGCTCATTTTGTTTTTATCCAGCAACTCATGTGGCTCGATATCACACCGGTGATTTGTATTCTTCTTGTCCAGTTTGTCGTGGGGGTGATTCTTCAAAAGATATTTTTCCGGAAAAAGATGCTGCAGGTAACAAGCGTGTTCGGGAAGTATGTATCTCCGGCAGTTGTTGATGAATTGATCACTCAGGACATTGCCGCTACTCTTGAAGGCCGTCATCAGGAATTGACCATTCTATTTTGTGACCTGCGGAATTTCACACCGTTATCTGAAAACCTCGGGGCAAAAGATACCAGCCGTGTGCTGAACATCTTTTTTGACGCTATGATTCCAGTGATACAGTCTCACAAGGGGACACTGGACAAGCTGATGGGTGACGCAGTGATGACTTTTTTCGGCGCCCCCCTGCCGTTTCCTGACCATCCGGTAAAGGCATGTGAGGCAGCGCTCGGTATGATTGAGGCCTTAAAAACGCTTAAGCAGGACAAGAGTAAGGACTTTGAACAGATGGAAATCGGAATAGGGCTGAATACAGGTGTTGTTACCATCGGCAACCTGGGGAGTCATGAATTCAAGGATTATACCATTATTGGTGATCCGGTAAACCTGGCGTCTCGTCTAGAGGGCCTGAACAAGATTTACGACACACAGGTCATCTTAAGTGAATTTACTGCTGCCAGCCTTGACAGCAGATTTTTGACCCGTAAACTTGACATCGTCAGGGTGAAGGGGAAGAAAGAGCCAGTGACGATTTATGAGTTGTTGGACTATAAAGACAGATCAGACGACCGGACCAGGGAACTTGTAAAGATTTTTGAGGAAGGGCTTACAGCGTATAGGAACCGGCAATGGGAGACAGCCTGTGAAGCGTTTAAAAAAGCCCTTGAAACAGATTCCCAGGATACCCCTTCCAGACTTTTTCTGGAAAAAGCCAACCGATTAAAAAATAATCCACCAGGAGAAGAATGGGATGGGGTGACGACATTGTAAACAACGTGATAATAGTGACTTCTTCCGAAATTCTAAAATGGAGACTATATGACAAGAAAAGATGTCGCGATTTTGGCATTCAGAGTATTGAGTTTGTATGCCCTTATAAAAGCAACTAAATACAGAAAAAAATAGGTTTTATTGACTTAAAAAAGATTCAACTTAAAAAATCTCCTACAGCCCTTCTTTTAAAAAAGAGGGGAGCAAATCTTCCCCCTTTCTCAAAGAGGGACTGAAAACATAAAAAGATAAGAGGAACAGAAAAATGCGCTTCATTACATCTTTATTGTTGAGGATTAAAGAACTGGTTATTTGGTGTGCTAATGCTGGTGTTAAACCGGATATGGACACACAATTATTGAAGCGGGTTCAAATATCAAATATTATGGGTGTAATTATTGGTTCACTTACAGCTGTCTTTATTTTCATTTTTGCATGGCTTGAGTCCTATGGAAATGCTGTAGTTGTCATATTTGAAACAGTCGTTTTATTGTCCATCCCTTTGCAAAATAAAATCGGTTTAATCAGACTATCCCGCGTTCTTACTTTTATATGCACAATATCATTAGTCTTATTAGTGGCCATGTCATTAGGCAAACAGTCTGGGATCCATTATATCTATTTTTGTACAGGTGGTTCAGTGATATTCTTTTTTACACCTTATGAAAAAAATACATCATTGGTTTGTATCTGTTACTGATAGGGGCATTAATAATCGTGGGCCTGTACTGTCCTCCATACAGGGAGGGTATCGCCATGTTAAAAAAAGGCCTGTATCCCATGTTTAATGCACTGATGTATTGTACAGCCCTATTATTTATTATAATTATAAATATTTTAGTCTATTATAATGATTATACAATTGAAAAAAAAATTAAAAAAGCAAATGGTCAGTTGATAAAAGAGATATCCAGCCGAAGAAGAATTGAAGACGAATTAAAACGGACGAATGAAGAATTAGAATATTTCGCCTATATCGCTTCTCATGACTTACAAGAACCCCTTCGAATGATTTCCAGCTATGTTGCACTTCTTGAAAAGCGTAATAAGGAAAAGTTCGATTCTGATTCAAAAGAGTTTGTTGAATTTGCTTTAGACGGTGCTTCCAGGATGAAGCAATTAATAAATGACCTGCTCCATTATTCTCGAATCGGCACAAAGGGCAAACCATTTGAAGAAACAACTGTAGAAAATATATTAACAAAAACAATAAAAAATCTTGAAGTTAAGATTAAAGAAGTTAACGCAAAAATCACTCATGACAGCCTGCCGTCCATAATTGCTGATGAATCACAGATGATACAGCTATTTCAAAATCTGATCGGGAATGCATTGAAATTTTGTTCAGATAGAACGCCTGAAATTCATATCTCGGTCAAAAAAGAACAGGACAATTGGGTTTTTGGTGTTCACGATAATGGCATTGGCATTTCGCCTAAAGATGCAGATCGAGTGTTTCAGATATTTCAAAAATTACATTCCCGCAAGGAATATCAAGGCACTGGCATTGGCCTGGCTGTTTGCAAAAAAATTGTGGAGCGGCATAAAGGAAACATCTGGATAGAATCAGAAATTGGAAAAGGGACAACATTTTGGTTTACCCTTCCAACTGAACATCCAGAGATCGAACTTGATAGCCATGGTTAAACAGAGATTTTTTCAAAGATGGTGTGGCTAATAGCATCGTAGGGTGGGCTATGCCCACCAAATAAGGCAGAATACATTATTAATCAATATGGTGGGCACAGCCCACCCTACATTTTATTTGAAATAATTCTGGCCACTATTAAAGCATTGAAAGGCCATATCATTATTTCGGTGTTTTTCACTTATTTAAAAGCATCGCTTTTAATAAAATCTGACATCCTATGTAATGTCAAATCAAGACTTATACAATTAAGTATAGGTCAGCTAGGTGTAAGGTTTAATGGCGGGTTTTCCCCTCTTAAAGCGCTCAGTCCTGTGTAGTAGAAACTGAAAAATTACTGCTTGCGGGAAAAAAGTGACCATAGTATGGAGACTGTTTTTTTAAGGTTAAACATCTCCTTTTGGAGTTCTGCGTAGGTTTTTCTGCCGGATATGATGTCAATATGGTACCGCCCCAGGGATGCTCCCTTTTTTTGCATGAGTTTATAACTGATTTTTGGAAAATTATATAAAAGGCGGGCAAAGTTCAGTGCACAGGCAGTCTCTTTTTGAAATTCTTTTTTTACAAGATCATTGTAACTATCCATATGGTCATAGCCGTTTTTTAGGGCTTTTTGTATAATTGATGAAGCAAGCGTTGCTGTCTTTGCCGCGTAATATATCCCTTCACCGGTAACAGGGTCTGTATACCCTGCGGCATCACCCACAAGCAGTCCTCTTTTATCCGCAAGGATACTCTTTTTGCCCGGACCGTATGGAATTAAATGCCCCTTCAATATCCGGACATCAGAAACCGTATCAAGTGATCTTGACTTCAGATAAGAGGAGAAATAGTTGTTTAAACCGGTCATATTTTTTGACAACGTCAGCACGCCGGCGGAGAGATGGTCCTGCTTTGGAAATATCCATCCATACCCTTTGGGTATCACACCAAAGTCGAAACAGACTGAGTTTTTATAAGGTGTAAAAGAACCCTCTGCCAGGGGATAAATTTCTCCTTCCAACGCGGCCATTGTTTTAAAGCTGGGTTTTAATCCCAGGGCCTTTGCGGTTCTGCTGTTAACACCGTCTGCCCCGGCAATGAGTTTTGTCTGGAACGTTTCCCCGGAAGTTCCTACCTCAAGATTTCCTGGCTGTCCTGCAACTGATTTAAAAGAGATTCCTTCCTTTAAGATTGCTCCGGCCGCAACAGCCTTTTCTGTAATAAAATGGTCAAACCGGTCCCTCATTACCATGCTAATCACAGGTTCATTAAAGGTTTCATCAAACACGGTTTGACCGTTCACGCGGATTTCCGTTGTTAAGGCTGTCTCCTCAATTACGTTGCTTATGTCAAAGGGGATAATGTTAAGGGCCTTTTGAGTAAGGCCACCGCCGCAGGGTTTATACCTTGGGAGTCCTTTTTTTTCCATGATCAGTACATTCAGAGAGCTTCGTGCTAAGAAATAGGCGAGGAGAGCACCCCCTGGTCCGGCACCGATAATGGCGACATCGAATTTTTTTCTATCATGCATGGGACAGCCTTATAATCTGTATTTTCCAGAAATAACTATAAAGAAAACCATTATAAGCATTCTGGTTTAGCCTGTTAGAGATTCAGTGTGCATATCCGCAGTGTTGTTTGCATCCGTGGGAGTCAGGAAAAAATCGACGATTACCGGCAGATGATCAGATCCCACAGGGGGGCCTGTCCGCCTGTCCAGGATGCTTATTCCCTGTGAGTGGAGGCAGTGGTCAATGGGAATAAAGAAAATCAATTTGTCGGCCGGCCACGTGGGCTGTATGCCATAGCCGTAAGAACTGTTTTTCAGACCGCTCTTTTTCAACATGTGCTGGAAATGATAGGACCAGGGTGTTGCATTAAAATCCCCCAAAAGAAGCACCGGCCCGGTTATTGTGTTTATAAAATTTGAGATAGCTTTAAAATGATTGTTCCTCTGATGGGAATAGTGCTTATCCCATGGCGCAATTGGATGCACGCCTAGAATGGAAAGGTTACCGGCTTTGGTCTCAATCTCGGCAAAAACAGAAGGGGCTTCTTCTTTTCCAAAGGTCATTATTTTTGAATCTTTTAGTTTGAACCGGCTGTAAAGAGAAATTCCCATATAATCCCTTGCATTATAGCCCGTTGAAAAAGGATGTGTTTTTTGTAAAAAGGTTAGATTACTGAGCAATTCATGATTCACTTCTAAAAGGATGAAAATGTCAGGATCATCATCTTTTATGGTTTGAGCGATTAAAGAGTAGTCTTCATTAAATGTGTCAACATTGATAAGCATTGCCCGTATGTTATATGAAGAGTCTGCAGCATTGGCTGGTCTGCTCATATAGAAAGGGGCCATAAGGATAATATTCAGCGCAGCAGGGATAATAAAAAAGACCACTGTTTTATATTGCCTGAGCAAAAGAGAGACAGGAATGACAATTGCTAAGGTTAACAAGTAGTGGACACGAAAGTGAGAACAAAGATCAAAAAGCCACCAGAATCGTCCAAGAAACCCAAGCAGGGTAAGCACGGAAGCAGTAATGCCGCATGAAACAAGGAGGCCGGGAAGGCTGACGCGAAGGCTTAACAATCCGGTTTTACGTTTAGTTGTCATAAGGTGTCCTGACCTGTAAAAGTCTAGATTTGGCTTTACAGACAGTGTCAGTTTTTTCCAAAGCAATTCCATTAAATAAATATTAAAAATCCGAAATCCGAATATCGAAATCCGAAACAATATTAAATGACCAAAATCCAAATTTCAAAACAAAAGGCAATTTAGTTCGAAAATTTAA
>JANQFQ010000111.1 GCA_028277765.1 Desulfobacterales bacterium
GTAATCATGATCTTCCTCTTTATTATACCGGCTATACCAGCGATTTTCGGAAACTTCCTCCTGCCCATACAGATCGGTACAGATGATGTATTCTTTCCCAAACTTAATCTCCTCTCATGGTATTTGTATATCCTTGGCGGCATATTCGCCATGCTCTCTCTTTTCTTTGGGGGACCGCCTGATACAGGATGGACCTTTTACGTCCCTTTCAGCGTGTCAACAGAAACAAACGTTTCCGCGGCTGTGTTTGCCGCTTTTATCCTCGGCATGTCGTCCATGCTGACAGGTCTCAATTTTATTACTACAGTGCATCGAATGAGAGTGAAAGGGATGGGGTGGCTGCAGATCCCTTTGTTTACATGGTCCTTGTATGCCACAGCATGGGTACAGCTCCTGGCCACACCAGTACTGTCGATTACCCTGCTTTTGGTACTGTTTGAACGGTTTTTCAGTATCGGGTTGTTTGATCCTTCCAGGGGCGGTGATCCCCTGCTTTACCAGCACCTTTTCTGGATGTACTCCCATCCAGCCGTATATATCATGATCCTTCCTGGCATGGGGGTTATCTCTGAAATCATACCGGTATTTTCAAGAAAATCGATTTTCGGATACAAAGCGATTGTAGCATCAAGCATGGCTATCGCTATTGCCGGCTCCATGGTATGGGCCCACCACATGTTCACCAGCGGCATGAGTGATGTGGCTGTGTTTGTCTTTTCTTTACTCACGTTTCTTGTGGCCATCCCTAGCGCGGTCAAAGTGTTCAGCTGGATATCCACCATGTACAAGGGATCCATCCAGATGTCTCCTCCGCTCCTGTTTGCCCTCTGCTTTATCTACCTGTTTTCAACCGGCGGCCTTACCGGCCTTGTGCTCGGCTCTGCAGGAACCAATATCCATGTTCATGACACCCACTTTGTTATCGCCCATTTTCATTTTGTCATGTTTGGCGGAACCGGTTTCGCGTTTTTCGCAGCCCTCCATTTCTGGTGGCCGAAAATTTTCGGGCGGATGTATGATTTTAAAAAAGCGTATATCGCTGCAACCATGATCACCGTTGGATTTATTTTCCATTATATGCCCATGTTTATCCTCGGCATTATGGGGATGCCGCGCAGGTATTACGACTATATGCCTCAGTTTGAAACAGGCAACATGCTTGCCGGGATCGGCGGATACCTTCTCGTGGCCGGCACAGCCCTTCTATTTATCAACCTTTTTTTAAGTTTTAAAGAAAAGCGGACTGCTGAAGCAGATCCTTGGGGAGGGACAACTCTGGAATGGTCAATCCCGTCACCGCCGCCATTACATAATTTCATCGATGCCCCTGACGTTAAATCTTTCCCCTATGATTTTACGGAAGTGATCAATAAAGGCAGGGAACAGAAGAGGCAAAATGCATAAGGATCAGGATATAGCCGGCACCAAACTCGGCATGTGGCTCTTTTTATACACGGAGATCATGCTCTTCGGCGGACTCTTTATTCTCTACGCCGCCTATTTCAGCCGGTATACTGATGATTTTATCACGGGCGGCAAAGAACTCCAGCTCGCTTTTGGTGCGGTAAACACCCTCCTTCTCCTGGTCAGCAGCTTCGCAGTGGCTGCATCCATAACAGCTGTCGAAAAAAAGACCCTTAAACCTGCCGTCATTTTTCTCGTCAGCGCTTTTGTGATGGGAGGCATCTTCCTGGTGAATAAATACTTTGAATGGGGGGCTAAGTTTCATCACGGCATCTATCCCAACTCCCCTGATATGGCTTCCGGTCCTCCGGGGAGGAATATTTTTTTCGGGCTCTATTATGTGATTACGGGGCTGCACGGGCTCCATATTATTATCGGCATGGTTTTGCTCGGCATCTGTACATTCATGGTGATCAAAAAAAGAATCCATGCGGAAGATTATGTGGTGCTGGAAAACTCGGGCCTTTACTGGCACCTGGTTGATATTATCTGGATATTTATTTTTCCCCTTTACTATCTCGTTATTTAGGGAAAAGGAACCGAAAAGGCATGCAGGAAAACGAAAATACACATATTGTTTCTTATCAGAAACTGACAGGGATACTAGCTGTCCTCCTGGTTCTCACCGGGATAACCGTCGGCGCTTCAACAGTCGACCTGGGTAAACTGAACGTATGGACTGCCCTTTTCATCGCGTCGATTAAATCGTCCTTTGTAGTGCTGTTTTTCATGCGCATTAAATCCGAAAACCAGGCCGTCATAATTTCATTTGTTGTAACCATTTTCTGTCTGGCGCTTTTAATAGGATTTATTTTTTTTGATATTGCTTTCAGGTAAAACCATATGAACGGAATATTAAATCCCCTGGAACATGTTGACCGGGCCTTTATTTACATTATCGGTTTTTCTCTGTTCCTCCTGCTTTTTATAACTGTATTGATGATCTTTTTTGTCTTCAAGTACAGCCGGGAAAGGCATCCTGAACCCTCTGATATCCGCGGCAACTGGCTCCTTGAAACTATCTGGACCCTTATTCCCACTGCCATCGCCCTATCCATGTTCTATTTTGGATGGTCATCATATATCGGCCTTCGAAACGTGCCGCCAGGCGCCATTGAGATCGATATTTATGCCCAGCAATACTCCTGGATAGTCGTGTATCCAAATGATCTGGAATTAGAAGATGAAATCGTCGTTCCAAAGGGATCGCCGGTTAAACTGAATATCACATCAGAAGATGTCATCCACGGGCTGTTCATACCCACTTTCCGGGTAAAGGTGGACGCGGTCAAGGGGATAAAAACCTATGTCTGGTTCTATCCTGACAAAGAAGGTGAATACCATTTCCACTGCACAGAATTTTGCGGCACAGGCCACCCGGAAATGAACGGGGTATTAAGAGTGGTGTCAGAAGAAGAGTATGAACAATGGCTTGAAGAAGAAGGGTAAAATTATTCACCACCCGCTCCGCTCGAGACACAGAGATTACAGAGGGTTTTTTATACAAGCCGGGAAAAAAACAGCTTGTATAAAAAACCTCCATCGCTTCGCGAAATTTGTGTCGTAGTTACTCGCAGGATCTGACAGATTTCGCAACATATGCAACGCCGTAGGCTAGCTGTTTTTAAACAATCGGTATCTCCCCGATTGTTTAAAAGAAAAACGCGCTTTTCTCAGTGTCCTCTGTGCCTCGAGCGGAGCGGGTGGTGAAAAAAATAAGAACTAATAAATCCATGGGTAAAACCGTATTACATGCGATCAGTCACTTGCAGGCGCGGACCGGCTTAATGAAAATACCGTTAAGTCTTTTTATCTGTCTGTCATCTGTTTTTGGTTATGTCCTTAAAAAAAACAATGTAAGTCTGTCTCTTCTGATGACCGCAGCAGGGGTTCTTCTCCTTGCCTGCGGCAGCGCCTCCCTTAACAACTGCCAGGACCGTCATGTGGATCTCCTTTTTTCCCGAACAAGAGACCGCGCCATACCATCAGGACAGCTAACCATATACCAGGGACTGTTCCAGTCTACTGTACTAATATTTCTGGGCCTCGCATTTCTGTACATAATTCACTTCAATCTACTCCTACCCCTGCTGGGTGTCTCTGCCCTTCTCCTCTATAATGGCGTGTATACCCCCCTTAAAAAAAGAACGCTCATGGCAATTCTCCCCGGGGCTTTTTGCGGAATGATCCCTCCGCTCATCGGATGGACAGCCGCGGGCGGCGAGTTCACTTCCATAAAAATCTGGATCATTATGGCACTTTTCTGCCTGTGGCAACCTCCCCATTCATGGCTTATCCTCCTGGACAATCCTAACGATTACCAACGTTCAGGCTTGCCGAACATGCTCCACTTCTTTTCCTCAAAACAGCTGAAAAATATCATATTCATATGGATTACAAACTTCGCCGTCATGATGCTTTTCATCCCCCTGCTTCATCTCCCTTTTTCATATGCTGCCATGTGGATGGTTATTGCAACTGCCGCTGCTGTATTCATTGCTGCTATGGTAAATATTTTATTGCCCCCAATCCTGTTCTTTCGTATTCCGCTGTTTAAATACTTAAACGCCACCATCTTTTTTTTCATGATCACCGTGATCATCAACCAGCTGATTGTATGAAAACAACACAGGACAGTTTCATTGCATAGCACAAAAGATAAGTAGTTCAAAAGGCGAAGATGTAAAAGAAAAAATTAGAGGATCACAATTATAAAATAATATCCTATAAAGCCTTTCTTGTTTGACATGATCTAAAAGCATTTTATAGAGGTTTTTAGCTACCTGTTCAGGTTTATGCTTTTTGCCATTTTTATAAACCGCTCGATATCTTTTTAAGAAAAAACCACCATCAACTAATATGGCAATGGGCTTTGATGCCTTTAGGTGTTCCTTTTTTTGTGACATGATGTACCTCTTAAAAAATAAAAACCCTTGGGCTCGGCATTTCTTGGATCATTAAAAAGAAATGCTTACTGCCAAGGGTCTAATTTTCTATCTATTTGTACAATAAGCATTTTTTATATGAAGTTCAATATATTTATCAAATATTTTTTAAAAAATATTTGCACTGTACACACAACCGATTAATATTACACAAAATAATACTCGTCGCCATGTGCGCTTTGAAAATATTATATTATAAATAATAAATGAAATTTCAGGATTTGATCGTAACATCCATGTATATTTAGGCATGCTATTTTCCTCCCTGAATTTTTTATATGGTGGAAAAATTACAATACGCTGATCAAAAACCACAGGAGGATAACATGACAGACCATATGAGCCGCTTTGGCGTTGGTCCCAGATTTTTTTTAATTTCAATTCTATACGCTGGGTTTACAATTGCTCTGCACAGGTACCATCCAGACACATTCAGCATTCATTTCATCCCATATAATATACTTAACGTATTAGGTGCCTTTCTCCTAACCATCGGCATTCCTTTCTATATCGTTGCGGTCGTCACAGGCATGAAAGCGTATAACCAAAGTATTCTATGCACTAAAGGGATCTATGGATTATGTCGCCATCCCATATATGCGTCCTGGGTCGTCTTTTTAATTCCGGGAATAATGTTTTTAATGAACTCTCTCATCGGTCTGACCACAGTCCCGGTGATGTATATATCTCTACGAATACTGGTTCAAAAAGAAGATGCCTATCTTGAGAGGAAATTTGAGGATCAATTCCGTAAGTATAAAAAATCTATTCCCGCAGTCCTGCCGATCGGCTTTTGCCAGAAATAAATTGTTTTCACCACATATCTTCTTTATTACCAATTAAACGATTGAAACCCTATTAAATTTAAGTTATATAAATTTTAATATGCTCGCTGGCTTTCCGGCGTCTGTTACAGCCTTAAAAAAACTGTATCCCGACAGGAACAGAGATGACAGATGATATAAAAAAGAATGGCTCAAAAGGAAAAAGGGCTACTCCGCGAACAATTATCGACAAGTTTGCCAGTGTTGAGTTTTCCTTAACCGGTCAATACTTCCGGTATCAATACAGAATAAGGGATATCTCACCGGCTGGTCTCTGTATCCTCGTGAAAGAAGATTCACCTATACTGGATCATATAAAGCCGGGCGATATAATGAATATGAACTATTATCCTATAAATACAAAATGTCCGAGTGAACACCTAAAAACCGAAATACGGCATATTACAAAAGATGAACAAGGAAGGTTTAAAGGACATTACATGGTCGGCTTGAAAATTTTAGAAAAAAAGTAACTGCTTGATATATCCAGGCTGAACAGATAAAAATTTTCCACTTGCCCCCGCATCTTTTTCCTGTAATAAATACTTCGAAAGATAATTGAGAGATTGAAGTTTGTTTTATTGGTTTTGGTCTTAATAATAATTTTAACCAATTATATTTTACTTGTAATAAAGGAGTACAGAATGGCCGAATTTGCTTTTCAGGAAATGTTTCCATTAGGAGAGGATACAACCGAATACCGTTTTTTAACAAAAAACCATGTTGAAACCATTTCTTTTGAAGGAAAAGAAATATTGAAGGTTGAACCTGAGGGGCTTGCCCTTCTCGCAGAACAGGCTTTCAGAGATGTATCCCACCTTTTGCGGCCGTCACATATGAAACTCTTAGCGAAAATCCAGGATGATCCTGATAGCTCAAACAATGATAAGTATGTTGCCCTTGAACTGATTAAAAACGCGGTCATCTCCTCAGAAGGTGTTTTCCCTATGTGTCAGGACACTGGTACAGCCATTATAATGGGTAAAAAGGGGCAGCAGGTCTGGACAGACGGCAATGATGAAAAAGCCCTTTCAGAAGGCATATTTTACGCCTATACTGAAAATAACCTCCGTTATTCCCAGAACGCGCCTTTGACCATGTATGAAGAAAAGAACACCGGATGCAATCTCCCGGCGCAGATTGATCTGTACGCAACAAAAGGGAGCGCTTATAAATTTCTATTCATGGCCAAGGGCGGCGGCTCAGCCAACAAGTCATACCTTTTTCAGGAAACAAAAGCAGTCTTAAATCCTGAAACACTGGTCAGCTTTATGAAGGAAAAGATGAAATCTCTTGGTACAGCAGCATGCCCGCCTTATCACCTGGCATTCTGCGTTGGAGGGACATCTGCTGAGCTGAACCTGAAAACAGTGAAACTAGCTTCAGCCGGTTATCTTGACAATCTCCCTGTCAAAGGGAGCGAAACCGGGCACGCTTTCAGGGATGTTGAACTGGAAAAAGAGATCCTGAACATGTCGCGGGAACTCGGGATCGGCGCACAGTTTGGCGGTAAGTATTTCTGTCATGATATCAAAATTATCAGGCTCCCAAGGCACGGCGCGTCATGTCCCGTGGGGATCGGCGTAAGCTGCAGTGCAGATAGAAATATCAAGGCAAAAATTAACAAAGATGGCATCTTTCTGGAACAACTTGAAACAAATCCTGCGAAATATCTACCTAAACCGTCTGAAGAGAAAGAGGATGCAGTGAAGATAGATTTAAACAAGCCCATGGATGAGATCCGTTCAATCCTGACTCAGTACCCTGTCGCCACACGCCTTCTTCTTACCGGTGACATCATAGTGGGCCGGGATATCGCCCATGCTAAATTAAAAGAGCGGCTCGACAGCGGACAAGGACTTCCTCAGTATGTAAAGGACCACATTATATACTATGCCGGTCCTGCAAAAACACCGGAAGGACACGCCTCAGGATCATTCGGCCCCACAACAGCTGGCAGGATGGATTCATATGTCTCCCTTTTTCAGGAACAGGGCGGATCCATGGTCATGCTGGCAAAGGGAAACCGTTCAAAGCAAGTGACGGACGCCTGTAAAAAATACGGTGGATTCTATCTCGGCTCCATCGGCGGACCTGCAGCCAGACTCGGGCGGGACTGCATCACAACCGTGGAACTCCTTGAATATCCAGAACTTGGCATGGAAGCAATTTACAAAATTACGGTTAAAGACTTCCCCGCTTTTATCATTGTAGATGATAAGGGGAATGATTTTTTTGAAAATCTATTATAAACCAGTTTTTTTCACCACAGAACTCCGCTAAAGCTACGATCTGCAAGCAGAGCCACGGAGGTCACCGAGGTGGTTTTTCTTTTATACCTACCGTCTTTTTTATCCCGCTGTCTCTCCAAGCGGGGCTCCCGGCCGGTATAAAAAAATTCTTCTGTGATCTCTGTGACTCTTAGGAACCAGCAACACCATGTCCTATCTGCGCAATAGAATTTCACACCTCCTAACCAATTGATTCTACAGCAACAACTTTCATCATCATCCACACCAAAAAAAACATACAGAAACTTATCAGCTTTTCAAAGTTTCTCTTTACAATTTATCTATATTAGCTTAAATTTAAGGTTTTGTGCGTGGTATTTTATGAAAATATAAATTTTTTTCAATATATATAGATAAGGAGTTTTTAAAATGGCTAAGAAAATGAAAACTATTGATGGAAACGAGGCAGCCGCCCATTCGGCTTATGCCATGAGTGATGCCGCCAACATCTATCCGATTACCCCGTCATCCCCCATAGGCGAAACCGCAGATGAATGGGCAGCAGGGGGGCTGAAGAACATTTTCGGACAGGATGTCCTGATCCGCCAGCTGCAGTCTGAAGCAGGCGCAGCCGCGGCTGTCCACGGCTCTCTTGCTGCTGGATCGTTAACATCAACTTTTACCGCTTCCCAGGGTCTGCTTCTCATGATCCCCAGCATGTATAAAATGTCAGGGGAACTACTACCAGCCGTCATCCACGTCACAGCCAGGGCCATATCCTCACATGCCTTGTCGATTTTCGGCGACCACCAGGATGTCATGGCTATCCGCCAGACCGGTTTTGCCATGCTGTTTTCAGCATCAGTTCAGGAAGCCATGGATATCGGCCTGCTGGCCCATCTTGCCGCAATTGACTCAAGGGTGCCGTTTCTTCATTCCCTTGACGGTTTCCGTACATCCCATGAAATACAGAAAGTGGAAATGATCGACTATGAAGATATCAAAACTATCGTCAACTGGGACGCTGTAGCGGAATTCCGCGCAAGGGGCACCAATCCGGAACGGCCGGAATGCCGCGGTACAGCCCAGAACCCAGACATCTATTTCCAAGGCCTGGAAATAAGGAATCCATATTATAATAAGGTCCCTGAAATCGTCGAAGCAAACATGAAAAAGCTTGAAAAAATTACAGGACGCGCTTACTCCCTTTTTGATTATGTAGGAGCACCAGACGCGGAACGGGTGATCATTGCCATGGGCTCTTCATGTGAAACCATTGAAGAGGTTGTCAATTTCATGACCGAAAACGGAGAAAAAGTCGGTCTTGTCAAGGTTCGGCTGTTTCGGCCTTTTTCTGCAAAACACCTGACTGCAGCCATACCTGATTCAGTGACAAACGTCACCGTGCTTGATAGGACCAAGGAACCCGGATCCCTTGGGGAACCGCTTTATCTTGATGTCTGTAGTGCCTGTATGGAAAACGGAAGAACAGTTAAAGTTGTGGGTGGCCGTTACGGTATGGGATCAAAGGAATTCAATCCTGCCATGGTAAAGGCGGTATATGATAACATGAGCGCCGCAGAACCAAAGAACCATTTCACCATCGGCATCAACGATGATGTGACAAACACTTCCCTTGAGTATGATGAGAGCTTTGACGTCGCTCCAGCCGGAACCGTACAGTGCATGTTCTGGGGACTTGGGGCTGATGGTACGGTGGGGGCCAACAAAAGCGCTATCAAAATCATCGGCGACAATACAGACATGTACGCCCAGGCATACTTTGCCTATGACTCCAAGAAGTCCGGCGGCGTCACCATGTCCCATCTCCGTTTTGGAAAAACACCTATCCAGTCAACATATTTAATAGATTCAGCAGATTATGTGGCGTGTCACAAGGACGCTTATGTTGATATTTACGACATGCTCGGCGTTCTGAAGGAAGGCGGAACATTCCTGCTCAATTCAGACTGGAGCCTTGAAGATATGGAAACAAAGCTCCCGGCCAGCCTTCGCCGGACAATCGCCCGGAAAAAACTGAAATTTTATAATATTGATGCTGTTAAAATCGCCGGTGAAGTGGGGCTGGGCGGCAGGATCAACATGATCATGCAGACCGCCTTCTTTAAACTGGCAAATGTCATACCAGTGGATGATGCAATTAACTACCTCAAGGACCAGATAAAAAAGATGTTCGGTAGAAAAGGTGATAAAATTGTTAACATGAATGTGGCTGCGGTAGACAATACCCTGGAATTCCTTGAGGAGGTCAATTATCCTGATTCCTGGGCAGACGCCACAGCCAGCGGAGACGATTCAAAGGAACTGCCTCCATTTATCACAGATGTGATGAACCCCATGACAGCTCAGCAGGGTGACAAACTCCCAGTAAGCGCGTTCACACCAGACGGTATTTTTCCAGTATCAACGACACAATATGAAAAACGGGGCGTGGCCATCAACATCCCTGAATGGATCAAGGAAAACTGTATCCAGTGCAACCAGTGCGCGTTAGTCTGCCCCCACGCGGCCATACGTCCCGTCCTTGCGGCAGAAGACGAACTCAAAGATGCGCCTGCTGCCTTTGAAACCATTGAAGCTAAGGGTAAAGATTTAAAGGGACTCAATTTGCGAATCCAGGTCTTTCCACTTGACTGCCAGGGATGCGGCAGCTGTGCTGATGTATGCCCAGCCAAGCAGTCTGCCCTGGAGATGCAACCCCTTGACACTCAGACCGACATCCAGGTTCCGAACCAGGAATTCTTTGAAACCATCCCGGTCCGCGATGACCTGACTAAAAGGCAGTCTATCAAGGGGAGCCAGTTCTGCCAACCCCTGCTTGAGTTCTCGGGCGCGTGCGCAGGATGTGGTGAAACACCTTATGCCAAGCTTGTCACACAGCTCTTTGGTGAACGGATGGTCATTGGCAACGCTACCGGCTGCAGTTCCATCTGGGGCGGATCAGCCCCGGCCGTTCCTTACTGTGTAAACAAGGACGGTCATGGTCCGACTTGGGGCAGCTCCCTGTTTGAAGACCCTGGAGAATTTACTTACGGCATGCTCCTCGGTCACAAACAACAACGAATGAAACTGGCGGACCTTGCAACAGAAGCCCTAGAGACAGATGTCCCCCAGGACATCAAGGACGCCCTCC
Source organism: Desulfobacterales bacterium (assembly GCA_028277765.1). Taxonomy (GTDB): domain Bacteria; phylum Desulfobacterota; class Desulfobacteria; order Desulfobacterales; family SURF-7; genus JANQFQ01. The sequence goes on from JANQFQ010000111.1 coordinate 10,619, forward strand.
AGGGATGGCTGGATAACATGAATGATCCTGAAGGATCGAAAAAATACGGCGACCAACTTAAAGCACTTCTTCCTGCCCAGAAAGGAAGTCCGATTTTAAGTGAAATCGCGGAAAAATCAAACCTGCTTACTAAAAAGTCATACTGGGTCTTTTTGGGTGACGGCGCAGCCTATGATATCGCCTATGGCGGTATCGACCATATACTTGCTGCCGGTGAAGATATCAATGTTCTGGTGTTTGACACAGAAGTCTACTCCAATACCGGCGGCCAGTCTTCAAAGGCCACCCCTACCGGGTCGATTGCCAAGTTCGCGGCATCCGGTAAAAAGACATCCAAAAAAGACCTCGGCGGCATGGCCATGACATACGGTTATGTGTATGTGGCCAGTGTTGGCATGGGCGCGAACAAACAGCAGCTCATGAAAGCAATAACAGAAGCGGAAAGCTATGACGGCCCCGCGCTTATCCTTGCCTATGCCCCGTGCATCAACCACGGCATTAAGAAAGGTATGGGCAAGAGCCAAGAAGAGACAGATCTCGCTGTAAAGGCTGGCTACTGGCCCCTTTACCGCTTTAACCCGAGACTGGCTGATGAGGGTAAGAACCCGTTTACCCTTGATTCCAAGAAACCTGACGGAAGCCTCCAGCAATTCCTTTCCGGCGAAATAAGGTACGCGGCCCTTGAAAAGTCTTTCCCTGAGGAATCAAAGAAACTTCGAGCGCAGATAGAAAAAGAATACAGCTCGCGTTATGACAGGATGAAAGTCAAAGCTGGTGTGGAGGATGAGGAAGAGAAGAAAGAATAAGCTGATAGAGAAATAATAAAGATTATTATCAGGGCCACCTGCAACAGCAGGCGGCCCTGTCTTTTTTTAAATGCCCTGGCAGAATGGATTTCTTTTAGATCAATGTGATTTATATTAGGAAACAAGAAATACATATATTGTAAAGATTGAAATTATACAGAAAAAACATTGATATTTTTATTACGTACTGTATAAAGAACCTACAAATCTGATCAAATCAGAAATTTATATTCGAAGACAAAAAATACTGAGGTTTTTATACTACTAATCAATAACGATTGATGATTATTCATTGAAAGATATTGACAGGAATATAACTAATGTGTATCATTTAATTATCATCCCACAAGTTAAAGCTTGTGGACCCCGGTTGCCTGCGCGCCGGGGTTTTTTTATGGAAAAATATTTTGTCAAAAAAAAAGATTAATTGTTATATAGACGGTTTTAATCTATATCACTCGATTGATGATCTTGGACCTAAATTTAATTATTTAAAATGGGTAAATTTATGGTCTCTTGCCCATGCATTTGTCAAGCCGTCTACTGAACAACTCAATGCGGTTTATTATTTTTCTGCTCTTGCTTATTGGCTAAAAAAATCCAAAAAAAGACACGAAAAATTTATCAAGGCTAATGAGCACTATAATATTACATCCGTGCTTGGTCACTTCAAGAAGAAACCAGAGCATTGTAAAAAGTGTGGTGCAAAATGGACTGCTCATGAAGAGAAGCAAAGTGATGTAAATATAGCCGCATATTTAATTCACCACTCACACACAGACCAGTTCGACAAAGCGCTTATTATAACAGCCGATTCTGATCTGTGTCCGGCCATACAGCTCATACTAGATTCTCAAACACCTCAAGAGATTATAATATTAGTTCCTCCAAACAGGTATGCGATAACTCGCGAACTGCGTGGTGTAGTGAAAGCACAAAAAATAAAGCAAAAACATCTTAAAAAAAACCAGTTGCCTGATATCATCAAGGAAAAAACAACAGGAAAATATGATTAACATCCTCTATCTCACCATATTACTCGTCATCGGTTTCTTCCTCGCAAAACAGATACTACGCAACAGACGCCGAGCAGCACTGTGGAATGCTCCTTTTTCCGAATACTGGGAAATCCTTGTTAAACAGAACATACCAGTGTACCACCTTCTGCCGGATGAATTAAAAGCCCAGCTTCTCAGCCACATAAATATTTTTCTTGATGAAAAACGTTTTGAAGGGTGCGAAGGACTGGAGATCACAGATGAAATACGGGTCACAATAGCAGCCCAGGCATGCATGCTTTTACTTAACCGGAAACCGAACTACTATCCCAAGTTGACATCCATCCTTGTCTACCCAAGCAATTATATCGCCAAAAGAATCGAACGAAAAGGAGGTATTGAAACCGTAAAGGAGCAGGCTCGCAGTGGTGAGTCATGGCTGCACGGCACTCTGGTCTTTTCATGGGACGCGGTTAAACACGGCGCTTCTGATATAAAGGATGGACATAATGTCGTTTTTCACGAATTCGCCCATCGCCTGGACCAGGAAGACGGCAGGGCAGACGGCGCACCTATACTGGAGCACAGAACAAAATACGCGTCCTGGGCCCGGGTATTAAGCGATGAATATGAAAAGCTTCAGAAGAAAGCACGAAAACGGAAAAGGTCGGTCCTGAGAAAGTACGGTGCAACAAACCCAGCGGAATTCTTCGCAGTCTTAACCGAGGCATTTTTTGAAAAACCAAAACAACTAAAAAAAAAGCATCCTGATCTATATGAAGAAATAAAAGACTTCTACAAGGTTGATCCAGAAGAATGGTACAGCAACAGTAGATAAAGACACTGCTTGGAAAACCAGGTTTCAAGTTATCCCTTTAAGAATATTTAATATGCTATTATAAAATCCGAAATCCGAATATCGAAATTCGAAACAATATTAAATGACCAAAATTCGAATGCTCAAAACGTTTCTGAATACTTGTGCGGAATTCTAGATCCAAAATGAAAGCTGCAGGCATTACGATAAGTCCTAAATTATATTGAAAGGTGTTTTGGTCATTTGAAAATTAGATATTCGAATTTGTTTCGGATTTCGATATTCGGATTTCGGATTTAGCCATGTCTGGGACCTCACTTCCAGGTTCCAATCCTCTCAGTCCTCAGTCCTGATTTTTTAGTCCCAACTATCCCTTGACTCAAAGACCCTTTTCTGGCATTGTTCTATTTTTTAAAAATGTGGATTGCTTATAAAATCTGCTTTTGACAGGACACATTACAAGATGACGAAAAAAAAGGGACGTATTGAAATCGATCAGGAATATTGTAAGGGGTGTGGAATCTGCATCCACTTCTGCCCAAAAGATTCGATTTCTCCAGCAGGCAAGCTAAACGCGAGCGGCTATATGCCGGCAGCGTTTAATGATAATGGCAAATGCACAGGCTGCGCGATCTGCGCGCTGGTATGCGCTGAAGCGTCCATAGAGGTATACCGTGGCTAAGCAAGTACTCATGTATGGAAACACCGCGATTGGCGAAGCTGCCATAAGGGCTGGCTGCCAGTGTTATTTCGGTTATCCCATCACCCCCCAGAATGAATTGACAGAATATATGGCCACCCACCTGGGCAGGAGAAAAGGGTGCGCGTTTGTACAAGCTGAAAGCGAGGTGTCGGCCATAAATATGGTCTACGGCGCTAGTGCTGCGGGTGTCAGGGTCATGACATCCTCCTCCAGCCCCGGCATCAGCCTGAAGCAGGAGGGGATATCCTACCTTGCTGCGTGCCAGCTTCCGGCAGTTATTGTTAACATGTCCAGGGGTGGTCCTGGCTTAGGGAGTATTATCGCCGCTCAGTCAGACTATCTCCAGTCCACCCGAGGCGGTGGGCATGGAGATTACCGGACCATTGTTCTTGCCCCAGCATCAGTACAGGAACTTGCCGACCTCACACATGAGGCGTTTGACCTCACAGAAAAATATAGAATACCGGTTTTAATCCTTGGTGACGGCATGCTCGGCCAGATGATGGAGCCTGTGGTATTCAAGCATAAGGCCCCAAAAAAACCGCCAGTACGTAAAGATGCACTAAGGGGTGCAAAAAACAGAAAAAGCAAAATTATCAAAACCTTTACATCAAATCCCGCAGAACTTGAAGAGATCAACTGGAGCCTTTTCAGGCGCTACCAGATGCTCGAAAGCAAGGAAGTGCGGCATGAAACATATATGACCGATGATGCCAACCTGGTTGTATGCTCTTTCGGAATATCAGCCAGGATCGCCAAAGGCGCTATAAATGCTGTTCGGGCCAGTGGCCTGAAGGTGGGACTTTTCCGGCCCATTACAGCATGGCCATTCCCCTATGAAGCTGTAAAAAAACTGACGAATAACATTGACCACTTTCTTGTTTTTGAAATGAATATGGGGCAGATGCTTGAAGATATCAGGTTTGGTGTGGGTGAAAGGGGCGATGTCTCTTTTTACGGAAGACCAGGCGGTGTGATTCCAACACCCAGCGAAGTCGCTCGTGTTATTACGCGCCATTATTATCAGAAAGGACTGTAGCAGGCAGATGAAAAAAGTATATGCCAGACCCAAATACTTAAAAAAGGTTCACTTCCATTACTGCCCTGGATGCGGCCACTCTATTGTTCACCGGCTTGTATGTGAGCTGGCGGAAGAAATGAAAATCCAGGACAAGCTCATTGGAATCCCTCCCCCTGGATGCTCTGTCTTTACATACAACTATATTGACACGGATTTCGTGGAATCAGCCCACGGCAGAGGCGCAGCAGTTGCCACAGGCATCAAAAGAGCCTGCCCTGAAGCACTTGTGTTCACTTACCAGGGTGACGGTGACATCGCGGCCATCGGCACAGGTGAAACCATACACGCGGCAAACAGGGGTGAAAAAATTACAGCTATTTTTATTAACAACGCTGTTTACGGTATGACCGGCGGCCAGATGGCCCCCACAACACTGATTGACATGAAAACAACCACCAGCCCTTTTGGACGGGAAAAAGATATCGAAGGATTCCCGATCAAACTCAGCGAAATGGTAGCTCTTACAAAAGGGGCTGTTTATATTGAACGAACTACTGTTAATTCTCCTGCTGGTATCAAAAAAACAAAAAAGGCGATCAAAAAAGCCTTTCAGGTGCAGATGGATAATCTCGGTTATTCCCTGGTAGAAATACTTTCACCTTGCCCGACCAACTGGAAGATGCGAGAGATTGACTCCTGGAAATGGATCGATGAAGTGATGGTAAATGAATATCCGCCTGGCGTGATAAAGGACACAACCAACGAACAGAAAAAAAAGAAACCAAAGAAAAAAGGAAAAAAAAAGAAATAATATGCTGTTTAAAACGATCTTTTCAGGCTTCGGCGGTCAGGGGGTGCTTTCAATGGGACTTAACCTGGCACAGGCAGGCATGCTTGAAGGCAAAAAAGTGACCTATCTGCCAGCGTACGGTGCTGAAATGCGCGGCGGCACTGCCAACTGCACTGTCGCCATTTCTGATGAAGAGATAGCATCCCCGGTAGCATCATCACCTGACTTTCTTGTAGCCATGAACTTTCCATCTCTTGTGAGGTTTCAGAACCAGGTCCAGTCAGGCGGAATCTTTTTCCTTAATTCTTCTTTAATGGAGGCAGAGATCTCAAGAGGTGACGTTGATATTGTTGAGGTGCCAGCCAATGACCTGGCTGAAGAGCTTGGCAACCTGAAATGTGCCAATATGGTAATGATAGGCGCCTTTGTTAAGAAAACAAACCTCGTTTCCATTGACACCCTTATTAAAGGACTGGAGGATTCGTTTAAGAAAAAGAAAAAACTGATACCACTAAACAAAAAAGCCCTCAAATCAGGATATGGGCTGTTTTAACTTTATTTTGGAGTAGATATGCTCATAAAACAAATTTCTGTAAGTCTTGACAATACGCCGGGGGTTTTTCTAAAAGTAAGCGAATGCCTAGGGAATGAAGGGATTAACATAAGGGCCATATCCGTAGCCGACACATCTGACATGAGCACTGTCCGCTTTGTCACCGATGACCCTGGAAAAACAATCACGGTATTGAAAAGTAACAACTATTCAGTAAAAGAGACAGATGTCATTGCTGTGGAAATACCTGATCATCCAGGCGCACTACAAGCGGTTCTGAAGCCCCTAAAAGAAAAGGATATTAATGTCCTCTATCTTTATCCATTCCTGGGAAGAGGGGAAAGCGGTCAGCCGATCGTCATTTTGGGGGTCAACAAAACAGAAAACGCCCTTTCAGTTCTCAAGGAGAACTGGGTCCATACTTTTGGTGAAGAGATATACGCCCTTTAGTAAAACTAAAACCAGTTATTGTATCCGCAAAAAATCCGTCTGCCACGTCTTCACTTCAGCGTGGTCAAATCCGCTTAAATCCCTAACAGGGTTACAAACTAACATTTAACAGGATAAATCTGTGGCTATCATTCCACGTTAACCGCCTCAATTCCTCTGGGCCCACACATATCAAAAGCTGTACCGTTGTCGGTATACAAGGCTGTGAGCCCCTAAATCTACCACAAAAGGACTGATAAAAAGCATCCTCCGCCTCCGCCTCCAGAATCCGACTCATCATCCTTGTCTTTTTTCGCGGCCTGTTCATATACAGGCTCAAACGGAACGCCTGCATGGAGTTCACCAATAAAAGAGGCAGCGTCATACCCCGGTGGCAACCGCAGCGTAATATACGGACCATCTATATCAAACACTAGGGCGCCACCAAGTATACCTTCCACTAAATCCAAAGAACCG
>JANQFQ010000131.1 GCA_028277765.1 Desulfobacterales bacterium
AATTAATTCGTGTCAAGTTTTTCTTAAGCAAAACTCTATGGTGAAGCAAAAGGATAGTCCAGTCAGAAACCTTCAGTCTCACTACCGACACTTAAAAGGTCTCCCAAACCCGTGAACCTGATAATTCCTGAAGAAAGAATGTTTTCACAGGCAGTCAATTTTATTCCTGATATAAAAACATAATTTCTCAGAAAAGCCGGATGCTTTCATACCATTTCACATAATCTCCGTAATTCTCCTCATAATCTTTCTTAGTGGTCTTAAGAACCAGCATATAACTCCCCTTAGGCCCGGTGCCGTAGCCTCCGAAAAGAATCTTTTCCCCATCTAAGGCCTTGACCGTACAATACCATTTCCACCCGGCCTGGTTTTTACCGTGATCAATTTCTTCCCATTTTTTGGCAGGGACACCGGTCACCTTGACTCCAAATTTTTCAATCTCTTCCGGGGCAGCAGCAGGCCCAAGTTTTCCAATGGCATACAGCTTAATCCCCTGGTAGTCGGCAGAAAGGCATCCCCACCCGCCCTCATATTCCTTTTCCTGAAAATTGGTTTCCTTTGGTACAAGCATGGTAAAACCGTATTCAGATGATTCGTACACTGTCCACTCACCCGCGCCTGCCGGTGCGGCAATACATGAAACAAAAATCCATCCGACCAGTAAAAATGCAATCATGTTTTTTTTCATAAGACACTCCTTTCGTTTTTATGGATTTCATCCGGTATATAAGAGCTGTATTCTGAAAAACCGGCCAGGTAATTCAATATATCCTGTTGAACCGCTTTAATTGACCGGTGTTCTCCCAGACTCGCAAGACAGAATTGTACATCCAGCCAGTCCAGTTCATAATACACTTTACTAAACACTTTTTCTGCCATGGCAACCTCTGTTATTTTTGCAACCATCTCTTTTTCAGGCAGCGCATCTTCATTTAAAAAGGTATTATAATATGCCAGAAGTGTTTTTAGCGGCACATCATTTTCACAGTTCCTAGATGTCTTTGACAAAAGTTTTATCACTTTTGACGGTGTATCCAGATCATCACGCGTCACATCCATCATCTCAAAAGTCATTCCTTTTTTTTCCAACAAATTGTCATACCAGGCAAGCACGGGAAGCACCTTTATAAAATCACAAATCAATGCCATACGCAAGAATGCAGCTTCAACTCTATAGTGTTCTTCCAGATTCGGGATGATCAGATCCTGTGCTTCGGCTGCTGGGTCATCTTCCGTGCTCTGTGTTGACGCACCGGTATCGGGCGTATCTATCGATTGAGGCACCGGCACTTGTTTATACGCTGACGGAGTATAGTCACTATTTGAATATGAATATTTCCCAGACAACACAGATCCAATTATAATAAAAGGGAGCAATAAAAGATGGACAAAACCCTCGAAAAACAGAAAAGGACCGTAGATCAGAGCATGGCCAGGGACAATGTACCAGAAAATACTGATGAATAGCAGAATGAACAAGAAGATTTTAGGCAATGGCCATTTGTCAGGGCAAATAAACAGAAAACAAATGACTGTGCAAAAGCCTATTACACCAAGCGCCTGATCAACATGTCTGTTGTGACCGAACATGGTATCTGCAATCTCCTTGTGAAAGGAATGCAAAACAATAATTCGATTACTATACTGTTAAGCTCCGCTTACCAAAATATGCTGACGCAGAATCATCAGTTAAAATACAATCATATTCATCCGGAAGACTTTTTTTTATATCATTCATTAGATCCGGATCTGAACAAAAATCAAATGATCCCCAGATGCCGATCAATCCCTCATCTGCGTATTCATCCTCATCCAGAACAATATACCGCAACAGGAAACTATAATGCTCAGGGAAAAACGCCCAGCGGACATCATCATCGCCATGGCGTGACGCATAAAGGGTGTCATCGTTTGACACGATACCGGTTAAAAACAGCCATTCAACCACTTCTTCTCCTGAAATATATTCATCATGTTCATACCAGTCATCATTTCTATACATCCGTGCTGAGGGATAACGGGTGTTTAGGACATTAATGATCTTAACTAATATTTTTCTGAGTAGGCTTACAGGAACAAAGCTTCTAATGCCAAGGCATCTGTATTTAAAAGGTGTTTCTCCTTTTTTCATGCGGTTGATAAGTTCTTGATTCATAAGTTTAAAATAAGTTGTTCCCTTATACCATTATTTCTATATCAACGCCACTTCACATGCCATTTATAAACTTTTGGGTCCTTGCTATCATATTTAACAAAACCGTTTTCCGCACCGGTCATATCTAAAAGTTCAAGTATATATCCGCAAGTCATTTCCGTCTCGTAGTCCTCAATATCCGGGAGTTCTGCTACCTGTAGGGTAAGACTATTTTCTAATACATCAACAACTTCCGCTTTCCCTTCCTTAAAAAATGAATTCCAGAGAGCAGCCGTGCGTTTGATGATAAAAGGAATCGTTGGTATTTTAATAAAAATTTTATAAATACCGGTCATATTATGTTTTGCGAGTTCTCGTCCAAGTTGTGTCATCCGTTTTATATCATCAGGGAAAAGATGCCTGGCTCCTTCAAGCATTATTTCTTTTTCATCATCTGATGATATCCAGTTGGTAGCAAGGACAGAGTCATAAAAACTGACCGCTTTTGATGACAGTTTGCTTAAAAATTCCTCTTCGCTGGTTGGCCCCTGTTTTTTAATCAATTCTTTTAGTGCAACAAGATTGGTCGCTTTGATGATTGGCATTTTATCACCCCCTAAAATGTTAATGATAAAATAGATTCTATTAATAACGGAAATATATCATTTTAACAATAAAAAACACAATTCTACTATCATAATTTTTACAAAGTATTGCGGACCGCGTCAGATTTTAATTGCAAAATCCGAGCTGAAATGGTTATGGGATAAATGCGATGAACAAAAAGGGAATTTGATGGAATTTAAAATAGAAATCATAAAAACCGCGGTCATGAGTCAATATCAGCAGCTCAGCCCGTATATGCCAGCAATGTTTTTTTCTGGAGGCTTTGTTTTTGATGTTGCTACCCTGGGGAGGATCGACAACATCTTCAATATTCTCTCCCACGGGGTTTTTCTTTTCTTAACACTACTTTTACTTATTATGCAGATTCTTGAAATAAAGCCGAAAGAAGACGCCGGGAAAATCGTTAAACTCTTTTTTAAATACCAGAATGATGGCGTACATTTTTTGCTCGGCGCCTTGTTAAACGCTTTTGTCATTTTCTATTTTAAAAGCAGTTCGTTTATTAACACATTTATGCTCCTTGTCGTCCTCTTTGGTCTTCTGGTTATCAACGAAATTGAATATTTTAAACAAAAAGGGCCATTTCTTAAAGTCATTCTATTTACCATCAGCTTATGCAGTTTTTTTATATATCTTATACCTGTTCTGCTAGGGAAAATTGGAACCGTCATTTTTATTTCCAGTCTCTACTGTACGCTTGCCGTCATTATCGGTGTTTGGTATTATTTATTTAAGCGTGATGTTAATTTGTCACACTTAAATGCGTTCTTTTTGACACCTGCTGTTATGGTTATCGTCATTTTCACAATTCTTTATGCAGGACGGGTTATCCCTCCGGTTCCGGTCAGCCTCAAAAAGATAGGTATATACCACAATGTTGAAAAAAAAGACGGTAACTACATCCTTACACAACTGACACCATCCTGGAAATTCTGGTCCCGTGGTGACCAGAATTTTAAAGCGGAAAAAGGCGACCGGATTTATCTTTTTGCCAGCATTTTCTCGCCCGGCGGTTTCCAGGGCAAACTCTATTTCCATTTCCAGGTGATTAATCCTAAAGGAGAATGGATAACCACAGATAAAATCCCAATGATCTTTATAGGCGGTCGAGATGACGGCTTTCGCGGTTATGCCTATAAACAGAATTATATGGATGGGAAATGGCGCGTTTTTGTAGAAACAAAAGGCGGTCTTGAGATTGGCCGTATCGGTTTTAAAGTAAAAAAATCATCCGAAACAACTGAAAGAAAGTTTTATAAAAAAGAATATTAATCCATAAAAATAACAGGACTGAATCTCAAGGACTATTGAAAGGATACAAAACAATGAGCTACATCCGAATAGAAAAACCCCGCCCCCATACCAGTGTAATAATCATGGACCGACTCGAACGGATGAATTCCCTGTCATTCGACTTGGTAGTGCCGCTAAGAGAAGCTATCGACGAGGTGGCATCAGATAATGATACATGGTGCGCGGTTTTGACTGGCGCTGACAAAGCTTTCTGCTCAGGAGCTGACACCCGGGACCTACAACCGCCCCCAAACAGTGACGGCCTCACCCTGACACGCTTAGCCACACGCGCCATGCAGGTAATCGCTGATTTAATTCCCGCCATGCGACATATGCCCCAGCCACTGATATGCGCAATCAACGGTGCGGCAATCGGCGGGGGCCTATGCCTCGCACTTGGGTGTGACATCCGAATTGCTGGTGAATCTGCTTACTTTCGCGCAGCCGGCATTAATAACGGCTTGACCGCAACAGAACTCGGTATGAGTTTCCTCCTGCCCCGTGCTGTTGGATCCACCCGGGCTTTTGATATTATGCTTTCCGGTCGCGACGTATCATCCAAGGAAGCTGCTGAAATCGGGCTGGTCTCACGAACAGTCCCAGATGATGACCTCATGGAAACTGTCCTGGATCTTGCTGATCAGATTAATGGATGGAGCACCCAGGGTGTTTCTCTGACAAAACGGATGATCTGGGCAGGTATGGAGACAGGAAGCCTTGATGCCGCAATAGAACTTGAAAGCCATACTCAGCTTTATGTACGCCTGACAACCCAGAATTTTGAAGAAGCCACACGCGCCAGAAAACAGGGACGGAAACCTGATTTTAAGGACTGAAAATAAAAAAATTGTCTAGACCAACACTTGATGTCACATACAGTATCAGATCTCATTGGGTTTCATTTGTTTCAAAAGTTTTAAATCCAACACGTTGACAAATAAAATCTCAGAGATGTTATCGATTGATTAATTAACTATAGATAATCATGAAAAATCTTTCTTCAATAATAAGCAACCCAGCATCTGCGATAAAAATCGTTTTGTTCACAGGACTGTTTCTCTTGGCGCTCTTGTCTGCTGTTATTCTCCCTTTACATACGATTAAAACTCTTTTTTCTTTTACCGCGTATTACTTTGTTTTAGCATCTTTCTTGCTGTGGCTGCTCCTTTTTATATTGCTGTATTTTCATCGCATAAGAGAGCTGATGAAAACTTACTGCGCGGTGCTTTTTCTCGCTGTCATTCTGACAACCACCATATTTATAATAGCCCCTCCTAGATTTAAAGTACTTAATGATGAGCCTAATCTGATCGGTGTCTCAATGATGATGTTCCATGAAAAAAAGACCGCAATACCGCTTCACGGGTATTACCTCAAACATCCTTCATCTGAACATGGTAACCAAACCTCCGATTATGAACTCCATCTGGATAAAAGACCCGTTCTATACCCGCTCCTTGTCTCATTTGTTCATACGCTTACTGGTTACAGCGGATATAATGGTATGGTTGTTAATTTTTTAGCTAGTATATTTATTTTACTTTTCTTTTATATACAGATACGGAATTATTTTCCTGCTGCTTATTCGATTGCGGCTATATTGATGATGGCTGCTTCACCGATATATGTCTTCTACGTCACTTCAAGCGGCTTTGAAACCATTAATGTGCTTTTTATTATACTGATGTTTATCTTGTATAAAAAGTGCATGGACACCGGAGACAGCATAACAATAGAATTGTTTTTTCTAACTATTGTTTTGCTGTTTCAATGCAGATATGAATCCAAACTTTTTGCCATAGCTATTTTGTTTCTGATACCGGTTATTAAACACAGCAAAAAATTCCGTTTCTCATTTATTACGTGTATTATCCCAATACTCATGCTTCCCAGTTTATGGCAGCAGCGGATAGGTACGGGCGCATCTGTAAAAAATCAGTTTGAAAACAACACATTTGATATTGCCAGCAAGGCGTTTTCACTTGACAACCTGTTTGCTAATTTTCCAAAAAACATTTTTACACTTTCAGGGCTTGATCCGAATTTAGGCTTTACACCGGTTATATTCATACTGTCAATCGCTGGACTTTATCTCATCATCAGGGGCCTATTAACCGGCACATTAAAAAAGAAGAACTATCAGCTGTATAAAATTCTTCCTTTAGGACTCACTACTTTCCTGCTGCTTTTATTAATTATTTCAGCGTATTACTGGGGAGATTTTACTTCGCAAACCACTAATAGACTCGCACTGGCATCGCTCCCTTTTTCTGTATTTACTTCTGTTTATTGTATTTACGCCGCAACTTGCAGGTTTAAAAAGCTGACACCTGTTTTCATGATACTGTTTTCTATTTTTCACTTGCTCTATTACTGGCCTGTAGCATCACAGCAAAAAATTCTGAACCATATCACTTTACATTATGAATATAACAAATCACTCGGAATCATTCTTCCCCGTTTTGAAAATTATAAGACTCTTATTATTTGTGAACGCCCGAATCTGTATATCATACATCATTATTCAGCCTTCAGCTTTGACTATGCTAACAAAAATAAAGAATGGATAAGCAAAATGGCTCAAACATATTATGATAATGTTATTATCATTCAAAATGTCTGGCAGGAGAAAAACATTCCCCACAAATTCAGCACGCTCGATCCATTATTCACACTCAAAGAAATAACCAGATTCAATAAAACAAATTCAACATATGTTAAAATTTCAAAGCTAGTACGGTGACAAACCAATCAAACATAACCTTTCATCTTTTCTTGATACCATTTAAAAATACATTTGTAATTACCCAGAGTATATTCTGCCCCTGCTTTAAGTCCATCCTGTTTTTTTTAAAATAGTCGTAGCAGTATTCTTGGATCCCAAGGGCCATGACTGCCAATATGGTAAGGTCTGTTTCGTTAAATTCACGCAATACGCCCTGTTCAATACCGCTCTTTAACAGTTCTTTAAATTTATCGATCTTAAGCTGCATGACGTCTTCCAGGGTATCGGAAAATTCTTCGGGATTGTTAATCGCGGCAGCACGAAGCATGTTGATCATCTCGCGCAATAAAGGGTTGATCCAGTAAAGGTTTTCCAAGTGCTCGTTTAATGCGTTAAACACGTCTTTTTCATCTTTTATATCAGCTATGCTTTCATAAACATCCACATAGACGGCTTCCTTGATGATGATCTCTTTAATGCACGAGATAAAAAGCTCTTTTTTGTTTTTAAAGTATTTATAAAATGTCCCCTTCCCCACCTGCGCTGCCTTTACAATATCTTCTATAGTCGTATTTTCATACCCTTTGCTTCTGATAACTGAAATGGCAGCTTCGATAATTTTCGGTTTGTGATTAAGTATTTCCGCTCCTAAACCGTTTCCGTTATCGTCTTCATCACCAATCAGCGTGATGATATCACTAATTTTCTTAAGGGACATCTTCTCTTCATGCTGAAGTTTTTTTATTAGCTTAAGACGATTAAGGTGGTGCAACGTATAAAACGCTTTTGTCTTTCCAGTTTTTATTGCTTTGGGAAGAAGTCCCTTGCGGTTATAGAATTTAATTGCCGATATTGGAACGCCTGACGCTTCCGAAAGACCGGATATGCTCATATTTAAAGAAGAGTTAACCATAATGAATCCTTACAGCACTATCTAAAGGCAGGCAAACATCAGTATCTAAACATATCAATAAGTTGCTAATAAGTTGGTTTTAATTCAAAAATTCAACAAAAAAAATTCTGTCAAACATAATGTTAAACTTAATTAATGTCAAGCAATTTAATTGGTTACCACTTATCTAAAATTTGCCTTGACAGCGTTATATATCTTGTGTAAATTAGTATCCAATCTGACTAATTAGTCATTTAATCAATACGTTACAGTCAAAGTTATAGTCAAGGAGCTTTTACAATGACATCCTGGGATTTTACAACAGACATTCTTGTAGTGGGATCAGGTGGCGGCGGCATGGCAGCCGCCCTTACCGCAAAAGATCTGGGAAATGATGTTGTTTTGATAGAAAAAGGAACACAATATGGCGGATCAACCGCCCTTTCAGGAGGTGCGCTCTGGGCGCCAAACAATCCTCTGATGCATAAGGCAGGAATAAAAGATTCTCCTGAAGATGCGCTGAGCTATCTGAACAAAATAACAAATGGCAGTATCTCTGAAGAACGCCTGAAAGCTTATATCAAAAAAACAACTGAAATGATAACTTACCTGGAAGAGAACACACATGCCAGTTTTCAAATTATCAACGGTTACCCTGATTACTACCCTGATGTTGAGGGGGGCAGGCCGAACGGCGGCCGGACACTTGAACCCTTGCCTTTTAACGCAAGGCTCCTTAAAGATATGTGGAAAGACCTGTTGATGCCCCCGGCACAGGAAATTATCCTGGGAAAAGTGATGATAACAGCAGATGAGTGTAAAGGGATTCTTGGCACTTCTTTTAGAGACCGGATAAAAGCAATAGCGCTGTTTCTAAGCTTTTTTCTAAACCCTTTCCGTTTTTTAGCCAGATCCGACACCCGACTTACTCTTGGTAATGCCCTCATCGGCAGAATGCGCCTCTCCATGTCAGAAAAGAATATTCCCTTATGGCTGAACACCCCTGCCAGAGAACTTATCTCTGAAGGCGGCAGGGTAGCAGGCATTATGGTAGAGAGAGATGGAAAGCCTGTCCATGTAAAGATAACAAAAGGGATCATTTTCGCTGCAGGTGGCTTTGAAAACAATCAGACCATGCGTGAACAATATCAGCCGCAGCCGGTATCATCTGAATGGACCATGGGAACACCTGACAATACAGGGGATGTTATTCAGATGGGGATGGATATAGGCGCTGGCGTCAGCCTTATGGATGAAGCATGGTGGATGCCGACCGCATTAATACCGCCCGGATGCA
>JANQFQ010000137.1 GCA_028277765.1 Desulfobacterales bacterium
TGCCTCCGCGGGGGGTGTTTAACAGGGCCCAATCATTCAGGGGTTATGTTACACGGCTTCCTGTCATATCTTGCGAAGACGATCATCCAGGAAAAGAAATATACGGTTTTTGGATACAAAGGGAAACAGGTTAGGGATAACATACACAGCTTTGATGTTGTCAGACTGATGGAGGAAATATATAAACATCCGCCATGCGGTGAAGTCTATAACCTTGGAGGTGGAAGAGAAAACAGTATTTCTGTTATTGAGGCGATTGATAAGATTGAAACACTTACAGGAAAAAGGGCGATTCATGATTATAATGAACAGCATCGTGCTGGTGACCATATTTGTTATATTAGTGATTTAACCAAGGTAAAATCACGATTTAAAAACTGGCAAGTAAGCATATCCCTTGATCAGATATTGGAAGAGATAATTGACAGTTCCATGCAAGCACTAAAAAACAAGTAATAAATGCCTGATCGAATATCATGGTGATAAAGGCGGCAAAATGAATACAGAAAAAATGTCAGGATATATCTGTTTCTTGCTTTTATTGCTGTCTCCGGTTGTAATTTTCCCCGGGTTAAAAGACTATGCCAACCTTCCCCAGACAGTGTTTATACAGACTGCTGCATGTCTGCTGCTGCTGGTATTTGCCTTAAGAGCATTGAATGATGGTGAAATTAGGTTCTCACTCAATTATGTTAGTTTTTTTATTGCCGTTTTTCTAGCCTGGAATTTTATTTCACTCATATGGGCATCTAATAGATACACAGGATGTATTCAGACTGTTCATTTAACTGCCTGTAGTGCAGTTTTTTTTGTCATCAGTCATGACCTTGATATTAAAAAAGGGATGTATTTATTGCTGGTGTCAATGGTTTTAGCTGCTGTTGGGGCATCAATTATCGGGATTGGCCAGGACATTTTCAAATGGACTTGGATTCCCCAGGTTGAACCCCCTGCAGCAACATTTGCAAATAGAAATATGGCGGCACAGTTTGTCGCTCTAGCAGTTCCCAGCTCTCTGATATTCTTTTTTTATTTCTACAGCAGGTGTTCAAATCCTATTTTATCAGCCATATTTATCATCATTTTTTTTATATTAATCTGTTTCTTGTTTCTTTCCGGTTCAAGGGCCGGATTGTTGGCAATAAGTGTAACCCTTATTATTTTTAATGAGACGCTTCGCTACGAGGCTGCAGAAGAAGATACGTTGGTTAGAACTCCGGAAATATTTTTTTGGGATTTCCGTATTGTTTTAAAAAATATACTTCGCCGGGAGACTTTAGTAAAAGATACCTTAATCAGAATTCCGGCAATTTTTTTTCAGGATCTCCGTATTGTTTGCAACAAGATACGTCATCATGAAGCAGAAGCGAATGATGTGTTAATCAGAAACCAGGCATTTTTTCATGTTTTCCGTTTATGGATTGTCCTTTTTATGCTGTTTCTTACATTACTCCTTACGGGATACCTTGATAATGTATCTTTTTTATCAAATCTCGTTATTAACAACGATAAAAAAAAGGCATCCCTTAAGGTAAGAAGTGATGTATATAAAAACAGCATCGCGATGGTAAAGGAAAAACCGGTTCTCGGTTTTGGGAAAGGCAACTTTAAAGTGTTTTATCCAGCATTCCATCAATCAATATCGAGTGACAAGGTGTTAAGTGAAAAACGCCAGCCACATAACACGCACAATGATTTTTTGCAGGCATTTGTTGAAACAGGTGTGATCGGTTTTTTTCTTTTTATCGGTATTTTTGCTGCTGCCATTCATATGGCATGTAAATTAATGATATTTAAACTGCCACCTGATACCAGGCTTACCATCATCGGATGCAGCGGTACAATCATATGTTTTTTACTGCTATGCATGTTTAGTTTTCCCCTGGAACGCGCAATCCCTCCGTTGATCCTATTTTCAATGCTTGGCATACTTGCGTCTCTATATAACAATGAGACAGGTAGGTTCTATGTTGTGAAAATGTCAAAAAAAGCAGGCATGACTGTATTTATTCTGTTGTTATCCATAAGTATCACGCTCGTTTATTTTAATTATAGGCTTTTGAAGAGTGATTATTATTTCAAGATTGCCAGGCAGGCAGAAGGAGCTGGCGCCTGGCATGATGCTGTTAGATCTGGAAAGATATCACTGGATCTTAATCCGTTTAATACCGCTACCTGGGCAGCCCTTGGACGCGCTTATTCAAATACCGGCTATTTTTATGAAAGTATCCAGTGCCTAAAACATGTGCATGATATTGAGCCGTATGATATTAATGTGATGGTGAATCTTGGTCATACATATGAAAGAGCGGGTGACACGATAAACGCATTAAAATACTTTCATCAAGTGTTAAAAATCAAACCTGAAATTTATAAAGTGTTGAATAATATAGGTAAAATTCATTTAAAAGAAGAAAAATATGATGAAGCAATGGTTTATTTCAAAAAAGCCCTTGAAATTGACGATGAAGATTCTGGCCTCCGTGCCAATATTGGTTTTATCATGTATAAAAAAGGCGAATTTAAAAAAGCGGCTAATGAGTTAGAACTGTCACTTTTATATAATCCCGATGCTATAAAGGTCCACAAAAGCTTATATGTAATCTATAGTCAAAAACTGAATATGCAGGAAAAAGCAGACTATCATAAGGCCATGTATAAAAAAAAAATATCAAAAATTATTAAAAAGTGACAAATTTTGTCACAAAAATCTGACAAAAATTGTTAAATTTGCGATTATTATAATAAAATCACTTTTATTATAATTTTATAACCTACTGATATTTCTGATAGTTTAATCAATCAGGGGAATTTGTTGTTTTTGGTGTGAATTTTGCATTAATTCTTACATATATTTATATAAAATATTTAACTCTTGACTATTTTGCTATATTTGCTAAAATTAATTATCCATAAAATATTTGTACTATGTAAAATTATAAATATACAAGGGGGGAAGAAATGAAAAAATCAATTACAAAAACAACTCTTGCAACCGTTACCATGCTCCTTTTTTTGTCAGTTGGTTTTGCTACGGCCTATGACAAATTATGGGATGTATCGTATTCTGGTGAACTGCTCGGTGTCCAGTCACGTTCTTATTCTCACAGTGAGGCAACTGAACCTGATGTTGCCTGTGATTTTGGCAATTTCGGCGTATTCAGCTATGACGGTACTGACTGGTCAGCAGTAGGTGACTGGGATTCTGATCAAGTTGAAGCATGGGGTAGCGCAACCGGCAGCCTTAATAATATGGCGATTGATTACGGGACAAAAGGTCTCTGGAACTATGATGGTACCGACTGGACGATGCTTGGCTCATGGGATCCTGTAAGTCTAGAAGCTTATAATAATAAAGTTGCCGTTGATTTTGGTGCACAAGGTTTATTTGAATTTGACGGCACCAACTGGTATAAGCTTGGCTCTTGGGATCCAGAACAACTGGCTGTTTGGGGCAGTGATCAGCTGGCCGTGGATTACGGCTCCTACGGTCTCTATTCCTATGATACAACTAACGGCTGGACAAAGCTTGGCGCCTGGAATTCTGTAGATATTGAAGGCTGGTATCCAACTGGACAAAACAACCAATTAATTGTCAGTTATGGAAAATTAGGTGTCTGGAAGCTTGAATCCGGTATGTCTGACTTTGTTCTTGTACACGACTCTGGCACCCCCAAATGGATTCTTACTGAGATGGAAGCCTGGGGAGATAAACTGATATTGAATTATGGGGCCTCTCGGGGAATGTATAGTCATGAGGGAACTGGATCAGTTACAACCCTTCTTGACGATACACGTAATCCCACGAGTATGATGAGTTGGGGTACTCGGCTTATCTGTACTTATCTTTCAGATAATCCTGAAAGGTACAATGGAACGGACTTTGCTGACATAGACACTGAATATAACGATAAAATATTGGGTGCCAGCGCTAATTATGTTTATAAAATCAGGAATCAAGGTGCTAGTCAAGGTTTGTATAAATGGGATGGTACGACATCATCAGCAGTATCAACAGGATGGTTTCCTGACGAAATGGAAGGATTTGGAAATTAGATTGATTTTCATTTTCATCTGATTTTGTATATTATACATTCCAGGCACATTAAAAAATGTGCCTGGAATTTTTTTAGGTGGGTACAAAATGAAGAGTGGTTTTAAAAAAAATAGATTAGCGCTGATTTTCTTATTCTTCGGAATTGTTTGTCTTATACCGTTTCAAGCTGTGTCTGGTACAGTGGATCTGAAGTTTTCAGGGAACAAATTTACCACTGATATTTCGGACACGCCCTTGAAAACTGTTTTAAATAAGATCAAGGACAAAAAAGGGGTGGCATTTAAAGGGGATGATGAGATTTTAAATGGGAAAATATCTGTTCGGTTTAATGATTTTTCTTTTCAGGACGGGCTAAAAAGGATCCTTAGGGATGTGGATTACAGTTTTATTTATAACAAAGATGGAGATATAGTGGAAATCGTTGTGGTGGGAAAAGGAATGGATGCCGGCAGGTCTAGCACAACAAGATCCAGATCGAAAAAAGGACCATCCTCCTCTGTACCTGAAGGTCTCAGGATTACAAGAAATGTTACCATCCCTGGATATAAAGAAGAATTGACACCTGAGGAGCGTAAAGCCCTGACGGTAAGAAAAAATGTAAGCCCGCCGCCTGGATTTGGTGAACCCCTGTCTGAAGAAGCTAAGAAACACTTAATTAATGAAAAAAAAGTTGAATCTCCTCCTGGTTCTGAAAAAAAAAATGACAACTGATGAGGCTATAAATTAAAGCCTTTTTGATTAGCCTAATTCAGCGGTAGGATTATATAGCTGAGTTGAACTGCAAATTCCGGTTTGAATAGAGGAAATCCCCAAAAGGTCATATCAATTAAAATCAGAAAAACACGTATAGATCTCCGGCCGTTAATACAATATTTCTATTGATCGTTTAAATAAAGTTATATATATTCCAGTAAATTGAATGGCTAGATCTATCTTCGCTGTGAAAATTGATAGAATGGAGGATGATAATGAGTTTTAATAATGATAGTAACAGGTATTTCCCTAAACACATAAGTAAAGACCAGGCAAAAGATACGGGGATGGCGATGGTACTCATCTGCCTGCTGCTGGGATTATATCTTAAGGAAAATGTCTGCTATATCTTATCTATCATTCTTCTGCTCATTAATATGATAGTACCGGTGGTTTATCGTAAAGTTGCTGTTGTTTGGTTAGGGTTTTCTCACATTCTTGGAACGATTATGTCAAAAGTTATTTTGTCATTGATTTTTTTTGGTGTTGTTGTTCCTGTGGGCATATTACGGAAACTGTCCGGTTCAGATTCAATGAAGCTTAAACAATGGAAAAAAAATAATACATCAGTTTTCACTTCCCGTGATCATGAGTATCATGCTGAGGATATTGAAAATCCATATTAACTGATACTTGTTCGCCAACCAACCTGTACGGAGGATAGAATGAAGTTTTTCAAGGACTTATGGGGTTTCTTAAAAGTAAGAAAAAAATACTGGCTGCTTCCGATAATACTTACATTATTGCTGTTTGGCGGTCTTATTGTCTTAACCAGCGGAACTGCGGTTGCTCCGTTCATTTACACCATTTTCTAGGAGATATTTGATGGCTGTAAGTATTTTGGGCATTTCCGCCTATTACCATGACAGCGCTGCGGTTCTGTTGATGGACGGCAAGATAGTAGCCGCAGCACAGGAGGAGAGGTTTACCCGCAAAAAGCATGATTCCTCTTTTCCGTCAAACAGCGTAAAATATGTCATGGATGAGGCTGGCTTAGTATTACAGGATCTAGAAGCTGTTGTTTTTTATGACAAACCGTTTCTGAAGTTTGAAAGACTATTAGAAACATATCATGAATTTGTTCCAAAAGGACTAAAAAGCTTTCTTTCAGCAATTCCAGTTCAGATCAAAGAAAAGCTTTTCATGAGAAAGATATTGCATGAAGAGCTTGAGAAAATTGATTCGAGCAGACAGCCGACACTTCTTTTTCCTGAACATCACCTGTCCCATGCAGCAAGCGCTTTTTATCCCTCTCCGTTTAACGAGGCTGCCATTGTGACGGTTGACGGGGTTGGCGAATGGGCTACAACAACGATCGGACATGGAAACGGGAAGCACATATCTGTCTTAAAACAGCTGGATTTTCCCCATTCACTTGGTTTGCTTTATTCTGCTTTTACGTATTATTGCGGTTTCAGGGTAAACAGCGGTGAATATAAGCTGATGGGCCTTGCGCCATATGGAAATCCTGATGATGAGCGGGTTAAAAAATGGAAAAAGACCATTTTAGATGAAATGGTTGATATTCGTGATGATGGTTCATTTCTGTTGAACATGAACTATTTTAATTATGCGACCGGGCTGACCATGTGTTATGAAGGCAAGTGGGAGAAACTATTCGGCATACCCAAACGAGAACCGGAAAGTGATCTGGAACAGCCGTATATGGATATGGCCCTGGCGATTCAGCAGGTGACAGAGGAGATTGTTTTTAGTATTACCAGTACTGCAAAAGAATTAACCGGGAGTGACTACCTTGTTCTGGCTGGCGGTGTGGCGCTGAACTGCGTTGCAAACGGCAAACTTCTGAGAAACGGCATGTTCAAGGAACTCTGGATACAGCCTGCTGCCGGAGATGCAGGGGGAGCCCTAGGGGCTGCGTATGCCGCATGGCACATCTGGAAGGGGAATGACAGAGTCGCCAATAGCGGACATGATACCATGGCAGGCGCCTATCTGGGACCTAAGTATCACTTGTCTGATATTGACAGGACGGCAAGGAAATATAGTGCGGATTACGAGACATATTCAAGTTTCAATGACCTTTGCAATGATGTGGCAGACCTGCTGGCCAATGGTAATGCCGTGGGATGGTTTCAGGGGAGGATGGAGTACGGGCCAAGAGCACTGGGAAACAGGAGTATCCTCGGAGATCCACGACATCCTGAAATGCAGAAAAAGTTAAACTTAAAAATCAAGTACCGTGAAGGTTTTCGTCCATTTGCGCCATCAGTACTTGAAGAGGATATTTATGAGTATTTTGATCTGGACAGGCCTTCGCCGTATATGCTTTTGGTCGCCCCTGTTCAGGAGAAGAGGCAAAACCCTCTTCCACCAGGGTATGACCGGATGGCCATGTATGAACGGCTTTACCATCTCCGGTCTGATATACCAGCTATAACACATGTTGATTATTCAGCCAGGATCCAGAGTGTGAATATGGAGACAAACAGGAGATACTGGGAACTGATAAACACGTTTAAAGAAAAAACCGGTATTGGATTGGTGGTGAATACAAGTTTCAATGTCAGGGGGGAACCGATTGTCTGCACACCAGATGATGCTTATGTCTGTTTCATGAGGACGGAAATGGATTATCTTGTAATAGGTGACTGCCTTTTTAAGAAAGATAACCAGCCGGAATGGAAAGACAGTGGAGACTGGAGAAATACATATGAGCTGGATTGATTTTGTATTACCTGGGATTCCAGAGGTGCAAAAGGACACCTAATTAAGTTCAGAATAAACGTCTGTATGTTAATCTGACCTTCCATAAATATCATGGTAGCGTTAAATATCATATACTATGTAGGTGATTATGAAAATTCCATTTATTGATCTTAGGGCGGCTTATCATGAATTATGCGATGAAATGGATAAAGCATACGAGCGTGTGATGAACTCCGGTATGTATATCTTTGGCAGTGAGGTTGAAGAATTTGAGCATGAGTTCGCTCGTTTTTGCGGTGCAAGACATTGTGTAGGCACAAGTAACGGCCTTGATTCTCTTCATTTGATATTAAAGGCTTATGATATCGGGGAAGGTGATGAAGTAATCGTTCCGGCAAACACATATATTGCCACCTGGTTGGCAGTCTCCCATGCCGGTGCAACACCTGTCCCCGTGGAACCGGATGTGAAGACTTGCAATATTGATCCTGAACAGGCAGCAGCAGCAGTTACACAGCGTACTAGAGCGATAATACCTGTCCATTTATACGGCTTGCCTGCTGATATGGAGCCAATAAATGAAATTGCAGATAAACATGGATTAAAAATTATTGAAGACGCTGCCCAGGCACATGGCGCATCATATAAAGGGCAAAGAGCAGGAGGCCTTAGTGATGCCGCTGGTTTCAGTTTTTATCCAGGGAAAAATCTTGGCGCTTTTGGAGACGGCGGTGCAGTCGTGACCAATGATGATGATCTGGCAGAGAAAGTAAAGTTGCTGCGCAATTACGGATCCAGCAGAAAATACTATAATGAAGTAAAAGGTTTTAATACCCGCCTGGATTCTTTACAGGCGGCATTTCTTCGAGTAAGACTGAAATACCTTGATACATGGAATGAGCGAAGAAGAAAAACAGCTGGGATA
This sequence comes from Desulfobacterales bacterium, assembly GCA_028277765.1. Lineage (GTDB taxonomy): Bacteria > Desulfobacterota > Desulfobacteria > Desulfobacterales > SURF-7 > JANQFQ01. Next base: position 8,406 of record JANQFQ010000137.1, read on the forward strand.
TACCATAAAGAATTATCAGATTTGCCGGGGCTGATACTCCCTGTAATTCCATTGGAAACGATCCCGGTGTGGCATCAGTTTGTTGTGCGCCATGAAAAAAGGGATGATTTACAGCAGGCCATGGAACAACAAGGCATTGGGACATTGATACACTATCCTGTTCCGCCTCATCTTTCAGAGGCTTATATAAGTCATGACTTGAAAAAGGGAGATTTCCCGGTTACAGAGATGTTGGCCGATACAGTATTAAGCCTCCCTATCGGACCTCATTTAGATAAACAAAGCCAGGATTTTGTTGTATCAGTGATACGTGATTATCTGAGTTAAATGGAAATGTTTTATTCCAATATAAAAACCCTGGCCCATTGAGCCAGGGTTTTTATATTGGGCTAAATATCTTGAAATTATAATCAATATAAATTAATTAATATATACGAAACTTTCGGGAGTTTTTTTTAATGCTCAAGAAAAGTATTCCTCATTTAATATTCATTTTTATTTTATTATCCCTTCTTAACTTGGCCCATGTCGCTAATACCGGCAGGGTTGATAGAGTACTCCTCCATGAATTAGCCATAGCAGAAAAATTGATCGGAAAAGGAAGATATTCTGAAGCGCTTCTGTTTTTAAAAAAGATTCCATCTAATGAATATAATACATCAGTCAGGAAATCTTTTATCACTGTATATATTGGGCTTAAGGATGCTGGGAACGTAGTAAAGTTTATCAAAGAATTGTGCAAAGAAGACATAAGGCATTATTCCGCCAGAAGATTTGGCGTATTTTTAAGGGCGAATGAATATGACGCGCTTGATCTGGAGCTATCACGGACGCTATTTGATGAAATGATAAAACAAAAAAATATCAAGCCTAAATACTGGATGCCGTTGGTTATCGCTTTAGAGAAATCTGAAAAAGAAAAGGATCTGGCAATGGTGTATCAAACACTGTTAAAAGCAGATCCGTCTACAGGTGTGTTTTATGCGAATTTCATTATCGATTATTTCAATGATACTAAAAAAGCCGAGGAAATCTTAAAAAGAACCCTGTTGCAGGCAAAAACCGATTCGTCAATGTCTGAGCGGGTAAAGGAGAATATCTATCAAAACTTGGCAAAATATTATAAGAAAATGGGAGATATCAAAAATCTTTTCAGGCATTTGAATGATATGGAGACAAGCCTTTCAGAGAATCCAGGAGCTCTTTTGTATGTGTCAGAACTGTATTCCATCTATGGGCTGTATCATGAAGCGCAGCAGGTATATGACAAGCTGCTTGATATAAAGGGTTTTTCACGGACATATGATGCAGTGAAAATGGTAAAACAATATGCTGATATGCTGGTACGTCAGGGAAGGCGCGATGACGCTGTAAAAATGCTTTATAATCACGCGAATAAAACAAGAGATAAAACAAAAAAAATCGATTACTTGATCAAAGCTATAGATATCTCTGTTAATTATACGCTAAAGCCTAATTACCTAGAAGTTACAAAATTAATAACCATGGTTAATGCTCTTCATCCTGAAGGCGGTAATGCATTGAAACTGCTAGGATTTATCCGTGAACTCGGTAAGTTCTATCCAGAAGCGGATGAACTGGTTACACTTGGAGAGAGCCTTTACATGAAAAAATGCGGTGCCAGAGGATTTAATATTTTTTCAAGGTATCTTGCTGAAATCGGAAAAACCGACCAGGCAGTTGAGGTGCTGAAAAAGGGGCTTACCAGTTTGCCTTTAATTGAAACGAGGAAGCAAATCCTGGAAACTGCCCTGCTTTTAACATCTGAGAACAGGCTGCTGGATGTTTTTAAAACATTTAAAAAAGAATATGAACAGTATAATGATTATCAGAGCAATAAATATCTTGGATGGATTTATGAGATATATTTTGATGAATTCAATACGGCTTCCCAATATTATCAGTTTGCTTTTGATAGAACATTAATTAAAAGTGAAAAGCGTGGCATAATTCTCGACATTGCCCGATGTAGATGCAAGGAAGGGAAGATATTGATAGCTGAGAAATTAATTACAGATTACTTTGCTAAACATAAGGACATTACGTCCAAATACAATTATCTTTTTGAATTCTACAACCTTTACGCATCGAATCCTGAAAAAGCAATTGCGGAAATGGAAACAGCCCTGCAGGTGACAAAGAGATTAAGAGATCGAGTTGATATCCTGCTCAACCTTGGTGATGCTTATTTGACAGGAGATTCACCCCGTCCGTTTACAGCTATCAAATACTACAAAAAAGCATTAAAGATCTCAGATGACACCAGAATTTATGCCAAACTTGCACTGACATATAATAACTACACAAAAAAAACAGGCTTGATAAGACATTATCTTGAAATATTGCTCGCCCGAGAACCTCAAAACACGCTTTACCTTTCATGGCACGCTACAAGTCTAGCCGGTTATTATGATACCCAAAAGGATGCATTGAATGTCGTGTGCCTTATCCCCTCCAGCAAGAGGAGTGATTACAGTCTTGCCTGCCTGTATGCAAAACTCGGTGAGAAAAAGATAGCTGTTGATCTATTGATCAAAGATTTTACAAATAATTTCAGTAAAAAAGGAAAATACGAAAGAAATACACAACGATATTGGATCCTTGGTGACAATGATCTGGCAATTCTTTACGATGACCCTAGGTTTGTTCAACTGACTGAGATTGAAAAGTAATTCCCCGGCTAATCACCCAGTAAAAAGAATTTTTTCGATTTTTTCTTTTTTTTGGGCTTTTCCTCTGATTTTTCCATCATCTTTCCGTAAGTATTGTAATTGCTCTGCACGAGGTCAAGGATATCCTTGAAAAAAGTAAGCTCATGATCGAATACTTTGATCTCGGTCATTGATTTATCAGGATTTTTCTTTTTGATATTACTCCCCACAATAGAAGGTACAAGTTCTATTGGGCCAAGATAAATTCCTTTTTCATACAACTTGTAAGTGCCGTATCTAAGTCTTTCTCCAGGACGAATAGTGTTCAACTCTTTAAGAAGGCTTTGAGACAATATTTTTTGTTGGCTTATTTTTTCTAAAGACAGGTTTTTATCAATGATTTTTTCAGCTTTCATATGCTGTTTTTCTTCCCACTTGAGCTGACGGAAATCAGTTCTGACAAAACCTTTAAACATGCAAAGGTGTTCCATTGTTAAGACATTGCTATCGGTTGGATCAGGGATAAAAACATTTGCGTCATTCACAACAAGGCTGTAGCTCCCTTTTAATATAGGAAATTCATAGGAAATCGTATGGGGATCCTGAAAATCAGGTTTTTTATTGTTGAAAAGATTTATATATTTCAGTCGATTATAATAATTGATAATTTCGCCAAAGTGAATAACGTTTTCATCAGCAGCTTTTAATCCAGGAAATTTTCCGCTATAAAAGTCAAGGTATATCTGGTTAAATGGATTTTCTCTGTCGTAATCTGATATTTTTATATAAGCATTCAGACGTTGTATATCGGAGGGGAGAAAATATTTGAGTTTAATTTTCAGTATGGTCAAATTGCTGCTTATGGTTTCAAAAAGCTGGTTCATTTTTTCTGTCAAAGGAAAATTTCGTAAGACACCTTCAATATCTCTTATCTGGATAACATAATTTTTAGAATGGATGTCGCCTTTTTCCATCAACGCCTTAGCCATGGAAAAATCACCGGTTCTCATATATGAATATGAGAGCATTTGAAAAATCTGTTTTTCCAGGTCTAGGTGTTTCTGTCGCTGAAGCTCATCAATGTTAAGGGTTGCATAGGCAGATGTCTGCTGGGTATCATGGGCGGTACGGAAACTAATGAATTCATTATACAGGGCATCGAGCATCTCTTCGAAATGGTTCAATTCCTTGATATACTTATGTATATCGTTTCTGTCGATGGACGCAGAATTTTCCATGTCGTTCCAGAAAGTAGGGTAGTCTCTCCTTATAAAAAGCTCGATCCCTTCCAAAAATGTTTTGCAGTCATCATGAATACTTTGAAGATAGGATGCTTTCAGCCCTTTAATGGATGAATCTGAGGCTGCAGGCACTGGACCTGCTGTTAAAAATAACACCAAACCGACTAGCATAAGAAGTTTAAACTTCGTCATCATTATTATCTCCTTATCTTAATATAATAATATTTTTTTACATAAGTGATACAATTTTCCAGCCAGTAATCTCCTTTCTCAATTTTAAAGTTATCCGTGACTTTTGAGAATCATTTGAAGATTTATAAATTAAAACAAACTGGACCTTGGCCAGTTTGCCTGATGATGACACCTTTAAAAATTTTAAATTTGAAATTTTAATATTGATCCAGGTTTTGGTGGTGATTTGCTTTGTCTTCTTTTTTTTCCATCCAGTTTTGTTGAGCCCGCCGGATTTGAAGTCATCAGCGAAATATGACATATATGCTGGGATACTACCAGTATTCCCGGCAGTATTCTCCCAGGCGTTAGCCCATGCTGAAAGAAACTCTTTTATATCGGCACGCACGCTGGTGCTTTTGTCTGTTTTCTTTTCCTGATTTTGAGCGTATTCATGTAAAATGTCAAAAGCTTTATACTGGCGTGGCACTGCGGCATCAGGGCTAGTTGGATATTTATTATGAAAATATAGGAAGAGTTTCAGATATTTTTCCGGTGCCAGGTGTGACGGCAGATTAAAAAACTTTTTCCATCCATTTTCTCCATATGTTGACGTAATTTTCTGGCAGGGTGCAAGGAAAGCCTGCTTCGCATGATACATGGCAAAGGTTTCATTAAAATCGACGCTTGAATAATATACCGCAAGAGCATGATGTATTAAAGAAGCGTTTTTCCAGTTATTGTTTTTTGTGATAAGATCATTGCTTAAAATAGTCGCCAGATCACGGTATTTGCCTGAATCATGATCCATTCCGGACTTTCTTTTTTTGTCCAGGATATTCGCGAGTAGATAACCCATGGTAAGCCTGGATGAATTAAGTATATCCGTATCTGGTGTATCATTGTCATTGGATATTCTTAGCGCCATGATCCCATAATCATAAAGTAAGTTCTCCATTAACTTGAGATTGTCCACTTCTATACCGAGCATGATGATTTCATGATAGATTTTGCTTCTAAGAGGAATTTTGTACTTAACCTTTTTAGATGCCTTATCAAAAAGTTCGTGATAGAGTTCAAAAAGTTCAGCTTTTTCAAACAGGGTTTTCTGCTTGCTGGCGAGAAGTAAATATCCTCTTCTCGCAAAAGTAAGGCTGGGTAAAAAGCGTGTTTTGCCATTATCTTTTAATGAATCATTGAGCATGAATTTGTAATAATCAGATTCTTTAGCTTTTGTTGTCTTGTGCAGGAGGGCAATTCGCTTGAGAAGGTTGTTGGTTACGGTGTCCATATAAGGGCCGTTTTCATTAGCATTTCTTAAGTATCGACCGAGAAAGTTATAACGGAAGTAAAGCTCGTAAAGAGCGTATAGGGTTTTTGCATTAGGGTTGTATGATGTGACATCTTTAGATTGAGTATGATATGAACGCCATAACCTGTCCAGCCAGTTCCAAGTTTTTTTATCATACATCGCCACCAGGTCTTTGCATCCGTAAAGCCAGTTGCCGGCCAGGATTTCACATTCAACCATTAAAGCGAGAAAATAGACATTTAAATAGAAATCTCTATTGTCTCTAATACAAAAGCTGGTGTCATCAGTCATTTTAAAAACGTTGTTACCGTAAACAACTAACTCTGAAGCTTCACGACTCTCTTTTTCCTCATCCTGTGAATCAATAAATGGTGAAAGATAGTGTTTTGAAAAGAGCAGATATTGGTATAATTCATCATCTGTAACGGGTATAATGATGTCTTTATCTTCATATTCCTGTAGCAGAATACGAAATTTTTCTTTTTGATAGTGAAGATAAAGCAATAGGAATTCATAAGCCAGGTTAAACTTAATCTGCTGTGTTTTTTCGCCTTCTTCAGTACTTTCAAGTTCTTCTGTTAATTTGGCTATCCTTTTTGAAGCAGTTACAATATCTTCAATAGGCATCAGTTTGCTTTGGGACGGAAAATCGGAAGTTGTCCACATCTTTGGGAATTCAGTGTCCGGTTTTTTATTCTGCTGCTTGTCTACAGATGACTGTTTTATGGAGATGGCCTCAATGTTATGAATTAGGTACAGGCTCCTGCCTCTTTTTTTAAAAGAGGAAATATCGGCTGCAATTGCCTGCTGAAAAACAAAGACGGATAATATTAAAAAAAGGAGTATCCTTGTGTTTCTGTTTTGAATCATAATAGTAATCCTTCAGGGGTGTTTAATTTTTGTATTCTTTTATATAGCTGTACATCTTCATTAGGCAGCAGGAGGTGGATTTTTTTACCAAGCCGTTTTGAAATATCTTGATAGAACTCATACTGTCTGCCGAAATCGTCAATTTCTGTGTATTTTTTATCTATTGCTCCTATTTTGTTTCCATCGATACATCCTCTTTTAGCAGCAGCAGTGGTAAGATAAGACTTGGAAAGTTCAAAACTCTGCCTTGCTATTTCAAGGGCGTGATTTTGATAGTCCCTACCGGCAGTCAGATAAGCATAGGCGATTACCTTGTAAATATCATAGAGGTTGTTGTCCTTGTGATCAAGGATTGCCGACAAGTAATGTTTGCCGGAAATAAAGCGATTTAACTGGTTTTCATATTTTTGGATTTCATTGATTTTGCCCTGTTTTGCAAGTACCTGAAATAACAATAGATAAGCTTTTAGCAGGTTAATATGGTTCTCTTTTTTATCATCAGCCTTTACAAAAGCGGCCTTAAAATTGTTAAGGCAATTATTCTTAAAGGCTGCGAGAGGTGCAATTTGATCCATTTTGTTTTTGTCAAGAAAGCTGAACCGGAGATAGTAATAGAAATAATCTATTTCACCTTTGTATTTATGAAAAATATAATTGATGCTGTCTTTTTTAATCTCTTTACCATAGATTTTTTCTTCACCGAAAATATTTTCAAGGTCACTAAAGACACGGTCAATATTTTCAGTAGCTTCAAAATAGATCTGGTTTATTTCATTGTCGAACAGTGATTTCTTTTTCTGTGGAGAATAGTTGTCCCAGTTGTGAACATATTCACGGAGTTTTATAAGCTTTGATCTGCTGTCGTAGAGATTAAAGAAAATCAGTCCGGAAGGGCATACCTGGATCTCCTCAAGAAGCTGTTTGTATTTAATACGGTCTTTGACCATAATACCGTGTTGGATCTGTTTTGACAGCCAAATTTTAAGGGCTGAAAGGACCAGGATATCAACCTCTCTGTTGTCAAGGGCAAGCTGCTCAAGGGTTGTCTTGAATATTTTTTCAACGCTGACTTCAAGGGAATCCTTGTCAACAAAGAGCATCAGCGGCAGGCGGGAACGGTATGAAATGCTTTGTTTGATCCATGTCTGCTGGATATTGTGTGATATCACCTTGGCAGAGAGCGAAAGGGGTAGGGTGGTTTTAAAATAGTCATAACTATTGATGGCGGTATGTGTCTCCTGACTGATGAGAAAACTTAGCATGTTATCAATCATTTCGCGCTCTTTACTGGTGAAAACTTTATTATACAGAGAATCTGAAAATCCTTCGCCCTCATTCCGGAAAGCATCAAGTTCAGATGATACATCAATGGCAAACATAAATTTCCGAATATTTTTTTCACCGAATGGTGGAGTCGAACCGGTATTTTTGTTTAAAAGGGAGATCGTTTTTGTTAATGTATTTTGGGTGTCAGTATAGATGAGGTAAAGATAATAATTTAGGATTTTATAATAAAAACCTTCTTTGATAAAAAACGCCCGGTTTGGATAAAAGCCGTTTTCAAAATATCTAATGAAACGCTCGGCATGTTGCTTCTCGTAAATGGCGCATACGTGAAAATATATATAATTTAAACCGAGCAGATTCATCCTGTCGACAAGATATAAAAAATCGTCATCCACATTGTCGGATTCTCGGCTACTTTCCTTGACGGCGGTATGCAAGTCCGACTTGGCGTTCCATGCCTGTACAAAATCAAGTGTGCCGTCAGGTTCTATACCGAGGTTGTTTTCAAGGGTTTTTAGTAGATGTTCCTGCTCACGGAGTGAAAGTTTGTCTTTAAGGTAAAGCTTTGCGATGTCATACATCCAGTCTTGTTCATGTTCGATTTTAAGGCCGGGCTGGGCGGCGGTAAGTGAAACCGGTATGACCAGGATAGTGAAAAAAATTATAATTGCAGTAGCATTTTTTATTTTGTACATGTTGATAACCTCTTTGGCAGCATCCTTTCAAGTTTTGAAACCACTTCAAAAGGAACATCTAAAGGATCAAATTTTACATTTACTTTTTTCTTTATATTTCCTTCAATAAGAATTATACATTTAAAATTATTGATTGTACAACAGTAGGGCCCTAGCCGTGGATCCATCAGTATTGCTTTAGCATATATTTCTTTTATTAAATTAGCAACCCTATCTGATTTGCCGATAATCCTTCCAGTAATGACAACATTCTCCTCTTCATAATACTGCTCGGAAGAGTTAACTGGCAGTGCAGCCGGCGTATCTGTATCAGTAATTTCCATTGTAATATCACGGGCGGCAAATGCTTCTTCCCGCATGGGACTTCTTTTACTTTCTTGGTTTGCAGAAGGGAGGGGCTGTTGATCTGGCAAAGTACTGACATCAAATTGGGGAGACTTGTCTGATAATAAAATACCTGAATTCCGTTTATCCAGCTTATTGCCGGATTCTTTTGTTGGTAAGCTCTGCCTGGTGGATGGAGTAAAGTCCGGCGCTTTAACTTGAGGTATAAACTTCGTATCAGGGGTTCTTCTTACTATTTCTTTATTCTGGGTGATTTTAGTCGGTTCAATGTTGCTAGTAGTAATTTGTTTAGGGGTAATCTGCCTGTTTGTTGTCAGCTTTTTTTCATTTTTATGACTTGTGATTTTGTTCTTTACAACATTTTTAGGAACGATTTTTTTGGGAGTAATGGTTTTTTTCTGTACCTTTTTATGGTTCATTTTTTTGGGTGTGAGTTCACTGACATTAATCTGTTTGGGTTTTATTTCTTTTTGTTTAAATTCTTTAGGTATAATTTTTTTTGATTTTATTTTTTTCGGTTCGATTTTTTTCGGAAGTGTTTTTTTTGGGGTTATCTTCTTTTGAGGAATTTTTTTTGGCTTAACGATTCTTGGTTTTTTTTTCCATGCGACAACTCTCCTGATAATCTCTTTGACCACGGTTTTTTCAACCGGTTTAGGCTCTGGCTCAGGTTTTACAGGACGGATGACGATTGTCTGTGTTTTTGGTTCCAGTATGGTTTTTGTGTTAATCAGCATGGTGAAAATTGAGATGATGACTAAAAACAGTAAAAAAAATATAATTAACGGATGACCGTACCATGGTTCTTCTTTTACGGCAATTGAGTGACCAGGCATCGGGATGCGGGCAGCACCCCTGCACAGGTGTCGAATGGCAAAAACAGTCATTTTAAGGTCTCATCAATATCAGAGGCACGATTTACGGTAACCCAGTTCGCTTCTGCCCAGACTTTTTCTATAATGGACATGGCCATCAGCATGTCTTTGCTTAAAGAGAATTCATCAGGGACCACTATAGGTCTTTGCTTCCCTTCAAATTTGATTCCGTATAATCTGCTTTTAAGCTTAACTGCGGTTAATCGTTCGCTGCTTGATATTTCTTCAGTGCCGATGAATAAGACAATTTGAAAAGGATTGGGTTTGTCCTGAGAAGGCCTGTGGACGCGTAACTGGTATGATTCTTTCTGCTGATTGAGTGAAGCGATATCGGGACTATCAACAACTTTTGGGATTTTCATTTCTCCAATATTGACAGGTGTTTTTCCAATGGTGGAGGCCTGTGTAAAAGCGATCAGCAGTAGAAAAGCAAGGTCTGCGAAAGAAAAAAGCCATATATTTGTATCTTTAGATTTCATAGGATTACAGGTAAAACCATATACCCGGCTTAAGTATCGGGTTTATTAATTGTAATATTTAACCCGTTTTCAATACGAATTTTTGACAGGTTGCTGAGCCGCATTTTTAATCCCTCGACAATGACAAAACAGGTTAATGCCACAAGGGTGGTGAAAAGGGCTGCACCTAGTCCGCTTGTATTAAGTTCACTGTTTGGGTCAGCCTTGGCCATAAAGATCATTATCATGCCGAAAACAGTTCCAATAAAGCCCATTGGAGGGAGAATATTGGAAAGCATAGTGATTTTATTGATATAATTCATCTCAAAAAGGTTTTCAGAAAGCTGTCTTGCAGCGTCTTTTAGGAATGATATTGGATAAGGACTTCCCTTATGTTCTTTATAGGCGGAAACCAGTGTTTTAGCGGTCAGGACACTTAAAGGATCCTCGGGTTTTTCCTTTTCCATTGCCATTTTGGTCATCACTTCAGGGTCGACTTTTCGAAGATGTCTGGATGTGGTAAATATCAGCCATAGTGCTCTGCCGAAAAGGTAAGCACACCCGGTATAGACGATTGCCTGTACAAGGCTGCTAATTAAAGTAGGATGCAGACGGAGCAGGTGAAGAATATAATCCATAAATGTTTTTCCTTATTATAAATAAATTCAATTTCTATCCATTGGTAAAACAGCTTAATTAAGAGTAGAGTATATGTTAAATGAAAAAAAATGATTATTCAAGGTTAACCATAAAAATATTTAGAAAAAAAGAATAAATGGAAATGGTATCTGTAACAAAAAAAAAAGGAATTCAAATTTTTTATTTTAATGTAAATAAATATTGAAATAATTATAAGTATTATAAAAAATATTGACATTTTTTATTTTATGATTATTATAGACTGATAAATTATCATGATTAAATACAATTAGTTAAGTGGACATGCATATGTATCGCCAGATAATGAGGAGAATTTGTTATGACAGTTGATGTTAAACAGATCAGTGAGAAGGTGGAAAAGGAATATGCGATTATAAACAGGATACGTGATGAGATTCATAAAGTGATAATAGGACAGGAAGAACTGATTAATGGATTTCTTCTGGCCCTACTTTGCAACAACCATGTGCTGGTTGAAGGGGTGCCTGGCCTGGCCAAAACACTTTCAGTAACGACACTGGCGAAAATGATTCAGGCTGATTTTCAGAGAATTCAGTTTACACCTGACCTTCTGCCGGCGGATGTCATCGGCACTCTTATCTATAATCCCAAGTCAGGTGATTTTTCTACAAAAAAAGGGCCGATATTCGCCAATATCATCCTTGCTGATGAGATCAACCGAGCACCAGCGAAAGTCCAGAGCGCACTATTGGAGGCAATGCAGGAACGACAAGTGACAATTGGGGATGAAAGTTTTAAACTCGATGATCCGTTTCTGGTCTTGGCCACACAGAATCCCATAGAACAGGAAGGCACCTATCCACTTCCTGAAGCACAGGTTGACCGCTTTATGTTCAAGCTGAAGGTATCATACCCGTCGAAAGATCAGGAGCATGAGATCATGAAGAAGATGGCTCGATCAATGCCAGCAGTAGACGTGAATCCTGTCATTTCTACAGATGAAATAAGGAGAATGCGGGAGTTAGCTGATGAGATTTACATGGATGAAAAAATAGGGGAATATATCGTAAATCTCGTTGAAGCGTCACGTGTACCTGAAGCATACAATCTTGATATCGGACAGATGATCAGATATGGTGCTTCACCGCGCGCAACCATATTTCTTGCCATGGCGTCAAAAGCAAACGCTCTGGTTGAAGGCCGGGGGTATGTGACCCCTCAGGATGTAAAGAGCGTTGCAATGGATGTCCTCAGGCATAGGATCATTGTCACATATGAAGCAGAGGCAGAGGAAAAGACATCGGAAGATATCATAGAGCAGATTCTACAGACTGTTGATGTACCATGATTCCCAAAGAACTTGCTAAAAAAATCCGTTACATTCAGATCTATACTAGCAAAGCTGTTAATGATTCACTTGCCGGTGAATATGAAAGCCTATTTAAGGGCCGGGGTATGGAATTTGATGAAGTGCGTGAATACCAGATTGGTGATGAAATTCGCTCCATAGACTGGAACGTTACAGCGCGTACAGGTGATCCGTATGTAAAACGGTTTGTTGAAGAACGTGAGCTCACGGTTTTATTTCTTGTGGACCTGTCAGCCTCAGGGGCGTTTGGTAGTGCGCTTAAAATAAAAAATGAAATTGCAGCTGAACTTTGTGCGCTTCTTGCCTTTTCCGCCATTAAAAATAATGACAAGGTTGGATTGATCGTTTTCACGGACCAGGTGGAAATGTTTATTCCGCCGGCAAAAGGGACGACCCACGTGCTCCGGTTAATCAGGGAACTTCTCGATTTTACACCAGGTCAGGCTATGACCGACATTTCAGCTGGAATCGAGTATCTTGGACGGGTGACTACGAAAAGGAGCGTGGTATTCCTGGTGTCTGATTTTATGGGTGAGGGATATGAACAGCAGCTCCGTGTTCTATCCAGGCGGCATGATCTTATTGCGGTATCAATAACCGATCCTAGGGAAGTAAAAATGCCTGATGTGGGCCTTCTGGAACTAGAAGATGCGGAAACTGGTGAACAGATCATTATAGATACAGGTAGTAGAAAAATAAGGAAGCAGTATCAGGGGCTCGGCTCGGAAAGACAGGGCACCCTTAAAAAAATGTTTCAGTTAATGGATGTCGATCATATTGAAGTGTTTACTGACAGGGATTATGTGTTTGACCTTGTGCGGTTTTTCAGGACACGGGAACGGCGCAGGGCTAAAATATAAATGATTAGTAAAAAGGGACAGTTATGGAGAAGAAGCTTGATTTTAGTATACCTGGACGTGAAACAAATAAAAAAGATAACCGAATATCGGTACTGATCTTAGTAATATCAGTTTTAATGATTGCTGTGATTGTGAATATTCTAGTTTCTGTGTATGGTTTGGGAAATACAAATGGCAATAATATCAGTATGTTTCTTCCACCTGAAGATCAGAAAAAATTAGCCCTTAAACTTGAAAAGCAGGGACTGAATAGGTCAGCGGCAGATGCCTGGCAGGCATATGTTCAGACCATCACTCCTGATAATGAAGAGTCAGCAAAAATATGGTTCAGGATCGGAAAGCTATACCAGGAAGAGAATAAATATGAAAAAGCACTTGAGAGTTTTTACAGGTCAGAGAGTTTTGCGCGTCCAGATGATATTGCTGTAGATATTTCAAGAAGGATACAGGAAAGTCTTGAGGCAATGGGAAAATTCGCAGCGCTCCGCACTGAATTGGCAGAAAGAGTTGACATCGATCTTCAACAAAACGGGAGTAGCAGAGATGAAATCGTTGCAGAAATTGGATCACAAAAGATAAGCAAAGCTGAACTTGACAGACGCATGGAAGCACAGATTGAAAGTCAGATTTCTCGATTTACGACTTATTTAACAGATGACCAGGCCAAAAAGCAGAAAGAGAGCCTTTTAAAGCAGTTTTCTACGACATCTCATCGCAGGATGTTTCTGGAACAGTATATATTGGAAGAGATTCTTTACCGCAAGGCTCGAGACATGCAGCTGGCAGATGAAAAGGCCATTCATACAAGAATAAAGGAAAATGAGAGAAAGATTCTTGCAAATGCTGCTCTTGAGAAAGAATTTTCCGATAAGATTAAAATTTCAGATGGAGATATTAATAATTATTATAAAGCTCATAAAAACGATTATATGAAGCCAGAAAGGGCAAAAATAGCATACATTAAATGTTCCGATAAAACAGAAGCTAAAAAAATTCGTCAAAAGCTTAAAAAAGGCAAAGACTTCTTCAAATATGCGGAAAACATTCAGACGAGCGAAAAACAGAAACAGGTTTCTGAATGGATTGAAAACAGAAAAGGGGTATTGATACCAGGAATCGGTTCTTCAGAAGATGCCCTTGGGATGATTTTTTCGACAAAACAAGGATTGGTAATAGAAAAGGATATAAATACAGAGGAAGGTTTATTTATAATTCAGGTCATCAAACGTGAACCAGAAAGGGAAATGACATTTGATGAAGTGCAAAATGATGTGTTCCGAGATCTTCGGATGCAGAAAGAACAGGAAGTACAGAGGCAGCTTTTTGATGAACTAAAAACTGAATATGATGTGGTAATACACAACACTGTTTTTGAAAAACATGACAAGCAGTGAAGAAAATCAAGGTTCAATAGTTGTTATCATAATGAAAAAAACATTGATCATATCTGCTTCATGCAGAACTTTCATTAAATTAAATAGATACCTGATAATATATATTATAATTGCTTTTTATGTTTTGTCTTGTACGTCTTCAAATGAAAACAATATAAACAAGGAAGATGAAGATACCCGTATTCATCAAACTGTTGAGCGGGGACCGGTTATGGTTCAGCTTGATGTTGATAAAAAGGAGATTACCATTGCTGACCGTCTTAAACTATTGATTACGGTCACAGCTGATGAAGAATATGAGATAAAACTGCCTGGTTTTGGCGAAAAACTCGAACAGTTCGGTATTGTCGACTATCATACATCACAGCCTGAATTGGTTGATAAAAACAAGATTAAAATCAGCCGTCAATATATATTGGAACCTTTTCTTTCAGGGGATTACACTATTCCGCCAATGAAAATAGATTTCTGGAAAAAAGGAGAGGCGGAATCAGACCCACATGTTATCGAAACCGAAGAACTTACTATCCAAGTAAGCTCTTTACTGCCTGAAAATATTGAAAACTTAAAAATCCATGATATTAAGCCGCCCGTAAGCCTGCCTTTGTCCAAAACAGTATGGATTTGGACTGCTGGACTGTCTTTGTTAGCAGCTGTCATGATCATCATGTTTTTTCTGTTCAAAATAAGAAGTAAAAGGGCCTATAATGATATTAAAAACATTATTCCAGCACATGAAATAGCCTACAGGGAGATAGAACAGCTTGTTTCTGAAGATCTTATTGAAAAAGGTGAAATAAAACGGTTTTATCAGCGGATATCCAATATTCTACGCCGTTATATTGAAAACAGATTCGGACTACATGCACCTGAAGAGACAACTGAGGAATTCCTTACAGATCTTGAAACAGATAAAAGCTTTCCTGACCAGTACAGGCTGCTTTTAAAAAAATTTTTAATCCATTGTGATCTTGTAAAATTTGCTGAACATCAGCCAGATACAGATGATATCCAGAAAACATTTGATAGTTGTAGGGATTTTATCTCTGGAACAGAAGAAAAGGATAATAAAACAGATAGTTAAATATGCATTTTGAATCACCATACGCGTTTTTTCTACTATTGATAATACCTGTGGTTCTGCTAATCCCCAGATTCCGGAAAACCAGCAGACCTGCAATCCGTTTTTCATCAACAGAGACTGCAGCAAGAGCTGGTAAATCCATGCGTCAGCGGCTTGCTTTATTACCAGTAGTCATCCGTGTGCTGGTATTAATATGTATTATTACTGCCCTTGCCAGGCCTCAAACCGGCCGGGTAAAGGTGAATGATATAAGCAAGGGGATAGCCATTGAAATGGTTGTTGACCGATCAGGGAGCATGAAATCTGAGATGGAATACAGGGGCAAGAAAATGACCCGGCTGGATGTGGTCAAACAGGTATTTATGTCGTTTGCTCTTGGCAATGGCAAAGATCTGCCAGGAAGGCCGAATGATCTGATCGGTATGATTTCGTTTGCGCGTTATCCTGATACCAATTGTCCTCTTACACTGGCTCATGGTGCTTTAAAACCGTTCCTTGACAGTGTATCCCTTATACAAACGCGGGAGGAGAATTGTACAGCCATTGGTGATGCGATTGCCCTGGCAGCAGCGCGCCTGAAAACAGTTGATGATACATTGGCAAAGCAGAGATTAGAGGCATCTGGTAGATATGAGATAAAAAGTAAAATCATCATCCTGCTATCAGATGGTGAAAACAATTGCGGGAAACGGGATCCCATACAGGCTGCGGAAAAGGCAGCAGAATGGGGAATAAAAATTTATACCATTGCTATTGGTGGGAGTGAATCGGTCAGCTCTTTGAATACGCTTATGGGTATATTCAAAATGGCGGACACCAGGAAAGTCGATTTCAGCGTGCTTGAAAAAATTGCAGATAAGACAGGTGGTTTTTTTAAAAAGGCGGAAGATGGGGAATCCCTTTCCGCCATATATAAAGAGATTGATGTAATGGAGAAAAGTGAAATTGAATCAATCCGTTATATAGATTACACAGAATCCTTTATCCCATTTGCAATAGCAGGTCTGATCCTGATTTTTCTTGAGGTCCTTTTGACAAATACAGCGTTCAGGAAAATACCTTGATACATGTTTAGAAAGATTTATATGAAAAAGATGTTAAATCGTATAATTGAAATAGGTGAATAATGGCCGGGATTAAATTACAGAATCTACAGATGCTTTATCTTCTCTGGGCTGTTCCGGTTTTAATGCTTATATATGCTTATGCATGGCAGAAAAGAAGAAATGCGCTTCAGATCTTTATTGAGGCGGGCGTATTTGAAAGAATTAAAATTTCAGTTAGTTATGCAAAAAGAGTCTGGAAAGCCATCCTTGTGATGCTTGCGGCTCTTTTTATTATATCTGGTATGACCAGACCTGGGTGGAATCCAAAAGCGGAAACTGTTGAACGTAAGGGACGAGATGTAGTATTTCTCCTGGATGTATCAAAAAGTATGCTTGCCGAGGATCTTTTACCGAACCGGTTAGAGCGTGCTAAACTGGCGATTCTTGACTGTGTTGAACAGTTGCAGGGAGACAGGGTGGCGCTGGTTGTGTTTGCCGGATCTTCTGCTGTTAAGTGTCCGCTGACACTTGATTACGGTTTTTTTCGTTTTATGCTTGAGGATATTTCCACTGACAGTATTTCAAGGGGCGGCACCATGATCGGGGATGCTGTCCGAAGGATATTGAAAGAAGTTTTTGATACCCGTGAAAAGGAATTTAAAGACATTATCCTGATTACAGATGGCGAGGATCACGACAGCTTTCCGATTGAAGCTGCTGAAAAAGCCGCTGAAGCAGGGGCACGTATCATCGCAATCGGTCTTGGTGATGAGAATGACGGTAAGCGTATTCCCTATACTGATCAGAACGGGAGAAAGACGTTTTTCAAGTACAAGGGACAAGAAGTATGGACAAAACTTGACGCAGACATGTTGAGAAAAATGGTTAATGCCACCCCAGGAGGAAAATATCTCAATGTTTCCACAGGGACCATAGACTTGGGAGATGTATACATGAGACTGGTGGCAAGTGCTGAAAAAAAGAGGCTTGAATCTGAAACCATCAAAAGGTATGAGGAAAAGTTTCAGATTTTTTTGACGATTGCGCTTTTCTTCCTTTTTATAGAAATGATGATGAATGAACGAAAACAGGATATGGTAAACAAATGAACAGGTTCTTCATTATATTGATTTTATCTGTAAACATCCTTTTCATCAGTTTTGATGCCTATGGCGCATCTCCTGGCAAGCTAGTACGAAAGGGGAATTCATTATATGCCAAGGAAAAATATGATGACGCTTTAAAAGCATATGAAGAGGCGTCAGTAGAGTCCCCTGAATCTGCCCGTATCTATTTTAATAAGGGAAATGTGTATTTCAAAAAGAATGAGTATAAAAAAGCGATCGATTCTTTTGAACAGTCAGCATTGAAAAGTAAGCAGGCTGATGTTGAAGCAGACAGTAGATATAATATCGGCAACTGCTGGTTTCGCGAGGCAGAACGACAGATGGACGGCGATCTGAACAAATCGATGGATGCATGTCGGAAAAGTATCAATAGTTATCAGGAGGCACTCGATCTTAAACCTGACTTTAAAGAGGCAAAGGAAAACATTGAGATAGTACGCCTTAAGATAAAGGCCATACTTGATGAGATTAAAAAGCAGGAAGAGAACGCAAAAAAGCAACAAGAGGCAGCTCAGGATAATGAAAAAAAAATAAAACAACTGATTGAAAAACAGAAACAGTTGATGGAACAGAATAACAGGCTTTCTGACGAAAAGAAGAAAGCCGACGATTCACAAAAAATCAAAAACAGGGCGACAACCCTTGCAAAAGAACAGAAGCAGCTTTCTCAGGAGACCCAAAACCTGGCTGAAAACATCAAACAGCAGGGCCAGACGTTGAAGATGCCGACTGATCAGACAGAAAAGCATCTTGATCAATCTGCAAAAGAACAGAAAAAAGCATCTGACCAGATTAAAGAAAACAAGCTTTCAGATGCAAAAGGAAAACAGAAACAGGCGCTTGATGAACTGGAAAAAGCCCTTCGGAGCATGAAAAATTGTGGTAAACAGTGTCAGCGGAAACAGGAAGAGCAAAAGCAGGGTGGTAAACAGGAACAGAAAGAACAGGACAGTCGTCAAGAGAAACAAGATCAAAAGAACCAGGAACAGAACCAAGGCCAACAGGTTAGTGGAGATAAAAAAGAAGAAAAAAAGCAGGAACAGCAGGAGCAGACTGTCAATATGCAGATGACAGAAAGCGCGCAGGATATTCTTGACGAGGAAAAAAAGAACAAACAACAGCGGACATTAAGATCTACCGGTGGTTATAAAGCGGTTGACAGGGATTGGTGAGCGCTTTATGTGTGAAACTTAAGATTTTATAAACGTTTGAAAGAAATGACATTGAGATTTCTACAATTCAGTTTATACATCATATTGCTCTGTATTCTTTTTTGTGTTGAAGCAGGTGCGGAGAAACTAGGTGCTGACATCGCAATACAACGGGGTGATAAATATAAAGGAGAGCCCTTTCTTGTTCAGATAAAGATCTCAGGGAGTGAAAAACCAAATAAGCCCGACATGTCCAAGATGACAGACTTTGATGTTGAGTATCTAGGCGGGAAACTAAACAGCAGCAGTTACAGTATTTATGTTAATGGACGACCAGAGCAAAAAACTGTATCCCGTGGTTATATTTTCAATTATCGGTTCGTTCCGAAAAAAAACGGAAATCTGGTCATACCATCAGTGACCATTCTTGCTGAAGGGAATACAGCAAAAACCAGACCGGTTAAAGTAAATATTCAAAAACCGATTGTAGTTGATAATATTAAATTCAAACTCAAGCTCTCAAAAACAAATTGCTATGTAGGTGAACCAATCACACTGACAGCTAAGTTGTATTTTGGTACGAATGTAAGTAATGCTTTTTTTAACATCCCTATCTTAGATGAAACAGACATGTTTCATATTATTGATCCCACTATCGATATCAAACCAGGAACAGAAAAACAGTATGAACGGATTCCTGTCAATAAAGGGACGGTCATCGGTAAAGTAGGCCAGGGAAAACTGAATGGAAAAGAGTATGCTACGTTGACATTTAAGAAAATACTGGTTCCCAAAAAGTCTGGGCAGGTATTGGGTAAACCGGCCAATTTTTCTTGTAATGCACTTGTGGGATACCGTAAACGGAAAAGCCCATTTGACAATGATTTTTTTTCAGATATTTTGAATCATGAATGGTTTGGCTCTCAAAAAGGGGTTTATAAAAAAACCGAGATTTCTTCGAATATATTGAAAATGACAATCTCTGATGTGCCTTTCCAGGGCAGGCCTGAAGGATTTGCCGGGCATATCGGTGAATACCGGCTCAAGGCTGCTGCGGTTCCAACCCAGATAAGTGTAGGAGATCCTATAACACTTACGATAACGTTGAACGGACCGGAATATCTTGAGCATATTAAACTCCCAAATCTTTCAAAACAGCCGAAGCTGAAAAACGATTTCAAGATTCCTCAAGACAGGGCTTCTGGTGAAGTTTCTGGAAATAAAAAAATATTTACGCAGACCATAAGGGCGCTCAGACCGGATATCACATCAATACCGCCCATAGAATTGTCATATTTTAATACCAGGACAGGCAAATTCAGTATGGCGAAGACACAGCCGATACCAATAAGTGTAAAATCTGTAAGGGTTGTTACAGCTTTAGATGCGGAAGGGCTTACAGACCGGATCATAACCGGAAGTGAGGTTGAAACGTGGTCAGGTGGGATTGCTCATAATTATGAGGATTTAAGTGTACTTGAAAACCAATATCATGACCCGGTCACTCTGCTCCTGACACCTGTATGGTTTTGTGTATTTGTCTTCCCACCAGCGATTTATATTATTTTGCTGTCTGGATTGTTCTTTATAAAGCGCAGACACGCAGACCCTGCTGCTGTCCGCGCCAGGAAAGCCGGTACCAGGCTTATTAAGTCACTTAAAAACGCTAAAAACAGTGGGACGGAAGATGATTGCGCTTTTATACTCGATACATTCAGATCATTTTTTGGAGACAAGCTTGGCATTCCTCCTGGCGCTCTCACTTATAATGACATCAAAGGCCCCCTTCAGGAGAGGTACTTGGACACCGAGCTTCTTAATGAGATAAAATCGCTTTTCCAGAATTGTGAAGCTGGGAGCTACGCAGGATTGAACAGCTCTTCAGATACAGGTAAAATGATCGATACAGCCATGTCCCTTGGGGAAAAACTGGTTCGGAGACTTTAAATGAAAAAGGTAATGATCATTGCAGGATATATTCTCATTATTTTTTCTATTTTTAATGTGCCGGTTTTATGCGCCCAGTTAAGCGATCAGGAGACGTCTGACCTGTTTTCTCAGGCAAAAGATTTTTTCAGGCAGGCGGATAACATCGCTGCGAGCGATACTGAAAAGGCCAAAGACCTGTATCTCAAGTCAGTAATGCGGTTTGAGAGGATTATTAAAGAAGGCAATATACACAATGGTAAATTATACTATAATGCAGGGAATGCTTACTTCCGTATCAATGATCTTGGTCATGCGATTCTGTATTACCGCCGTGCTATGCAGTATATGCCGGACGATCCAAACCTGAAACAGAATATTGAATACGCCAGGGGTATTCGGTTTGATAAAATCGAGGAACAGCAGAAGACAAAGGTATTTAAAACCCTTTTTTTCTGGCATTATGATCTTTCTGTTCAGACCCGGATGATTTTATTTGAACTGTCTTTTTTTCTTATCTGGCTTTTTGCCAGTATTAGATTATATGTCAAAAAATCATTTCTAAACCGGGCTGTTATTTCTTCGGCTGTATTTTTTATTCTCATGTTAATATCGGTCGGTACAGATGTGGTGAACATTAGAAAAAACAGGCCCGGTGTAATCATAGCCCCTGAAGTATATGCCAGAAAAGGGAACAGCAGCACGTATGAAAAGAGTTTTAAGGAACCGTTGCATTCAGGGACAGAATTTATCTTGATTGAAGAGAGAAAAAATTGGTATCATATAAAACTTTTAGATTCGAGAACATGCTGGGTACCGGAAGCTGATGTTAATCTTGTGAGGTAATGAATAAGGTTATGGTTGTATTTGACAGTCATAAAAATGAAATTACATGCAAGATTGTCTACTATGGTCCTGGACGAGGCGGAAAAACAACCAACCTGGAACATATCTTCAGAACCTTTAAAAAACAGGTTAGCGGAGATATGGCAGCGATCAATACAAAAGGGGACCGTACACTTTTTTTTGATTTTCTTCCCATGGAACTTGGAAAAATCAAGGGGTGTACTATCCGTGTCCAGCTGTTTACTGTTCCCGGGCAGGTACAATATAATTCGACAAGAAAACTGGTATTAAGAGGCGCTGACGGAATCGTATTTGTTGCGGATTCAATGGAAGTCAGACGTGAGAAAAACTTTGAGTCGTTAAATAACTTAAGCGATAATTTAAAAGAATACAGTGTTAGTATTTTTAAATTTCCGATTGTTCTTCAGTATAACAAGAGAGACCTCGATGATCAGGGAATACCGTTGATGCCTGTCAAGCTTATGGAACAAGATTTAAACAGAAAACTCAAAGTCCCCTCCCTTACTGCCAGCGCCATATCAGGAGACAATGTTAGGAATACCTTACAGACATCTTTGGGCATGACATTAAAAAATATTAAACGAAAGCTGAATTGGGGAGCGTAAAGCACTTAACTGTTTAGTATGTCCTTTAGCTTTTATCTCTATGCTCTCAGTTCCACTGAACACCAACGGTATCAACGTTTATCAGACGATGCGTGGTTTTACTTATGATCAAGAATATAGTGATCTAATAGTATATCCCATTTCAGGGGTACACAAAGCCGTACTCTTTGTATCTAAATTTTTATAAAAAAACACTTTTTTATTGACATAGGTAGCCGTTTTTGTTTGTAATAATAGTAATAGTCATTGTTTTTAGCTGTTTACCAGGGCTAAACGAACATAACATTCTGATATGTTAGATAAATCTTTAAATAAAATAATGAATTTCATACAGAGAAACTATAGGTTCTTATTAAAAGAACTATGTGGATGGATAAAAATATTTTTTTCCTGGTCAGCTTTTTTAATAAAAAAAATATTGGTTTTAGATAGAATCAGTGTTGTAGTTATTAGGGATTACCGACCCGGTGTATTCAGCAAAACTTTTTCGAGGGGTATTATATTCACCGGCTGCTCCATTGCAGTGGTATGTCTGGTTTTCCTTTGTACGATATTTATTAATTATTTTGCGCTTAAAACTTCTGTTTCAAACACGAATCTGCTTGAAAATAAGATCGCTATTCAGATTGATGAGAGAAACAACCAGCAAAGGCAGATAAAGCTGTTTAAAGATGAAATCGAATCTCTTAGAACCCGGCTGACAGAATTAAACAAGTTTGAGAAAAATATTCGCGTTATAGCGAATATCGGTAGCCCGGTAAACCATGAAGGGATGTTTGGTGTCGGCGGTTCAATACCTGATGAGTTTAATTCACAGGTTATTCAGCAGGACAATACTGATAAAGTGATCATTAACAAGAAAAACCAGGTGGCTGCACTGGACCTGACATCCGTCAATAATGAAATAGATATCGTGACGTGGCTTATAGATTTTAATGACCAGAAGAATTTTCTTACATCAATGCCCGCTATTCGTCCAGTTGAAGGTGTTATTACTCATGAGTTTGGCACCAGGCTGTCTTCGATAAAAGGACGTTACGAATTAAAAAAAGGGATCGACATAAAGGCGGAAGAAGGCATATCTGTAATGGCATCTGCTGACGGGATTGTTACCTATGCAGGTCCCAGGGGATTATCAGGAAGTATGATAGCAATTGATCATGGTTATGGTTATATTACACGCTATGGGAATCTATCTGAAATAATGATAAACAACGGCGATCTTGTAAAACGAGGAGATATCATTGCACTGATGGACAAAACAGGCCGTGATAATTCGCTTTATCTTTATTATGAAGTTCTTCTAAATGGTGTACGCATTAATCCTGCCAGATATATTTTAAATTAAAAAACTGATTTATTTTACTCCCCAGAAATCTTATTCCTATCAAAAGGTGTAATTTTGGAGCCGATTCATACAATAGCGGTCTTAATAACGGTTGCAGCACTGTTTGCTTATGTGAATTACCGTTATATCAGGATTCATTCTTCTATCGGGCTTATGCTGATGTCTTTACTGATGTCAATCCTGTTAATAGCATTAGACCGATTCGGTATTCCCATCAGGTTATATGCGGATATTTTTGTGGGTAGCATAAACTTCAGTAAGGTCCTTTTGGAAGGGATGCTCGGTTTCCTGCTGTTTGCGGGTGCATTGCATGTCAATCTAAATGATCTTACAAAATATAAAATTGAGATAGCTGTTTTCGCGACGTTAGGTGTGCTATCATCAACGTTTATTGTCGGTTACTTTGTTTATGGTATAAGTCTGGTCATGAATCTTGAACTGAGGGTTATTGACTGTCTTCTTTTCGGAGCGTTGATTTCACCTACCGATCCAATAGCAGTATTAAGCATCATGAAAAAAGCAGGGGCGCCAAAAAGTCTTGAAGTAAAAATTGCTGGTGAATCTCTCTTTAATGACGGGATTGGAGTCGTCGTCTTCCTTGTTATTCTTGATACAGCTGTTAGCGGAAAAGGCGTATGCGTTGAACATATAATGCTGCTGTTCGCAAAAGAAGTCATTGGCGGCGCGGTCTTAGGTTTTGCAGCAGGATATATTGCTTACCGAATGCTGAAAAGTGTTAATGATTATCAAGTCGAAGTCTTGATCACATTAGCCCTAGTTATGGGTGGATACGCTCTGGCATCTGCCTGTCATATGTCAGGTCCCATCGCCATTGTTGTCGCGGGGCTATTGATCGGGAATCACGGCAGACAGATGGCAATGTCAGATACAACTAGAGAACACCTTGATATGTTCTGGGAACTTATTGACGAGATTTTAAACGCCCTGTTGTTTGTGCTGATCGGACTTGAGGTCCTTGTTCTGACATTACAGGGAAAGTATCTTATAGCCGGAGTGATAGCTGTTCCCGTGGCTTTAGTGGCAAGAATGATCAGTCTCGGTATCCCTGTCTTAATTATAAAAAGATGGCTCGATTTCATACCTGGCGCTGTCCGCATCATGACCTGGGGAGGACTTCGCGGCGGCATTTCCGTCGCCCTTGCTCTATCCCTTCCTGATAGTTTTAACAGGGATCTGATCCTTACCATGACTTACGCTGTGGTCGTGTTTTCGATTCTTGTTCAGGGAATGACCATAAAGAGAATGATCGTTAAATATGGAAAGGACAATGCTTAATCCGAGATGCATATAAAGCTTACAGATTCCCAGCAAGCCGCTGTTGAATATATCGGCACACCAACTCTAGTTGTGGCTGGTGCCGGTTCAGGGAAGACAAGAACGTTGACATCAAAGATAGCCTACCTGGTAAATAAAGGGTATGACCCAGGACGGATCCTTGGGATTACATTTACAAACAAGGCAGCAGGTGAGATGAAGAACCGTCTTGTTCATTTAACTGGGATGGATGAGAACCATTTTCCATGGGTCAGAACATTTCACAGCGCGTGTTTTAAGATACTTAAAGAACACTGCACTCTGCTTGGCTACGCTTCTCCTCTACAGATATATGCTGAATATAGTCAAAAGAAAACACTTAAAGATGTACTGGAACGGCTGGATATAGATACCATTTATTTACAATCAGTTTTAGCCGATATTTCGAAAGCGAAAAATTCAGGTGATCCAATCAATTATTTTGAGAATGCGTCGACAGACTATACCGTTGAACCATGGATCGTATATGAAGAATATGAGAAGGAACTAAAAAGTAGGAATGCGGTTGATTTCGATAATATTCTTTACTTAACCCGAGAATTATTACAGGAACATAATGTTATCAGACGAAACTATCAGGATTTTTTCCAATATATTCTTGTTGATGAATATCAGGATTCGAATAACCTCCAGGAGGAATTGACCGGCCTATTTTTAAAGGATAATAACCTTTTCTGCGTTGGTGATGACTGGCAGGCGATATATGGATTCAGGGGGAGTAATGTAAATCACTTCCTCTCATTTAAGAAAAAATATAAAGGCGCGAAAATATTTCGACTTGAAGAAAACTTCCGGTCGTCCAATGAGATCGTACAGATTGCTAATGCTATTATTGAAAAAAATGTTGATAAAATGGACAAGGAATGTTTTGCGTCACATTCTGGCGGCCGGATTGAGATAAACGGATTTTACAATGAATCAGATGAAGCCGTGTGGGTAAGCCGGATGGTTACGAAATTCCGGGATATGGGTATACCTTATGATAAAACCGCTGTCCTTTATAGGACGAAATTCTGTTCCCTTGCTTTTGAAAAAGCATTCCGGGCTTTTAGCATTCCTTATAAGATGGTGGGGGCCAAGGGTTTTTTTGAACGGAAAGAGGTCCTCGACATAAACTGTTATCTTGCCGCTGCAGCATTTTCAAAAGACGATACGGCTTTTGAGCGGATTATTAACACGCCGAGACGCGGTATAGGACCAGCGATGTTGGCAAAAATAAATGGAGCAAGGTCAAAGGACATGAGCCTTCAGGACACCGTAAGGGAGTTAATCGGTGAACAAAGTTTAAAACCAAAAGTACATGACGAATTAAGTCGTTTGATAGCAGTCATTGACAGCATTAAAGAAAAAAAACCTTCAGACGCTATTGAAGAAGTACTTATGGAGTGTCAATACCTGGAATATCTCAAGCGATTTTCAAAAACGGATATGGAATACACATCACGTTATGAAAACATACGGGAACTTACCTATTCAGCACAGCAGAAGTTTACACTTCATGATTATCTTGAAGAGGTTTCCCTTATAAAAGAAGATAAAGAGGATACTGATGAAAATGATTTCGGTGTCAACCTGTCAACCATTCATGCCAGCAAGGGACTTGAATATCATGCTGTGTTTATCGTAGGGTGTGAGGAGAACCTTTTTCCGCACTGGCGTTCAGGGAATACAGACCTTGAGCTTCAGGAAGAAAGACGGCTTATGTATGTGGCTATAACAAGATCTGAGCAGTATGTTTATATGAGTTTTTCAAGATACAGGAGAGGGGAGCCGAGTAGTAAAAGCCGTTTTTTATTGGAAATTGAAAAAATACTATAAGGCATATAAAACCTTGTGATTGTTTCTAAGGGATTGAATATGGAAAAATTGAAAGGGTTTCAAAAAAGATATCTTAAGGGACTGGCCCACAGCTATAAGCCTGTGGTGACAGTTGGTCAAAAAGGTGCGGCAGAGACTCTGATAAAGGCGGTTGATGAAGCACTTCATACACATGAGCTGATCAAAATGAAGTTTGTTGAGTTTAAGAAAAAAGCACAGAAAAAGGAGATTGTCGAAATCGTGACTGAAAAAACCGGGTGTGAGGTGGTCGGCATGATAGGTCATGTTGCGATACTATACAGGATGAATAAGGATCCGGAAAAAAGGAAAATAAAGATTCCCCAAAAAGCATGAGTTCTGAACAAATTAAAGGTAAAGCTGAGTTGAATAGTGTTGTTTACTATTCAAACGAAACTTATGCCATTTTCGGTATAAAGCTGAGTTGAATAGTGTTGTTTACTATTCAAACGAAACTTATGCCTTGTTCGGTATAAGTGATGTTTTATCGTCTTGAATAATTGCCTGAAATTGTGTAATATATAGTATCATATTATCCTGACAAAGCTAAAAAATGAGACCAGTATCAGCAATGATACGGTTGAATATGTTTGAATAAGTATCAGGAGACTATATAAAACCAGTATGCTGAACAGCACAACAGGTAAATATGGACTCATTATTGGTCAGTGACATACATATTCCAGGTCTTGATATTATTAAAGAAATCGGTCACGGTGCTTATACATCTGTTTTCCTTGCCCGAAGTTCCAAAGGGGTATTTGCTGTTAAAATACAGCATCATGACATTCTCACCGGCAGTTCCACAGGGAGGAGGCGGTTTTATCAGGAAGCCGCACTTCTGACTTGTGTGAATCATTCAGGCCTTCCGACAATATTTGAAGTGGGTACAACTGGAAAATCTCCCTACATTGTCATGGAATATATTGATGGGGAGACACTTGAAATGAGGCTTGAAAAAAAACTATTGGATGAGAATGAAACTCTTCATATCGCTCGCGCTCTTTCTGATGTGCTCTTAAAACTTCACAACAAGGGCTTGGTTCACCGGGATATAAAACCATCCAATATCATGATGACCCCAATGGAGCAGCCCATATTGATTGATTTCGGCTTTGTTGCCCATATGGATCATAAAGCTACAGATGGTGAATTTGTGGGCACATTGGAATATTGTTCACCAGAACAAACAGGTGTCATAAAACGTCCGGTTGACGGCCGAACTGATTTATATGCACTCGGTACAACCCTTTTTGAATGCTTGACCGGTTATACCCCCTTTGGCAATCAGAATATTTCCGAATTGATTCGTCAGCATGCGGTTTTAACGGCGCCAAGGCTAGACAGTCTCAGACCGGAAATTTCTCGAGGATGCTGCGAAATCATTGCAAAACTTTTAGCCAAAGATCCTGATGACCGATATCAGTCGGCTGACAGACTGTCCTATGATCTGGATAATATCGATAAAATTAATCACGCTCTTGACCGGTACGAGGTTCTTCAATTCGGTGCCAGCGATACGGAATTGATCAACTGGGAAGAAGCCCCAATTTTTGGAAGGGAAGTTGAACTTGAAGAATTAACTGAACAGTGGAATGATGTTCAAAAAAAAGGGGGACGATTTGTAGTCATCCAGGGGCGGCCCGGAAGTGGGAAAACCCGTCTGGCGCTGGAATTAATGAGAACCGCGGAAAATCAGTCCGTTGTTTTACTAAAGGCAAAATGTTCCAAAGGATCTGCACTTCCTTATTTTCCCATCAGACAGGCAATTGACGGTTATCTTTGTCAACTGGCCCTTCAACCGGAAGTTTATCGATCTTCAATTGAACATTGGATAAGGGATATAGCAGAACCGTATTCTTCTGTGCTAAAAGATTTTTCTTCGCATTTGAACCGGCTTTTAGTAGACGTGGAACCCATGGATCAGGAAAAAGTGTCCCAGGATGTTTTTAGTGATGCTCTTTCGTTTTTATTATTAAACTTGGCGCCTGAAAAAAGCCCTATGATATTCATGCTGGATGATATCCAGTGGATTGATGAGGCCAGCCTGCGGGTCATCAATGAAATGGCCAGTCGTATAAAAGAGCATCCGGTTCTTGTATTATGTACAGCACGAACAGATGAATCGTCCGTCCAACGGGTGATCAACTTTTCCAGAAATATAGGTTATGCAAATCCCTTTCACTACAAGCTGAAATCTCTGAACGAAGAAGCCATGGCCCAAATGATTACATTCCAGCTGGGTGGGATCCCTTTTGAAACAGAAATCATCCAGCAGGTATTCACGATTACTAGCGGGAACCCATTTGCTGTTAGTGAATACCTTCGAGCCATGCTGCAGTCCGGGAACGTCCGGCCAAGCTGGGGAAAATGGATTATCGACGGTCATGGCCTTGAAGGACTTGAGCTACCCAGTAATGTGCTTGAACTGGTAATCAGGCGTGTTGAGAAACTCAATGATAATACCCGCCGCATTCTGCAGGCCGCAGCTATCATCGGGACCCGGTTCAAGGGATCTATGCTTCAGAAAATTTGCAATCTGGATATCATTCAGACCTATCTGGCCATCGATGAAGCGCGAAAAGCAAAACTCATTGAACGGCTTGAAATGGAGGAATACGTATTTGTACATGATTGTATTCCCGATGCCCTGATTTCGAATCTTCCTGAAGATGAGACAATACGAATTCACCGGTTGGCTGCCGAAGCATTGGAATATGTTAAAAATGAAGCTGATATTTATGAAAACAGACGAACTGAATATTTTTATGATATTGCTCGTCATTATGCTTTGGGAAATCCAGAAGAAAATCCACGGCCAGTATATGAAGCAAATCTTAATGCAGGTATACATGCTGTAAAGAATTATGCGGATGATGAGGCATATGAATTCCTTCGCATGGCGGAAAAAGCCGCCAAATGGGCAGGCATACCCCCTGGCTATATACTCCATTGGAACCTGGGGGAAGTCGCCGGAAGGACCGGTAGGACCCATGAAGCAATAGCGTATCTAACATCAGCCCTTCAACGAACAGATTCCGTTATTCAGCGAGCCCAGATTTATTGCAGGATAGCGGACCTGCACAGAACCAACTGCCACAGTGATCCCGCGTGGACTGAAATTAAAAACGCCTTCAAAGAACTGGATATCAGTCCGCCCCGTATGACGCCATGGTACATGGTAGGTACAATAATACAGTGGGTGATTTTTTCAATTACCAAAACATTCCCCATATTAAAACGGTTTTCCATGTTTTCCGAAATAAAAGATACGGAAGAACTGGAAAAACAAAAGACCCTTGTATACATATATGAGATCGCTTCGATGATCGCTTTTCTCCAAGACAGACACATCATCATGTTTCATGCAGCTATCCGATCACTCAATATCGCGTACAGGATAGGAGAATCAAGAGAGCTTTCCCGATGTTACAGTGTCTATGCAATGATATGGTTAAGCCTAAAGCAGTTTTCAAAGACGCAATACTATATTCAGGAATCACTTGAAATTGCTGAAAGAGCCGCTGATCCTTCAAGTATCGCCATGAGCCGATATCTTGAAGCTGTTATTAGTCAATATATGGGACAGCCGCTTAAAGCGGAAAAACTGATGCGGAACAGTATCGCTCAACACGGCATTTGGCTGGATCTGCCTGAATATCTGAATGCCACTGCAGAAATAATATGGAATTATCATATGCGTGGATATGCAAGGGAGTCGCTGATTTATATTCAAGACTCTATATCGGAAGCAGAACGACGTTCACGCAGGGATAAAAACATTCATCTCATTAATCACTTTCGCTGTTATGCCATGGCGTCACTCACGCTTCTGGGATTTCCCGCAAAAGCTCTGGAACATCTCAGGGTTATTAAAAATACAACCGGAGGCATTTCAGAAGACTGGCTCACCCAGTGCATCTATCATTCCCACCTTTGTTTTTATTATCTTGAACAGGGTGAACTTGGAGAGCCGATTGAGACTTCCTTTATAAATTTTGAAAAGCTAAACATCGGTCCTAAATGTTTCATGCCCTATTTAAATCGTTTTCATTTCTATAAAGCATATGCCCATGCCCGTCAGGTAATGAACAGCGAAGGCGATGTCCGTAAAAAATATCTTGTTCGGTTAAAAAAGGCGGTATTGGATTTAAAAAAAGTATATCCTCATCCGCTTCATACGAGTCATCGATATGTTTTGGAAGGAATTTATGAGCGGCTGACTGGAAATGTTAAAAAAGCCATGGCACGTTTTGAAAAGGCGGAAACATTGGCCAGTCAGGTGGATAATCCCTGGGTGCAATATGAAACAGCACTGCATCGGGCGTATATTATGCGGGATCTTGAAAACAGTAAATCAGCACGCCGCAATGCGAGAATTGCACAACAAATTGCCATTGATCATGGATGGCTGATACGCGAACGAAGGATCCGGGATGAATTTGGTATTCAGGACAGGCTTGGCAGGACTGGATCATCCGGATCATCTGGATCGTCCGGCAGAAGACTAGCTGCTGATGATATTAAACAGAAACACCAGTTGGAAGCATTGATACAGGTCAGCCTTGCGTCATCCACTGTGCTGAATCCTGAACAACTGGTACGAATTGCCTTGGATGAGATTTTACAAATTCTCGGCGGTGAACAGGTGATCCTTTTTTTATCTGATGATGGACTTAAACGCCCAACATTTTATTGCGGCCGGGATCCTGATAAAAGAGATTTGGCTGAATCAATTGACTATAGTCATACAGTGCTTGAGAACTGTTGGGCAGATCAAAAAGCGGTGGTTTACAGCGGTACATCAGATGAGGAGCTGAACAGGAGTGTCAGCATTGTTTCAAAAGACCTTCGAAGCATTATTGCTGTTCCCATCATTTTACGGGACAAACCCATGGGAATCGTGTATGTGGATAACCGTTTAGTCAGGGGGGTTTTTGATGAGGAAGACGTTGAAATACTCATTGCCATTGCCCACCATATCGGAGTGTCCCTGGAAACAGCTCGCACGGCGCAGCTTGAAATTCAAGTAAAATCCGAAAGACAGCAGAGAATATTTTCCGATGATCTGAGAAACTTGACCAAAACATTATCCATGACCCTATCCCATAAAGATGTACTGGAAACATTTTTAACACACCTGAGTAAAATACTCCCCACAAGTACTGTATCCCACGCATTTCTCAGGATAGATAATCAGTGGGACATGGTCGCTCAGGATTGTTCACGGAATAATGACGTTCCATTACAGATTTCCGTGGATCAAACTTCCATCATCCTGGAAAAGTTGCTAGATAAAAAAGAGTCGATCCTGATACCATCAGTACAAAAAGATTCGTTCTTTACCAAATCAAAAAAAGAAGGAGCATGGCTGGCTGTTCCCTTGTTTTCAAAGAACATGGTTATAGGCGCCATTGTTGTTTATTCGGACACTCCCGATATGTTTAGCGAAAATCTATTTTCAAACGTGAGAACCTATTCCGCGCACGCAGCCGTGGCTCTGGATAATGCCAGGCTTTTTGAAAAAGTACAAGAGCTTGCGAGGATCGATGATCTGACCGGAATAGCAAACAGGAGGCATCTGCTCGAACTGTCTGAAATAGAATTTTCACGAGCAAGCCGTTATCAAAAACTGTTTGCCGGAATCATGATAGACGTTGACGGCTTTAAAATGATCAATGACAAATACGGGCATTCAATTGGAGATGCTATCCTTCGTGAAGTTGCAGAACGCTGTAAAATGACATTGCGACAAACAGACATTTTAGGTCGTTATGGTGGAGAGGAATTTGTGGCTATCCTTACGGAAACCGAGTCTCGAGATGAAATTTTTAGTGCATCTGAACGTCTTCGTACAGCTATTGCAGGTAAGCCTTTTCATACAGAATTCGGTGATATTTTTGTTACCATCAGTCTTGGTATCGCGACAAACGAAGACGAGATTTACACATTATCCGACCTGCTGAAAAAAGCTGATGCAGCCCTTTATCAGGCAAAACATTCCGGGAAGAATTGTATTGTTTTTTGGAGTCATAAAATTCAAATGAAATCGTATACTACTTCTTAAAACAAGTTTTTTTATGAGAAAAGTAGATTAATTAATGATGAGTTTACCGCTGCCATTCAGGAGGTAACTACGGCTGCAAAATTCCTCGTAAGTCATCATTTCAAGTATATCAGGAGCTTCAATTGTTCCCCATGTGCGGCGACCGTCATCCAGGAGGCAAGCCACATAGCCGACATGAGGTTTGCCGTCCTGATATGATACAGTGTAGGCCTCAATGGTAACTGGCCCCTCCCATTTAACCACTACTTCTCGTTGCGGTAAAATATCGACTTGTGTCTGAAGGTTTTCATAACAAAATCCATCAGTCGGGGATTCAGTGGAATAGATTCCAAAAGCGTGGTTGGTAAGCAATCCGCCGTTAGCGCTGACAAGTCCTGTTGAGCCCCGATCTTCCCTAAGGACTTCAGCCATGCGCGCAATCGAGTGAAGTACATAGCTGTTCAACGGTCCACCTCCAAATGTGAGCCCTCCGGTGACAGAGAGTGTACAGTCTTCGGGGATATCGAGCTCTGATGCGGCAATTAGAACGGCTGAAGGAAAACAGCTGTAAATATCCACATGATCGACCTCCGAGATCGTTTTTCTTGCAAGTTCGAGCACGCGAGTGCCAGCTATCCGTATGGGGGGTGAACGATGAAGGTCCATGCGGGTGGATACAAAGGCGGTGTCATCAGCTTCAGTTGCTGCATGCAGGAAAACGAGTTTCTCTTCGGGAACACCTGCATCCCGGGCAGTCTTCAGAGAGCAAAGGATGAGACCCGCGGCCATATCTACTCGGAAGTTGGCATTCAACAGCCGTGTATATGGAAACGAAATCATTGGATTGTCAGGAGAAGCAAAGCCGATTTCCTGGGCAGAATAAGGCTTTTGGATCCAAGCATTGGGATTGTTGCATGCAACAGTGTTAAAGCTTTCCCAAAGTTTTGATATTCGTTTTGAATTGGCTGCAAGGGTTTCACCATTATTAAAGCGTATCGCGCTTTCAAAAAGGGCATAAAAGTCGCTAGGTCTCATCAGACCGCGTGTACGTTCAGCCTCATGGATTAATTCCTTTTCCTCTGCAAGCATTCGATCAGGGACACCCGGAACTTCAGTTGACTTTAACTTGACACCCAGACGCTGGGCTTGACCAAGACTTCGACCATTCTCAGCACCGGTGATAAGGAAGACACCATTACGACCTGACTGGATATGAAGTGAAGCGTCTGTTACGCAGATCTGTGCAAAGTTTCCACCAAAGGGCGTGCCAACGGTTTCGATGGATGTTATGCCGAGTCCGCGAGCAATCTCCCGGCCGGGATCACCATAATCCCACGCACCTCTAACAACGTAAATCGATTCAGCGCGTTTCAGGAGCTCTGGGACACTGGAGTCTTCTCCTGCTAGCTTTAATGCTGCTATCATCATTTCCAGAGGTTCGGTCGCTTCCAAAGGATTCTCATGACGCTGCAATAATTGTCCAATCCCTACAATTACTGGAATATGTTGTGCTGAATGCATGTATTTCCTTATATAATGTCCATATTATTCATCTTTTATATATAATTAAGCTGATTACTGAAAGTTCTCAATAACAACCTTAAAATTATGTTTATGAAGGCTTGCCGGAAAGACATGTTGGAATCGTAAACCAGAAAGTTGTACCTTTTCCAATTTCCGATTCTAACCAGATTTTTCCAGAATGCCGTTCCACAATTTTTTTGCATACAGACAGTCCAATTCCAGTCCCTTCATATTCCTTACGGGTATGTAGTTTCTGAAATATCTGAAACACTCGTTCTGCATGTTTAGGCTCAATGCCAATACCATTGTCGTGAACACTAAAAAGCCATTTGTCATGTTCTTTTTTGGCTGTGATGTGGATTTCTGATGTTTTGTCCGTACAAAATTTCAACGCGTTTCCGATCAGGTTTTGAAAGAGTTGTATAAGTTGAGATTCATCGGCAATGATGATTGGAAGTATGTCATACGTGATTTTTGCATGAACTTCTTTTATGGAAATTTCAAGATTTTTTATTACTTTTCCTAAGACATCCTCCACATTTGTTTCTTTAAATGGTTTTCCCTTTGTACCGATTCGAGAATAATGGAGCAGATCATTTATCAATTGTTTCATTCGGGAAGCACCATCCAAAGCAAATTCAATAAACTCTTTTGAATCAGAATCAAATTTATCCTTATTACGTCTTTCAAGAAGAGAAACATAACTGGAAATCATTCGTAGCGGTTCTTGCAGATCATGAGAAGCAATATAGGCGAAATATTCTAATTCTTTGTTAGTGCGTTTTAATTCATCCTCAATTTTTCTGCGATTGGATATCTCTTTTAGTAACTGATTATTTGCTTTTTTAATTTTATTTTCACTCGCATAGTCGTTGTAGTAAACCCAAGAGCATGTAATTATGATAAATAAAAAGGTCGTTCCATACATCAACGCATTAAATGCGGGATAAAGACCTTTTTTTAAAATGAAGAGATTCTCTCTATAAGAAGGGCAGTATAGTCCCACAATTATCAGTGCTACTATCAAAAACAGATATAAACCGATAATGTATTTTTTTTCATAAGGTGTAAAAAGGAACATTACTAAAGCAGCCGAGGAAAAATAGAGATAGTGAATACCTGACTGTTTCCCTAATGCCATGGAAACGATAAAAATACATATTGTGCCGAATACAACCATTAAAATACGAGAAAGTTTGATTAAACCAAATTTATTTTGCAATGGGACGGTAATCAACACAGTTGTTTCAAACAAGGCAATCATCGCATTTCCATAGGACTCAATCCATGTAAAAATAAAAATAAAGACAGATGTCAGTAAACCAAGAATCATACCAGTAACGTTTACGATTTGAATCCGCTTTAATAATTGAATATCCATGTCCGGTTGAATGCCAGCGTTTATACACCAGATGGCAAACGTTTTAATTCTCGAAAATAATGATCTCGTGAATTCCATTTTACGTTTCTCTTTGGAGTAAATGTTTGAAGAATGTTAAAAAAATTGGAATCTTACAATTATCCACAGGAGGCTTACTATCAGACCTTCATTTTACTACTATTCAGTTGACAATTTGATATCATCAACTTCAATTGTTCGAACTAATCTGTTAATTTCCTTTAGTTGATCAACATGATAAGACAATATAATAAATACTGCCGATTTATCAGTTTTTGTGCACACTGCATTTACTGTCCATTTTGGAGGGGTGTCTTTTTCCGAAATATATGCAGTACCGTTTATGCCACAAAAATTACTAGTATCAATTTTTTTGAGTGGAGATCCAGCCATAGGGGTGGCATTTAAAAAACTGTTTATCAATTCCTCAGCGACTTTTAAGAAATCTGCTTCAGGTAAATGTGTAAGCTGTGGCACCCTTACAACAAATATCATTTTGGTACTATCAGCATTATTAAGCATTAGTCTTTGATGTCCGGTTTCATCTGGTGTTTCACTATGTATTTTCCAGCCAGTGGGTACCTTCATGGAAATATAGCTATTCGTTTTTGTTTCCCAAAGATCCTCAAATTTCCAGGAAGGGAGAACATCGTTTGTCTTTTTATAGTACGCATATCCTTTTTTTGAATTAACAAATAAAAGCCCTTGTTCATTTAGAAGAAACTCTCTTGGGAATTTAACTTCATAACCATCTTTTGATAGTATCATATGGAATTGATTATCTATCAACTCATAAAACCCATAATATTTCGTTGAACTGTCAACAAATAGCCGACCATCTTCATAAATATAAAGTTTCTCGTATGGAATAGGTTGGTCAGGTTTATCGTCATCTTTGTATAACTCCCAGGCACCTTGAATGGCTTCAGATGATGAATTATTCACTGTTTTTTGTGAAGAAACACAACCCCATCCTCCACAAAAAAATCCAAAAATTAAAATAAAAATAATGGTTTTTTTCATTATTACTCTCCTTATTCTTCGTTTTGTGCTTCCTCAAAATACTGTTCATATTTGCCGCTCTCTTTAAGCCGCTGCAATCCTCTGTTAAAAATTTCAATCAACCGTTTGTTTCTTACATGTTTTTTAGACAACAGAAGCTGTTCAGAATGTTTCCCAAAGGGTTTAGGATGATGGGTAAACAGCTTAACAGTTTCAGTGTCAAACAATTCCTGTAATTGGTAGTAACCAACATCGTTTAATTGCGGAAACAATTCAAAACGTCCTTTTAATAATTTTTTAAATCCTGACTGATCAGTGGGTGCCCTATCTACTTGGAGCTTCCCTAAACGTTCTGCTTCCAGAAATTCAGGTGTGTACATATATTCCAGAGTACCGCCTATTCTGATTTTTTCCAGATCGTTAAAAGTTTTCCAGTCAAACGAATATGTTTTAAGGTGAAAAAACACCCATGGGGCTTCCCATACAGTATCGCTATTGTAAAAATACGGTTCCCGGTCAGAATTTGTTTCCCAACCAACAGCTCCGTCCCACGCTCCGGATTCAGCTAATTTGAGAGCCCGTTTCCACGGAAAGAAGCCGTACTCCACTTTGATACCTTCCAGAGCAAAGGCTTCTGTTACAATCCGTGAACCAATCCCGTAATATTTCAGTTTTTGTGAGAAATAAGGCGCCCATTCGCCGTTAGTCAGACGAATTGTCTCCTCGGCAAAACTGAAATTAACATTGTACAGAATAATACTTATAATAACTAACCATACTTTTGTCAAAACCGTTACCTTCTTACTCAAGTATGTGGCTTAAAATTTTTTATAGAATGTGTTATTTCAATGGCATACTAAGATTTTGTTTCTTTTTAATAATATTTGCTATAATAATCAATCCTTATATTTAATTGTTATAATATACTTTTCTATGGTTCATGGTAATCTCCAAAGATGAATAGCAGTGCTGTTATACATTGTTTAATTCTATTCATAACGTTCAAATCACATATCATAAAAGCAACTGAATCAGTGTAATTTCATGTTTCTATCTCTATTCATCCATAATTGCGCAAATGTTGACAATAATTTTTCTTAAAATAAATGTGATTGCAATTAAAATTGGAATTAACAGATAAAGAGTCATAGGCTCCTCTAAGCCAATTTTTCCAAAAAGGTAGTTAAAGGGCCACAAGATAATAGTCAGCAGAAACATGAATAGGCATGAAAGAAATATCATAAAACCTTTAATGAAAATGGCAATATTTGCGTACTGGCTAATCCATTTGTATATTGGCCATGAAAGGATAACTGAACAAACTATTATAGTAGTGAAAAATGATACCTCAATATAGTCTGACATTGAAAAATACTCCTTTTGTAAATTATCTATATAAGGTGCCAACATTTTAAACAAATATTATCTATTATTCTATATAATCACATAATAAAAATTTAACAACCCTAAGAAATTGGGTAGAGTCAATGGAAACATTTAATCAATTTTGTGTTGGAGAGTTCGAATCCATAGCCATGCAAGTGGTCTATAGCGCAACAGACGTAGACGTTCAGATCATCATTTCCGGTGAGGTTGATAATCCCATACGAAAAGTAAAAATATTCGGACCTAATCACAGATTATTTGCGTATGCGATGTTTAATGACAAAAGACGAATCGGGCAGGCTGACTTTCAGTTTGATACACCTGAACCGAGTCTGGAAGGACTCATAAAAGCATATCCAGAAGGTACATACAAATTTATAGCCCAATGATAGAAAAATATCTCCAAGACCCCAATGTGATTGCCGTAGACCAGCTACTCAAGGCAGGTGCAGACCCAAATGCCAAAAATGATTCCTTTGAATCAGCATTAATGCTTGCATGCGGTTCAGGGAATGTAGAGATAGCAAATCTGCTTTTGCAGAATAAAGCTGAGCTAGAGGCCAGAAGCACATATTATAACCGTTTATTGGGGTTTTAAAGAAAGCAGGAGCTAAATAGTACTTAAATTGAAAAAGTCAAGTATCCCTGTTAAAAAGAATCTGGATCTACGCTTCACTCCGACCAGTTATCTAGTATCTAGTATATCTTTATGTTTTGGAGGTTCGTCCAAGTTGGTTCAGAATACCAAATATCAACGAATTCACATATGGATGCTTTTTCTCGTTGAATCATATCTTCAGCAATCGGTTTTCGTAGAAGAGATTTTATGCTTGTAAAAGCTGGCGAATGCTTTGAGGCTAGATCAGAGGCTATCCATCTTGCCTGATTCATTAGATTGTCACTGGTTAACACATCCTGTACCAGACCGAGACTCATGGCCTCTTCAGGTGAATACATAGCACCTGAATAAAGGACTTTGGTTGCATTTGCGCTGCCAATCAAAAATCTCAGCATTTCAGTGCTGCCGGCAAAAACAGATGACCCAAAAGTGATCTCATTGAGTGATATTTTACTCTTTCCATTAACCATTACTCTACTGTCACAGGCCAAAGCCAGCATACAGCCCCCGGCTATTGTGTGGCCGTTTAGTGCTGCGATAACAGGTTTTGGATACAGAAACAGGTATGAATATAGATCAGTGAAACTGGTGATGTAATTTATAAACTCTTCTTTTGTGAAAGACAGAAACTCAGGGACATCAAAACCAAAAGAGAAAAACTTGCCGTGCCCTGTAAATACTAAAGCCTTAACATCAGGGTTAACTTCCAATGCCTTTAGGCTCTCTTTTAACTCATCAATAACAATGTTATTAAGGGCATTAACTTTCTCTCTATTCAGGATGACAGTGGCAATTCCCTCACTAGTTTTTACCTTTACAAATTTCATTCCTGTCTCCTCTATGCGAGTTTTGCGGTTTTACTGTCTGTTATGAACAGATTAGATATGTCATTCAGGGAATATTATTTTCTACGTAACCAACTATTTTTTTGTGGCAATTTATTTATACCTCTTATTAACTTTTCTAATAAGAGTTTAATGTCGGACATTAATAATCTGGCACCTGTTTCTAAAAATGTTTTTGCTATAATTACGATAAGAGAGAGAAAGCCAATCATGATGCCGTATCCAACTATTAAAAAAGTAATTGGTGGTAGTTTTATCGCACCAGAAGGAGTCAAAATGTTTCCAACGTCAGGATCAATATCTGAAAATATTTGAATGAATGGTATGTCAACTTTGCCGTTTAGTAAATTTCCTATAATTGATAAAATCCAAATAGAAACAAAAATACCAATAACGAGTAGAACAATACCTGCAAACATTTTTAATTTATTGCTTGTATCATTTAACAAATTATCATTATCAACTTCTGTACCTAATTTATCCATTTTTTATCCATTGTATTTAAAGCTGAATTGTGAGGCTAAATAATAGCACCGTCAATTTAAAAATGGCTAATCAGTCGCGTGTCTTATTTGCTTCAGCTGAATTAATCTTTTTATCCATTTCATTTTCAAGTTTTTTCATTAACATCACCCTTTCTTTTGTCTCTGGGTGAGTGGAGATTACAGAGGACATCGGGATATCAAATGTCGTTTTAGTAATGCGAATCAGGATGTTCTGATAAGACTTTGTGCCTAATCCTTGTTCAATAAGATATATTCCAGCTTCATGGTCAGCCTCTATTTCAAATTTTTGAGAGTAACCAGCTTCTACCAGCAACGTAGGAAGCGTTGATGCCATTGTGGTTATTGATGTTACATCACCTGCCAATATAGATATCAGGAGGAACACACCAGTGTTTTGAATGAAAAGCCTTACTGAATGTCGTTTTTCCACATGGGCTATTTCATGGACAAGAATTCCTGTAATCTCAATATTATTTTCCGCTATCTCAACCAGTTCATCTGTCATTACTATCATACCTGACGGCAGTGCAAAAGCATTAGGGCCTAGTTTGGGGCTTTTACGGAATTCCAGTTGGTAATTAAAACCAGTATTCAGTTCAGCGTGTAGTTTTTTAAAAATCGCTTTGATTTCTGAAGTTTTGTCTTCAGGAAGGTCTGAAGGTTTAAAGAATTTTTTGTCTAAGATTTTCATTGTATCCATGCTGACGTTGTTAAGCATCTCAGGAGGAACTGAGCGAGAGGCTTTTTCTGCGAACATTGGGATACCATAAGATATGAAAAGCCAGATAAATAGAATCAGCCCCACGAAACAAACTACAACGGTCTTCCAGCAGCTCTCAAGAAAGTTTACAATCCGTAATCCAGTGTTTGCTCCAAGTGCCCTTTCTAGAACTGCCATAGATTCAAGGTTGTCACTTTCAAACCGTGCATTGTCAGGGAGTATGATGGAACGTCGTGTGTTTCCTAAAGGAGGTGTTATTTTGCAGTCATTAATAGAAACGTAAGACAGTTGGTTGTCGGTTTCGTCAATAATGCGAATAAGAGCGCCGTCAAAAGTCGCTGTTGTTATTAAAGCTCTGGAGCTTTTCCCGTCAAAGTAAGTTCCCGTAATCTTAATCATAGTCCTATTTCAAAATCTATAAAATCGGTTGCCGCATCTCCTAAAGCGCTTACATCAGGTTCAACATCTGCTGTGAAATCATCAAGGCTTTGACTGGAAACAACTGTAAGGTTGTCCAAGATATAGCGGGTACGTCTTATTTTAGCCCAGGGTATAAGTAAACCGATTGAAAAAAGTATGGCCATAATATTTGTGATTCGTATCCATGCAAGTTTGCCTACCTGCAGTGTGCTAATAAAGGACAGTTTGCCCAGGCTGCTTACTGACCAGCAGTAGTTGGTTATCCGTCCATAGATATACTGTTGAACAAGAGCGATGCCGGCTAACATCACTAAATATGCAAAGGCCATCGAAATTAACATTAAATATTTATTTAAAGAGCTTTGATCCTGGGACAATGTGTCGCCGAAAGTTAAAGTAGAAACAAAGAATCCTATTAACAAAACGCCTAGAAATATTATCCCTGTATATTGCAGGAAAGCTATAATATAAACCTTCCAAAACGTATCGGACTTGCCTTCAAAATTGTTAATTGTTGTCCCATAAGCAAAATTGTCAAAAAAATATTTTTTCTGGTTAAGGGCCCATAAAGGATAATAGAGTCCCAGTGTAATGGGTATAAGGAGGGGTTTTATAATATATATGATGTAGCTTTGTCCAAGTGTGCCATGAAAATTGAACCTGATATTCCTGTAAGCAGAGTTATGTGCGTAGAATTTGAGTGATTTGTAAATTAAAAAAGGGAGTATAATATAGAATATGAGGACGATCAAAGGAGCCATGTCAGGCGCGAAATGACCAGATAGCATGTAAATCAAAAACAAAGCCCCAATAATAATGTTACCTTTGAGAATGGCAATAGGATTTGCCAGGTAGTCAAAATGG
The DNA here is from genome assembly GCA_028277765.1 of Desulfobacterales bacterium. Classification (GTDB taxonomy): domain Bacteria; phylum Desulfobacterota; class Desulfobacteria; order Desulfobacterales; family SURF-7; genus JANQFQ01. Next base: position 50,233 of record JANQFQ010000137.1, read on the forward strand.
TGCCCTGCAATTGATGTATGAGCGTAGAAGTACTGACGGTTACGCACTTTAGCCCATGCAGCGTATATCCCCAAGGTTATTATCGTAAGAAAAGTGTTTACGATCCATATTCTGAAATATTCACCAGCTTCTCCAGTGAATTCAACCTGATGCTGTTCTGGCTGATATTTCCTTTCCTCTTTTTTAGACAGGTGTCCTCCACATTCAGGACATTGCATATCAGTAGTAGTTTCCAGTTCGATAGACTCTTTTGAAAAAGTACAGCTCGTGCAGATGAGAGTATCCATTTGATTTCCTGTTCTGTTTGTTTAGTAATTTTTTATATAGTTACTTAATCTATATAACACAAATTTTATTAATTATAAAGCAGAACGATAAAACCGAGTTGAAAAGTGTCGTTTACTATTCAAACGGAACTTTTGCCATTTGGTATAAAGCTTTTTTAAATTATTATACTTAATGAAATGTGAACAAGTATCGTAGGGTGGGCTATGCCCACCAAATAAGTCAGCATACATTATGAAGCAGTAGATGGTGGGCACAG
>JANQFQ010000151.1 GCA_028277765.1 Desulfobacterales bacterium
AAAAGTATGTGTAAAAAAAAGATCGTATCGCAAGTGGTTGGAATTAAAAGGTTTATTTAATCTAATTTTGTGCTTGACAAAAGGGATATAGGATGTCCCGTCGCCGGGGAGTTTTGTGCTTCGGGTTTCGAATTTTAGTGTGTAGGGTGGGCTGTGCCCACCAATTGCATAACGAATTTATTGCTCAATCAATATTATTGGTGTCAAGTGCATTATACCTGACAATATTTTTAAGGTGGGTATAGCTATCAAGGTCGACAGAATCAAATAGTATGGCTATTCCATCTGAATCCTTTCGGACTACTTTTCCCTTCATTTGAAGTGTAATACTATCAATTAGCCCTGTGAGAATAATGTCAACTTCACATTTGGTGCCTATCGGTATATCTTCTTTTGTATGAACAAAAATGCCTTTTAAGCTGAGGTCTTTTGAGCTTCCCTCAACCCGGATTTCAGATTCGCCGACTCTGAGAGCAATCTGGGTTTTAAAATCAACCCGGATTCCATCTCTCTTTTCATGTGTGTCAGTGTCATTAAACGCGTTATATGTAACTATATTTTTTAGGTGATTGTAACTGTCAAGATCTATTGAACCAAAAGAAATGGCAAGCCCTTCAGGTTCTTTTCTAATTATCTTTCCCTGCATCTCAAGGGGCTGTCTGTCTGTAAGACCTGTTAGAATAATTTCTACCAGGCACTTTGTGCCTATCGGTATATCTTCTTTTGTATGAACAAAAACACCTTTTAAACTCAGATCCTTTGAGCTGCCTTCAACATTAAATTCAGCTTTGCCCACCCTCAGGATAATATGAGTCCTGAATTCTACCCGGTTCATTAACCGTCTTTCATCATTGCCAGGGGGATTATTCATGTGAATTATTATAAGCCCAGTATGTTGTTTTGTTTGTGAAAACGGGCGAATACAAGACGCCCTTACATTAATTTTTACATCTTTACCTGTCCAATAATAATGTGTCAAGATATATATTGAAACAGAACAATAGTTGCTGTAACGTGATTTAGAGCAAAGAATAATCATTAAGCTTAAACAGATTCTAGGGGATAGCGTTAACTCCCTGGGTAAGGTTTTTTAGATTATATGGCTGATCATGGTAATGATGTTCCTTCCTGTTATGGAAAGCTTGAAATAGTGTTCCCAAAAGGCGAAGACGGTTTGCGTCATTCTCCTGAAAAGTGTTTAAGCTGTCCGCATAAGACACCCTGCCTGAGGTCTGCTGTTGACAGCAGCATGGGGAGGGAGATGAAGGAGAAAATTGTAGATAAGGCATATAAAACAGGCATGATCAATTTCTTAGAAAGATGGTCGAAAAAGAAGCTGTTAAAAAGCAGTGGCAAGAAAAAGTAATATCGTAGATGTTAACAAGAACATCCGGATGAATGACCGATGCTTAATATTATTAAGTAACAAATTGGAGGCAGAAGGTATGAAACTTACGGTTGAAGATGTTGACTTTAAGGGAAGGCGTGTCTTGACGCGGGTTGATTTTAACGTACCCCTTGAAGGCGGAAAGGTAGCAAACGACAAAAGAATAAAAGCCGCTGTCCCAACTATACGACATATTATGGAGAAGGGTGGAAAAGTGATTCTTATGTCGCATCTTGGAAGACCAAAAGGGGAACGTGTGCCGGAAATGTCTTTAAAACCGTGTGCTCCGGTTCTCGGTGAACTGATTGGTCAAGAGGTTATATTCGTGGATGACTGCATTGGCGAAGATGTCGCGGTAGCTATAGAAAAGGCGGCTGATGGAAGTGTCATCCTCCTGGAGAACCTCCGGTATTACCAATCGGAAACCGAAAATGATTCAGGATTTGCTTCACAGCTGGCCGCCCTTGGAGATATCTACGTGAATGATGCATTCGGGACAGCCCACCGTGCGCATGCATCAACTGAAGGCGTTACACACCATATTGAACAATGCGTGTCAGGATATCTTCTGATGAAAGAACTTGAATATCTCGGCGGGATTATGGAGAGGTCTGAAAAACCGTTTGCAGCGATTTTAGGGGGCGCCAAGATTTCAGGTAAGATTGATGTTATATCAAACCTGCTGCCGCGGGTTGACACGCTTATTGTCGGCGGTGGTATGGCCTTTACTTTTTTCAAGGCCATGGGAATGGAGATCGGTGCATCCCTGCTTGAAGAGGACAAAGTCGGTCTGGCGAAAGAACTGTTGGAAAAGGGCAGTGACAAGATTGTGCTGCCAGTTGATTGCTTGATTTCTGACAAGTTAGATTTTACAGGAAGAACTGTAGGAGAGCTCAGGGAGGTGAGCGTGGAAGATATTCCTACAGGCTGGCAGGGTCTTGATATCGGAACAAAAACTATAGAGAAATTCAGACTGATGTTAAAGGATGCGAAAATAATTGTCTGGAACGGTCCGATGGGTGTCTTTGAGATAGATGCTACATCTAAAGGGACATATGCTATGGCAAAGGCCTTAGTCGAGGCCACGTCAAACGGTGCCATCACCATTATCGGCGGTGGGGATTCGGCTTCAGCTGTTAACCGGGCTGGAGTCACTGACAAAGTTTCACATGTTTCAACCGGAGGAGGTGCTTCCCTAGAGCTGCTTGAAGGTAAAATACTCCCTGGTGTTGCTGCACTTACGGACAAATAGTCTACAAGTAGGATAATTACTGAGGTCTTTATCTTGACATTTGCTGACAATCGTTTTAAATATAATTAAATTAGTAAGTTGACCTTTATATGAAATGGTGGTATTGAGAACTTAATTCTTTTTGACTTCGAAATAAAAATAATCCGGTCAGGAGCGAAACTTGGCGTTCTGGACAGTAAGAGAAGAACTGAGCAATGCTGAAAAATTAAGAAGGTCATATTATGAGCTGTTGAGAGATGAACTGGACCAGTTCGTTCTACAGTATGCACTAATTGATTCATATAACAATTTTATTAACAGCAATTCAGCCTATCCTTTTGTAGAAATGCGGGAACTCAAACCCCGCGCCCGAATTCCGAATATTGAATATGAAAAACAGAATGCTTTACTCCTGGTCTTTCTTGAAGACAGTATCCCGCCGGTTCATAAAAAATATATCCGTTTTTTTGATGTTAATAAAACAACAAAGGTAAATCTTTTACATGCAAAAACGCTGCCCCTTTCCGGTAAGTTTGACAGGAATCAAAAACACTTGGAATCAGTCCATTTCTACAGCTTTTTAAAACGGCTGCTTCCTGTGGACTATGCACTTCTTATCCAGCGGGATCGTGCGGCTAAAACCAAGTTCCGTTATGTTCTTTCACATTTCCACGTGAGGGTTGACTGGCCCATTGCTGACGCTGCTGAGAACCTCGCACAGAGTTTAAGATACATATCCAAAGACCTCTATGAAAGAGGGGATAAGTATGCTGAAGATGTCCAGAAAAAGTTTTTTGAATATTACGGAGTGCCTGTAACTGTAGGCGGCAGAAGAACAGCCGCCATAGTGGCTGCCCAGTACCTAAAGCAGCTTCCGTGTATTGCAACCGTTTATGTGGGGAGCAGTGAATCAAGAGCCCTTCTCCGGATCTCTGAAAGGGGCTCTTCAAAATCGATACTGGTCATGCTGACAAAGAAGGAAGTGACGCAGATTACAGAGTCTAACAATATCGCGCTGCGGACGTTTACTAAAAACTATGTCATAGCAAAAAAAGGCAAAAAATCTGTCTGCATTTTCCAGAATACCTATCAATACACAGACCACTCCAGAAAGCCGGATGACGGCAGGATGAGGGAGATAAATCCGGATTCATACTGGTTAACAGTTGGTGACCAGTATATCCTTCCAAAGCCCGGCGTGTGGCAATATGCGCCGATTCCGGTTAACATGATCTACGCATAAACATCCTGGTTAAGTGTCAAGCTTCATCATCATTGCTGTCTCATCGCAATCAGGGAATTTAACACAGAGGATACAGTCTCCCCATATCTTCAGCGGGAGATCAGCCTTGTCGATTTCAGAAAAATTGTACTGCTTAAAAAATGCAGGTTGATAGGTCAGCGTGAACAGCTTTTTTACACTGAAAGACTTTGCTTCCTTAATGGCATTTGTTACCAACTGTGAACCGATTTTTTTCTTCCAATGGTCCTGGCGAACCGCAAGGGACCTGATTTCAGCCAGATCTTCCCAGCAGAACTGTAAGGCACAGCATCCAACAACGGTATTATTCTCTATAAAGACCGAAAAATCCCTTAGATGGTCGTAAAGTTCGCTTAATGGTCGGGGAAGCAGTTCTCCTCTACCGGCGAATTCAGAGAGCAATTCGTGTATCGGCTTTATATCGGATATTACGGCTTTTCGAATCATGATTTGTCTATAGCATTATTCTCTTTTGAAACAAATAGTAAAAATATTATTTTTTAAACAATGCGATGGCACCTTCTGATGAATCGTCTGGAAGTATTTTACCGGTATCTGAATCCATCCTGCATTTTTTCACATCATCAGGAATATCAAAAAACTGATAAGGCCTGACAGCTAAAGCTGTTTTCATAAAGTCAATCCATATGGGGAGGGCAGCCCTGGCGCCTGTCTCACCCCGCCCGAGCGTTAAGGATTTGTCCCTGCCGACCCAAACACCGGTAGTTATTGTGGGTGAAAAACCGATAAAAAGGGCGTCTTTATAATCATTAGTGGTACCAGTTTTACCTGCTACTGGCCGTCCAATGGAAAGCGCTTTTCGTCCGGTTCCTTCCATGACAACTGCTTCCAGCATATTTGACATAACAGCAGCACCAGCACGTGACATGGCAATCCGCTTCACTGGTTTTGCCTGCCATATTATTTTCCCCCTGCTATCAACAACATGTGTTACCCCAAAAGGGGTAATAGCTGTTCCCATGTTTGGGAAGACAGCGTACGCGGATGTCAGCTCTATAAGGGTTACCTCAGATGACCCAAGGGCAAGTGAAAGATAAGGTGTCAACTGAGACCTAATCCCCAGAACATGGGCAAACTGTGAAACAGAAGATACACCGATTATATCTATCAGCCTGACAGCAGGAATGTTTTTTGACAGGGCAAGGGCCTTTCTGAGGGTGATCTCACCCATATAGGTGTTCGAAAAATTTTCAGGCTGCCATGGCTTACCTTTGGTAGATCCTTTAAAAGCCACAGGTGCGTCAAGCAGTAACATGTTCTGCTGGAAATCATTTTCAATCGCATAAGCGTACACAATCGGCTTAAAAGCCGAACCCGGCTGACGGCGGGCGGATACAGCTCGGTTGTAGGGGCTTTTAGTAAAATCAGTACCGCCAACCATCGCAAGGATACCCCCTGACCTTACATCCAGGGAAATCAGCGCGCCTTGAGGATCTGGATTTGGAATCCCGTTTCTTTTCATCCGCTTTGACAGTTCCTCAAGTCTTTTAGAAATTGACTGTTCTGCGGTATCCTGCATTTTATAAGAAAGGGTCGTAGTAACATTGAGACCTCCCTTGTAAAGCATTGTTTCACCGATAATGCTTTCAAGATTTTTTTTAACATATGCCACAAAATAGGGCGCTTTTGTAGAATAATCAGTTTTCTGGGCCAGTTTTAGTGGCGCGTTTTTTGCCTGGTCATATTCATCCTTATTGATGATGCCATCGCTAAACATTTGATATAAAACAGTATTCCTTCTTTTTGTCGCACGGTCACTGTTGATGAGGGGTGAGTAGCGGGACGGTGATTTGGGCATTCCGGCGATCAGGGCACATTCAGCAATCGATAATTCTGTAACCTGTTTTCCAAAAAAAATGTTCGCAGCTGATTCTATACCGTATGCACCACTGCCGAAATAGACCTGGTTGAGATAAAGTCCGAGGAGTTCATCTTTAGTATAGCGTCGTTCTAACTGGAATGCCAGTATCGCTTCTTTTGCTTTTCTTGTGAGGGTTTTCTTGCGGGTGAGGAAGAGCGTTTTTGCAAGCTGCTGTGTAATTGTACTGGCGCCCTCAGCATATCTGCGTTCTATAATATTCTTCACAATAGCTCTGATGATACCTTTAACATAAATACCGCTATGGCTATAGAAGTTTTTATCTTCAGTAGAAACGATGGCTTTTTTAAGATAAAAAGGGATAGCAGAAATGGGGACCGGTTTTCTTTTTTCAATAAAGATTTCAGAGAGAAGGACTTTATCAGCAGAGTATACACGGGTTGACGCGGATGGTTTGAATTTCTCCAGGGCTCTGATTTGGGGGAGATCGCGTGTAAGAGCAAAAAACAGACCTGTACTGACGCCGCAGGTAATACCCAAAACTAAAATAAGGATAATAGTGACTTTATTGATATCAATTTTTTTTTTTATCATGAAACCATGCCGGCTATATTTATTAAAGCGTTTCATTATTCCCGGAATACTGCGAGGGAAAAACATCATTTATCTTCTGGTTTCTCTATCTTATTCAGATATCAAACAAATAGCCACAATAATCTAATTATGAAGAAAAAAAACTTTACCATATTTTAAAATGATGAAAAAGTAATTTTTTGACAATAATATATTTATCATATATGTTTTGTTATGTTTTTTTAATGAATTAAAATATTCAAAAAATTTAATCATAAAACTATTTTTGAGCTATTTTGAGGATAGAAAGGGGAGCTTATGGGGCATCATCATGATACAACAGAGAGTATGCCGTTTCAGGAAAAGTTGATAAAACTGCTGGAACACTGGATAAAGCACAATAATGACCATGCAAAAACGTATCTTGAATGGAAAGAGAAAGCCTGTTCCGAAAACCTGGAAAAAGCGGGCCACCTCCTTGAAGATGCTTCAAAGATGACAGCGGATATCAATGTTAAATTTTTTGAAGCAATTGAAATGCTGAAAAAGTGAGTAAATGAAGCCCTGCGATTAAGTATTTATTTGGTTTGAATTTGTTTAATTGTTAACATCATTATTAAAACCAATAAGACCAATAAAACTAACTAAACCAATAGAACTATTAATCCTTATTTATCTTTTTTCTTTAGCTCAATTTTTTTTAACTGGTAGAAGACAGATTTTAAATATTTTTTGGGCTGAAACAGTGGGGTGTCATTGGTAAGCGATTCGGTGGCCCCTATAAAAAGATAGCCTTTCGGGTCTAAAATGCCTGCTAGCTTTGAATAAAGCTTTTGACGTTCATCCAAAGTAAAATAAATTGCCACATTACGGCAAAAGATGATGTCGAATGGACCGATTCCAATAAAAGGTTCCAGCAGATTTAATCTTTTAAATGTAACCATTGAGCGGATTTCGTCTTTAATTCGCCAGTAGTCCCCTTCTCGGTTAAAGTATTTTTTAATCTGCGGCTTTGCAAGTCCTCTTGAAATTTCGAATTTGTTGTATCGCCCATAACTGGCCTGAGAAATAGCGGCATTGGATATGTCCGTTCCCAGCAGCTGAATATTATACTTTGATGTGTCGATAAGAAGATTCTTTAATATGATCGCTATACTATATACTTCCTGCCCGGTCGAACTGGCCGAGCACCAGATACGTATCGGAATTGTTGATAACGTTGTATTGTGGGATTTTTTTTTGTCTATGATATCCGGAATGATCTTGTGCTGAAGGACTTCAAAAGGAAAGATATCACGAAAAAAATACGTCTCTTTAGTTGTAATGGCGTCAACAATCTTTTTTTCGATGATCCTTTTAGGATCTACTTTTGATTTGTGATATAGTTCTGAAAAGGATGTGCATCCCAGATCATGCATAATCGGCTGGAGCCTTGATTCAATCAGATATTCTTTACCTTCTCCGATAAATATACCTGATACCGAAAGGATATAGTTTGAAATGACTCTAAATTCGTCTGGTGTTATAGCTGTCATTGTTTTTTAAGTGGAATGCAGTCTCCTTACGGTATTAATTATTTCAGTTGCGATATTGTTAAGCGGAGAGATGACATCAACTAGGCCATTTATAATCGGTTCTTTAGGCATGCCAAAGACAGTGCAGGTGGCTTCATCCTGGGCAATAATAAAAGAGTTGTTTCTCTTCAGGAGTTTTACACCTTTTGTCCCGTCTGTTCCCATACCTGTCATAATGACACCAGTAGCCTTGTTGTTGAAATGTTGAGCCACTGACCTGAAAAGATAGTCGACTGAGGGCCTGCAGCTGTTTTCCGGAGGATCATCGGTAATTCTGATGAGTTTATTCTGATTATCTGGATTTTTTATAATTTTCATATGCCTGCCTCCTGGAGCCAGCAGAGCCGTATTTGGAGAAAGTGTATCACCATCTTTTGCCTCGCGGATTTCAATGGAACACTTTGTATTCAGACTTTTTGCAAGGGACTGGGTAAAAATCGGGGGCATATGCTGGACAATCAGAATTGGGACACCGATATCAGCAGGTATTTGCGGTAGTACAAGAGCCAGAGCGTTAGGGCCGCCTGTTGATATGCCAATGGCAATGATTTCTGATTTCACCGCGGACCGACCGGATATTTTATTCATACGGTGAACCAAGTCGACAGGCCGATCCGGCCTTTTTTTGACCGGTTCAAAATCTTCTAAGGGCTTTTCCGACGGGCGTTTTCCCCTTAAGATATTTTTAATCTCCCTGCGCCGGGTAAAGGCCTTAATCATCGGGGCAAGCATGTCTTTAACATTCTGCCGGTTTTCTTCCATTGTTCCGGATTGCGGCTTTGGTATAAAATCAAAAGCGCCGAGTTCAAGCGCTTTTATGGTCATATCTCCGCCTTCATGTGTCAGCGTACTGAGCATTATGGTTCCGACGTCAGGTGCTTCTTTCTGTATTCTTGCGAGAACTTCAAGACCGTTCATCTCAGGCATTTCAATATCAAGGGTGATTAGGTCCGGCTGGAGAGAAGAAATGCGTGACATGGCAATCTTACCATTGTTGGCTGTGCCAACGACTTCGACACCAGGTATTTCAGCGAGAACATCGCTTACAATTTTTCTGTAAACGATGGTGTCATCAACAACCAGAACTTTTATATTATCCGGATTACTCATTGCGTTATTAAGTTTTCTTTTGAGTGATTAGGCTGAATTGCCTAAAGACCCGGCAAGTGGAAACGGGATATCTTTCGATATCGGTTATTCATCCTTAAGGACTTCTTCAATATCAAGAACGCCTATAAGACTGTTTCTAGTTTTTAAGACACCCTTAAAAAACTTTCCCTGTACTCCGCCAATATTCGCAGGCGCAGCTTCAATCTGGTCGACTTCCGCGGGCAGAACATCACTGATTCGGTCAACAAGGAAACCGATATGTTCATCACGAGAATCGACAATAATATTGCGGCTGTTCTTGTCTGCTTCTATAGGCGTAAGCCCCAGCTTTCTGCCCAGATCTATCACTGTGACAATCCTGCCGCGAAGGTTCAGGACACCTACGACATATTCAGGGGCCTGCGGTATACGCGTAACATCCACATGCTTATTAATTTCCTGTATGCTCAGGATATTTATTCCATAAAGAGATTTGCCCACAAAAAATGTGGCTAACTCTATCATCATATTCTGTTGTTTACCTTTAGCAGCTTCCTTCATCAATATCTCCCTGAAATAGGTTTACCATAAAAAACGTTACATTTTTAAATGCATGCTTACAGATTCAATCAATTTATCCCTATCCAGTTTTAATTGATAGTCGTCAATGCCGACTTCTTTACCTCTTTCCAGATCCTCTGTTTCAGCAAGGGATGACAGAGCGATGACGGGCAAATGAGAAAAACGTTTATCACTTTTTATTTTTGAAGTAAGTTCAAAGCCATCCATCGTCGGCATTTCAAGATCGGTTAGAATGATGTTGATATTATTAACTTGCTCTCTTAAGATTTCCCATGCGACTAATCCGTCTTCTGCTACAAGGACATTGTAACCGGCATCTTCAAGATAACCTTTTACCTGGTTGCGGAAAAAATCTGAGTCTTCCGCGAAAAGTATTGTCGGGGCACTGTCGATGGCTATTGTTTCTTCTTGGTGATCACTGAACCATTCCGGATTAAGGCTTTTTACAACCTGGAACATGTCAACCATGAGTGTGGTATGGTTGTTGATAATTGTAGAACCCATTATACCGGACTGTTTTAATGTGCTGGAATCGATGTTGACAGACACATCTACAGCATCAACCGGCGGTGTGACCATGAGTCCTATTTCACGTCCGGCAACAATAAAAACGATCACTTCCAGTTGTTTTTTGTCCGGCAATTCTTTTACATCCGCGACTTCACTAAGCGCAAACAGAGGAAGCGTTCCTCCCCTGTATTGAACAACCTTTTTTCCGCCTACAATCTCAATGTTTGCCGTATTAATTCTTTCAATGCGTTCCACCAGTCCAAGAGGTACAGCAAACTGCTCATTAACAGCATTCCTGAAAAGAAGTAGGGAAGCGCTGTCTTTATCAGGCTTTTCCGCATCACTGATGGCCTTTGTCGTCTGTGCAACTTCTTCAACCCTGTCTGTTCCTTCAAGGGAAGAAAGATCCGCCATTTGAGCAAGCCCGGCTATGTCAAGGATAAGAGCGACTTTGCCGTCTCCCATAATCGTGGCGCCGGCATAACCCCGACATGTTTTGAAATGTCTTCCCAGGGGTTTTACAACAATTTCTTCAGAATCACTGAATTTATCAACAACGAGGCCGTATCTGAATGTTCCTGCAGAAACAACCGCGATATTAATCGCGCTTTTTGTGCTGAAGCGTCTGTCTTTAATGTCCCGACTGGAATCATCAACCGAGTTTTCTTGTATTTCTTCTATCTCTTCTTCTCCATCTTCAATGAAATATGGACTGTGCTTAGATCGTCTATCGACCAGTGTCTGCCGCCTGTCTAAACGTTTCTGCCCTGTGTCTGGGTCAATAAACGTTGCCTTAACACCAAGAACGCTGGAAAGGTCGAGCAAGGGAAGGAGATTGCCCCTGAGTCTGACAACCTCTGCTTCTCCGACTTTTTCAATCCTGTTTTTGACCTGGGCAGCAGGAATTCTCAGCAGTTCATTAAGGTTAACCTGTGGTATGGCGTATTTCTCATTTCCAAGAGATATGATCTGGCTGGGTATGATAGCCAGTGTCAGGGGGAGTTTGATGTGAAAGATGGTACGCATGCCGGGTATGGAATCAATATCTATAAGACCTCCCAGCTTGTCCATATTTGTTTTTACTACATCCATCCCCACACCCCGGCCTGAAAGCTCAGTAACTTTTTCTGCTGTTGAGAAACCCGGTAAAAAGATGATTCCCTGTTTCTCCTTGTCAGACATAAGAGAGGTCTGCTGTTCTGTAAGAAGGCCTTTGTTAACCGCTTCATTTGCTATTAGTTCACCGCTAAGCCCCCTGCCGTCATCTTCAATTTCAATATTTACCTGTCCGGCTTCGTGATAAGCAGAAAGCTTTATCTTCCCAACAGTATCTTTACCGAGTTCACTTCTTCTGCCCGGGGATTCAATACCGTGACTTACGGAATTTCTTACCAGGTGTATTAATGGATCACTGATTGCTTCTATAATGGTCTTATCCAGTTCTACATCCTTGCCTTCAATTGAAAGCTCAATTTCCTTTCCCATATCCATGGCCAGATCGCGTACGATTCTTGGGAACTTGTTGAACACATTGGAAATCGGCTGCATCCGTGTACGCATGATAGCTTCCTGAAGCTCAGATGTGACCATATTGATACGCTGTGATGCTATCTCTAGATCTCTTTTGTTCTGGGTTGACATCCCCTGCAGCATTTGGTTTCTGCTGAGAACCAGTTCTCCGGCAAGAGTCATGAGTGAATCAAGAAGGCTGACATGAACACGAAGAGTGGTTTGCGCGGTTGATGACTGCGGATCATAATCGGAAGCATTCTCCATGCCTTGATTGTCAATGTCCGTTGCAAGATCGTCAATTGTCTGCATGGCAGGTGTATCTGGAATCATTTCATCAGCAGTATTATTGGACGGTTCAGGGAGATCTTCTTCAGGGGAATTATTTGGATTTGATAGGAAATCAGGAGCTGTTTCATCAGGTATCGCCTCTGTTTCAGCTGTTTCTGATTTAACCTCATTAGATTTATATCCTGGCTTTGATGGGGGTGACGCAGGTATTATATGTACATATCTTTCATCAACGTCAAACAGGTTAGGCATAAGTTCAGGATCAATTATAGAAGCAAAAAGGATGTAGAAAGGGATTCTGGATGGTATTCCTGATTCAATTGTGCCGACTGATTGAATATCGATTTTGGAATGAATAATAATGCCGCTGTTCATCAGCATGGTTATAACATCAAGAGGGGTTTTGTTTTTCTGTTGAATATCGTTGATAAGGTCATATTCCACAAGATATATGGATTTGCCTGATTTTACTGCCTGATCAATATCGAACTGGGGCGCTTGGAAGATTAGCGTGCCATCTGGCAGATGTATATCTATCATTTTCGATACACTTTCTTTCTCATGCACTGGGAGAGAAGCTGTGGTCAATCCCACCAGAGAGACGATATGTTCCGCGACATCAATATTTTCGCTTTCTTCAATATTATTTATCAGGCTTTTCAGCTCATCAAAACCTTTCAGTAGGATACTGATTGTCTCCCGATCAGGTATCATCTCTTTGTTTCGAATCATTCCGAGAACATTTTCTATCTTATGAGCCAGGTTTTTTATATTTGTGAGGCCGACGAATCCGGCACCGCCTTTTATGGAATGGGCTGCTCGGAAAACGCTGTTTACCAGATCCTCATCAATATCAGCGCCACCTTCCTCAATTGCCAACAAGTCATTTTCAATGTTTGACAGATGTTCCAATGATTCTTCAACATACATGCGAACAGTTTCATCATCTTCAAAAATCATTGTATCCTCCATTACTAAGAAAACTTGGCAAATTGTCTTTGTGCGGGTAAAGACTCTTATTATTATATATAAATTTATTTTTTAATTCAATCAGAAATCATTTCACAAGTCAATCTTTCATCAATCTTTTTCATTATCATATCACCCCCTCTTCCCACCTTTGAGGCTGTGTCGTAATTAAAATCGTGCTCGTGCTCAACAACCAAAGGGAGTGGTGCTCGTAATCGTAATCGAAGAAATGAGATCTAATTGCGATAAAAAACAAGGGAATCGATTACGATTACAAGCACGCGCACGAAACAACAAATAGTAGCTAAAAATGAATTGCGACACAGCCCCTTTGTAAAAGGGGAAGATTTGCTCCCCTCTTTTCCAAAGAGGGGCAGGGGGAGATTTATCAAAAGGATCTTATTTCATACAAAGAATTTGTTTTGAATATAATAAACGAATCAGACTTGTGAGAAAAACGGGCGAGATATGCTGTCAGATGTTTTATACGACCGGCATTATACTTGACACTGTTTTTTTTAATGGTTAGGCTAATTTTATTTACAACAGGAAAATTAGATAATGAAACAGCATCATGTGGTTTTTCTCCCTTCAGGCTCAACATGCCTCGCGGAAGACGGATCAGATATCTTAGCAGCTGCCCGTTTGGCGGATGAACCGATTGAAACAATCTGCGGCGGTAAGATGACCTGTGGCAAGTGTAGAGTAAATGTACGTGAAGGCTATTTTGATGATTACGGTTTTATGTCTGCCTCAACACACCTGACCCCCATGACAGAAGCTGAAAAACAGTATGGTGACGAGCATGCATTCTGCCCGGATGATCGGCTGGCTTGCCAGGCAAAGATTCAAGGGGATGTTGTTATCTTTGTCCCTGAAGAGAGTCGGGTCGGTCGTTTTATACCTTTAAAAAATATACGTGCAAAAAATGTTAAGATCAATGCAGCGGTAAAAAGATATTTTATTGATCTGCCACTTTCCATAGAAAAGGGCGGGGAAAGATGTGACATACTGACTTCGGAACTTGAATCTCGGTTTGGTTTAAAAAATCTTTCAATCGATAAGTATGTATATGAAATATTTAGAAAAACGTTTAAGGAAAGCAGCCGTAAGGCGACTCTCACAGTATGGGATGACAGGGAAATTATTAATTTTGAGTCAGGGCGGCATAAAGAAGCGTACGGCCTTGCAGTTGACGTTGGCACCACTTCTATTGCCTGTTATCTGTGTGATCTTAATAGCGGTAAAATTCTGGCAACGAAATCAGCGCTGAATCCTCAGATTAAATACGGGGAAGATGTGATAACACGGATCGCGTATGCTCAGGATCATCCTGGCGGACAAAAGGATATGGAAACAGCCGTCATTTCCTGTATAAACCGGTTGACTGATGACGCTACCCGCCAGAACGGCGTTTCAAGCAGGGATGTTTCAGAAGCAGTACTTGTGGGCAATACAGTGATGCATCATATCTTTCTGGGCCTGGATATATTGCCACTTGGCCGGGTTCCGTTTAAACCGGCGGTTAAACATCCAGTGAATATCAAAGCCAGGGATATCGGGCTCAATATTCTTCCGTCCGCCAATACGCATGTTCTACCTGTTGAGGCGGGATATGTGGGCGCTGATAATGTGGGCGTTCTTATAGCGGAAGAACCGTATAAGCAGGATGAGACAAGCCTGGTTATTGATATAGGTACAAACGGAGAAATAGCTCTTGGGAACAGACACAGGATCCTCTCTGCGTCATGTGCTACAGGACCGGCTTTTGAAGGTGCCAATATCAAGTTCGGGATGCGGGCAGCACCAGGTGCCATTGATAGATTGAGGATTGACAAACAGACTCTTGATGTACGTTTCACTGTTATAGGGCATTCTCAATGGCATACAGACCTTTCCCCCAAAGATGTCAAGGCCAGGGGGATTTGCGGATCAGGGATAATTGATGCGGCAGCTGAAATGCTTCAAACGGGTATTATTAAAAAGAACGGCAGCTTTGATAAAACACTCAATACCTCACGCCTGAGAATCAATACAGGCGGCAAGGCTGAATTTGTTATTGCCCGGGCAGAAGAGACGGCAATAGGGAAAGAAATTACGATTACCCAGGAAGATATCCGCGCCTTGCAGCTGGCTAAGGCGGCTTTATATTCAGGGGCGAAGATATTGATAAAAAAACTGAAGATCGACAAGCCGGACAGGATTATCCTTGCAGGCGCTTTTGGTACGATTATTGACATAAAAAGAGCACGTGCCATCGGTATGTTTCCTGACTGCGGGCAGGATAAAATTCTGGCTGTAGGGAATGCCGCAGGCGAAGGCGCCTGTATGGCTTTGTTAAGCAGGGAAAAACGGAAGGAGGCTGAACAAATAGCCAGGGATGTTGAATATATTGAACTGACATCAGAACCTGACTTTCAGAAGGTTTTTATTGATGCGACACATTTTCCCCAGATAAAAGGAAAATTCTTATATTAAAATTGTTAGTTTTATTGACATTATAGGGCCGTGTAGCATATAAATAACTAAGATTAAGCAGTAACGTTTTGTGACCAATATCTCATCCCAAATGCAGATGACAATAGCCTTTACCAGGTATTATTATGGCCAAGACAAAAGAAGTAGATGATGTTTTTATTTGGGACGACCAGATAGATGTAAAAGATCGTACAGTCTATTCTTTTGGTTTGATTCTCCAGAAAATGCATGCTGAAACAACAAAGCTGATTAATTCTATAGGCAAACAGGCGATAGACAATCCCTTAAGACAGTCAAGTTTTGTATCAATGAGAATACTGTTCAGACTTCAGGAGAGTATGAAATCTATTGAAACCCTCGTGGTGAAGGGCTTAACACGTGATGCGGCCATTCTGCTGATTTCTCTTATTGAAACACGGATGGAAATGGAATATATTGCATCAAATCATGCTCATGCAGATAAGTGGATTACTGAAACAAACAAAAACAAAAAGCCATGGAAGATTAATTTTTTAATTAAAGAACTGTTTCCGGAAAAAGTTGAACGGAAGAAAGAGAAGGACAATTATAAATACTGCTTAAAAATTAAACATGGCAACCCAATGGGTGAACAGTCCGACTTCCAGATTTTTCCCCATGAATCAGATGAGCATGAAGAATTGCCTGCTAAAGGTGATGAGCCGGATGCAGTCCTCCTGGCCTTGATACTTGTTGCAGAAGGGCATGAATGTTATCATCTCTTCAAGGCGGCGGTGAAAGATTTCGCTGAAGCTGGCTTTGATGTTAAGGCAAATGTGACGGCTATTGATGAACTGCATGAACTACTGGAAGCGCTTCAATCGCTAAAAAAATTATAAAATTTTTTACGAGCAATATTTACTTGACAAAGCAAAACAAAAAACATAGTTATTTTAACAGTATAACCTTATTCAAAAACTAAAATATTATTCAAGGAGTACCGTTTACATGACGCTGACAAAAGCGAATATAATTGAAATGATCAGAGGAAATCTTGGATTGTCGAGAGGTAAAGCAGAGGAACTGGTTGAAGTCCTCCTTGAAATTATCAAGAAAAAGCTTGAAAGCGGTGATGATGTTATGATCAGCGGCTTTGGAAAATTTTGTGTAAAAGAAAAAAAAGAGCGTAAAGGAAGGAACCCGGCGACTGGCGACGCAATGATGCTAAAAAAACGAAGGGTAGTAACTTTCCAGTGCTCAGGCAAATTAAGGGATATGATTAATAGCAGTCAGGATCAACCATAATTTTGCCGCGAATACTAAGAAATATTTTTGTGATTTGCTATATAAAGTAACACAGGCATCTTTAATGGATCATCTTTCATACCTGTATGTCAGACACCCCTAAAGCTGAGTTGAATAGATGAAGTGGTTTTCTTCATCTATACAAACGAAACTTATGCCTTTTCGGTAAAAAATATTAATTGATCTTGCAGTTCATGAATGTAAAATTAAATATACTTAAAAGACACGGCCATTATTCCCCTTGTGTGTTTTTACCGTAATATTAATAACTGAATGAATTTTTTAGGAACCAGTACTGAATCCTCTGAATTATCTAATCGTTTATTCACGCTGTATCAATATATCCCGTATGTCAAAAAAGATGTTACCATGTTGGAGGCGACAAAATGAATAAAGCTCTGTATGCGCTATTTGTTTTTGTTATTATTTTTTTATTCTACGAATCAGCTCTGTCCGATGACACCGTCCTTGCAAAAATAGGCGATACAAAGATCATGCAGAGTGATTTTGATAAGACGTTTAACACTATCCCGAAAAGTCAGAAGTCGCAATACGCTACACTAGAGGGAAAGAGAAAGCTCTTGGATGGAATGATTTCAAATAAGGTCCTGGCGATGGAAGCATCACGCCTTAAACTGGACGAGGATCCCCTTGTACAGCATGGTATTAATATGCTTGTTGAACAGGCAATGGCAAGGTTGGCGATTCAACATATTAAAGAGGGGATTACAATCAAGGAAGATGATATTAAGAAATATTATGAAAAAAACCAGGAGGAATTCAAACAGCCTGAAAAAGTATGGGCCAGCCATATTTTGGTAAACAAAAAGAGAGATGCAAAAAAAATCTTAAAAAAGATTAAATCAGGCAAGGATTTCAGCCAGCTGGCCAGTGAAAACTCCACTTGTATTTCCAAGGATCAGGGCGGTGACCTGGGATGGTTTAGCCGGGGTAAAATGGCTCCCGCGTTTGAAAAGGCCGCGTTTAGTCTGAAAAAAGGTGAGACCAGTGGTGTTGTTAAGAGCCAATTCGGATATCATATCATTAAACTCAAAGACCGGTCAGAGGCAGGTGTAATGGGATTTAGAAAAGCCAGCAAGGTGATTGAAAAAAAGATCAAAAGCCAAAGAGTAAAGCTTGAACGAATACGGCTTAAAGAGAAGTTAAAGGTTAAAACGTTTTATGACAACCTAAAATAGATTAAAAGAGGGATTTCCTTAAAGGAGGTCCAGAAGCAGGAATGCCCGAAAGGGCACGTTAGCCCGTCTATTGAATGAATTAGTTCAGGCGGATGGATTTTTTATTAAAGGGAGATTATTATGGCAAATGGTACAGTAAAGTGGTTCAGTAACAAAAAAGGGTATGGTTTTATTGAACAGGAAGATGGAGGAGATGTTTTCGTTCACTACTCAGCATTAAATATGGATGGGTTTAAGACTCTCGCAGAAGGCGACAGAGTAACCTTTGATATTGAAGAAGGTGAAAAAGGGCCTGCTGCAAGGAATGTCGAAAGATCGTAGCTTCCGTTTTAGCAGTGATTGTTCAGGTATATCTCGCTGAATAGTGGGATGTCCTTTTGGCTGATTATATATTTAGTTTATTCAGGCAGTTAAAGTCTGTCCTCGCTGGACCAGGTCAACATTGGCTGTGCTGGTAATTAATGGAATGAGCAAGCCAACGTGTATGATTCCTGATAAGGATCTGGAAACTAGATAGCTGGTCGTAGTGAAACCACGCAGAGCCTGACAAGCGGAGATCCCGCTTCTTTTTAGCGGGGATCCTGGATGAACTAAAGAATAGGGCTAATGGCAGTTTTATTGGTCTTATTGGTCTTATTGGTCTTATTGGTTTTATTGGTTTCATTGGTTCTTATAATGATGCTAACCAATCAAACTAATTGAACCGATGAAAGCAAATTAGTCCTTTTGTCCTTTCCTTCTTAACTCTCAGCTTTCAAGTATCTCTACAAACGGGTTATCTTCTATCCTATCCTGCCAAGGAGACGATATGTTAACTTAATGATAAATCTCCCCCAGCCCCTCTTTTAAAAAGAGGGGAGCAAAACTTTCCCCTTTTGCAAAGGGAGATCGAGGGGAATTTATATAAAATTGTAAATATTTCATGCTTTGTTGTGATCTAACGAACATAACTGTTTATGAGAAATGCAGGTTAGGGTTAGTTCAAAGCCTGGCCCTCTGAGCCAGGATCTTTAATTTGAAATAGAATATTCGATCCAATAAGAAAGACTTAGTATATTATAATAAATATGTTTTCACTGTGGTATACAATCTGTTGTTTTGAACACTTGGATTTAGATATTTGGATTTGTTTCGGATTTCGATATTCGGATTTCGGATTTTCAGCATAAGTTTTCATAAACAACCCTCTTTTAGGGGTAACCTAAAGCCTATTTCTCCGAGCCAGGATATTTTCAAAAAGGGGCTGAAGGAGATTTTACGTGATGTTGAGTTTCGCCTATTCAATACTCAAATTTAATAAACATTCAAAGGGGTGTGAAAACAATCACACCATTGCTGTGATCTATTTCATTGACGAATTTATCATATTATTTAATATATCTTTAATAATTGACTATTTAATATATGTTTAATAATTGACAGAATACTTAATATAAGATATTTATTAAAGATATTCTTTTTACAAAAAGACCCCGGCAGTTTAATTTTTGCCAGGATTCTATAAATCATTTGGGCTGTACTGAACCTGGAGAGAGATTATGAAAAGATTGTTCATTTTTATTTTGATAGTAATTTTACAGACTTGTATCTACGCAATCGCGGAAGCCAGTTCAAAACCAGTACTGATAAAAGATATCCTTTTTACGGGAAACAAAGTTATTAGTACGGAAAAACTCCGAAAAGCAACGGAAACATTTGTGGACCAGGAGCTGACTATTGATGATATGAAGTCTGTGGTTGAGATGGTTACAATGACGTACCAGGAAGCCGGATATGTCCTGGCAAGGGCCTACCTGCCTGAACAGGAGATAAAAAGCGGATACCTAATCGTCGCTGTTATCGAGGGAAAGATTGATAAAATTGAAGTTACCGGTACCAAGTATTATAAGGACAGGGTATTAAAAAGATATTTCCAGGAACAGCTTAAACATGGTGTGGTTAATGAGACCTTTCTTGAAAGAGCCCTTCTGCTGGCAAAGGATATACCAGATGCAGATACACAGGTCGTGCTGAAATCAGGCTCAAAACCAGGAACCGTCGACCTTGTACTCCCGTCAGAGGACCGTTTTGCCTACAGTTTTGGATTTGACTATAATAATTTTGGTTCAGAATATGTGGGTGAGGACCGTTATGGCGCGCATGTAGAGGTGACTGATCCGTATTGGGGGAGTACCTTCTCCCTGAGGGGAGTTACCGGCAAGGAGACCGATGATTCATCTTTGCTCAGCTTTGAGTATGCTATCCCTGTTAATCACTATGGTACACAAGTATCGGTCAGGTATCTTAAAGGGCTTTATGGTGTGGGACAGGATCTGGCCGACCTTGGACTGGCGGGTAACACAAGGGTTTACGGTGGTGGTCTCATACACCCTTTTATCAGAAAAAGAGATATGAACCTTGTATTTGACTTCCGTTATGATCACAAGAAAACAAGGAACTATGTTAATGAAACTGAAACTCTGAGTACTGATGAGCTAGATGTTTTTTCTATCGGTTTAAATTTTGATAATGTGGACAAATATCTCGGCAAAAATATTGTCTCGGCAAAATATATTTTCGGTTTTATAAAAAGTAACAGCACAAAACAGCCGGCCCGAATGAATCCTGATGAACATTTTGATGTGGTTTCCATAAACCTGGCAAGGATCCAAAAGATCTACGGGCATACCAATTTAATGCTCAGGATTTCAGGACAGGCGACCAATGACCGGCTCCTTTCAGTTCAGCAGATGGTTATCGGAGGATATGGGACGGTCAGGGGGCATAAAGCCTCCTTATTCCTGGGAGACAAGGGAATCAATGTTTCAGCTGAGCTGATGACAGCCCCTCCTTTTCTTGCCGAAAAAAATATATTCGGAAAAAGGGTTTCCCAGATGTTCCAGCTTGCGGCTTTTTATGACCATGGGCATGTTTATAATGCCAGCCATAAATCGGGTGAATACGGCAATAGAGACCTAAGCGGATACGGAGTTGGTTTAAGGCTGTTTTATAACAATTTTACATTGAGATATGATGTTGGATTTCCAACGGGAAAGGACAGAGCGGGAAGGACAGAAAAGGAAGAACCATGGCAGTATAAGAGGTATTATTATTTAATGTGTTCAGCAGAATTTTAATTTGGTTTCATTAAGAAAAAACACGGGATCGCCGTAATCCGTCGGTGATAACTCGTGACTGTATAATCAATTTCCAGGGGGAAAATAATGATAAGAAATATTACCAGAAAAAAATGGGTTTCGTTTTTATTGATTTTTTTAACCTATTCCCTGATGTTTCCTGTTCACATTTTCGCGCTTCCTCAGGGCGGCAAAGTGGTTGCCGGCCAGGCCAGTATCAACCAGCCTGATGTGAACAATATGAACATAAAACAGGGATCCCACAGGGCTGTTATCAACTGGAAGGGCTTCAGTATAGAACAGCCCGAGTCTGTGAGATTTTTTCAGCCCAGTTCATCTGCATCCGCGCTGAACCGCGTAACAGGGGGTGATCCGTCCAGGATCTACGGCAACCTGTCAGCAAATGGTAATATATTTGTTATCAATCCCAATGGTGTTCTTGTGGGGGCTACCGGCAGGGTAGAGACAAACTCTTTTATCGCCAGTACCCTTGATATGGATAATAACGACTTCATGTCGGGCAATTATATTTTTCAGCAGACCCTTGGATCTTCTCTCTCTTCTATTGTTAACCAGGGGACGATTACGGCTGCTGACAACGGCTATGTCTCCCTGCTCGCACCCAGTGTAAGGAACGAAGGGAGCATTGTCGCTAATTTTGGTAAAGTATATATCGGATCAGGAGAGCAGGTTACCCTGAACTTTGCCGCAAATGATCTTATCGGCTTTGCTGTGGAGGGAGATATACAGGGCCAGGTACTCGGTCCTGACGGTAACCTAATGGAGAGCTCGA
Organism: Desulfobacterales bacterium; assembly: GCA_028277765.1. Classification (GTDB taxonomy): domain Bacteria; phylum Desulfobacterota; class Desulfobacteria; order Desulfobacterales; family SURF-7; genus JANQFQ01. The sequence goes on from JANQFQ010000151.1 coordinate 21,666, forward strand.
TCAGTAACACAGGGCTCATAAAGGCGGACGGTGGTGAAATCATTCTTAGCGCGAAAAACGCTTATGATGCCATTAAGTCTGTTGTCAACAATGAAGGGATTATCGAGGCCCAGTCCCTTGTGAATGAAAACGGCGTGATCAAACTGGTCGGCGGCGGCCAGGGGATCGTGTCAAACAGCGGTATGCTTGACGCGTCCGGCAAAGACACGGGAGAGACCGGCGGCATGGTGATGGTACTCGGTGAAAAGGTAGGGCTGTTTGATGATTCTGAAATAGATGTTTCTGGTGATGAGGGCGGCGGAACAGCCCTTGTGGGTGGTGATTTCCAGGGAAATAACCCAGATGTTCAGAACGCAAAAAGAACATATGTGGGTAAAGACGCGGTTATCAAAGCAGACGCGATTACAAAAGGAGACGGCGGCAAGGTGATTGTGTGGGCAGATGAGATTACCAGGCATTATGGAAGCATCAGTGCTATTGGCGGTTATCTTTCTGGAAATGGCGGCTTTGCTGAAGTGTCAGGCAAGATGAGCCTGCTCTACAGGGGCGACATAGACCTGAGCGCCCTTGCCGGTGATACTGGTCAGCTCCTGCTTGATCCTGAAAATATCATCATCGCAGGTGGAACAGGCTCTGGCATATATGATAGCGAACTTCCCACAACAGCGTTTGATACACACAATGGTATTGATTACACGTTTTCAGAGGAGACCCTTGAAGACAGCGGGGCAGCGGTCATCACCCTGCAGGCCCAGAACGGTATTTCCGTATCAGGAACGTTTGATCATATAGTGGATGCAGAAGCAGTTGGCACACTCCTTTTTGCAGATGGAACAGACATCATAATGGAAACAAGAAATGCCGGAGGTGAGGGGACAGCCGGTATAGACTTGACCGGAATAACCGTCCAGACACAGGGTGACGGTAATATCAGTCTTACGACCGGGACGGATGGCGGCGCAGGTGCTGCAAATATTACGGTCAGTACACTGATGACCGGCAATACAGCAGACAGTGGCAGTATTACGCTTGATTCCAATGGTGACATAATTGTTAATACCGGAGGCGGTATCAGTACAGGTGATCTGGATTATTCTCCCACAGGTACAGATGTACGCGGTAATGTCCAGACAGGGGCGATTACACTGACAGCTGCAGGTAATATTACGCTTAATAATGCAGATGTAAGTACAGGTGACGCAAAAACCTATGATGATTCAGGGATAGCTAATGGTATCGCAACATCAGGGAGTATAACCGGTACAGCAGGTAATACTATTACCGGATCAGGTAAAATATCGACCGGGTATGCCTGGAGTACCAATACTCAAGGCGCCACGGATTCTGAGGATGATGATGTGACGAGCGGGAGCATCTCACTTACTGCCACATCCGGAGCCATAACCCTAAGTAATCCCACGACTGCTGTGGAAACAGGTTATGCTATGCGAGACGTGGATACAGATACAGGTGCTGATGATGTAACCTCAGGTTCAATTACGCTTTCTGCTTCCGGAAATATTGACAGTGATGGTGCGGGTGGTGATTTACTGATGGCTATTGGGGACGCGACAACGACTGATTCTAGTCTCGATAGCGGCGGTACGCCTATTACAGTAACAGATGGTGCACTTACATTAACCACATCTGCGGATGCTTCTGTGGCAAGTTCCAGCCATATCATTATTGAAAACGGATCAAATGTAACTGGTAACGTAAGTATATCGTCAACCAGCGGCATTACCCTGGGACAGACTACCGGATCAACCGTTCTTACTGCAGGCGGTAATGTTGTTCTTAATGCTGACAGCGATAATGATACTGCCGGTGATATTATGGAAGTCAATGGCGGTGACGTTGAGATTGACGCTGATGGTGATGTAACTTTAACTGCCGCTAATATTGGAGATGACAGCTGGACCAATGCCATGCGCGGTACAACCGAAGATGGCGGTAATGGCATTGATATTTCAGGTGATGCCAGCGGTGACAGTATCCTGACGGTTGTCAGTACTTCAGACGCGAACAATGAGGACATTGAGATAGACGTTGCGACGGATCAGTTTAATGCTATTTCCATCACCCTGGCTAATTCAGAGCCTGATGTGGATATCGATCTTCCAGGCGCTGATGTAATTGATATCGATGGTGGTGGCGGTGAAACAGATATCATGAGCGTTATTACGACAGCAAATGGCGCTGATTTTACATTTGCACAAAACGAAGCTAATGAAAATACCCGGGTAGAGGGCGATTCAGTAGATGTCGATGGTAACGTTAGCATTAGTTCAACAGGGACTGTCAGGCTTGGCCAGGCGATCGTTGGAACAAATGTTATAACAGCCACCGGCGATGTAACGATAAACGGGGATAGTGATAGTAACGGCGCCGGCACTATTAATGATGACAACAACGCCCAGGTTGAAATCTATGCTGAAGGTAATGTGACATTAATCGGTACAACCATGGGCGGCGGTAATGGCATTGATATTGATGCCGGAGCTGCGGATCATAACAGCACATTAACAGTTATCAGCACTGCAACCGGAGGTAATAATATCGATGTAGACGTGGCAGCCGACCTGTTTTCTTCTGTTTCAGTAAACCTGGCTATTTCAGATCCTGACGTGGATATTGATCTTTCAGGAGGGGATACAATTGATATTAATGGTGCAGGGGGACAAAGCACAATTAATTCTGTTACAACGACTAATAATGGTGCTGATTTTACATATGAGCTTACTGAATCGGTTGAGGATGTTGTTATAACAAATATAAATGCAGGAGGTGAAGTAGATATAACGGGTGATGGTGATATATCGATAGCCACGCTTGATGGGAATGCAAATGATGTTTATTTGACCTCTGTGGCAGGGAGCCTGTATGATAATACATCAGATATAACCGCAGCAGATCTTTATCTTTCGGCTGCTTCTTCTGGCGCGGCCATAGGCGCCACAGGTACTCCCTTAAATACAAATTTGAGCGGCAATCTTAAACCTATTACAATGACCGGTTCAGGCGGCGTATATATCAGTAATACCGGCGGGCTTGTCGTAGAATCGATTGATGCAAATACAGGAAACATTGAACTATCAGACACCTCAGGTGCGATCACGGACACGGCCGGTGATGACACAACCACAGATATTTCTGGCGCTGACCTGACCATCGTGAGTGCTGCAGGTGTAGGGAACACAGCAGCAGACGCACTCAACCTTAATGTGACTAATCTGACGGTAACCGCGTCATCAGCAGATGTGTTTATCAGTGACGCCGACGGTCTCGGTATTGGAACAATCAATGCTGGTGCCAATGATGTGAATCTCAGGTCACTTACGGGGAGTCTGACAGACAATACCTCAGCCATTACAGCAGCAAACCTGACACTTACGGTTGACGCGGCGGATCAGGTCATTGGCGCCACAGGCGCTGGTGCTCTTGATACAACAATCAGCGGTGGCCTTACTGCGAATGCTGCCACAGGCACGGGTGGTGTGTATGTGAGCAATACAGGCGACCTTTCAGTAGATTCTATTGATGCTGACACGGGGAATGTTGAGTTGACCTCAACAGGCGCTATTTTAGACGCAGGAGATGACGCGCTTACGGATATTACCGCGAACCAGGCGGTTCTGACCGCTGTTACCGGTGTCAATGCCGCAGGCGGGAACACATCCCTTGAGACAGATGTGGATGATCTTGACGTTACCGTGTCCGGCACTGGTGCTATTGATATTGCTGAGAACGATGGGGTTACATTGAGCGATGTGGACACGGCTGACGGAGCAATTACGATTACCGCAGGAGGTGCTGTAATCGCAACAGATGTTGAAGCCAGAGACGGGAATGTGAGTCTGACTTCTGACAGCGGCATGACAGCAACCCTTGTCACTGCCACGGATTCCGGAGCTACCGGAGACTATGATGTAAACCTTACCAATAATTCAAGCGGTGATGTGGATGTAACCACTGTTACTGCTGACCATGATGTGACCATGGTTTCCGCAGGCGACATAACAGATAATACATC
>JANQFQ010000032.1 GCA_028277765.1 Desulfobacterales bacterium
AAGCATTTTCCAACGTATTCTCCGGGAGTATAGTTGGATGCGCCCCTCCCCATACAATAGGTATTTGATATTTTTCTTTAATATATTTTGAGATTTTAAGAGATGTCGTTATAGGATTGCCGGTCATAACTGACAAACCAGCTAGACAGCATCCTTTTACCAAGTAACTATCAATTTTTTTCTTCCATGTATCAGGATATAATCTGCAATCTAATATCTCAACCTTATATCCATTCTTTACTGAATCCGCAGCAGCATAAAGAAGGCTTAAAGGTAAATCCCTCACTAGATTATCCCAACTGCCGAGTTGGGGATAGATTAGTAAAATATCCGTCATATTAAAAATATTCTTTCTATTTTCAACAATACCAGTGGCTCAATACCATGCCAAGGGATTTTGTTACAGATAGCGGCAATCTCCGCCATATTTTTTTTGATATTTGATAACCTTCGCTCATGTCGTTGATACTAGGAGGAAATCCTTTGATGGGACAGATATAATTTTCAACAGGTATTGTTTTTCCATTAAATCCCTCCTTGTAAGAGATTAATGACTTCATTGAATTGAACGACATCCCGAAATTAAATGTTTCATATTCATGTTCCTTTGCCCACATTATTGAATCCCACATCATAAGCTTTGCAGCACCCATTTGTTTATACTGTTCCGACACCACACCCTGCTTGTAAAAAACAGTGTTATTATGATGAAAAAGAAGTATGCCCCCGACACACCTACCCTCATGCCATACAAGACGGATATTAACTTTGTCAGGCAGCCTTTTATAAAGTAGACAAAAAAACTTCCATCCAAAACCCGGCGCAGCATATGTTCGCTGCTGTTTTTCAAAAAGTTCATAAAACAGCTTCCATTCATCCAGTGAAACCGCTTCTTTAACCAGAACATTGTTCTTAAGTGCCTTTTTAATTCCACGCTGATGATTATTTCTGATGGTCTTGAAATCTGTATAAGACAAATTTGTACTTGTTATAGAAGCTTTCACATCGTTTAGCTCAAAACCGGTTTTCTCATAATGCCCGCATAAATCACACCCCCTGATTTCAATAAATTTCACATTTATCCTGTGTCCCAGATCTATTGCAAATTTCAACAATCCTTCTATAATTTCAGGATCATTGGAAATCGGCCCGCCGACAACTGCCTGATAAGGTGTTGAAATCAGTTTTGAGCCTAAAACCGGAAACTTTACTAAAAACAGCGGAAAACATCCCAAAAGCTTTTTTGTGTTATCTTCTGCTGCGATTAATATCATACGATGATGAAATGTATCAATAAGAACATTGTGCCAGTCAATTAAATGAAAAAAATTATGGTTAGTAAATTCGGCAATAAAACTATCCCACAGTCTAATTTCGTTATGATCAAGCACTCGGATTTTCATATCTTTAACATAATGATATTATTACTTCTCAAGTATAAGATCTTTCCTTGTCTTGGAATACGGCAGATCCTCTGCCTGAGAGTGAATTGTGGCTCTAAAGCCTATTTTTTGAACTGATCTCAAAACCTGTTTTTCAAAATATCGAACATAAATAAGCCCCATAAATTTTACATTCAACCCGGCACTTCCTTTTAGCTGCATGCCATAAAAAGGGATATCTCCGATAATCACCTTGCCGCCGGGCTTTAATACCCTATATACCGCATTCATAGTTTTTTCAAAATCAGCATATGAAACGAAATAATGAATGACACTGTAACAAATCACTTTATCAACACTGCACTCCGGCAGATCAAATTCTGATGCGCCAGACTGTAAAAACAGAACATTTTTATCTGTCACATTGCATCTTGCGAGCTTAAGCTGTTTGGCTGAGGTATCAATTAATATCCCTTTTGCAACATGGGGATGAATCCTTTTATAAAGTTCACCGTTTGAGCAGCCTATATCAAGGACTGTGTCTTTTTTTGAAAAACCGATTTTTTTATTAATATCATCGAAAATATTGTCAAAACATTTTTCATCAACTTCTTTTCCTGCAGACCGGCCTGTGACTTCCATGGAAATTTTTCCTTTCACAGCGCGCAAATACCAAAGCGTCAAAAACAGATACTTCCTGCCGGTTTTAACAAAAAATCCGATCATAAAAACTTTATCCTGAAAGATGTTCCAAATAGTCTTCAGTAGTTGTAATTAAAAAGTGGTGACTTATATGATCTGTCAACTTTTCAAGAAAATTCAGTTTTGTTGATTTGGAATAAAAATTATTTGTAAATATATTAAGCTTTAACCCACATTTAATATTGTGCGGCGTCGCAAAATCCGTTAGGTGAAAAAGGTAAGTAAGGCAGTTCGAGTACTGCCTGAAAAAATATAAAACTGTTTTAAAATAAAACGATCTTAAATAAAAAATATAAGAAGCATGAAATGGGGGTAGCATCGGTATAACATATGGCAATGGTACTTCATAAAAACTTTTTTCTTTAAATAGTAAAAAAGGTTCCTTCTGGATATGTGCTTCAGGAAACCATTCATGATATTTATGATTTGGATATATTGATGTGTCATATTTATAACCGGTTTCACTCATTAAATCAAATGATTCAAGATCAATATGATATCGTGGTGCACGAAAGCCCAGGCATTTAATACCAAGAGCCTCTTCAATCCTTTCCTTTGCCTCAACAATTTCCAGATATTTTTCTTTGCTTGAAAGGGAGGTTAGGCTACGATGATTATATCCATGGCAAGCGATCTTATGACCGCACTTAACAATCTTCTTAATAGAAGACAACTTTCCTGGTTCGTTTAAATCTTTCGCTATCAGGAAATATGTTGCCGTAATATTCTTCTTTTTAAAGAAACTAAGGGAATTTTCAACTGCTGTAATATAAAATTCATCAACTCCGCCTGAATACTTTTTCCCAAAACCTTGAAAGATAACATCAAGCCCGTCCATGTCCACATGAAACCAGGCGGTTTTCGTCAAACTCGTTTTATCATTATAGTATGTTATCTTTTTATCCAAAGCACAAAACATCCAAAAAGTTAATCTTTACGCCACAATTCCTGCAGAATGCTGATGTTCTGTTCTGTAATTATTCCAATTCCAAAAAAAAGAACTCCAAATATCGCAAAGAGCAATGATGTCATTCCCATCCACAAACTTTCAACCCCGGTTAATAAGAAATAGATACCTGTTGCAAAAGATATCAGGCTTAAAAATAATAGAACAAAGCTGATCACCCAAAAATATTTTAAAGGTCTAGAAAAAAATAAAAAATTGATATGTGTTCTTATCACTTTAAATATTTTCGTTGAAGACTTCCGTTTAACATTTTCATTCTTGTTCTCAATATTTTTCCATTCCAGAGTAGCAGGAATTTCATCAATTTTATATCGCAACGCATTAAGCTTTAATAACACCTCCAGATGAAACTCTTTTCCATTCTCAACAATATCAATGCCTTTTATGATCTTTTTCCTATATCCTCTTGTCATGCCGGTATTCATACTTATGCCCGGAACAAAAAACAGTCGAATAAGATAATTACCTATTTTACTGATCAGAATTCTTTTAAAAGGAACATTTTTGTATTTCCCTTTTGAAAGATTTGGAGACGCAATAACACAATCAAGATACGATTTTTCTTCAAATTTACGGACAATCCTTTGAACGATATCTTCCCCCCAGCTTAAATCAATTTCTGTTGTAACAATAATGTCACCGGTTGCTGCGTCTATCCCTCTCTTCAGGGCATACCCTCTCCCCTCATTAAACGGATAAGTTATTAATATCACATTTTCCAGACCATTAGTGACCTCTTTAACGATTTCAAAACTGTCATCCGTACTCCCGTCATTCACAAGAATCAATTCAATTTCATAATCCATAGCAACTACTGACTGATAAAAGGCGGTTACTGATTTTTCAATAACCTGCGCCTCATTATAATACGGGCATACAACTGAAATCTTGCGGATATCACTTCTTGCCAACTCAATAATTTTCGGCATTTTCATCTCCAAGCTTCATAGTTTTTATGCAACGCTAGGGTTTACTGACTTTGAAACTCAATTTTTCTCGCAATGTCTACATTCATATCCCGGGAAAGAGCATCAGCCCAGTTACTATCATCCTGGGGAACAAATATTTCCTGCTCCTGAAAATATCTGGAAGATCCCATATGAATTGTAGCAAATTTTGTTCCATGCTTTAAAGTCTGCACCTTAATATTCCCTTTCATGGTAATATGGTCATCAACAAGTATTGTATTCTCTTCAAAGCGTACTCTTCTTGAAAGTTCTAACGGAATCTTATTACTCTTATGTATCAGCATGTGTACCAGCAGGTTTTTTAACCAGTATGCCGCTGCCCTGAATCTTCCCAAAGTTAATGTAAACAACCGAAATCCCAGAAAAAGTGGCGGTGTTTGTATATGTCTTTGTACGATTTTAAAATCAGATTTGACATTGAAAGTGTTTTCTTTATGTTCCCACAGCCCGGATCTCTGCAAAGCCTGACTGCTGGCGACCTTCCCTGTATCCAGCTCAGCCCAGTATCCACAGTCACTCGCGATAAGTTGTCGCTTTTGCCGGTCATATATTTTTAAAACCCCTCCTTTTGACAACCCGAGGACGCAGTAATATGAGTTGTTGCTTTTGACGTAAAGGCCTGCGTCAGGAAAATACGTGTCATGCTTTTTTTCACATGGCATTTCACTGCCAGCCGTATCAATATCACGCGCGTGTCCAGCAGCGAAAAGATAATTGTTAAACATAGGAAGAAAATTATACGTATCCATGGCGGACAAACCTGCGGCTGTCTGGTTTTCTATTGAGTCCCTCATAAATCCGGCAATAAGCGCCGCGTCTGGCAGCTCGGAAGATAAAATCTCAAAACCTGCGGGAAAATAAAATTCAGTGTTTCTACTCCCATACTCACCGCCCAACGTGCCGTTAGGATGAAAGAAAAACTTTATAAATCTCATCGACCGTTTAAGGCTTTCCAGCAGTTCTTTATCCTTTGTGTTCTGCCATATCCATGCCAAGTAAAAGGAGCAATGCGTCTGGTATCCAGGATCAGCGCCCCCATATTCTTCATACCATCCTTCGGTTGACTGTCTTTTGTATATCTTATTAAGAAAATATTCTGACCGTCTGTTATATTTTTCGTCTCCGGTAATTCGATAAATTGTATTCAAAGCGGCCGCTGCCGCGGCAAGGTGGTTAGACAGAAAACCATGATGTTCGTCGTTTGCGCACAACCAATCACCTGCGCGTTGGAAAGTTTCCTCTAACAGGGCCTCTTCATTATGCGGGATAAAGTCTTTTATCAGAAAAAAAGCTTCTCCAATATAAAATCCGGTAAACGCTGTCGCAGCCAGACTGTGTTCATGCGGATAAGCCTCATCAAAAGAACCGTCTCCATATTGCAGTGTTCTCCAGAAGTTCATACCTGCCCTGGCCCATTTAAGGACTTTTTCGTTACCCGTAAAACAGTTGTCCGGCAATTGATTGCAAAACATATATGACAACGCGTAGATGCCTTCCTGGAAACGGGCTCCGGGGAAATCCGTAAATTTCCAACACCAAAATGTGCGGTCGAAACACCCGTGCGTTCTGGAAAACGGTTCTCTGTCAAGCCATGACAAAAATCTTTGAGTCTGATTGACAATCTGTTTTTCATAACAAGATGTGATGTCGCGTTTAGTCATTGCTTCTTCTCAAATACGCCAAGTATTTTTATATTTTAAACAGTATATACCCATTAAGCCGCTTAGTTCAACAGTTCAAGACCGGCAATAAGCATCTTGTATATATCCCGTGGCCCTTTTATCCCACGCAGATGCCTCGCAATCATTCCGGGCCGTAAATAGACTCGACGATAGGCCTCTTCCAGTTTTTTTTCCAGAAAATCCGCGCTTAACCCATCAGGCACAAATGAGGCTTTTGATGATAGCGATAGTTTATCTAAAGCAGTATGGTCAAAGCTCCCATACTCACCGGCCCTTTCCCAGATTTCAGTTCCGGGGAATGGTGTCATTAATGAAAAAGATGGAAATTGAACAGGTAAAGACATTGCCAACTGAATAGTTTTTTCAATTGTTTCATAAGTATCTAAAGGATTACCAAGAATAAATGAAGGCCTGACAGATAATCCAGCTTCGCTTGCATAATAACAGGCTTGTATACCCTGTTCAAGTGTTGTGCCCTTTTTAAGCTCGTTAAGTATATCCTGACTTCCTGACTCCATTCCTAAAGCAACTGCCCAGCAACCGGAGTCTTTCATCATCCCAAGAAGTTCACGGTCAACAAGATTCGCTCTAATATTACAAGACCAGTTTATTCTGACATTATTTCTGCGGATAAGTTCGCATATTCTAAAAACCCGTTCTCTATCAATAATAAATGTGTCATCATTAATAATGATTTCCTGAACCCCATAAGTCTTTACCAATTGTGTGATTTCCTCAATAACATACTCAGGGCTGTGAAACCTTACTTTCCTGCCGAAAGATGTCCTGCAGAAAATACACTTGTAGGGACATCCTCTGGAAGTAAAAATATGTGTTGAAGGAAGTTTCTTGTAAGATATTGCCTTAGGTCTGTATTCGGCAATCGATGGCAGTAGATGGCGAGCGGGAAAGGGCAGATTGTCAATATCGGCCATCGGTTCACTGTCAGGGTTAATAATAACTTCATTATTTCTCCGAAACGCCAGTCCCTTGACATCAAACAGGCTTTCCTCTTTAGACAGTTTTTCCACTAGGCAACTCATCGCCAATTCGCCTTCACCGGCAACAGCTGAATCAAAACACTTCTCGTTTAAGACTTCACGTTCCATACCCAGAATATGAGGACCGCCTATAACCACATGGATGCTTTTATTAAACTTTTTAATCTCACTGGCAAGGTCTCTTGCCGCTAAATAGCTCAATGTCGTGGCTGTAAGCCCTATAACATGCGGTGCAATTCTCTGTATATTTTTTATGACACCATCTTTATCCGTTCGTGATATATTACCATCCAGAATACTCACAGTATGTCCGGATTTTTCAAGAACTGCTGCTATATAAGCCAGGCCCAGTGGCGGGAGCACACCGCCGGATCTTTGGAACCTGCCGTAAACAGCCTTTCTTCTCACTGCCGGATTTATCAGCAGAACATTCATGTTCTTCTATCCATCAGTTTTATGGTTAACCTGTTATTCCACTTTTAACCCTAGCGTTACATAAAAATTTGAGTTCAAAACGCTTTAGATTAGATCATTACAGGATGATATGGAGCGAGTTATACGGTTTTGGGCCAAATTTTTATGCAACGTTAAGGTTTAAGTTGTAGACAGCGCATAACCACTATAGCGTTTATATGAATACTCGGCATACAAAATGGAAGATACTTGGTTATATCAATCTTAAACCAGTTCGATATTTCTTCAATCACCTCCCTGCATGTATTACAATGTTCGGATTTAACCAGCCGCAGATAGTCAACATCATATTTACGTTCAAAATACTTTTTTGAAGTCATTTTCCGGCCCAACTCAACTGCAAGTCCTCCTTCTGCAGGAATTGACACAAGCAATTCTCCGTCATCCTTAAGAACCCGCCTTATCTCCTTAAGACAGTCAGGGAGCCTGTTTAAGTGCTCAAAAACATAAACACTAACAACACGATCAAATGAACTATCACGGAAAGGCATCTTATATCCATCCCCATTAACAACAGAAAATTCAGAATATCTTTCACATGCTTTTTGCAGAAGAGTACTGCGTATATCCATTCCTATATAATATCCACCTGAAGCGTATCTGAAATGAACCCCGCTTCCGCATCCGATTTCAAGCGTAAGCGGTGCATTGTTGCTTTTCCGGTTATGACTTGATATTTTTTCAACATATTTGTGGCCAAGTTTCTGGATCCATCCAAATATTCCGGAATAACCCCATTTTTGAGCATCAACGTACATCTGTTCAATCTTCTTCTTTTCTTCGGAAGTAAGCTTTATTATATCTTTGGGCCATTTTTGTTCTGATCTTTTCATGATTTTCCTTCAGAACAGCTAAAATAATCCTTTTTCACGGTCGATATAAATACGGAACCATATCTCCATGGTAATAAGCGCAAAAACCTGTTTGCCGAACAAAAATTCATTCTCATCTATCGATCCACGAAATCTTTTGACTGCTTCCCAATTAAAAAAACCCCGTCTCTTAACACTGCTTTCAGAAAGACACGTTTCAAGCATTTCACGCAGGAATCCTTTTTTAAAATACTGTTCAATAGGAATATAAAATGCTTTTTTCTTTTGACGGCATAACGATCCCGGAACAAGCTTTTTCAAATAATCACGCAAAAGCACTTTATTTGTTATCCCGGACAGCTTAAGATGAGAAGGTGTTTTCAGCAAAAACTCAACAAGAACATGATCCAAAAAAGGAATACGTGCTTCAATCGAGTTTGCCATGGACATTTTATCCTGCTTCATGAGGATGTCATCCGGCAACCAATGATTGTACTGTTCCATCAGCATGGATTCAATATATAAAGCGTCAGCATCTGGAGAAACACTGTTATCCGATGTACCTCCCCGTAATTTGGCGTTAATATCCGGACTGTATAGGGAAGCCTTGTCTCTTTCATCAAAAAGTGAAATCAAAAAAAGGTATTCATCGGCAATCTTATTGCTATCCGCAAGTTTTAAATAGTCAAGGAGTTTACGCCGCCCGCGTCTCCCAAGCGTACCAGGGTAATCAAACATCTTGTTCAGTATAAACGCGGGGATTCGTCCAATTAACGGCCTGACAATGCCTTCCCGAATAGGTCGCGGCACCAGCCGGTTATAACGCCTGACCAACAACATAACCTTATGGAAAAAATACCCAGCCATAATTTCATCCGCGCCTTCACCGCTGAGTACGACAGACACCTGTTCCTTTGCAAGTTTGGACAGCATGTACATCGGGACAATGATCGCATCACCAATCGGTTCATCAAGGTTCCATATAATTTGGGGAAGAATTTCAAAATCTTCCGGACTGCAGATGATCTCTGAATGATCACAACCCAGCTTCCTGGCTATTGCGCGTGCTGCAGGAAGTTCATCATCATGCCTCCCAAAACCGACTGAGAATGTTTTTACCGGACGGCTGCTCATTTTACTCATCAGCGATACAATTGCACTGGAATCCAGTCCCCCGCTCAAATATGCCCCTAAAGGAACTTCACTCATCAGCCGTATTTTAACAGATTCAGACAAAAGCGCTTCAAACCGTTCATGATAATAAGTATCTGATTTATACTTACCAGAATATAATTCCGGTGCCCAGTATCGTTCAATTTTAATATTGCCCTGCTCCCAGAGCATCAAATGCCCTGGCGGCAGTTTATTTATACCGGCAAATAAAGTATCAGGTCCCGGAACATAGCGAAGTGAAAGAAAATTGTCTATTGACGTAATACATGGATCTCGAGGAACATCTTCACACTCCAGAATAGATTTGATCTCAGACGCGAAAACAAGCTTATGATTTTTATGCCAGTAATACAGAGGTTTAACACCAAGTCGATCACGCGCTATAAAAAGTCTTTTTCTGCGCATATCATAAACAGCGAATGCGAATATACCCCTTAAATACTTCACACATTCAGTACTGTATTCTTCATATAAATGTATAATTGTTTCAGTATCAGATTTCGTGCTAAAAATATGGCCTTTTTCTTTAAGATCTTCAGTAAGTTCCCTGTAATTATAGATTTCCCCGTTACAGATAACAGCCATATTCTCATCTTCATTCATAATGGGCTGTTGCCCGCCTGAAACATCAATAATGCTGAGGCGGCGCATGCCAAGTCCAATATCATTATCCCTAAAAAAGCCATGATCATCAGGCCCCCTGTGCTCCATAATATCGGTCATTCTGCGCAGTAAAGATTCACTCTCATGTAATCCAGCATATCCGCAAATTCCGCACATCTGTTATTATATCCCTTTTTCAAACAATTCATTATACTACGAGCTGTCAGGCGAATTATCTAAATTAAAGTGTTCTATCTATCTTTAATAATTTTCTGATAATACTGAGTCTCTCTAATATTATCCAGATTCTTGTCGGTTTTTATATTGTCCCACCTACTGTAACCTTTTTTTATCGCTTTATCCAGCCATTCAATGGCGTCTTTCTTTTTATTCTGTCTTGAATATATACCCGCGATATAGAAATAAGTTTTAGGTTCATCCGGCTGAATGGATATTACTTCTTTCAGCAAAACAAGCGCTTTTTCATACTCACCCTGCATAGCGTAAACAATGGCCCTCCCATTTTTAGCCTCAATAAAATCAGGTTTTATTATCAAGGCCTTTTTGTAATATGTCAATGCCCTGCCAAGCTCCATTTTTTCTTTATAAAAGTTACCTGCTTTCAGACAAAGCATGTGATCACCAGGATTTTCTTTTAGCTGTTTTAACAAGTTAGAAATCGTTTTTTCCTTTTCTGCCTGGGCGGCAATCGCTCTGTCCAAGTTCTTCTGAACAACTTGAAGATCAGGATTAATGATTAATGCCTTTTTATACAGTTCAACCGCTTTCCTTAAATCCCCAGACTGCTGCATAACAGAACCTAAGTTGTTGTAAGCCTCAGCAAAACGAGGATCTATCCTGACTGCCTCCAAAAAATGCTTTACCGCGTCAGATGCCCTGCCGGATTTTAAATATTCAAGAGCAAGGTTATTATGGGCCTCTTTGTATTCTGGATCAATAATCAGAGCGGTTCTGTAGTGATTGATGGCGTCATCCGATCTTCCAAGTCTTACTAATGCGACTGCCAGGTTATTATATGCCTCCTTATATCCAGGATTTAATCTAATAGCCTCTGAAAAATGTTTAACTGCACCTTCAATGTCACCTCTCCTGGACAGGAGGTTTCCAAGGTTATTATGAGCGTAGTCAAAATCAGGACAAAGTCGAATGGCTTCCTTGAACTGCGCCTCCGCGTCAGCCATCTTTTGTTTATTGACAAAGCCCATGCCAAGGTTTGTCCTGGACTGGCAATTATCTTCTGCCACAGCAAGTGAGTGCTCAAAAAGTGTTACACTGTCTTTCCAGAAACCTGCCTGCCACCATGCCGCAGTGCCCAGAAGAATAATGACCGCTGAAGAGAATGTTACAACCGCGGTTTTACTGAAATTCAGCTTACGCAATATCTCTTCTCCCCCCCAAGCAATAATCACATAAATTCCTATAAACGGAATATATGCCCATCGGTCAGCCATAGCCGGCCATAAGCCTATTTGCATAAAACCGATCACAGGAAACATTGTCCCGAGATATAAAAACCACCCAGCTGGGAGATAAGGCATCTTTTTATAAAGACTAACCATAATGAATGTCATACCAATGAGAAGGCCAAAAGCGCCACCCGAATGCCAGAGAGGAATTGAATCAGGATAAGGATAATATACCGCAAGATTTGCAGGCCAAAACAATTTCCACAGATAGCATATATAAGAGACAACCGCATTCTCAAATCGGAGTGTCATCGAAATGGTTTCAGTGCTGACGATAGTCCCATACTGCTTCATCACGGATGAATTCAGTAAAACAAAAAATACGGAAATCACAAACATCGGAATTTTTTCAACAACTGCATGAAAAACAGTTACGCCAGTAATACCTGAAGTATCCGATCCACCACCGGTTTCATAAGATTTAAGACCAATGCTCTTTAAGTCGATCCTTTTCAGCGGCCAGAAATCAAAAAGAAGGAGCACAAACGGTAGGGTCACCAGCATTGTTTTAGCCATCAGGCCGGCAATAAATATAACGAAGAATAATATGTAGTTATAAATTCCCGGCTGCTTCGTATAACGGGTATAAATCAATATTCCGAGCATCCAGAAAAAAGTACTCAATATATTTTTCCGTGCTGAAATCCATGCCACAGAATCAACATTAATCGGATGCACCGCAAAAATTGACGCAACAAAAAAACTCTTCCAGAACCCCCCGGTCATATAGTACAAACCAAGAAAAAGCAGAAAGCTGTTCAATGCGTGAAGAATCATGTTCCCGTTATGGTGCATGCCTGCATTCAAGCCGTACAAATCACAATCAAGCATATGCGAAAGCCATGTCAGAGGATGCCAGTGCATTTTATCGTGCTTATGTTTTAGGCTGAAAGCCCACTTTACACCTTCCCACGTGATACCTGATTTAACATGCCGGTTATCAGTAACATACTTATCATCATCAAAAACAATAAATTCATAATCCCGTATTTGCCAGTAGACCAGGAGGACAAAGACAACCAATGCCAGACATGCTACCAGTACAGGGCGCGGGCTTCTCTCTCCCCCTATATTACTACATGATTCGTTCATTACTGCATTGCTCCATTCTTCCGAAAAAAGTCATGTCATTCTGAACACAACAACCTTATTTTTATATCTCATCTTAGTGCTTCTTATTTAGCTTTAGATAACATGAAGACTGTCTGTTTTTATAATATCACTATGAAAGTTTATATGATGTAAATCCCTTTTGCAAATGTATCATTTTAAGTTTAAGGAGTTTTTAATAAGAAAAAAAAATGACACTGGTGAGAAATATAATTAAAATAATACAGATTAGCACACCACGCTTATTCATTGTACAGATTCCTGGAAAAATATTCTAAGCTTTTTGATAGGTCAAATTATGTGTCCTATCCTAAACTTAATTTGATACTGTCTGCAAGGTTAAATCTTAGCGGTTACATCTAATGTATAAAATATGCAGTCTTATTGTCTGTTGTTAAAAAAAAGCGGGCCCGGTGCTTACCAGTTCCACCCGTCATTGGATTGGGAAGGCATATGAAGTGTAAAAAATATGCCACGTTCAGTGGGGCAGGCATTAAAATTGGTAACCGAAATGGTCATTGCCGTGATCGGAACACCGGTAACTGTCGCAACAGCAGAAGTTATATCGCCCGAAAGACCTGTCAGGTCGCTAATTGCTGGGAGAGACTGACGATTCGGATCTGAAAAGTAGTCACTGATTGCGGACTTGACAGCAGCTGTGCTATTTTCAATATGACCGCAGTAAGCTTTATCCCTGTATGAAATAAAATTAGGTATGGCAATAGCCGCCAGGACAGAGATAATACCGATAACGACCATTAATTCAATGAGGGAAAACCCATTTTTCGGACCAGTCATAAAACTCCTGTGCCCTTATCAGGTTACCATGAATCCCTGGAAAAACATGTAATAAAAAAGGGGAACATGAAGTTCCCCTTTTAATAATCATTTATAACGGACTGATTAGTTCCAGCCGTCACTAGTTACGCCTGGAATGGTTATTGTGTATATAGTTCCACGTTCAGTGGGGCAGGCATTAAAGTTGGTAACCGAAATGGTCATTGTCGTATTCGGCACACCAGTAACTGTCGCAACAGCAGCAGTTATATCGCCCGAAAGACCTGTCAGGTCGGCAATTACCGGGAGAGTCTCATTTCTCGGATCTGAAAAGTAGTCACCAATTGCAGCCTTGACAGCGGATGCACCATCTTCAATATGACCACAATAAGCTTTGTTCCTGTATGCGATAAAGTTCGGAATAGCGATTGCAGCCAAAATACCGATGATAGCAATAACGATCATCAGCTCAATCAGTGTAAAACCTTCTTTTTTCCCTCTGAGTTTTTGAAGCATCTGTAAACCTCCTTTTTTGTTGTTCATTGTTAAATAATTTAAAAAAATTAAAATTAATGGTTTTTAACTTCTTTCTTAAAAAATATCCCTCCTTTCCATTACTTACAGTTAATAAATCTACTTTTTTATATTTAAAAGTCAAGTAAAAATTCACAGTTTTTTAATGCAATCAATATGCCATATGTTTTTTATAGAACAAAATTCTTTATAACCCACTGTATCTTAAGTAGAATAAAAAACTGCAATCAATAAAATCAAGCGATCTCCACCATATGGATGGGGCATATTACAAAAACTGTTACTTTTATGCCAAAAATCGTCACCCTCTAAACTGTCCTGACCAATACTTGATTTTACATACAGTGTAAGATCACATCATGTCTTATTTGTTCCCATAATTTTAAATCCGAAAATCGAAACCCGCCAAATCATAAAATCTGGCCGAAACAAATTCAAAATCTAAATGCTCAAATGCCCAAAGCCATAAATGCCTAAGTTTCCGAATTAAATTTCTTTTTGTTTTTGGGATTTGAATTTTGGTCATTTGATATTGTTTCGGATTTCGATATTCGGATTTCGGATTTTTAAACATTTTTTTAAAAGTATATATTTGTAATGTTAAATCCAGCCTTATACATCTAACATCTAGCCTGCATTTCTCATAAAGAATTTATTTTATCACCGTTAAAACAAATTCTTTATGAGAAATGCAGGCTAGACACCTCTGACAAAAAAATATGCCCCTGGAAAACCAGAGGCATAATCTTCATACGGGCATATATCTGCCATTGAAATGCTACTTCCCTTTAGGCATCTTTACGATAATCCTCTCTTTGTTCATTTCAAAAACCTTAGGCCCAATGCCGGAAACCTTGATAATATCTTCCGGTTTTTTAAAAGGTCCGATCTCCTCCCTGTGCTTGACAATTCTTTTTGCAAGCGCGGGACCGATCTTTTTCAGTTGTGTTAATTCTTTCACTGACGCTGAATTAATGTTGATCTTTTCCTTTGCCCAAACCGTTCCCGTGAAAACAGAAACAAGTATGAGAGCCAGACATACCACTAAAATCCTTTTTCTTTCCATCTTTACCTCCTTGTTAAAATAATAATGTTAATAAAAATCTGCCTTAAAGCAGAACAGCACAAATAAACTTTAATTATGAGAAAAATATAAAATGCCCTTCCTGAGCCTTTAATTAAGGCGGGTACCCATCCTGGGCTTTTATGACTACGGCTTATATAGATAGCTCTTTTATAAAAGTCAAGCGTTTCTGTCAAAAAATCTGTAATTCTTTTTATCTAACGTGAAGTCAGGGCTGAATTTTATTATTAGCATTTTATTGTTTTTTGCTTCACGGAACACAACCTTCTTCGCTGCGACCAGCCATCTAGAATCTAGTACTCAACGCTTCTCAATTCCGAGCTTATCAATACGGTATCGCAAGGAACGGAAACTGACGCCAAGGAGTTCCGCGGCTTTGTTCTTGTTGCCATTGCTGACATCAATCGCCTTGTTGATATAAGCCCTTTCAATGTCCTCAAGGATATCATCAAGGATAACGCCGTCAGAGACACTCCCAAGATCAAACCGTTTGTCCTTGATCCCTTCAATCCACCTTCTCTTATGCGTGGATAGGGACAGGCTGTCAGGCAGGATAATGTTTGTGGTTGAAAGGGCCACACTCCGTTCGATGAGGTTCTCAAGCTCACGGATATTCCCTGGAAAGTCATACTTCTCCAGCATGTCAATCGCGTAGGAAGAAACCTTTGTCACCTCTTTCCCCATCTCTGAGGAATACTGTTCAAGAAAATATTGCGCGAGAGCTCGAATATCCTGTTTCCTCTCTCTGAGAGGGGGCACTTTTATTTCAATAACATTTAGCCGGTAAAACAGGTCCTCCCTGAAACGGGCCGCGATAACCTCTTCATCAAGCGCCTTATTGGTCGCTGATATAATCCTTATATCAACCGCTATGTCCTTTGTTCCCCCTACTGCTTTAAACGCCCTCTCCTGGACAGCTCTCAGGAGTTTAACCTGGAGTTGGGGGCTTAGTTCACCGATCTCATCAAGAAAAATGGTCCCTGTGTCTGCAGCCTCAAACAGGCCCTGCTTATCCTTTGTAGCGCCTGTAAACGCGCCCTTTTTATGACCGAAAAGCTCACTCTCCATAAGTGTTTCCGGTATCCCCCCGCAATGAACCACAATAAAAGGCTGATCTTTCCGGTTACTCTGTTCATGAATAGCGCGCGCAATAATCTCCTTGCCTGTTCCGCTTTCGCCTGAAATAAGGATATTTGTTCTGGTCTTGGAAACCTGCCGTATCAAGTCGTATATATGCAGCATCCCTGGGCTATTCCCAACGATCCTTCCAAAATGCAGGTTTTTTTGAAGTTCATAATCGAGCTCTTTTTTCTCCCTCTCAATTGTACGGCTCTTAAGAGCATCAGCGATTGTATTCTTCAGCTCAATATTATCAAACGGTTTTGGGACATAGTCGAAAGCTCCCTCATTCATAGCTTCTACAGCGATTTCTGTTGTGGCATAAGCTGAAATCATTACAACAACCGTGTTCCTGTCCTGTTCCTTGGCGGCTTTAAGCACTTCTATGCCGCTGATATCTCCCAGCCTTATATCGCATAATATAAGATCGAATGTTGTTTTTTTAATCTTAGAAACAGCCTGTTTGCCGTTTTCGGCCGTCAGGACATCATAACCTTCTCTGTTGAGCATGACCTCAAGAAACTCGCGCATGCTGAGTTCGTCATCAACGACCAGTATCTTTTTATCTGAATTCTTTTCAGTCATGTCAGATGTTCCTTATACCTTTCACTCAGCCTCATACACAACCCTCCCCCCAACCATGGTCAGGACAGCTTTCCCTTTCATCTCCCATCCTTGAAATGGCGTGTTTTTCCCTTTGGAGCAAAAAACGTCCGGCTTGACTGTATAAGTTGCTTCTGTATCAATAACAGTGATGTCCGCAGGTCTTCCCACCTGAAGGCCATTTTCAAGGCCGATAATCTTTGCCGGATTAACAGACATCTTTTTCACAAGCTCCTCAAGAGATATCACCCCCTTGTCCACCAGTTTCAAACCAAGAGGGAGGGATGTTTCAAGGCCGATAATACCGTTTGCAGCAAGATCAAATTCCACTTCTTTCTCAAGGATTGAATGCGGGGCATGATCAGTGGCGATAACGTCTATGGTACCGTCAACCAGTCCTTCCAGCACGGCATCCCTGTCGCGGCTTGTCCGCAGGGGCGGGTTCATCTTTGCGTTGGTATTATACCCTTCGGCTGCTTCGTCTGTTAAAGTAAAATAGTGAGGAGCGGTTTCCGCGGTAACCGGTATGCCCCTTTTCCTGGCGTCCCTTAACGACCTGACCGATTCCGCGGTACTTACATGAGCGATATGAAGAGAGGCCCCTGTTAGTTCGCAGAGAGCGATGTCCCGCAAGACCATGGCGCTTTCCGCAGCATTTGGAATCCCCGCCAATCCCATCCGTGTGGCTGTCGCGCCTTCGTTCATTACACCGCCGGCACTCAGGTGTAAATCCTCACAATGCGATATAACGGTAAGGCCGAATCCCTTGGCGTACTCAAGCGCCCGCCGCATAAATTGGCTGTCTGAAACCGGCATACCGTCATCAGAAAGAGCCACTGCACCAGCATCTTTCAGGTCGCCGTATTCATTAAGGTCCGCCCCTTTAAGGCCGCAACTCATAGCCGCTACCGGGTATACGCGGGAGAAACCGGCAGCAAGGGCTTTTTTTAAAATATATTCAGTTATCTGCCTGTTATCATTCACAGGTTTTGTGTTCGGCATGGAGCAGACAGCGGTAAATCCGCCATGGGCGGCAGCACGGCATCCGCTTTCAATCGTCTCCTTATATTCCTGCCCGGGTTCCCTTAAATGGAC
>JANQFQ010000092.1 GCA_028277765.1 Desulfobacterales bacterium
TATCCCCAGAGTGAGTGGCTTAGGGTATCCATACTACCTTATATCGGTTGAGAGTTGCTTAATTAAACGGCTCGTGTGAGATCTCATATTGTTTAATTAATTACTAATGTTTAAAAACCGAAATCCGAATATCAAAGCACGAAACAAATCCGAAATCCGAATGCTCAAATGTTCAAAACGATACTAGATGCTGGTTACTCGATCCTAGATATTGGATGAAAAACAAAATGACACTTCGCTACGACCAGCATCTAGTATCTTGCCTCCAGAAACAAGCATTCAGGATCATATTCTTTTCAAGCCCCTGCCCTCCATAGCTTCAGCGACGGAGGGTCTATCCTCCCTGGTCAGAGTTCCAGGTATCTACTGATATGGGCCATGATCCATCCGGCTGTCTACGGCGGATTTCGAGGAATTTGCCTTTGTCTACAATCGGTTCAGGAGCGCCTTGTGGTGAAATCTCCATGACATACCGACCCCTGACGTAGGCGAGGTCATCATATCCATCCACTTCTTCAAAATGGCATTCAAACTTAGTAACAGGGGGATACGCTTGTGTCCAGCTCCTGATTTCTTCCCGGCCGTAAAGAGCGGGGAAACCTGGCGGCATAAGGACCGCGTCTTCGGTATACAGGTCGGCAAGCCCCTGGAAATCACCTTTGGTTACTTTTTGAACAAATTCATCGGAAATCGCCTGCATCAGTTTAACATCAGAATCTGACATGCCCATTGCAATACTCCTTTAACATATTTCTGTTTATTATTTCTGGCTGTAACAATATTGGTATAAGTTATCAAGATAATATAAACCATAAGCATCGTAAAAAGCGGATAAACCATATTATTATCCATATTTTTCCCTCCTCGCTCCCCTCCTTAAACTTCGTTAACCAGGTATTTACATTTAGAAGTCATTGGGTTAGTATTCATCATCCCATATACCAAGGAGTAAATAGTGGAAATTAAAGTCGTGAAGAAAGTCCTGGATGCCAATGATGAAATGGCGCGGCAAAACCGGGAAATGTTTAAGGAAAAGGGTGTTTTTGTCTTAAATGTCATGAGTTCGCCTGGTTCGGGGAAAACCGCTACCCTTGTGAAAACCCTGGGGAGGATTATGCCGGATATTAAATGCGCGGTTATTGTCGGAGACATTTGCACGACAAATGACGCTGACCGGCTGGCAACAACCGGCGCACCGGTGGTTCAGATCAATACGGATGCTTTTGGCGGTGACTGCCACCTCGCGGCCCATGTGATCAAAAAAGCCGCACAAGGTCTTGACTTGGACAGCATTGACCTCCTGATCATTGAAAATGTAGGGAACCTGGTCTGTCCCGCAGAATTTGATATGGGTGAAAACGCGCGTGTGGTGATCCTGAGCGTGACCGAAGGCGAGGATAAACCTGTGAAATATCCTCTGATGTTCCGTGTGTGCGACGCGGCGCTTTTAAATAAAATTGACCTGCTTCCTTATCTTGATTTTGACATTGAAGAGGCAAAAGGGTATATACAAAAGGTTCATCCTGAAATTGATATTTTTGAGATATCTGCCAGGACCGAACATGGTTTTGATAAATGGATCGAGTGGCTTAAGGAAAAAATTGTGTGGTAAACTATATAATCTGTACAAAGGAGATAAATATATGCCTACAAACCAAAAGAAATATCTCGACTGTGTAATCGTATTTTTGACGTTGGTTTTCATTTGTGTTCCTCTTTATGCCAAGGAAAAAAATGAGGATATAGAGGTCATTACAGAAGGATTGGCGGCCAATAAAGAAGAAGCCCTTCTTAATGCAAAACGGGCTGCTGTTGAAAAAGGCATCGGCGTTGTCATTATTACTGAAACGGAAGTTAAGAATTTTATGGTTGAAAAGGACAAGATTCTCACAAACACTATGGGTGCTGTAAAAAAATATAAGGTCATTAAGGAGGAGGAGACTCCTGACGGGCTTCATGCGGTCAAGATCAAGGCTGTGGTCTCCCTCGCCAGTATCAGTAAAGACCTGGCAGCGCTTCAGATTCTTCTTGAGACAATGGATAAACCTCGAGTGATGATCCTGGTGGATGAAACCATTGAAGATAAAAGAACAAAAAACTGTGAAACATCCATTGCCGATAAGCTTCTTGAATATAAGTTTGACCTGGTTGATCCGGCTATGGCGGCAGCCCTCCTTGATAAAGGGGATGAGCTTATTGAAAAAGCCTGCTTGGGGGATAAAACCGCAGCTATTAAAATTGGGAAAGCAAATGGCGCGGAGGTTATCATTGTCGGAAATGTAAAGACTTCTGAAGGATCCCCCATGTTCGGAATGAAATCAGGGCAGGCAGATATTGCTGTACAGGCGATTATGTGTTCAAACGGAAAGCTTATGGCGTCGAAGAATATTCATGGCGCGTTCATGCATACATCCCTGAAAACAGCCATGTCAAATGCCGTAAAAAAAGCCTCGAGAAATGTTGTTGCAACCCAACAGAAGGGAAAGGTGGTCACCTCTTTTTTTGACCAGATCATTGGCGCATGGCAGGATATGGCAAACAACGGCATCCCTGTAAAACTTATGGTAAAAAATGTTTCAACTTTTAAAGCGTTTAAGGCTGTTAAGAAATTGGTGGCTGAAATTGACAGTAATGTTGTCAGTGTTACCCAGAGAGGATGGTCAAAGCCGAAATTGGAACTGGATGTACAGTACAAGGGTACGGCAGAGGGGCTCTGTGAAAAGATTGACGGGAAGGTTATTTCAGGAATCGGCACTTTAAATATAGAAAATTTTACTGCAGGAAGTATTCAGGCAGTGCTTAAATAGTATTATATACTAGATCCTGGATGCTAGATGCTAGATCCTAGGAGTTGATCACTGTTCACCAATTACTGATCATCCCCTTCGTGGTGATATTTTTTTCTTGTTTAGAAACAAACTTAATCATTGCATTAACATTCAAAAAAACGTAGGTGAGTTTATGGGTATAAGAAGAGCGGATTTTGCGGGGAGCTGGTACCCGGGCGAGCCTTCAGCCTGTGAAAAAGAGATAAAACAATTTTTAAAGGAATATGATACAGAGACCCCGGAACAGAAGGAGATAAGAGGGGGTATTGTACCTCACGCGGGATGGTATTATTCAGGGAGTATCGCCTGCAACATTATCGAATGTCTTCAACATAAAACCACCCCGGATGTGATCGCGGTTTTCGGGATGCATCTTGGAAAGAATTCGCCTGGCTATATCATGACAAGTGGAGAGTGGGAAACACCTTTCGGCAGTCTGGTGATACATGATGAACTCGCCTCAAAGCTCCAGGACAGGCTCGGTTTTATTGTTGAAACTGCTGAGCATTATTCCCAGGACAACACCATTGAACTCCAGCTGCCGTTTATAAAATATTTTTTCAAAGATGTTCAGATCATTCCTATTGGTGTGCCTCCTTCTGAAATCGCTATTGAAGCTGGAGATGTCCTGGTTGAAGCGGCCGAAGGGATCGGCTGTAACCTTAAAGTGCTTGGATCGACAGACCTGACTCATTATGGTTTTAATTACGGATTTACGCCTCAAGGGTCAGGAGAAGCCGCGCATGAATGGTCCCGCAACGAAAATGACCGTAAGGTTATTGATGCGATGCTGGCTATGGATTCCCGAGGTGTCATAAAAGAGGCAATGGAAAATAAAAACGCCTGTTGCGCAGGGGCCGCGGCAGCAGCAGTCTCAGCAGCAAAAAGACTGGGCGCGGATAAGGCTGAAAAAATTGCTTACGCTACCAGTTATGAAAAGAACCCTGGCGATAGCTTTGTCGGCTACGTGGGAATTGTTTTTTAAGAATATAAATAATAATCCTTTATCACGGGTTAGTGATGGCCGGACAGGAAATAGGTAAGATTATGTGTTTACGGAACTTATTATGTCTTCTGATATGCCTGGGCGTTTTTACGCCCAATCCTGCTGCCTGCCTTGAAACAGGCGAAGTGGTCATTGTTACGTCAGAAAAGATGATCAACTTAAATGTCCGCAAGATGATAACACCAGAGGAGTGGGAGAAGGGACTCAAGGGAGAAAAAGGTTTAGAAGATAATGAGGGGATGCAGTTTGTGTTCCCCCGGGAAGGGGTGTACACATTTACCACAAAAGGAGTCTCTTTTCCGATTGATATTATTATGGTGAATAAGACAGGCCGTATCGTGGTGATTTTTGAAAACGCTAAAGGTGACAGAAATTACGCTACTCCGCTGCCAATATTGTCGGCCATTGAAGTGAAAGGTGGTTTCTGCGAAAAAATGGGAATAAAAAGAGGGCACGGCGTTTATACCAAGGGGGCACCTCTGTTTCCCAAGGATGAAGCACGGACAAAGGAGGAGGACAGGGCAAGGGTTGAAAAGAAACTTCTGGAAAACCTGAAAAAATATCCAAAAGATACGCAGGTGCATGAAGACCTCGCTTATTTTTACACGATTTCAGGTATGCATAAAAAGGCGGAAAAATATTTCCGGGAGCTTATAAATATTGAGCCAACAGCACAAAGACTGAACGGGCTAGGCGTTACACTCGGGAACACCGGCCGTATAGAAGAGGCTGAGAAGTATTTTATGAAGACGATAGAAAAGGATCCCCTTTTTTTTAGTAGCTACCGCAACCTTGTCAGGTCATACCACAGGAGAGGCGAGTCAGATAAAGCACTTACCCTTCTGCATGAAACACTGGAGAAATATCCTGATTTTGTCCAGGTCCGGCTGAGTCTTGCCAGGACTTACCTTGCTAATGGTGAATTAAAAGCTGCCGAGGATCTGTTTGGCAGCCTGGATAATACAGAAGATCCCATGATGATCCGTACGATAGGCGATATACATGTAAGGAGTGGCCGGTTAAGCCAGGCAGCCGAGGCTTATAAAAAATATCTCGCAAAACGTCCTTATGACCCCCATGCCTCAGACCTGCGTGCTTTTACGGTTGTGCACCTGGCGAAAAAGGAGCAGACACAGTAATGAATAAAAAAACAGTAATCCTAGTCATATTTTTAATCGCTACCGCGGGTATGCTGGCTATTATCTTCTCATGGAATCCTTTTAAAAGATTTGCGAAAGATTATCCCAATCTGGTGGTTATAACCGTGGATACAACACGCGCCGACCGGCTGGGGTGCTATGGTTATGACGGGGTGTATACACCGAATATTGATGCTCTGGCAGAAGAAGGTGTTCTGTTTGAGGAAGCATTCTCCGTACAGCCGGTAACCCTCCCTTCCCACAGTAGCATTTTCACTGGTTTGTATCCTTACCATCACGGGGTAAGGGACAATAATATTTACAAACTTTCGGATAAAAATCTTACCCTGGCGGAAGTATTAAGAGAACGTGGTTATCTTACAACCGCTTTCCTGGCATCTTATATCCTCAGCGGCCGATTTGGATTGAGCCAGGGTTTCCAGTATTATAATGACAGCTTTGTAAAACCCAAGCAGAAAGGGCGCCTCCCCGTGGACAGGCGGGCGTCTGAAGTCAGTTTCCTTGCCGGTGAATGGTTTGACGTCGTAAAAGACGAATTAAAGGAAAAACCATTTTTCCTGTGGCTTCACTATTATGATCCCCACGCGGACTACGATCCCCCACATCCCTATAAGGGCGCATACGCGAACAAATATGACGGTGAAATTGCTTACATGGATGACTGGATAGGCTATTTTTTTGATCAACTTAAAAAACGGGGAATGTGGGACAATACAATCGTGGTACTTGCTGGCGATCATGGCGAAAGCCATGGGGAATACGGTGAGAACACACACGGTATTTTTATGTATCGGGCCACAACCCATGTCCCGATGATCATCAGGTATCCCGAGGCCCTGCCCGGGGGCGCCAGGATAAAGGAAAGGGTTTCAATTGTTGATATCATGCCGACAATACTTGACCTCCTTAACATCAAAGTAAAAGAAAAAATGGATGGCAGAAGCCTGGTCCCTGTTGTTGAAAAGAAAAAAACAGAGCCTGAAAGACCTATATACAGCGAGGCGTTTATCCCAAAAAGTTTTAACTGGAGTGAGCTTAAAGGGATAAGGCAGGGGGGGTGGCTTTTTATTGAAGCACCCAAGCCGGAACTTTACCAGGTGGGTCAAGACGGCAAGGCCGTTGAAAATGTGATCGAGAAGAACAAGGATATCTCGGATATGCTCAGAACCCGGCTGATGGTGATGCTGTCTGACGCGGATGAGACAAAGGTTGAGCATGTTGCTGTTGATGATGAAATGGTTGAGAAGCTTCAGGCCCTCGGATATTTTGTGGGCGGCGGGGAGACCTCGGATGATGACAAAACAGGTGGGGCACGTCCTGATCCAAAGGACAGGATCGCTCTTTTTAAGATGTATCAGAGGGCGAATTCTCTTCTCTCTAAAGAAATCTATCATCTGGGAATCCCACTGTTTGAAAAAATTATTAAAGAGGATCCTGAAAACACACGATTTCTCATGGAACTCGGTGATGCCTATATTAAAACGGATAAGTTCGAGGATGCGGAAAAGATTTTAAATCAGACGCTGACGATAAACAGCCTGGATGCTCGGAGCCATTACATGCTGGGATTGTGCTATGAGAAATGGAACAAGCCTGAACTGGCAATTAAGGCGTTTAAGGAAGCGACCGCGATTAATCCCAGGCATTATTTGGCTCATTTTCATCTTGGTATGGTGCATATCAATTTGAGGCAGTGGGAAAAAGCGA
The DNA here is from genome assembly GCA_028277765.1 of Desulfobacterales bacterium. GTDB lineage: Bacteria > Desulfobacterota > Desulfobacteria > Desulfobacterales > SURF-7 > JANQFQ01. The sequence goes on from JANQFQ010000092.1 coordinate 6,702, forward strand.
CAGATGCATTTAATGCAAATATACAAATACGTCCGAAAGATCCAGCGGTATTGAACAACATGGGATATATTGCGATCAAGGGCGCCAATAATTATAAACAGGGCATCAGCCTTATTCAGCAAGCCTTGAAGTTAGCGCCCAAAGACCATTTAATCCTTGGTAGTCTTGGATCAGCATATATAAATTCTGGTAATTATCAAAACGGTATAAAATTTCTTGAAAAGGCATTGTCGATAGTTCCGGATGATACCCGGTTTATCAAGGAATTGAAACAGGCTTATATACTTTCAGGGGAAAATGAGAAGCTGAGGCAGCTGAAGGAGAGGGAGAAGTTGTTGCAGTAGGTTGAATAAAGAAAAATCCGAAATCCGAAGCACGAAATCCGAAACAATATTAAATGACCGAAATACAAATTACTGAAACAAAAACGATGCATTATCAATGCATGATAAAACGGGTGTTTTATACATTTGAACATTCTAATTTTGGATTTGTTTCGGCCAATTTTTAAGATTTGGCGATATTCGTGCTTCGGATTTTTCTTATTTCAGCGGTGCTCCCAGGCTTTTCAGCTCCTCCCTTGCCCGATCTAAATATGCCTGGTAATACGGTAATGGCTTAAACGCTTTAAGGTCATATACGTCTGTAAACGTGGCAATGGCTGGTCTTGGTTCTTCCTGTTTAGCCAATTCATCAATGCGGTTCATAATAGTATTAGCCATGGCTTTTGCTTTGGCCGGTCCCATTTCTGTTGCTGCTTCGATCATCTCTTTTATGATCAGTACTTCAAACGGCGATGCACCGCCCAGCCATGTATATGAGAAACCGCTGGCCGTGTATACCAGAGCCTGTACAGCCTGCTGAAGCATACCGAGAAAGGTCCCGGTCCATTGGTAGCTGGCGCATGTGCCGCTGCCGATAGCCAGGCAGATATTCCGTTCTGACGCGCGCATAGCAGCGCTGACCGCCCAAATGGAGTCGTATGTACTCCATGTGCCGTCCAGGTGCGTGGGGAATAGACTGCATGTAGGTCCATTGGCATAACTCATTTGGCCAAGCACATTTGCCATCATGCCCACGGCAGCGTCTTCCGCGTTTCTGCATAACCCGCCTATCAATGACATGGCGCTCTGCCAGGGGATGATACCCCTGTCTTTACAGAAGTGGGCGAGTAGCAGGCGATCCCAGTCAATTTTCTGTTCAGGAATAATGTGAACCCCGATCTGGGTATTATGGGGTCCGCGAAAGCCCCTGTCAATACACTGCATGGTGGCGCCGACGGTGCTGACAGTACACAACAGCCCTAAATTCATATCCGGCCTCCCTACGTCTTCCAAAACTTTCTGCAGCTGCTTTTGTTCCCATAATCCACAGTGTATTTCGCTCAGGGTGCCTGCCTTTGGTACGATATCGCCGACTTTGGAGATACCTCCAGATATACCCAGCCCCGCGATATTTCTCTCTCTCGCAAAAGCGGTCAACAGGGGTACAAACTCTTCCTCTGTAATCGCTCCGCCAATTCCTGAATAGATTGTCGGTACGTCGCTGCTGTCGGCAGTTCTATAAGTGATGCGCATTTCATCATCGCCTTTTCCGAATACCACATCGCCAGGGTTATCAACCCGTTCCCGGACAAAATCGAGTATCTCTTCTTTTGTAAATTTTACAACACGCTGTGTGTTTAAATGATAAAGGCCCACATCGGCCAGTACCTCCACACCAGCCTTAAAAACAGCATTGCCTGTAGCTTCATCAGCCAGCATCTCTTTAGGCGGATGTTTGATATCATACTTCGCAACAACCTCACGCACTTTCATTGAAAAGGCCAAGTCAAACTCATCGGGTTTCATTACAGGTCCGTTTAATGAACGGTCTTGAAAACTGATCAATGGAATCATGGTAGTATCACCTAATTTTTTATTGTTTATAAAAAACGATTTTCCAATACTGTTTGCTAACTTTACCCTAACGTTGCAAAATCCTTCTCATTATATAATCTATCAGCCTGTTCGGTAGCATTTCAAGTAATGATCGTTGTGGCGCAGGTTTAATCGGATATGCATGTTTTGGTCTTGGTACTGTCAAGCATTCATACACAACGTTTGCCACAATTATCGGATCACGGGACCTTTCTATTTCCCTTTGACTGATTGAAATGATATTCGCTAGAGCATCTGAAAAGTAGGTAGATGCTTTTGCTGCCTGTGCAAACTGTTCTGGGATTTCAGTTGTCAGGTTTGACCTGAATGGGCCAGGTTGGATTTTTATTACTGGAATATCCAGCAGCATCAGCTCTCGTCTCAAGGAATCTGTGTATGCTTCAAGAGCATGTTTACTCAATGCATAAGCACCATTAAAAGGATGTCCACTCTGCAATCCGATTTCAGAAGTGGTGTTAATAATACGCCCCTTCCGGTGCTTCACTAAGGGGAAAAACGTACGGTTCACACGGAAAGTTCCCATTACATTGATATCAATCACACGATGAAGGGCTTCCTCATCAAGTTCAATCATTGAACCTATGGAGATGATACCAGCAAAATTAACAAGGCCGTCCAGTCCACTCACTTGCTGCTGAACCTCTTTATATGCTTTATCTATCAAATCCTGGTCTGTGATATCAACGAAAAAAGGCGTAATACGAGGTATGCCTTTGAACTTTTCAAGTGCATCAGTGTCACAATCAGCAGCGAAAACATGCCATCCTTTGTCTGCGAGGAGTGTCGCAGTGGCTGACCCCATCCCGCCTGAGCTGCCGGTTATGAATACTGCTTTCTGCGTCATAAAGGTCCTCGCATATAATTTATTTTTCACCTGCGGACTTTTTATAGCATAAATTAAACAGTTTAAAAAGGCATCATTCAACAAAACATCTAAAATCTTATAAAAAAATAATTTTCCAGAAATCTTTTCTTAATCTAATGATGTCATAATAGAAGTAAAGTTGTTGATCACAGTATTTTAGCGAGGTGAGAAGATGTTTCTATTAAGCTGGATAAGAGACCTTTTTGTAAGAAATGGTAGGGGTGAAATGGGGTATAAAAAATCAACTGTAAACTCTGTGATGGTGAGATCAGTTTTGAATATTATCTTTTGGTAATTTTTCAGCAATCTTCCGGTCATGATAGTGATGGTATGATTTTACAGCTAATAAAAGACATTATATTGTTAGATTTAAGGATATCATTATGACAAGAATTGTGGTCTTGGGTAAGTACAGGTTACGACCTGTCCGTGCCTTTTTTCAGCGGGACGCAGGTCGTGATCGAAGGATGCTGGGCACAGCCTACTGGTTTCATCGGGATCGAAATCACTATCGGTATCGGGATCGAATTTTTCGGTTCCATCAGTTTTTCGTATCCAAGCCCCATTTTTTTTCCCCACGGAATTTCCTTCGGTCACGATTTCGATAGCGATCCCGATTTCGATCATTGGCGGGCACAGCCCACCCTGCATTTTTGTTCATATCCAGTTCTTTATGGATCATTAACAGAGCATCTCACTGTACAAAATTTTAAACAAATTGTTTATATTTGATTTTAAAGCATTATCGTGTCGCGGAGGTTTCTTCTTTCAACCAGGGTTAAAAAAAATAAATCTGCCTCACATTCTAATATAAAATAAAAACAGCATATTATAAAATTCGCACTCAATGGGTTTAAAATAATTAACTTATCAGAAGGATAATGCTGCTACATTTCATTTGTTATAAGGACCTGCCATAAGATTATCAAAAAGTAATGTCTATAACCTGCTAGTATAAAAAAGCTTTAATCTCAGGAATCCAGCTCATTTTTAATTTCATAAAAAGTGGCAGCTATTTTGCTTTAATGTTTTTTATGTTTTTTTATCATTTTTTTCTGCCCAACAAGGCTGTTCAGGGTAACTTTGGCAGCCTTGTTGGTGTTAGCATCAAAAAGGAGGATATCTTGTACTTAGTTAAAGCAGCTATCATCATTCCAACTATTTTTTCAATATTAATTATACAAAACACTCCTGGCAATTGTGGCATGGATGCCGATATTAAACCAGGTGCATTACTTCAGCCCAGCCCTGAAGAAGTCAAGTCTTCAGCAAAAGTATATTTTAACCAGGGTATGATATGCTGCGAAAAGGGGCTTTGGGAGAAGGCTATTCATCATTTTACCAAGGTGATTGATCTTAATTCTGAATATTCAAGGGCTTACTATTATCGCGGCATCGCTTATTGTAAAAACAGGCAGATGGCTCAAGGGATTAAAGATTTTACCAGGGCAATAGAACTTGAACCGGGTTTTGCCAAGGCGTATTATTACCGCGGCGTTGCATATAAATTGAAAAAACAATACAAAAAGGCTGTCGTGGATTTTAATAGCGTTTTGAAGTTGAAACCTGATGATAAAAAGGCCTTGAAAGGAAAACAGGCCATAGAAGAAGTGATAAAATAACATGAAATAATTTTCCTGCGTCACTCCTTATCTTCATTTCTCATTATTATTGAAAAAAAAATATACAAGTGCTAAAAAAACACTATTTCAATAGAATCAACGTTAACACTGACACGGTAAAGGAGAGAATTGTGCGTTTTTTATTTATAATATTAGTTATATGCGGCATCTTTTGCATTGGATTTTCTGAAAAAGCAGATGCAAATTGGTGGAAGTATGATGGGCAGGTAAAAACACTGCTTGCTCTGTCAGACAAACAGGTTGCTGAAATGGACAGCCTCATGACCGCGTACATGGAAAAGCGGATTGAGCATAAAGCCGAGATCGGGAAGCTGAAGATAAAACTCAACTCCCTGCTTTCTAAGGAGAAACTTGATAGACAAGAGGTTGACAAGGCGGTCAATAGGCTATCCGAAGTCAGGCGAAACATGATGATCGACATGCTGGCGATGAAGCTGAATGTCAGAAAAGTGCTGACAAAGGAGCAGGTTAAGAAGATTCTCGCCCATGATCCGTCGATATTTACGCTTCAGAAACAGTGGTCAAAGGAAAAAAGGAAGAAAAGATCCCGTAAGGGGAGAGTGATTAACAAGATGAAATCACATAAAATGAAAAATAAGAGTAAAAAAGCGATTGAAGAAAAAAAGTCTAAACCATGATTCTGTTTGACTTATGATCGTATAATATATTAAATTATACCTTATTTTATCATAATAATTTTATTATAAACTAATATTATAAGGAGAAAAGAATGAAGACGATTAAAAAAGTTTTTCTTCTGGTTTTTCTTGTCATTTTTACGGCAGGAGGAGCTGGCGCACAGGTCCTGGTGGATGAAGGTTATCCAATTTATCCTAACCTCCAGGATGTGGGGACGGTATTTCAATTCACCAATTCCGTATTTTCCCATACAGATGGTTCTTCATTGGATATAGACTGGACTGAAGGGGATTCAGACGCTGATTGGCAATCGGTACTGTATGTTGTTTTTGCGAATTCTGTTGAAAGTTCTGGAGGGGAGGTGTATGCACATGGCGTTAACATACAAGCTGTTATGGAATTTATCCTGTATGAGACAACCCTTGACAGCCTGACCCCGTATAATTTTACTGCAAGGCTGGGGCAGTTTTATGTCGACTATGCTCAGAATGTCGGTGATCCCATGTCTGTGGGTCTGTTTGATCTTGGTGATGGTACAGAGGATGGTTACGTAGCCAACAATGATTTTGGCAGTGTACGGGGCCATATTGCCACGCTTTTTACCCGTATTCCAGCAGAAGGGACTGTTTTTGATAACATTGATGTGACAGAGGCCCTGCGCCATGATATTCTTGCCGGAGAGACAACTATCGGAGAGGGTGAGGACCCGCCCTCTGGGGTGATTACAGGCTTTCTCCTTAAGACCACGTGGGACTACAGAAGGCCTGGCGTGGTGGGGACGTGTGATAATTTTCAGACGTTGAATCCCCAGGGTGAAGGCATCGTTCTCTTTCCATCGGGGATAGGTGGCGTTGATGCCGATGACGATGACGACGATGATATGATACAGATTCTGCTGATGCCGGATTCAGACGGTGATGGCGTCAATGATCTGGAAGACGGTTATCCTGAAGATGCTGGTCGGGCCACGCCCCCTTCATCAGAAGGGAGCGGCAATTTAACCATTGCCACGGATTCAGGAACCTTAAGGGATGTGGAGCCTATAGAGGGAGACAATCCATGCCTCGCTAATGTCCCGGATGACCTGATATTTGCCGACGGTCTTGTCTCTTACAGGATTACCGGTCTTACTTTGGGCGAGACAGTTACCGTACAGCTCTCCTTTCCTTCAGGTGTCAGTGGTGACTTTTACAAAGCAGATTGCGA
>JANQFQ010000063.1 GCA_028277765.1 Desulfobacterales bacterium
CAAACTCACTTGTTTCGGGAAACTCCTGCTGCATGTGCCCGAACAGGTCATTTGGATCGAATTTATAGTAACCTTCTTTATATTTAAAATTCGGCATAATCACTCCTCCTTGTTATAGCTTGCTTTTCTTGTTCGGGTCCGCGGAAATCTTTCCTTCCTGCGGAATATATTCAGGCGCCGCATACCACCAGGCGCCCGGCTCAACAACACCGTCCTCGATTAGAATGTGCATCAGGTTGTATGGGATAGCCATCAGGCATAAGCCGCCTGGGTGACCCGATGTCTGATGCGCGTGGTAAAGACCGTCAATGGGTGTGCGGTACCGCTCAAGACCTTCACTCGGTCGGTTCCCCCAGAGCTGGTCTTCACAGTGACGGCTGCCGGCCCAGGTACCGCCGATCAGGCCGGTGTTCCTGAGCTCTACATCACGGCCGGTTGCAAACCAGTGGTGGATAATATTATCATCATCAAGGCCGTCAAACATCTGGGAACAGCACTCAATCATATATTTACCAATTTCATCCCGGTATTTGTCTGGTGCGTCTTCCCCTTCAACATGATAATCAGGTGATGTGAGCGCAATCTCAAAAGGTGCAGACACATGCCCTTTTGGATGATACCCCTGGCAGTCAGATGGGTCAAACGCCAGGTTGGGTGCTTCAAACCACATTTTGTATTTTGGCTCAATGGTAGGTTTGCCCTTGAAGCCGTCAATATCAGCACAGTCTCCGTAGTAGATATCACGATGATCACAGGGGTATATGCCGCCCCATGGATATTTATTAGGTCCTGTAGCCCGGGTTTGTGTAATATCACCGATGCCGGGGGCTGTTTTAAATATGTCTTTGTATGTTAAGGGTTCTTTTGTAAAGAACTGGTTCACATATAATGTCTGGTTTTTCAGGCTGATATCTTTTACACCCTGAATAAAAGCCGGATCAAGGTGTCTTGGGCCGACCATTTTGAGAAATGCCTGGTGAACATCACAGGCTGCGATAACCGCTTTGTTTGCGCGGATAACTTTTCCGCCGGAAGCAGCGGTTTCTCTCAAACGAACACCGACAGCCTGTCCGTCATCAATCAGAATTTCATCAACCGGACAACTTGTTCGAATAACAGCACCATGGTGGACAGCGCATCTGTGAATAGAGTGGAAATATCCGTGCAGGCCACCGCGGGGGAAGCTTGTAGCTCCGGTATTGGTCAGGATCAGGAGATGACAGCAGGCTATGGCGGGAATGGCAACCCCTTCCCAGTGGCCGGCAGCTCCGGAAGCATATGCAGCATAAGCCATAGCCGTCTTGAACCATTCTGTGTCGCAGTATTCATCCATGACATCAAACATGGTTCCTTCAAGAAAATCCTGGCTCCAGATATCCGGATCATGTTTTTTATACACTTGCATATAGGGAATATTGTCAGCCGTAACTTCAACTTCTGGCGGATGGGGCGGTGTCCAGAAAGTAGCTCGAAGGAGTTCTTTTGTAAAAGGGGGTGCGCCGAACATGCCACCCAGCCTTCCCCAGCCTTCAAGGTCCTTATCTGTATAGCTTCTCCATCCGTCTGTGCATGCCAGAAGCATAGATTCAGGTGCTGTAAAATTCATAGGATCCCAGTTCATCCTGAAACCATACTTCCACAACTCTAGCTGGTCAAATCCGGGTGCTGGCGATGCGTACATCAACATGGCATGCGGGTAGATACGGACACCTGGAATAGGTTCCTGGGTTTCACATGCGCCGCCGCATTCAACCCTTTCCTCCAAAAGGCAGACACTGAGTCCGCTCTTGGCAAGGTACGCGGCTGATGCCATCCCGTTGGGTCCTCCGCCGATGATGACAATATCAAAACGTTCGTCTTTACTCATAGTTCCTCCTCAAATCTGGTTATTCTAAAAAAACGTCTTTTTTGCGTCAAAATGATCTATTTTTACACGAAATTGTGTATTTTGAATAAGCTTCAAAAGCAACTTGTGTGCCAAATAAGTATATTATTAAATAACAGGCAATTGCGTATCCATAGGGAATCAAGAAGTGTCCTTTATCAAGGAATATGTCCGTTATGACTGACAACATATGTGTGGACTGTTTATTTGATAAAAGAAAGCGAAAAGATAAAAATTAATTCAAGGAAACAATCAGTTATAGTGTTAATACTTAACTTTTGCCCCTATGGCATAATTTTTGGAAATAAGATTTATTAAATGTTGCAAAAATCCTAAAATTAAGGCATAAAAGCATATATAAGCATAAAAAACAATACAAAAAGGTGACAAATACAGATTGTAGGGAGAAGGCATGGCTGAGAAAAAAATAAAAGAAGAAGAATTAATCGAACAAGACAAGTTAATTGATGAAGATACTGACTATGGCGAAGATGAAAGCTGGAAGCATGTAAAAGTGTATGACCCTTCTGTGGCAAAGGAGAGGGCGTATAAAGAGACCAAGATAAACCGGATATATCGACGGGATGAAAAGGGTCAGATACATATTACATATGAAAAAAAGAAGAGCAGGTATCAGGAAGGAATGTATTAGCTAAATAATATTTGTTCTATTTGGTTTCGTTGGTCTAATTAGTCTAATTGGTTCTAACGCCGCGCTTTACGGCTGGTTTGGAGCGCAGCGGAAAACCAGTCCGACAACAGCGCCTTGTTAGCAGTATTTTTGCATAGCATCTGAAAAATACCCCATACCACAAAAAAAGCCGGAATGATCATCAAAAATAGCATTCTCCAATTTAGCATCAAAAGCAAAAATATTGTGGAAGAAGTCATCATCATCGAGCATTTCTAGTAGCTTGGCTAATCGCACTTCTATTACACGACTTTTTGGGTGGCCATTAAAGAAGACAAAAAGTTTTGAATCGTGATCTTTGTTACTTAGATATAGTCTTACTTTATTTAGGTTAGGCCACCATTTTTCATCATCGACGACATACCAGTTATCTCCAAGACACGACATCAAACCTATATCTACTTCCAAAGCATTTGATGCCCTTAAACAAACAGCCTTGGCCTCCTCAGCTTCGAGAATGGTTTCTACACAGTGCTTTTCTAGGAAGCTATCTATTTCTTCTGTGAATGACATATCTATGTACTGCTAACAATGATGTTAACTGTTTTGATCAACAATTGATTTTACATACAGAGTAATATCTCATCGTATTTCATTTGTTTCCATAATTTTAAATCCGAATATCGAAATCCGAAGCACGAAGCAATATCAAATTAACAAAATTAAAATTTTCAAAACTAGATGCTGGATCCAGGATGCTAGATTCTAGATACACATCTTGTTTCACTAAGTCCTTAGTTCTTACCACATCAGTCCTTTTGCTTCCTTATTGCATTTTGTTAACTTTTTTTGTAAAGTTAACAAAATGGAGGAAAGATGAAGAAAGGGAAGAATGTTAATCATCCTGAAAAGGGGAGTACCATAAAGGTCGAACCGATACGGAATGTTAAAAATATCAGTGCGATAAGGGATCTGCTTGAGGATCATCCTCGAAATCTTGGCCTTTTTACTTTCGGAGTCAATACGAATCTTAGAGTTGGCGATCTTTTAAAAACAAGAGTCGGTCATGTCATCCATCTTAAAGAAGGAGACAGGCTTGAGCTACCTGGAAGCAGATCCAGTGCGTTTATGAACAGGGAATGTATTGAGGCTGTTCAGGGACTGACTGGTTCGATGAAGAGACTATCTGGGAGAGAACCTCATCCTGATGATTATTTTTTTAAAGGAAGGAAAGGGGCACTTACCATTCAGGCGGTGAATAATCTGGTAAAAAAATGGTGCGCCCGTATTAACCTGAAAGGTAACTATGGCAGTCATACCCTTAGAAAAACATTCGGGTATCAGAAGCTAATGAATGGCAGCACTTCGTTGCCGGAACTCATGGCGCTTTTTAACCATCATTCACAGGTCCAGACCCTTGAATATCTATGCGTCTCCCCTGAAGAATATCGTGATGTAAGCAAAAGACAGAATATGTCTGTAAGCCAGGTAAGTGATCATTCAGATACAGAAACAGTGCAGTCACTTAACCGTATGATCATGGAACTGAAAGAGAGCGAAGAGAAATTCAAAACTTTTTTTGAAAACGCCAATGACCAGATAGTTTATACAGACCTTGCCGGAAAGGTTCTTGAAGTCAATGACGCCACATGGGATATTTTTGGACAGACCAGGGAGGAGGCGCTTGGTAAAAATATCACTGAATTGGGAATATTCAAACCGGAAACACTTGATGTTATTTTGGAACAGTCTAAAATCACCGCACAAGACAATCCGCCTCCGAGAATGGAGCTTGAAGCATTTCATAGGGACGGTAGTTTGGTTTATATTGATGTAAACTCAAAACTGATGAAAAAGGACGGCAACATCATCGGCATCATCAGTATTGTAAGGGATATTACCGATCGGAAGCGGGTGGAGGCGGCCCTGCAGGAGAGCAGGGAGATGTCAAGAGCATTGCTGAACGCGACAACAGATTCGGTGATGCTCCTTGATGCTAACGGGATTATTCTGGATTTAAATGCGTCTTATGCTGAAAAATTCAACCGGAATGTTGAAGAGACCATTGGCTTATGCCTCTGGGATCTTCTGCCGTCTGATATGACCCTTCAAAGAAAAGAAAAATTCGATCAGGTTTTTCAGTCAGGCAAATCGGTTCGGCTTGAAGAGGAGTATAAGGGGAGGTGGTTTGATAATATTGTATATCCTGTAATGGACAGAAATAAGCGGGTATCGAGCGTGGCTATTTTTTCTCATGATATAACATCGCGGAAACAGGCTGAAGAGGCGCTCAGGAATCACAGGGATAAACTGGAAGTACTTGTAAAGGAGCGGACCGCAAAACTGGAGGACGCTAATACGGCTTTAAAGGTCTTGTTAAAGAGAAGGGAAGAGGACAAGGTCGATCTTGAAGAGAAAATGATGATCAGTGTGAGAGAGCTGGTTCTTCCGTTTCTTCAGGATCTTAAAATAACCCAGCTGGATGACCGGCAGAAGGCCATTCTTGATATTATCGAAGCGAACATCAATGATGCTGTATCTCCGTTTGCACACGGTATTTCAGCACGGTTTTATAATCTGTCGCCAACTGAGATCAGGATAGCGAATATCATCAGACAGGGGAAATCCTCAAAAGAGATCGCTGACATTCTGAAGATGTCGTCGCGGACAGTGGATAACCACCGGTACAGTATCAGGAAAAAGCTTGGGATCAATAATGAAAAAGCAAATCTTGCTACCCACTTGTTATCGATACAATAAACAATGTTGTTCTGTTCACCAAAATGAGCGGATACAAGATCCGCCCCTACGTTTATTCAAAATTTTTGTTTTATCCCTTTTGTAATCAGAAATTCGAATTTAATCCTGAGACAACTTCTCAATAAGCACTGAAAAATCACGGCTTAGTAAAACCTCTTTTTCACGCTCTCTTTTTGAAGACAGATAATACCCCCGCAGGTCCGGATATTTGCTCCATAAGTCGGCTTCATCAGCTATGCTCATGCCTGGATGCAACAGAACTTCCACCAGTAAGTCCTTATCATTATTAAGGACAGATAACGCTTTTTTAATGCTCGGGAGTGTCATATTCCCTGTGAATAAAACACCGACAAAAAAATCCGGATGGCGGATATGGGTGCCGCTTAAATAGCTCAGGCATATTCCAGACAAATAATTCAATAAAAAATGTTTGATGATGTTTGGTCCGAAATAGTTAGTTAAACCAGATGAGCCCAGATGAAAAAATGTTTTTTCTTTTGGAATCCGGATGTATCCAATATCGAACTTATCTCTCATATCAACTATAAGCTTGAAAATGAATGGAATCATGTGGAAGTGCTGGTGACTGTCTATGTTCAGGGGGATGCCAGCTGGAATATGTGCTTTAACTTTTTTAATTTGAGCTGTCAGTTCTGTATTTACCTGAGCAGCGATTATCTCCCTTTTTTTTCTGCTGGACAAATAATAGGCGGTTAAAAGTGATAAAAATGAATGCCGGAAAAAGCCGTCCTTATCGACTAAAAAACTGACACTGTCAGGCGGTGAACAGGGCAGACCTTCAAAAAAGTTTATATGTATACCGAGCCTTTTATCATTAAGGGTCATATTATACTTGTTGATAGCATAGTCAAATTCGTGAGCATTGGGAATAATACTGGTACTTGACAAGGCGCCTTTAAAACACTCAACAATATTGTCGGTGATCGATGTTGAATATCCAAAATCATCAGCACTTATTATAAGCTTCATTAGCCTATCCTGCTTGCATAAAGTTTTTGTCTTAAAGGAGATATAGTAAAACTGGTTATTATTGGCAAAATAATTATGGACAAAATGATTAAAAAGCCGAATATGCGTTATAAAAACTTGTGATAAATATTGGTTGTGGTAATTTTTTTATTTAAAATAATGTTGTGATAGCGTAATATTTATTCGGCAGTGCAGCAGGAACCATAAGTCCTGTATTGCCCGCTTATCCTTTATCACTCAGTTCTGCCTGTATTTCAAGGATTTTGTACAATTTTTAAAATAATAATTACCTAAATTACATGAGTAATTTATGTGAAATCATTTGATATTGAAAAGTTTTTATTTTTTTGACATATTAGAACATGATGTAAGAATGGTTTGGTTCGCGTTTGTCTGTATTTTATAGGAGTTAAAACTTTAATAGACGATTCTGGATAAGTGATAAATAGAATGTCGACTTGTTAACTATTTTGTTTTTGTTAAAAAACTTAAGGAGTAAAACATGGATCGAGAGTTTGACGTTATTATTATTGGTGCAGGCCCAAATGGCCTCGCAATTGGCGCCTATCTTAGTAAAGCAGGGCAGAAGGTTCTGCTGGTGGAAAAACGGCTTGAGGAAGGGGGCGGTCTCATGACCGAGCAGGTTACAGTGCCTGAGTTTTATCATAACACGCACGCGCTGTATATGATGATGGTGGATATGGCGCCAGTGTATGATGATTTTCAGTTTGAGGCCAAATGGGATGTTCATCATGTGAAACCAGAACTTCAGGTATCTCTTCCGCTTGCGGACGGAAGATGCCTGGGCATGTATACGGACGTGGATAAGACCTGCGATTCAATTGCGCAGTTTTCAAAAAAGGATGCTGACAACTATCGTGACATGCACGCGAAATATGATGAGATGATGATGCATATCCTGGGGCCGCAGACATATGTGCCCCTTGATCCCGCGCCGATCATGGCCGCAAAAGCACAGGCAACCGAACTTGGCAGGGAGCTGACAGAGCTTGGAGAAAAAACTCCGGAAGAGATTGTTAACGATCTGTATGAAAATGACATTGTCAGAACACTTATGCTGTATATGGGGACACATTGGGGACTCGATTATTCCCAGTCAGGCGTCAGCTATATGGTTCCCATTTACTTAAACCGCATGGTGAATTATCAGATTACCTGCGGCGGGTCCCACAGGGTTTCTAATGCGCTATACAAATCCATATTCGCCCATGGCGGCCAGATAAGACAGAGCGCTACGATTAAACGAATTATTATTGAAAATGGTGAAGCAAAAGGTGTTGAGCTTATTGACGGCAGAGAGTACACGGCACGTAAAGCGGTTGTCAGTACCATTGATCCCCACCAGACATTTTTGGACTATGTGGGCAAAGAGAATCTTGACGAGGATTTTATTGCCATGGTGGAGAATTATATGTGGGAAAAATGGAGCCTGTGCAATCTTCATGCAGCTTTTAAAACCATACCGGAATTCAAAGCAGCAAAATCAAATCCTGATATCAACAAGTCATTGTTTTACATCCTTGGATATGAAACGCCGTCAGATGTGACCGGACATTATGATTCCCTGTTCAACGGTGAGCTTCCCAACAAGATGGGCTATTCATGCACATTCCCAAGTGTCCATGATCCCTATCAGGCGCCTGAAGGTAAAGCAACCGCCTACCTCTCCCAAATGGCGCCGTATGACCTGAAAGACGGCGGAAAAGAGAAATGGCTCAATCGGGAATTCAGGGAAGAACGGGCTGAAAAGATGCTCGATCTGCTGGAACAGTATACAACAAACATAACAAAGGATGTTGTTCTTAAAACTTATATGACCACCCCGACCGATATTCAGAATAAATATGTCAACATGGTCAAAGGGGGGTATAAACAGGGGGCTTATCATCCACTTCAGATGGGATATCTTAGACCGAACCAGGATTGCTCTCATTACAGAACACCAGTTAAAAACCTATACGTAGGCGGCGCAAGCGTAGCGCCCGGCGGTATGATTATCTGGGGACCGGGATACAACTGTGCCAATGCTATTGCCGAAGATTATGAAATTGAAAAATGGTGGAAAGAGCCGGAAATGGTGACGAGGGCTAGGGAAGAAGGACACCTTTAGTGAACAGTAAGAACCTTGGTCCTGGTTTTCAGGCTATACATCAATTAATGCTTCAAGAGGAAACAAGTGTTAAAATCCGAAATCCGAAATTCGAAATCCGAAACAATATCAAATGCTCAAAATCTAAATGTACAAAACAATAAAAAATATATTAGATTTAAGACGAATACAGCTGTTTTGAAAATTTTGACATTTAATATTTGAATTTGTTTCGGATTTCGTGCTTCGGATTTATTTAATATAACTTTAGAGAAACTAATTAATCATATATAACTCGGACCATTGTGTCGGGTAAAAAAAGAAATAAAAATTAAGGAGGTACCATGTCTGATTTGACATATGATGCGGTGATATGTGGCGGAGGGAACAAGGCATTGATGCTGGCCATGTATTTAACAAGATTTGCCGGCTTGAAATGCGGTATTTTTGAACGGCGCCATGAGATCGGCGGCGGATTGGCAACAGAAGAAATTGCGGCTCCCGGTTTCAGGGGCAATACCCACGCGAACATCCTTCAGCCCTGGTATTACGCGCCTTTATATCGTGATTTCCCGGCATTTTTTGAATATGGCGGTCAGATTGATCAGTACCTTTGCAGCGACGGTACCATATTCATGGACTCGGAAAAATGTATTTCCATTTACAGTCAGAAACATGATCCGGACCAGACAAGAACATGCGAACAGATTGCCCGGTTTTCGGAAAAAGACGCGGACACATGGCTGAAAATTTATAATATCTACGTTTCAGATACTTTTCAGAGGATGCTGATAGACCAGCTCATGTGTCCCCACGAGTGGCAGGAACGGCCTGAGTTCATGGAACGGCAGGCGGCAATGCTCCCTCTGCTTGACGAAGCAGGCATAGATCCCACACCGTTTTTGGTAAATCCGCCATTGGAGTGTGTTAGGATACTGTTTGAAAGTCCTGAGATGCAATATAATGTTCTCAGGTTTATACCATCCAGCGTTCAGAATGTAAGAGATGTGACAAAGGGAGCGGCGATCCTCGGTATGGCCGGTGTTTTGACACAAAACGCTTTTGCCAGGGGCGGAACACATATGATCGCTCATGCATGCCACCAATGGCTGCTGCAGAACGGATGTGAATTTCACATCAATAAGACCGTGACAAAAATTAATCATGATGGCAGCAAAGCAACCGGTATAGAATTGCATGACGGCACCCAAGTGAGCGCGAACAAGCTGGTTGTTGCGGCCGGCCTGAGTGTATGGAATTTAGTAGAAATTGTTGGCAGGGATGTGTTTGGGGAAGATCAATGTAATCGTATTGATAATCTATCTACCAGCAATATCGGCAATCTCATGTGGTACAGTTTCGCGCTGAATGAAGCGCCGAAATATAAAGCAGAAGCGTTTAATCCGGATATCCATGAAACCTTCTGGCTGGGCCTGGCGCCATCTGCCGATGTGGAGCATATCGCCATAGAATGCGACGAAGCCAATGAGGGGAAAATATCGCCCATGGAACATTTCAACCCGGTTGTATGGTGCCACAGCCTGGTGGATCCGTCATACGCGCCAGAGGGAAAACATGTGGCGCAACATGAAATGCAGGGGCCGAGGGCGACCGATCTATCGGAAGACGATTATCTTAAGCTAAAGGATAAACATGCCGCTGATATGATTGAATACTGGGAAAAGTTCGCGCCAAATATGAATTGGAACAATATTATCGGCATTGATACCAACAGTCCCTATGATGTCTGCCGCATGAAGAACCTGTCACCGCACGGAAATTTTGCCGGTATTGACCAGACACCGGAACAGAGTGGCGCAAACCGGCCCACACCGGAACTGGCCAATCACCGCACACCGATCAGTAACCTGTTTTGCACTGGCGGTTACTGGCATGTAGGCGGGGAAGCAAGTTGCGGCCAGTCTTACAATTGTTACAAAATTATTGCCACAGATATGGGGTTTGATAAGCCGTGGCCAGAGGATACATATGAAGAAGCGGATTCACTAGTTGATGAATCACGCAAGTGTACACAGCGGATGCGAGATTGTTTTCCGAGGGAGGATATTACGTAAAAAAAGTGCCTAAAGTGCCTAAAATGCGCTAAAGTGCCTAAAGTTGTGGTATCGCTTTGCTCTGTCATTTTTAAAAAATCGTGGTCAACACTAAAGGGAGTGATCAGTATTCAGTAATCAGTTTCCAGTATCTGGTTTCCAATTTCTAGTTTCTAGAACGTGGTCGTGGTCGAAAAAAGGTGGGCACAGCCCACCCTACATTATACTGTCAATTAGGAAAAGTTATACAGAAGAAAAAAAAGCGGGGAATACGCTGAATGAATCCCCGCTTTTGTATTGGACTTTTAAATCAAATCACATGACATATTGTTCCATATTATTCTCAGGTGTTGCCTTTTGCACTTCTTTTTTATTCCAAAAAAGAACTATATGGTATCCTGCGCTTATCCAGAAGAGGAAGAATACCAGGATTGACAAAGGGATTGAAACAAATAAACAGACAAACATAAAACCAAAAAGGATAAACGGAGTCATTTTTGACTGGGCACATGTTTTGATCGTATCTTTGTTCTTTTTTGCCACGTCATATAATTTGGTTAACAAGTTTTTAATATTCACGAATAAATTGATTGTTTTTCTTCGTATCAGATATATACATCCTATGATGATAAGGAGGATGCCCCATTTTGCCATTTCTGTGGTTTGGTTGCGTGAGTAAACCACTTTAAAATTTAAGGGATCATCGCCTTTTACAATGGTTTTAGCAAAGCGATAAACCTGGCCGCCGGCTGGAATTTTAATCTGTATGGGCATGACACCTGCACCTTTGCTAGTTCCGTAGACTGATGTCTGTGGCAGTTTCTGCTGGTTAAGACCGTTGAGCCGGCCGGTGAATTCAAGCTCTGCATTCAGTTGGCTTGATATCTCGTCTGTTTGAATGGGGACATTTTTAAAGCTGCTCCTATAATCTCTGTTTCCTTTATACAAGTTACTAAGCTGTCCTTGTAATTCTTTCCAGTTGATGTCTTTTGATTGGTAAAGATCGTTCATTGCTTTTTCATCATACTGACGGTTGTTATCTGTAAACACATTTATACCCTGTATGATCTCTTCTTTTTCAAGACTGGAATCAAAATAATGGTAGGTATATTCATTCGGTAAATATACTGACCAAATAAGTTGACTGGTCATTAGATCGATTGACGGAAGGTGTGATGTCAGAGAGCCTGACCATGTAAATCTATTTTCAGTCATACAATAAATGACTTCTACTGGAAACGCTTTGAGAAGGGCGTTTTCCGCGCGGGATTTAATCAGGGGCACCAGAAGACTCCCCTGCATGTTTAAAGAGGATTCAACCGGTTTTTTATCTACAAAAACACTCCATACATCTGCTTTCTGTGGAAGTTTAATTTCTAGGAATTGTTTAGAACTGTTTCGTACATTGTAAACTAGTCTGTGAACCACTTTTCCATCTTCAGTAAAGAGAGTAACCATATTGGCAGAATCGATTGTGGCAACAGGCACAGCAACTTTTTGATGCTTTTTTACATCCAGAACCTAAACGGTACATAAATAAGCCGCTGGTCATTTTTAAGCATCTCCTGCCATTCTCCAACGCCATCACCAGATACTTTGAGGATATTCACATCATCCGGCATCTGCAGTTGAACAGATTCGATTTCACTATGCAGAATATTATACTTCACTTCAGTATTGATTTTAAGAGCATCATCATCAATCGACATAAGATGGAATATCTCGCTGTAGATTTTCGGCGGGATTTTTTCACTAGGGGCGATTCTTTTTTTCCACTGTATGTTGATGGACCGGTTTGGCGGAATATTTGCTGTTACCATGGTTTTGTTATCTTTTACAGTTGATAACAATTGGTGTGCCTCGGGAATTTCAATATCAATATCATTTGAGTGGAGTTCGAGATTTAACAGGGTGATCGGTGTCTGCTGGATCGGCAGCTGGATTCTGTTCATCCCTTTTTTCACGGAAGTTTTTATGGCAAATGCGACTGTTGCTGTATAGTCACCTTTTTCTGAAAGCACAATATGGTGAAAATTATTTTCACTGACCACAAGGGCCGGCTTATTGTTTACAGTTATATCTTCCAGGGCGATGTGCTGGGGAAGTAAAGGAATTTTCAGGTATTTATCATTTTTTAATACCTGAAGGTTAAACCTGCCAGTAAACGACATGTATGTTTCTTTCATGTTCCCTTTATACACTGCTTTGGTGATTAAATAATCAAACGGCGGGATGATTACTGCAGATTCTTCAAGAGGCTTCATGCTGGCCACAAATTTTTTAAATTCATCTTTTGTCAGCACAACATGCCCTTGATTTAATGTATATTCTGGTTTGACCTTTATTCCCGTATATACCAGAAGTTTTTGAAATGTTTCCATGGATAAAACAACTTCATCTTTATCAAGGGGCAGCAGTTCCCTGAATTCATCCCATGGGAGAGTCAGCTGATTATCTTTTTCCTCTACTGATGCATGAACGGTTACACAGATAAACATTACCATGACGATGATCCCGATAATGCGTATAAAATATTTCTTTTTCATTTTTCCTTCCTCCTGTTTTACGGATTTGATTAGCTCATGGTTCAATTATGCCATATGTTGACACTTATGTTGTCATTGGGCCGTAAAAGAAGTGTAAAAAGGATGTAAAATGATGATGAGAAACTGGTTTAAATTGGTTGAATTGGTTTTATTGGTTTCATTGGTTGTATTGGTTTCATTGGTTTAAATGATGATGTTTATTCGCAATATAAAATTAACTAAATCAGCTAAAATTGATTTCTTCCTAATCTTTGCTGAACTATATTAAATATTAATAGATCCGAAAGACATCTTATGCCCGGTAACTCATTTGGGTGAAAACCGGGCAATACTGCCAGGCGTGATGTTGTCAGGGATGTTGTTCAGATGTGCAAAACAACTGGTGTATATCTTCATTTCTTAATATGGTAGTATCAATCAAGCACAGATATCAAAATCGTATTCACCACGAAGCACACGAAGGGAACGAAGAATTTTATTTTAAACAATTCCGCTTAAACGGAATTGCTTAAAAGTATCATGCCTTCCTGACGACTATTTTCTTTATTCAGTTAGACCAATGAAACCAATCCAACCAATGAAACTAATAAAACCAATGAAACCAATTTTTTAATTATAATTATCCAACGTATCAACCAGTGGGTATTCGTCATCAGGCTCATCTCCCGGCAGGTCGTAGGGATCATCCGTAATTCCGTCTCCATTTGAATCCGTTAAAACATGGTCATTGTAATAATTCCCCAGGTATCTGGTATATTCAGATCCATTGTATGTATAGGTTATCTCTGTGGGCGAGCGCCATGTGTTAACACTTGGTGAAGTTGAATTAATATTATTGCTGTTATCAAAATTATTGAGATATATGATGTTATTGCTTGAAGATGTAATGTTCATTCCATAATTACTGTTTAAACCAAAAGTGTTTCCTGAAATTATATTGTTATTGCTGTTCGTGTATATTTGAATACCAAACGTATTATCCAAACAGGTATTGCCGGAAATGTTGTTGTTCAGGGATGAATATAAACCAATGCCATTATAGCTATTCTGGTTGAATGTGTTGTCAAAAACGATATTATCGCTGGAAGCAGAAAACATGATACCGGTTTCATTATCTCCGCAGATATTCTTGGAAATTATATTATTATAAGAAGATATTGCATAAATTCCGTTCTGATTTGAATTGCAGGTATTGTCTGAGATTGTATTTGTATCAGCTTCTGACAGCCGTATACCACTGGTAGTATTTGAATTTAATGTGTTATTTGAAACAATGTTGTTGTTTGTGAGCGTCATGCCAATACCGCAGTAACCATTTGAAGTGCATATGTTTGAAACGATATTATGATTGCCTGCGTATCGCACAGAAATGCCATAATGCAAATTATAATCACAGATATTATTTGTTACAGAACAGTTTAAACTATCTCTTATATACATACCGCCATAATTATTATGGATTGCGTCATATCCGCATCGGTTATTGGAGAATGTACAGGAAGATGCCCCGTTCAGGTAGATACCATATCTAAAAGCATTTGTTGCGCCGTAGATTGTAAAACCTTCAATCTTCACATAATCAGCAGTGATGATAAAGACATGTCGGTTCGGATCAGTTGTGTTTACTATAGTTGAACTGTAGCCGTTTTCAGACTGGATGGTCAGTTCCTTATTTACAGTTACACTTTCAGTATAAGTACCATCACGTACAATAATTCTGTCGCCGCTGTTTCCACCAGTAACAGCAGATTGTATAGTTGCATATGCTTCTCCAGGCCCTACATAAATTGTTACTCCCGGTGCTCGGATATGCAGGTTTATTGATGTGTTTATGCTTCTGAAAGCGCTGTCAACAGCTGTAAGAGTGATTGTATGCAGGCCATACGAAAGACTTGAGAGACTGAAGATTTCGCCTGTCCCAATATTTCCGTCAATATTTGAGGACCAGACCAGGGAAGTCCCGTTAAGTGGGTTGCCCAAGAGGTCAAAACCGGTTCCATTGAAGCTGATTGTATTTCCTTCTATATAAGTACTCCCCTTCAATGGGGCTGTTATAGAGGGCGGATCAATAATGATCTGTCCAAGATCTGTTGTTGTACCTGGCGTTACTGATATGTCTGTTATATCTACCTGGTACAAGAGATCGCCGTTCAGATCATTGTAATAGAGTTCAACCCTTCCCCCTGTCATGTCAGCGATTTCACCGATCATTCTCTTGTCATCATCACAGTCCCATGGACCGGCTGTTTGAACTTCATTCCCCACGCTATCAAATACTGCTGCGTTGATTGTATTAATCGTGCTGTGCGTGCAGTCAATATTTGATTGTACGGATACGCCGCCGGAAATATAATCAACATGAGATACATTTAGGATGTTTGTCTGTCGCGCAATTACCTGGACATCTGTTTTTTCAGCGCTGTATACGATTTCATTATATTGGTTCATAAAATAGATTGTGACCAGATCGTAATTACCGGCGTTTAGTCCTATTACCGTTCCTTCAAGTTCATTACAGGGCCATGGACCTGCTGTTATATGGCCGGTTTCGGGATCATAAATATCTGCTTCAATAAATGATATGCTATTAGTAGCACAATTAAAATCGGTCCATCGGATATTAAGGTCCCCTAGTATATACTCTTCAAATCTTGGGATATTGTGGTCAGGAAAACTGTCTTCCATATGAGACCTTATATTAACATGATCCAAAGACATTACAGCGGCATCCATTGCGTTCTGTATATCAATATTATCCAGCACATAGTTGTTTGCGATATCATCAATGATGATATTCCTTATTTCATTTAGGCTTGCTGCTACAGAATCACCGGTCACTTCATCTGCATCATGGGCCATCTGCATCATGATGGCTGAGACTGCCAGAAGGATTTTATTCCCTTCCTGAGATACGGTTCCGGGTTCCTCTAGCATTGCCATATCTTCAAACAATGTATGGGTGTCGTCGGTTATACCAAAAGCGTCAAGTACATAGACAGATGCCTGGGCATTGGCTTCGTCAAAGGTCATGCCATCATCAATTAACGCGAGTATAGTCTCCTTTGCGATGGAGGTTAAAATGTTGATATTGATTTCGTTATTATCAGAAACAGCCGCAATAGCGCTTGTCTGAACATCCCCGGAATACAGATAATTCGGATCATCAGGATCATAGCTGATTTCATCAAAATAATAGCCGTTGATGGCAAGTTCCACATAGTCTGATTCCAAGCTGGCAGGTATGCTGAAATGACCTACTTCATCTGTAAGCTCATGAAAGCTCCTTCCTGTCTGTTCCAAGTTGTCATCAAGCTCATACATGAATACGGTGCTGAATTTTTGGAAAGGGCCTTTTTGCGCATAGCCTGCAACTATAGTTTCATTTTCAGGGTTTCCAATCTCTGTTCCGCCGTCGGTTACATCCTTTACAATTGTATCAGTGTCAGTGCATCCAATTATATAAATTATACTCAAAATTAGGAATGTCCATGTAAAAAATATTTTCGGTAAATTAAAAATTCTAATCATTTCTTTTTTTTCCTTTTTATTTTATTAGAAAGGGGGAAAGCCTGTATGTTAACTTGAAACACCTGATTTGAATCTGTTTCATTACAAGCCATGTCCAGAATTTCCCGCCTAAATGCGGCAATCCTTTCTTTAATTTCGGGCAGGGAATCGTTTTTAATGCTGATAGTAAGTCCGGTAATGTCTCTCTGGTCAGTTGGGTGCCGGTCAATTGATTCACCTGCCAGTTTCAACATTTCTTTATGAAAATTTGCAATCAATAAAGATCTTATTTGGGGCCCGGTACTGATGGCCTTATCTCTTTTTTCCCAGCAGCTGTCACCATTTTTTCTTATTAATCCAAGGCGTTCAAGCATTTTTAAAGACTTTTCAACTTGGATCGGCGGAACCTTGGGATTTAGCAAACCGGTTATGTCCCTGGAGGTGAATTTCTTATTGCCAAAAATAACGATTTCTCTTATGGCAAGATTATACCAGTTGGAGAAATATTCATAACAAGCCTTTTCGATTTTATTTGTTTTTGTATAGCCACTTATGGCGGTCATTTTTTTAAAGTAATAATTTTTATCCTCATTAGTTTTTGCCTGATTCATGAATACGAGGTTCTCAAGAAATCTTCTCTCCTCTTTTTTAAGATCAAATCCTTTCGCGATTTTAGAGATACTTTCATTTGTTAAATTTCTTTTTTCCTGGGTAACGAGTTTGAGAAAAGAAGTGGAACTGAATCCAGCCTTATTTGAGAAAAATCTATAAGAAAAATTTTTTTTCGTCTTTTTCTTATAGTTAAACATATCTTTTAAAAAGATACGGTAATCTGAATATTTATAAATATTTGGTCTTTCCATTTGACGTTATATTTCTCCGTTGCATGCTTGATCGCTAAAAAAATAAAAACAAAAACGTTTTCATAATACAGATAAAAAAATAAAACAAGAAAAATTATAAAACTAAAATAGATTAATATAATCAAATATTTAACAAGCAATAAACATAAAAAAACGTTTTCTGTAGAAAATGAAATTCAGGCATTTTTATTTAAAAAACTTGTATCGGATATTGATCACGCATATGTAGCAGGAAAAAAGGAGTATACACTTATTACTAATTATTCTGAAAGGGAAAGATTATGAAAAAACTAAAAACTGCATTAAAGGTGCACTCCATTGTTATGTGTGTGATGTTGTTATGCACGTCGTCATTTGCGGAGTTACTCGGCATTGACTTTGGTGCAAACGGGATCTGGGAATATGACGGAACCGATTTCAGTCAAATTAATGCTGTGAATGTCGATGGCATGATATCAGTGGGTGATATAATGGCTGTAGATGTCGGTGCATGGGGCCTTTGGACATATGATGGTAGCACAGATCCTTCACAGATTGACACGTGGGATCCTGAAGGGCTTGAAGCATGGGGCAACAAACTTATTGCTGATTATGGAGATGCTTCTGCAGATGGATATGGCCTGTGGGAGTATGATGGTACGGATAAGACACAGATTAGGTCGTGGGATGCGGAGAACATGGCAGCATGGGAATATGAAACAAGCATTGATCGTCTGATCGTTGACTTTAGCTCAAATGGACTATGGTCATATGATGGTTCAGCCTGGTCCCAGTTAGGCAGTTGGGACTCTGAAGGGCTTGAAACATGGGGCAGCAGACTGATTTCTGACTATGGTGATGCCTATAGTACCGGCCATGGCCTTTGGATGTATGAGGGCACGACCTGGACTCAGATTGGATCGTGGGATGCAGAAAACATATCAGCATGGGAATATGAAACCAGTATTGACCGTCTGGTGGTTGATTTTGGTTCAAATGGCTTTTGGGAGTACGATGGAACAGACTGGTCAGAGCACTCTCAGCTGGGTACTGAGAATGTAGAGGGACTCCAGGTATGGAATAATATGCTCGCCATAGACAATGGATCAGAAGGTCTTTACCTGTATGACGGTTCAAATACTACATTATTAGATTTAGATGGTTATGCCGTGGATCCTGATGGGATTGAAAGTTGGGGTAATTATCTAATAATAGATTTTGGTATTGATGGCCTTCATAGTTACGATGGCACCTCTTTAATAAAAATTCATGATAATAATGCTGATGGTTGTGTAGCTGTTGGCGCAGACTATGATTCACATGGTACGGGTTATGATTTGTATGGCAATGGAATATCTGAATGGTGGGCGTATGATTCATCTACCGGGAGTATTTACAATACAAATGCGGGGAATGTTCATATCAATGGTGCAGGATCTCTAGTAGTAGACGACGACATCATGATACAAAGTCAAATGAACTCAAAACCCGGGCTTTTTCTCAGTCATAATTTGTCACCAAATTTAGTGATGGGTCAAATAAATGATACTATCTGTTTTAATGGATCAACTATTTCAGCAATAATGACCCTGTTTGGAAACGGTGTTGTTGTTGAAAATGAGTTGTTTGATGCTGTCACTCAAGGGGAAGCCAGTCTCCATATACGGTCCGGCATTGATGGCTACGCGAGAAGCCTGCTTGTTGATAGTGACGGAGAACCTGATGATTGCGCAATGCGTATCAGAACAGCACCAGAGCCCGTCACAAACTCAGCTGATGATAGCGACACTATTTTCCTGGTTTCCGGAAAGGGCCAGATGGGCATTGGTCCTGATACGACTTCTCCTACGACAACCGGTGATGCATTCATGCATGTAAGAACAGGTGAACTGGATAGTGCAAAAGGGGTCGTTTTAAACGCAGACAGCGAATATAACGATATCGCATTCAGGATCAGGACAAAAGGTTCAGCTGATGATCCTTTTGATGATACTGATACAAAACTTTATGTAGACGGAACCGGCAAAGTATATATTGGCGAAAATAATTTAACTTCACTTCAGCATGAACTCGTGGTTGATGGGGATATACGTGTAAATGGAAGCCTACTTGCCTTAGATGACGATCTTGAATTATCAGGCAATATCCGACTTTCAAACAGCACTTCAAATAACGGAAACATATTATCTGACGGCGATATCTGCATTGGCAATTGCCCATAAATAGAATGAATCATATATATTTTTTGGTTTCCGGCTTATCCGGATAAGGAGGGAAAAATGAAAAGCATAAGGTTTGTCCGAATTATTATTTTAACAATAACTGTTTTCAGTTTCTTAGTAGGTTATCCATTTGCAGAATACTGGGAGCCGAGTGGTGGAGATATTATTAATGATAACAGTGGCGGAAGCAGTACAGGCGGAGATGTTAATATCAATGGTGACCTTTCAGTTGGTGCTCATGTAAATATTATATCTTCAAGTCCAGGTTCTGTAGAATATACAAACAACAGTGGCGCTTCTTTTGAGCAGTCTGACATATGTACATATTTAAAATCAGGCGCATCACCTGTAATGAATATCAAACCAAAAGGCGCAGGAATCGGAGATATAGATCCTCAAGCACCACTACATATTAGAACGGAAAATGCGCCTGTAAATGGCATGATAATCGACAGTGATGATGATTTATCTCAAGATTTTCCTATAAGAATAAGGGCTCAGGGAAATGCTGACTTGTCATTCTCTAATTCCGATACAAGGTTCCTGATCAGTACCTTTGGACAGTGCGCGACAGGTCCGGGTACGATAGATCCAGAAGTAAGTTCAGCATATCTGCACGTTCGTACAGGAAATGCCCTGGCAGGACACGGTATGATCATTGACAGTGATGGAGACAATGCTACAGGAAATTACGATATTCCGTTTATGATCAGAACAGCTCAGAATCTCTATGAAAAAGCGCCGGAAAATGCTGACACAAAGTTTATGGTTGATGGTCAGGGAAAAGTACTCATTGGTGAACCGGATATCACCAGCGGGGAAATAGACCCATTGACTCATGACCTTGCTGTCAAAGGAGACATAAGGCTGAGCGGACAAATAAAAAGCTCAAATGTAAATGATCAAATAGATGTGAGCGGAGACCTAACTTTTAATGGTGCGTCCATAAGGTCAGACGGGAGCATCTGCATCGGAACATGTCCTTAGTGTTATTTCGTAAAATTCAATAGTATAAGGAGACTAAAATGAGAATATACAAAATAATCAAAAGTACTTTTATAGGGGTCCTGCTTCTTATCTGCAGTCATGCATATGCGGATCAATACTGGTTTGATACCAGGGGTGACGATATTAGCAACCAGAACTCAACTAATGTTAAAATTGATGGAGAACTTACAATCAACAATGATGCTGTTATTGCTACTGATAGCAGTGGTGTAAATGATGAAGCTGTTTTCAGCAATGATAATGGCGCTGAATTGCGGATGAGCAGTTCAGGCTTAATTTATGTTACATCAAACAGCAACAATGTTTTGTCAATTGATACCAATAATTCGCAGATAGTTACAGACCCTTTAGTTGGTGATGTAAGAACATCAAAAGGAGTTGCAATAGGAAAGGACAATCCCAACGCGTCTTTTCATTTTAATCATGAGGCGCTCATGCATTTAAGAACAGGAAACACGTTAAGCGGCAATGGTGCTATTGTTGACAGCGATCGTGATATAGCGAGCTTTCCATTACGAATAAGGGTTCAAACCGAACCGTTCAAACAGGGTGATTACTTTGTTATCAGTGATTATGAAAACGCCACTACTGCAATATGGTTTGACATAGGCGACAATGGTACTGAACCTGCGGGGGCTACTTATTCAAGTGCGGACACAAAAATTGAAATAGATATCAATATAACGAACACGGAAGATGAGATTGCTTTGCTTGTCGAAGCTGCAATAGACGGAATACCTAATATGCAGGCGGATGTTATACCTTGCGATGATATTGGCCGGGCCACGGTTCAGGTTACCATGGACGCGAACGGCCAGTGTAATGATGTTGTTTGCTATAGAAGTACCGGTACTATGGGCGGCATTTCAGTAAAAAGTATTGTTGACCAGGACGGCATAGACGGTACTGGCGGGCAGCCTGAAATACAGACAATTATTCTGCCTTCCAATAAAGATGAGTTTGTTGATGTTGATGATACAAAATTTGTAATTAACGGCAACGGCAAGGTCTCTTTGGGATATCTGAGACTTACGCCAATGGATGACACGGTTTCCCTGAATATAAATACTGGGAACAGAAATGCAGGAAGAGGTATTGTGATCGATAGCGACGCGGAATCGGTTACATACCATGACACTGCCTTCAGAATTCGTACGAAAGATAATGGTGATGACACTTTTTCTAATGATACAGACACGAAATTTATCGTCACCGGCAATGGAAATGTTGGGATCAATACAAAGGACCCACAAACAAAACTTGATGTAAACGGAGACATTGCTTTCAGCGGCAGTATCGGGAATATTGATGAAGAGAGTGAGATGGGAATAGTCGGAAAGATTAATCTGCCGGGCGGTAATAATGTCAAGGTGATGGGGGATTTTTGCATTGGCCGGGACTGCCTCTAAAAAAGAGAATGTCGTACATCATACAGGAGAAAAATATATGAATAGGAACATATTAACAATACTTAGTTTTATTGCGATAGGAATTTTTGTCCTGTCAGTATCCCAAACAGTCTTTGCCGCAGACTGCGTACCCCCTTTGGATGGAGATTGGACAATAAATACTGACTGCACCCTGCCAGCTGGGGAGCATACTGTTCCCGGAAATATCAGCGTGGAAAACAATTCAGTTCTATCCATTTCCAGCAGTGCTGTTCTTAATACTAATCTGATAATAAATAATCTTATTGTTAAGCAAGGTAGCGGGATTGAAATAGTTCCCGGCGGAAAAATAAACAACAGTTATCCATCGTTAAATAACTTTGCGCAGAACATGTTAGGTGCTGTCCCCAGCGGTAAGTTTTATTTTGTCGTATTTGCAGACATTCATTCATTTGGATTTATCGATGCAAAAGGAAAAGTCAGTTATACAGATGAATTTGACGCACTAATGACTGCGATTTTTGATAAGAGTAAATACAATCCGCAGCCGGCTTATAATCCTTCATTTATTATTCATTGTGGTGATTTTGTACAGCATAGGGATCTGGCTGATGAAAAAAGGTATCATGAATATTATTTATATTTATTTAACTGGATGACTGATACTGGGATTCCTTTCTTTTCAGTTCCAGGGAACCATGAATTTGACTGGGAAGCAGGGACAACGGAAGAAAAATGTTTTGATAACTATGAAAATTATGTTGGTGATTTGGATTTTAATTTTGATTTTGGCAACAGTAGATTTATTCTTGTCAATAATGTAAATCACCGGGAAAGCTGCGGCACATCTTGTGATTACTGCTATGATTTTTATATATCCGATCTGCAGCTATCAGATATAAGGGAACTTGTTGAACCGGCGTATGCACCGCCGCCAAATATATTTACCTTTTCTCATGTCGCAATTTCACGTTACGCGGCTTTTGATGAAGACAAAAAGCATTATGGTTCACTTCAACACTGCGGTTATCAGGAGTTTCATGATATTATTAATGATAATAACATAAAACTGCATTTTAATGGCCATCAGCACCATTCTACTTGTGCCAGTATCTGCGATGAATACCCTGGCGCAAGTCCACCGGTTCCGCCTTATAATACCCCTGAGATTACTGTTGCCGGAGACCGTTTTGCCAAGCTCATTGTACTGGTCGAAGTGGATATAAACACAAACTCAATCACCTATATTCCATATCTGCGTGATCAATCCACAGGTCAGTTTAATGAAACGGTTTTTTATGACTGTGATACCATGGATACGCCTTCTCACAGCTGTCCGGGTAAGGGTACGACCTGTGAGCCATTATAATGATGGAGGTATAATGATGAGAAAAATAATTAATTTTATGACAATGATGTTTACTGTGTTGTTACTTTATGCGAATACAACAATGGCTGATGATTGTAGTGTGCCGCCTCTAACAGGTGACTGGGTTATCAATTCAACCTGCACACTTCCTGCAGGTACATATACAGCTGCAGAAGATATTCAAGTGACAAACAGTTCAGTTCTAATAATTAACCAGGATGCCAAGCTGTTTATTGATTTATGTCATAGCCAACTCATGGTTCGGTCCGGGAGCGGTATATTGATCGAACCAGGCGGTCAAATAGAGCATAAATTGAACGAAACCTTAGCTAATACCTTAAATGTTTATCCCTGTGACGGGGCAGGGGGCTGTGATGACAGCACGAATATACAAAATGCAATTGACGCCGCTTGTACAGGTGATGAGATCTTTTTAAACGCAGGCACATATGAATTGAATATGCAGATCAATATTGATGAAATAAAGAATGGAATTATCATCAATGGAGAAGTCATTAACAATGAGCCAGCTGCAATATTTACCTATTCTCCATCATTTGCAGGCTACAGCCCTCTCTGGATAGATGGTGATAATAATACTATTCGAGGCATAATGGTACAGGGATATTATGTGCCGCATTCTCGAAAAACAGCAGATTATGACCTTACAGATCCAATAAATAAGGAAAATCATGATACAGGCATTCATATTACCGGTAGAAATAACCTGATAGAAAACTGTGTTATCCAGAACAATACAAAATATGGGATTAGCATCAGCCCAAAAGTATATGGTGCTTCAACATGTTACGGCAACAAGGTGTTATCATGCACTGTTGAAAATAATGCCAGTACAGGGATCGGACAACACACCCATTCATATGGAGAAATTTCCAACAATGTACTTACAGGTAATTTTTCTGAAGGTATTACAGTGGACTGCTGTTCAAATTATTGCACAGTATCAAATAATGTCGTGGATGCCAACAGGTTTGGCATAGGCGGCATTGGGATAGATACTGTTATTGGATGCAGGGTTTTTGGCAATACCATCACGAATCAGGAATGTAAAAGCGGTATTCAACTTTATGGTGTTAAGGAATCGATTCTTTTCTCAAATTTTTTTGGATATAATGGAAACGGCACTTGTATAAATAAAAATGGAAACAACGTTTGTGATGAAATAGGTGGCTGTTTTGGGCTAAAGATAGAAAGTGAACCAAACTGTCAAGAACCGTGCATCGTTAACGGAGATTTGAACATGGCTTTTTCGAACACTTATATGGGGAATAAAAGTGGACCTTTTTTTCAAGACAATCTTGATGAAATCACAAACTCTTTATTGTCACTGACAACCGTTTCCGGAACAGGCAGCATAGTGCTTAACTGGGAAACCACAGATGAAGTGAATCACAATGGGTTCTATGTTTTTAGAAGCACATCAGAAGACGGTGTTTTTACATGCTTGAACGAAAGCGATCCTATATTACCAGGCGCAAGCCCATATTCATATACAGATAACGGTATATCAGGTGAGTATTTTTACAAGATAATACAGCATTTGATTCTTGGCATTGATGTAAACGGAGATGGATATATCAATAGCGAAGATGA
The DNA here is from genome assembly GCA_028277765.1 of Desulfobacterales bacterium. Classification (GTDB taxonomy): domain Bacteria; phylum Desulfobacterota; class Desulfobacteria; order Desulfobacterales; family SURF-7; genus JANQFQ01. The sequence continues at coordinate 24,927 of JANQFQ010000063.1, forward strand.
GATGGTTGATGCCGGGTTAGTGGTTTCAGCGACTGCAAATTGAGTAAATGTTTTAGTCTGATATAAAAATAGATATCCGCTTCAATGAGAAAGCATTATTTTATCTTGTGGTGTCCAAAATATTTGTAATGGATAATCACGGTAAACGTTCAGCAAATTCCCCCTTGGGGGGTGTATAGACCGGGGACAAAGGGGGGCGTAACTCCTTGATGGTAAAATGGAACACTGGTGTAATGATGATCAATAATGCAAACACCCCCTGCACCCCTCAGGCTGTGTCATAATTAAGATCGTGCTTGTGCGCGAAACAACATAGTAGGTTGGGTTGAGCAGTTATGGCTTTGTTGGGTTAAAAAACGCAATCCAACCTACTAAATTGTGTATACGCGACAAAAGGATAGAAGCGAAACCCAACATGATCGTTCGCAAAAAATGCATTATGACACAATCTCCCCCTCAAGGGGGGATTCGATTGAGGTTCAAGCCATAATAAATAATTGTTTTTGGACAAAAGTGATTTCACTTTAAATTATCCCCTTTTAGGGGTTATTTAAAGGCCCAGCCCTCTGGGCTAGGATCTTTTCTAAAGTGCAGGAGGCCGATTAATTATGAAACACAGCAATATATATATTAGCCTAATGTTTATCTGTTATATTATATTAGCAAAAAACGTTTATGCAGAAAACTACTGTATGCCGCCTTCTGAAGGGGCTTGGAGTATTCTGACAGATTGCACTCTTCCAGAAGGTGTTTATTCAGCTCCGGGTAATGTAAAAATTGGTGATGCAACACATGACACTGTATTGACGATTGCCAGTGGTGCTGATCTGCGGATGAATTTTTGTAATAATAATCTTACAATTGTACAAGGGAGCGGTGTTAATATCTTACCGGGGGGGATGCTGCAGCATAAACCATTTGAAGTTTCCGGTTCCGGATCTATAAAAGTTTATTTGCTTGGCGGACAATCAAATATGACTGGCATGGGTAATAAAGATGATCTGCCACTGGATCTTCAAGGAGAACAGTCTGTATATTATTATGAACCGATTAACTACAAAAGCGATACGTATTGCCAAGACTGTTCTTGCTTTTGTGGTGATCATTGGGGACTGCTCAGGCCCTGTGCATGGTATCATGGTCCTGAACTATCTTTTGGACGGGACCTGCTGAGTCAGAATCCTGGTGATCAGATAGCGCTGATAAAGTACTCAAAGGGCGGATCAAATATGGCAGAAGATTGGATTCCACCTGTTCCCGGTAATCCGGGAAGTACCGGAGACCAATATAATCAATTTGTTGACACAGTGCGAGATGGTATAGCAGCACTTGAAGCAGCAGGTTTTACTCCGGAAATTTCAGGCATGATCTGGATGCAGGGTGAATCTGATGCATATGATGAGAACTACGCAAACAGTTATTATGACAACTTAAAAAATTTTATCGCAAACCTTCGGTCTGATCTAAATGCACCTGACATGCCGTTTATTATCGGACAGATTGCGAACTATAATACAAACAGGGCACATAATGATGTGGTCAGAAACGCTCAGGAATGTATTGTTTTTGGTGGAGTTTCATGTACATCTCCCCAGGACCCAATACCATATACAGGTCTTGTAAACCCAGATGGTCTGTCATTTATCGATAGGGCACACCATGATACACCTGGGCTCATTGGGATGGGCGAGTGTACTGCTGTAATGATGGATACCGTGTCGAATTTAAGCCCGACTGATCCGCCGCCGGATGTGATCTATTGTGGATCATCACCTCAAGTTATAGCTACTACTCCAGAGACAGTTGATCCCGGCAATGATCGCCCGATTGTCCCAATAAATACGGAGATCAGCGTAGAATTTTCTCTCCCCATTGATACAGGCACGGTAACCAATCTGACATTTTTACTTGAAGATCATCTGGGTAATCCTGTGACTGCCCAGGCCTACCAATGGATGGATACATATGAAAAAAGAGTAGCATTTAATCATGATGATCTAGAACCAGGGAGGACCTATACAGCTGCGTTAACGACCGATATAAAGGGAAGGTCAATATTCTATCTTGAAAGTAGTTATACGTGGTCTTTTATTACGGAAGCAGAATAAGTGAAAGACATCCTTACCACGAAGAACACGAAGGGCACGAAGGATTCTTTAATTTAAAGAATCCTTCGTGCCCTTCGTGTTCTTGTGGTAAAATATATTTGTTTTATTCAAATGAAACACTGTAATTGTCAGAAGTCGTTGTAAGAGGGTAGGGATCTATCAGGATATCCCCAGGCAGACGATAAGCACTGTCTGCAATGCCATCCCCATCTGAATCAGTCAAGTCATGGTCATGGAAATAGTTTCCTAAATACCCTGTGTAGATTGTGCTATTGTATTCATAATCGGTTTCAACTGGAAGATACCACGTGTTGTCTTCCACAAATTCTTCGATGGGACTGACGGGCGTTGTTGTATTGCTGAAGTTATTCAGGAAAAACAAATTGTCGTGCGGGACCGGTATGGTTCCGAAAAAATCAATGCCTATATTGTTTGCATCTAATGTGTTTCCAAAAAACTGATTGTCAGCAGCTCCCATCAGAAAAATACCGGATATGCTGTTTGCATTGCAGGTATTATATGAAATAATATTGCTGTTCGAATAGTCCAGCTCAATGCCGACATAAGTTTCGGCATTGCAGATATTATTGGAAATGACGTTGTTATGGGAATCTTCAAGCCATATTCCATATTCATTATTATGGGAAGCATCATATCCGCATCGGTTATTGACGATTGTGCATGAATCAGCAGAATTAAGATATACGCCCGCGCCTATGCCCATACCGCTTACAGCGCCATAAATTGTAAATCCATCAAGTGTAACATTATCGGATATGATGGAGAAACAGTGATGAAAGCTGTCTGCAGTAATGACGGTAGTTGAAGAGTATCCATTTTCCGATATAATTGTCAGGGGTTTATTAATAGTGAGACTTTCCGTATATGTTCCATCCATTACAATTATCATGTCATACTCATCAGCAGCATTTTTTGCAGAATGTATAGTCGTATGCGCCTGTCCCGGGCCCACAAGGAATATCTCGTTGATATTTAGATAGATGAACGTGCTGATATCTCCAAGTACTGAGTCTGCAGCCGTCAGCGTGATTGTATGGGTTCCTATTGACAGGGTGGTGGTGCTGAAGGACTCTCCGGTCCCTATGGGGCCGTCAAGATTTGATGACCAGGACAGGTCGGTGCCTGTTAGCGGATTGCCCTGATAATCAAAAGCGGCACCTATAAAATCAACGGTGTCGCCTTCATAGAAGCGCACTACGTCAACCGGAGAAGATATTTCAGGCGGTATAAGGATAAACGGTCCAATGATCGTTGTTTGCCCGAGCATGATATCCAGACCGCTAAGCTCTGACCGGCACAGGGTGTTACTATCAGCATCTTTAAAAATCAGAATCATTTTACCACCGATAATTTCAGAGATCTGGCCAATCGTACCCAGAACATCTGTACAGTCCCACGGGCCTCCTGTGGTGACCAATGTGTCTGCGCTGTCATATATTTCAGCTTCTATAGTAGAAATTCCGCTTTCAGGGCAGTCTATATTCCATTGGATAGAGACCGCGCCGTTTATAAAATCCCCGGGCTCAACCGTTAATATTGCTGTCTGTCTCGCGGTCACGGTCACATCTGTTTTTACAACATTTAATGCCACCACGTTGTCCGGACTCATAAAATTGATGGTTATTGTATCATAGGTGCCGGCGTTTAATCCAATGACAGTCCCCTGTTGATCATTGCATGGCCAGGGGCCGTCATTTATCAGGCCGGTTTCAGGATCAAAAATCTCAACTTCAATGGATGAAATATTATGAGCCCCACAGTTAAACCCGTTCCATTGGATATTAAGATTCCCCACGATATACTCTTCAAATCGCGGAATCCGGTAATCCGGAAAACTGTTTTCCAAGTGAGACCGGATATTCACAAGCTCTAAAGACATTCTTGCAGCGTCCATAGCTGTCAGTAAATCAGTATCATCCAGCACATAGTTGTCTGCAATATCAGAACTAATACGGCTCCTTAGGTCATTAAGACTATCTTCAACAGAATCGCCGGTTATATCATTAGCATCATGGGCCATTTGCATCATGATAGCGGATACAGCCAGAAGGATTTTATTCCCTTCTTGTGGTTCGCTGTCTATCTCTTCCAGTATAGACATGTCTTCAAAAAGTGTATTGGTGTCATCAGTTATCCCAAAAGCATCAAGCACATAAACACATGCCTGCTCATTTGCCTCGTCAAATGTCATGCCGTCATCCATTAACGCCAGTATGGTTTCCTTTGCTATGGATGTTAAAATATTAATATTAATAACAGTATTTTCAGAAACATCTGCAAGAGCGCTTGTCTCAACATCTCCAGAATAAAGATAATTCGGGTCATCCGGATCATAACTGATTTCATCAAAATAATAGCCATTTATTGAAAGCTCTACATATCCTTCTGTTAAACCGGAAGGTATGTTGAAACGGCCTGCTTCATCTGTCTGGTCATGAAAGCTTATGCCTGTCTGCTCAAAGTTTTCATCAAGCTCATACATGAATACTGTGCTGGAGTTCTGGAAAGGACCTTTTTGCGCATAGCCTGCAACTATGATTTCATTATCAGGGTTGCCAAGTTCTGTACCGCCGTCTGACACTTCTTTTACGATTGTGTTTGTACCAGAGCAGCCAATTGTGAAGATGATGCTAAGAAACAGGAGTAGCCATACAATATATTTTTTGGTGTGATGAAACATGGTCCTCATTTACTTCTTCCTATCCAATTAATTATAATTATCCGATATATCTGCCAGCGGATACAAATCATCTGGTTCGTTTTCAGGCAGATCATATGGATTGTCAGTTACACCATCCCCGTCAGCATCTGCTAAATCATGGTCAGAATAGTAGTTCCCCAGGTGGCCGGTGTATTCAGTGCTAGTGTATGTATAGATGATTTCTGATGTAGATTGCCATGTGTTTATTAATCCTGCTTCTGTTTCAATCTGTATTGGGTTGTTTATAAAATTATTCAGGTAAAAAGTATTTCCTGATGAAGAATAAAATCTTAGACCCTGGTCGTTTGAAATGCATGTATTATTAATAAATGTATTGTTATTGGCGCTATTGACCTGGATTCCAAGAGGGTTGTCGGAGAAAGCGTTGTTTGAAATTATATTGTTGTTTGAATTATATATCTGCATGCCAAAATAATCATTAGAACTGCATGTATTGGAATCAACAATAGTTGTGCCGCCATCATCATAAATAATTATACCGGCATTTGTATTATAGTTGCAGATATTATTGGTAATTTCAGAGATGCCTCCTTCCCTGAGTTGAACACCAGTAAAATTAATATATCCCACATCCCCGCAACGGTTATTTTCAATGGTAAGACCTGAGGCATATTGTCCATAGATACCGGACTTGTCGTTGCCGGTTGCGCCATATATTGTTAGACCGTTTATGGTCACGTTGTCGGCAGAGATATCAAACACATGGTCTTCGGAATCTGCTGCTGCAACAAACGTGTTCAGGTTCCCGTTTCTGGATGTGATAATTACCGGATTGTCCACGTTTACATTCTCGGTATACGTACCATCATCGATCATGACCACATCACAGCCGGTTGCCACATCCACAGCTGACTGAATCGTTGGATATTCAGCAGAAGGCACGGGAAGGATGTTTAATTCATTTCCTGTATGAGATTGATTATGGCGGACTGTGGGCCATTGGGTATCAGCTACTGTTGCGCCGTCACCCTCGATCGCGTAAAATACACCATCGCTGCTTCCAACATAAATGGTTCCGTCAGCGCCCAGTAGCGGTGATGTAATGCCTGATTCATATGATTCGCTAAAATGACAGGTCCATTCAGCTAAGCCGCTTGACATATCGATGGCAATGAGGGTACCTGAAATGCTTGCATATATGCGATTGTTGTCCCCGATGACGGGTGTTGCCCCGGTGCCTATGCTCTGGTATTTCCATATTAGCTGGATATTGTTTGGATCAGTTGCATCGAGTTTATGTAAAGTGCCGGTTGGGGGTTCCCCCTCTGTTTCCGGTTCTTTGTAAGTCCCGATGTATATATAACCATCTGCATCAATCAAAGGAGATATAGCAACATAAGCTCCTGGTTCAGGTTCATAAGACCACTGAAGACTGCCGTCCGGATCAAACGCATAAAGATAACCGTCATTAGACCCTATGTATATGGTGCCGTCTGAGCCGATGGTAGGAGAAGAGTAAATCTTATCTTCTGTATCATATTCCCATAGCTTCTCTCCAGTTTCCGTATCAAATGCGTATACTGTACCTTCATTCTCTGATCCAATATATAGTGTGCCGTCACATGAGATTGTCGGCGAAGAAACTATCAATCCAAGATTAATACCAGAACTGCTGGTATCCCATTTTAGATCACCCTCCGGGGTCAGCGCGTACAGGTTTCCATCAATAGCACCAAAATAAATCGTGCCGTCATACCCGATGGCAGGGGATGAAAATACCTGGACAACAGGGTATTTCCATTTGATATTTCCGTTTTCAGGATCTACCGCGTAAAAACCATCCCCGGCATTCCAGATAAACCCTGTCCCAAAATAGGCCGTACCGTTATGCCCGATGGCAGGGGATGACATCATAAGGCCGATATCATCACCAGGAATAGTCCATTCCACGGTTTTGTCAGGGCTAAGTCCGTAAATGCCATTACAGGTGCAGAGAACTATAGTCCCGTCAGCAGCGATAGCCGGCGTTGATGAGATTATATTGTTTACATAAAATTCCCATCTGATCCTGCTTTTGGGATCAGTGCCGGCTATAAATTCTTCAAGATTAGTATATCCGTCTCCGTCAGGATCACCGCTATCACCGTTATCACCCACACCTGACAATGGATCAAGACCGAAAAGCACTTCCCAGCCGTCAGGCAGACTGTCTGAATCAGTACTTTCTCGGCGCGGATCTGTTTCTCCGCCTTCGCCCCATGCTCCTGTATCTACAACACCATTTTGGTTAGCATCTTCAACTCCATCAGAAAGCCCGTCTCCGTCAGTATCATATTGGCATGGATCTGTTTCTATGCTCTCGCCCCCTGCTCCTGTATCTACAACACCATTTTGGTTGGCATCTTCAAGACCGTCAAAAAGCCCGTCCCCGTCAGTATCATGGTTGTTGCTATCAGTACATGTCGAGTCCTCAAGGTTGTTTGGGAGCAGATCTACATCAATATCATTATCCCCGCCCAAATAATAGTTGTCTATGGTCATAGCAAGCGCGTATACATCATCAGGCTCGGTTCCGGACAGGTCATAAGGCGTATTTGTAACACCATTGCCGTCATCATCTGTATGATCATGGTCACTAAAGTAATTGCCCAGAGTGCCTGTACCCCTGTATGTCTCATTATATATATATGAGACGTCATAAGGTGTATGCCATGTATTTATACAGTTTTCGGTAGATCTTACATTGGTGGTATTACCGTCCAGATTGTTAAGGTAGAAACTGTTTGAGTTTGAAGATAATCTTACACGTATACCCGTACCATTATCCTCAAACGAATTTCCCGAAACATTGTTTCCTGAAGCATATTGAAACCATATACCTGCTGCGTTTGAATAACAGAAGTTGTTTAAAATTGAGTTGTTGTTACTCCGGTACATATAGATTCCAGCTGTATAGTTTGAATAGAAGGTGTTATCTGAAACAGTATTATTGTTAGAGTTCACCATACGAATACCGTCGGCGTCTTCATTAAAACTGCATTCATTGCCGGAAATGATATTATAGTTACTTGATGATATGACCATACCATCGGCTTCACTGTTGGCACATAAATTCCCGGAGATTATGTTTCTGTCAGAATTGTTGTACAGCATGACTCCCGCATTACTGCAATTTTCAAATATATTATTAATAACATGATTATAACTGCTGTTATATAAACGAAAACCTTCAGTATTGGTGTCTGCTGAGCCACATTTATTGTTTTCTAAAGTGCAATAAGACCGATTATTTAAATTAATTGACGCGTAAACAAAGATAGCGTTTGGGGTTAATATAGTAAAACCGTCTATTTCCACATAGTCATGTAAAATATCAAAAACATGAAAAGTATCAGGACCAATACCGGGACCGGAAACTGTTGTCGAGGCATATCCGTTTTCTGACCTGATGGCCACCTCTTTTGGTACAGTTACATGTTCATTATAGATACCATCCCTGACAATAATGATGTCCCCTGGATCTGCTGCATCGACGGCTGCCTGGATGGTCGTGTAGGTTTCTAACGGCCCGACATAGATGGTGTTATTAACAATACGGATATTAAGGGTTATTGAAACGTTTATGCCGCCCCATATGTCGTCAAGAGCGGTCAGCGTGATGCAATGAGAGCCGTTTGACAGGTCGCTTTTTGAAAAAGTGCTGCCTGTACCGATCAGGCCGTCAATGTCTGAGGACCATACAAGACTGCTGCCGCTCAATGAAATACCATTATAATCAAAGCCCGTACCGCTGAATGTTATTGAATCTCCTTCACGAAAAGTGCTGTGGTTTAATGGCGCGGTGATTTTCGGCTGAACAATAACAAAGGGACCGATAAATGTGATATAACCATTGACAACATCAACACCTGTAATATCTGACTGAAAAAGTATGTTTTCATAAATGTCCCTGAATATCAGTTCAACCCTTCCATTGGTTAGTGGTTCAATAGCGCCAATGCTCCTTATATTGTCATTAACATCCCAGGGACCACCTGTTTTGATAATGGTATTAAGATCATTGTAGACTACAGCTTCTATTGTCGCGATATTTTTGTGCAGAAAATCAACAATATCCCACTCTACGCTGATACTGCCTGTAGTAAAATCAGCTGTTTCAAAATTCACGATGACTGTCTGTCCGGCAAGAACAGTAACATTCTCTTTTTGAGCGGTATATATGACTTCATCAAGGTCATTTTTAAATATCAGCCTGATTGTATCATATGTACCGGCATTTAATCCGCCTACCATTCCCTGGAGAGGAGAACATGACCAGGGGCCGGCATTTATCAGTCCGGTTTCAGTATCAAAAATTTCAACTTCAATAGACGATATGCTGTTCGCCGCGCAGTCAAATCCGTTCCAACGGATGTCAAGATCCCCTATGATATAATCTTCAAACCGGGGGATCCGGTAATCAGGAAAATTCTCTTCCATATGTGACCGGACACTCACATGATCCAAGGAGAGTCTGGCTGCTTCAATTGCAGCCTGTATATCCGTATTATCCAGCACATAGTTGTCCGCGATATCTGCAATGATTATATTCCTGATCTCATTAAGGCTTGCTGGTACAGAATCACCTGTTACGTCATCAGCATCATGGGCCATCTGCATCATGATAGCTGAAACTGCCAGAAGGATTTTATTCCCTTCTTCCGGATCACTGGCCGGGTCTTCAAGTACGGCCATGTCTTCAAACAGCGTACTGGTGAGATCGGTTATGCCAAAAGCGTTAAGCACATAAACACATGCCTGCTCATTTGCCTGGTCAAATGTCATGCCATCATCCATTAACGCGAGTATGGTTTCTTTTGCAATGGATGTTAAAATATTGACATTAATTTCATTATTGCCGGAAACATTTGCAAGAGCGCTTGTCTGGACATCCCCTGAATAAAGATAATCCGGATCCTCAGGATCATAACTGATTTCATCAAAATAATAACCGATGATGGCAAGCTTTATATAGTTTGATGCCAGACTGGCTGGTATGTTGTAATAACCTGCTTCATCTGTCTGGTCATCAAAACTTCTGCCTGTCTGTTCCAAGTTATCGTCAAGCTCATACATGTATACAGTGCTGAATTTCTGGAAAGGACCTTTTTGCGCATAGCCTGCAACGACAATTTCATTATCAGGGTTGCCAAGCTCTGTGCCGCCGTCTGACACTTTTTTTTCTATTACTTCAGTGCCGCCAGAGCAGCCAATAAAAAAGAAAAATACCAGGCCCAATATAGCTTTAATACTATTGCATAATAAATTTTGCATTTATTCTTTACTCTCCGACTGCTCAGTCCTTATGTGTTGACGGAATTGCTGTATGTATGCCTGACAAACTTGATCTGAGCTTTTTTCGTTGTAAAGCATTTTTAAACTATTTCTTTTTTTAAAAAAGCAATTCATGTTTTCATTTCAATAGTTGCGTCCAGTATGCCTTGCATTGTTACGAAACATCGGCCAGGGGGAGTCAGCAAGACCGCCTGAATTAGTTTGAATCGCATATGCCGTACCATATAATGTGCTGATATATATTGTTCCATCCGACCCTATAACAGGTGATGCAGCAATTAAAGAAGCCAGCGGTATCATCCATTTAAGTGTGCCGTCTGAATTTATAGCATGAAAATTTCCAGTTTCCGAAGCATAATAAATTGTTCCATTAGCACCGATAGCAGGTGTAGAATAGTAATTGCCTTCTGTTTCATATACCCATTCATATTCATCATGGCCAGGTTCATTTGGATCAATTTTATATAAATTTCCTTCTGGCGTACTGATATAAATAAAACCGTCTGAATCTATAACAGGAGAGGATTCTATTAAAGGATTTGTTTCTAAACCAAGAGCCACAAAATCAAATACCCACAGTTCATTACCGGTAGAAGGATCAACAGCATGGAGTCTGCCATTGTTTGAAGCAACATATATGGTACCGTCTGAACCGATAGCTGGAGATGAATTGACTCGATCGGTAGGATCGGGCGGCGGATCATCATTCGTGTTATAGTTCCATATGATGACACCGCTTAAAGAATCAAGTGCATACAGATTCCCGTCGTATGAACCGAAATAAATTATTTCACCATCACCTACTGCATTCATCCTCAGAGCAGGAGAAGAATCCAGACCACCGAAATAAAGATTTCCATTTGCTGTATAGGAATCCCATATTTGAGATCCGTCATCCGGGTTTAGGGCATAAAAAATTCCTTCATTAGTACCAATATATATTGTTCCATCATATCCTATTGCAGGAGATGAATAGATTATTTCACCTGGGAGGGCACTCCACTTAGGTGTTCCATCCTGGTATATAGCTCTCATACCGCCATCAGCATTTCCCACATAAATCGTATCATCAGCATCTAAAGCAGCAGAAGAAAGAAAATTCCCGCTAACCGGCACAGCCCAGTTAGAGCCACCTTCAGAATCTATAGAATATATCCCATTTGAGGTACCTAAAATCACATTTCCTGTAGAATCTAAAACAGGAGATGTTGCACCTATTACACCTAAATCATATATCCATTTTATAATATATTGTTCAAACGGCGGGATAACATGAAAAGGGTATTCGTTCTCCATATTAGATCGGACAGCTGTAACATCAATCGCCATTATTGCGTCATCAATTTCGCTTAATAATGTTTCATCATTCAGGATACCGTCCGTCTTTATATCATTACTGATATCAACGATAATAGCTGTGATCTCTGCTGTAATATCGTCTCCGGCTGCTTCGTTATGGGCCATCTGCATCATTAGCGCTGATACAGCTAACAGGATCCCGTTTGCGTCTCCGTCTTCCAGCATGTTCATGTCTTCAAATCTTGTGAAGAAGTCGACTTCTATCTTAAAGATTTTAAGAACTTCAACCCACGTCTGTTCATTGGCATCTTCAAAGCTCATGCCTGTTTCCATAAGATACATGAGCCTCATTTTAGCCAGGGTTGTCAGGACATTTACATTTATCTTATTTGTTCTCTTTCTGTCCGTCAATCCGGTCAACGTCAGCGGACCTGTTGATGATTGTGAACCGACGATTTCATCGTAATAAAAACCCTCTGCGAAAAGTTCAACATATTGTGCATCTGTTTTAGTTGAAGGAAAGCTATATCTACCGAAATCATCAGTTTTGGTACTAAAGCTTATGTCTGTATGAATATAAATATCATCAAGAAAGTATATATCAACCAGTGTATCCAAACCAGCCGGGCCCTTTTGAGCGAAACCTGCAATAATGATTTCATTATCAGGGTTGCCAAGTTCTGTACCGCCGTCAGACACATCTTTTACTATTGTGTCAGTATTCGTGCAGCCAATAATAATGAAAAATACCAGACCCAAAATAGCTTTAATACTATGGCGTAATAAATTTTTCATTTATTATTTACTCTCCAACTGCTCAGTCTTTATGTGTTAAAGGAATTGCCTGTATGCTTACCTGATAAACTTGATCTGAACCTTCTTCGTTGCAGGCCATTTCCATAATTTCTTTTCTAAAAGCAGCAATTCTTTTTTTTATGTCAACTAGCTTATCGCTTTTAATACTTATTGTAAGACCTGTAATATCTCGTTGACCTGCATGATGCCGGTCAAGTGAAGCGATTGCTAAATTCATCATTTCCTTATGGCAGTTTGCGAGCGATAAAGATTGCATGACAGGTCCAGTTGTAATCGCCTTTTCCTTTTTTTCCCAACAGCCATCATCATCTTTTATTATAAACCCAAGTTCCTGAAGCAGCTTCAGAGACATTCTCACATCTTTCAGCGGGACTGGGGGATCTAATAAATTGGTAATTTCCCTGGCTGTGTATTTTCTATTACCAAATATTACAATTTCTCTTATGGCAAGGTTGTACCAGTTGGAGAAATATTCATAACAGGACTTTTCAATTTTGTTTATCTTCATATAGCCGCCAATGGCGGTCATTTTTTTATAATAGTAATTTTTTTCTTCATTTGTTTTTGCCTGGTTCATGAATGCCAGGTTTTCAAGAAACCGTCTTTCATCTTTTTTAAGATCAAATCCTTTTGCCATTTTAGCGACGCTTTCATTGGTTAAATTCCGTTGGCCATCTATAACGAGCTTAATAAAAGCAGTGGACTTGAAACCAGCCTTTTTAGAAAAAAAGCGGTATGAAAAAACTTTTTTCGTCTTTTTTTTGTACTGAAATATATCTTTCAGGAAGGCACGGTAATCTAGATATTTGAATATATTCGGGCGTTTCATTTTTTGGTCAAATCTCTCCGCCAGTTAGTTCTAAGCTCACAAATTTTTTCTAAGATGAGTGTTTACATATACTAAAAGAAACAAAAGCACAAGTAAAATCTAAAAAATAAAAAATGTAGAAAAAACAATAAGATAGGGCGTAAATATGAAGATAAAGTGTTTACTGGAGTAAACGGAAATATCGCGATTCAGCTTAGAAAAGCTTGTCAAAGATTTTATTAGACTGTATCGGAAAAGTATTGGCAAGGAGCGAAGTTTTTAATTTGTTTAAGTCATCATGAGAATAATTCATTTCTTTGAAGGGGGGTGAAGAGTGAGAGGCAAAAGCAATCTATTGTGTCGATTGATTTCAAATAGACACGTAACAATGTTGGTAAATATCAGTATTTAATTTTACTTAATTTCAAGGGGGGGAGTTATGAAAAGTATTAAAATTCTATGTGTATGTTTAAGTATGTTGTTAGTTTCAGGTATTGCGTTCGCGGATATCGGAACATGGGCAGTAGATGAATTTGGTGAAGCTACAACCGAAACCGCCAATGATGTTGCGACTGACGGGAAGATTTCTGTTGGAGACCCTGAAGAAGAACAGGATGGTGTCCTTAGTGGTGTCGGAACGTTTCAAGGCGGCTATCAGTTCCCATTTATTTTTAACGGAGTTTATATTCCAGCTGTTTATCTAGATGCAAAAGATGGAAATGGGGAAACAGCTATTCTTAATAGTATTGGATCCTCTCAATGGTTCTGGTGTAACCAACAAGACCCTGTAACGGGTGAACCAAATTTTGCCGTACCAATGATACTTATGGATGATGATACTACAGAAGAATGGGATCCTACTCTCAGTGTGGCTAATAGAATGGTATTTGGTAGCACTAACTTATCTGAAGGGACAGAATTCTCATTTGCAAATATTAGTGGATCAATTCAAGTTGATGGTACTCATAACATGGACATTTCTGCTACTAATAATCTGAACATGTCTGCTGGGACCGGAGATGTAAACATTGCTAATGATGTTATTGTTAGTGGAGATACAATTACTTTTGGAGATCCTGAAAATATAGTAGATGGTATCGCTGGTGGTATCGGAGTATTGGCTACCGGCTGGCAGTTCCCCTTGTACTTTGGTAATCCACCAATTTGGGCTCCTGCTGTTGCCCTGTCAGCAACAGGACCAACTGGTGAAGACACTTATCTTAATCTTGTCGGATCTGCTCATTGGTTCTGGTGTAAAAGATTAAATCCTGAAACAGAAGAAATTGAGCAAAATATACCAATGGCGATCTACGATAATCCAAGGACAGAAGAATGGGATCCACTTGTTATAGTAGCTGAGCATATGGCAATTGGTCACCAAGATGATGTATCAGGAGAAATTACAGCTGGAGAAATTGTTGTTGATCCTCTTCAAATGAAAATTCAATCTGAGACTAATATGAACCTTATTGCTGATGGGGATATCTGTATAGGAAATTGCCAATAGGAGGTCTTTCTATGAAAAAATACATTCTAATTACAATGGGTCTTTTATTCCTTTTTGGTATAAGAACCGGAACTGCTTATGCGCAAGCATGTACGCTTACACCACCCACCACAGGCACATGGGTAATTGACGAAGACTGTGTCTGCGGAGATACTCTTATAAAATCACTTACCCTTATGGACGATGTTGATGTTCGAGTTGAAAATAACGCTGTTTTGACCATAAAGGATGGGTTTGATTTTAGCATGAACTTAAATGATCAGAAATTAGTAGTTAAAGAGGGGAGTGGTGTGCTTGTAAAACAAGGTGGTACATTAAAGCAAAAGTAGCAATACAATGTAGGCTCGTGGAGGGACAGGCAAACTTGGTTTTCGCTTGTCCCCCACAACACAATTAACAAGGATACACAGGATGGGCAGGATAAATTGAATTGGATGTATTCCTTAATATTACTTAGCGTTCTTAACGGAAAAAAAAGACATAATCGTGGTCAGTCCCGCTAAAGTCGAGACGATAGTCGTGATCTTGGCCGGTTTTTTTAAGATGTAATTAGCGATATTGGCGAACGGAAAAAAAGTGGTTGTAGTCAGCAAAGTAGGCGTGAAACTTTTTATAAAAAAGTTTTTAAATAAAATATAAACAGCAGGATTGATAAAAAAAAGGAGAAACAAATTATGAAAACAGCAAGGATCTTATTAGGGGCAGTTGGAGTACTTATTATTATGGCAGGATATGTTTTTGCAGCAGATGAATGGGATACAAATGCAACTACCGGAGCGGTTGAAACCACTACTTCCGGCTATGTGGGGATCGGTACTACTGCCCCTGTTTATGAACTTCAAATATCTTCCGGTGTTAACCATGCTGACATCGGGTTGACAACAAATGACCAGGAATGGGTGGTGAGAACTAAAAATAGTGATGAATTTGTTGTCCGTAATGCAACTGCCAACAATGCGCCTTTTTGGATTTACCCAAGCGCACAAGAAGCCACGCTTACTTTAGATGCTTCCGGTCTTGATGTTAAGGGAAATATACTTCTGTCAAATACTAATGCAGACTATGGAAAAGGACAGATTCAGCATGAGATGATCGTTGATGATGGCACCAATAATTTTACGTCCAATGTCCTTATTGGTGATTTTTTTGGGATGCCGTTGATACAGCTTAATGTTACAGACCACAATGATTCTGATGCTTATTATGATTATAGTATGGGTATGTTACCCTATAACCATAATGGTATTTCCATAGGGACTGTTGGTATCAGGAATTCTTTCGACAAGGGATTTGTGATGACACAGGATGGACATATGGGGATCAACACAGATAATCCCGGTGATTACACGCTTGCGGTTGAAGGGAAGATCGGGGCAAGAGAGGTTGTTGTTACCCAGGGGGCCTGGGCAGACTATGTGTTTGATGATGCCTATAACCTGCCGACGCTTAATGAAGTTGAATCGTATATTAATGAACATAAGCGTCTTCCGGATGTTCCTTCAGCTAAAGAGATCAGCGAAAAGGGCCTTCCTGTGTCTGACATGATGACAAAGCAGATGCAGAAGATAGAAGAGCTTACCCTGTATTTAATAGACATGAAAAAAGAGTTAACTGAAATAGGAGCTGAGAATACCAGGCTGAAAGAGCGTATCGCGGTCCTGGAAAGTGCTAGATAAGGTTCTGATGATAATCATGTGACATCTATTAAATATTATATAGGAAGGAACAATGAAAAAAATATTTCTCCACTTGTTTATTATAATTACAGTATTATTGACAGGTATAACCTGTCCATATGCTGAGGATATTGTCCTGCAGGGGACGATCACCCAGAATCAATATTCTGATTCAAATATTACTACACTGGACCCCTGCACAATACCGGTCAGTGCTGATGTAACATTCAGCGCGGCTGGTGAGATCCGGCTCACTACAGGTTTTCACGCAGAGGCAGGAAGTGAGCTGCGCGCGGCAGCCGGAATAACCGATACAGACAGTGACGGTCTTGATGATCTGTGGGAATCTGAATACGGCCTGGATACTTCAATAGATGATTCAGCTTACGACCTGGATAATGATGGATTGTCAAATGCAATCGAATATCATTTAAACACCGATCCTTCTGTTGCCAATATCGTTGTTGCTGATGACAGCTCTGGAAGTCATATAACAATCCAGTCTGCTATTGATGCTGCGGTGAATAGCGACACCATTTATGTCTTAGACGGCGAATATAAAGGTGTCGGCAATAGGGATATTGTTTTTAATGGGTTACAGGTAACATTGAGATCCGTTAACGGTCCTGAGGGCTGCATCATCAATGGTGAAGAGAGCGGCAGGGGATTTGAATTTTTAACCGGTGATGATGGTGTGATTGTGTCTGGTTTTACAATTACCAATGGTAGAGCTGATTATCAAGGCGGTGGTATATACTGTGGTGATTCTAATCCGGTCATTCAAAACTGCATCATCAAAAACAATGAGGTTCGTCCTCCCATAGAGCTTGGTGATTCATATGGCGGTGGAATCTATTGTACGAATGCTTCACCGATTATAGCCAACTGCGTTATCGCAGATAATAGCATGTATGGCGGCTTTGTGTATCTGCGTGTTAAAGGTGCCGGGATTTATTCAGATAGCACATCATCTCCTGAAATTGTTAATTCGACAATTGTAAATAATACATTTTCCAATACTGTCAATATTAACACAGGGGGAATATTCTGTGCTTCATCATCTGTTTCCATAAAAAACTGCATTATATGGAACAATGATCATCATGAGATAAATGGATCCCCGACAGCTACCTACAGCTGTATAGATGGCGGGTATGCAGGCGGCACAGACATTATTACTGATGATCCAATGTTTACGGATCTTGATAACGGCAACTACTCCTTAATAGATAGCTCACCCTGCGTTGATAGCGGTACTTCAGATGAAAGTGACGGGATATCTGTTCCTGATTCTGATGTAGTAAGCAATTCAAGACCTCAGAATCTTGGCATTGATATGGGCGCGTATGAAGTTGCATTAGGGGATAGTGACGCCGACGGTCTGCCTGACTACTGGGAGATTCAGTACGGTCTTGACTGGCAATCATCAGAAGGTGATAACGGCGCGAGTGGTGATCCTGATGGAGACAGCTACACCAACCTGCAGGAATACCTTGGTGAAGGCGGTGCTGACGGTGATCCAACGGGCTTATCTGTTGCAGTCGTTTACCCGCATGAATCAATCCAGGCAGCAGTTGATGCAGCGTCTGACGGGGATACCATCTATGTGACCAATGGTACTTTTACCGGTACAGGCAACAAAGGTATCACTTTTTCTAATTTCACTGGGACCACACTCACGGTCCGCTCTGTATACGGTCCGGATAATTGTATCATAGATTGTGAAGAGAGCGGCAGGGGATTTGAATTGGTATCCGGAGATGATGGGATAACCATATCCGGGTTTACAATTAAAAAAGGTGACGCAGCAGGGAACGGCGGCGGAATCAGCTGCAGTGATTCTTCTCCAACCATAGATAATTGCTATATCACTGAAAATAATTCTGGCACTGCTTTGGGTGGCGGCGGCGGTATCTCATGTGTGAATGCTGACTCGATTATTAAAAACTGCAAAATAATGAACAACACAACGACTGTTCCCATCGGGACAGGGTATGCTGCTGGTATCTATTGTGAGAATGCTTCACCATCAATCATAAACTGTGTTATTGCTGACAATATTTTGATTTCAGGCTACGCGTATATAAATGGACACGGCGCCGGGATTTATTCAGACAGCACATCTTCTCCTGAGATTGTAAACTCAGTAATAGCAAACAATACCTTTTCCGGAACCATAAACAATGACACAGGCGGAATATACTGCGAATCAACCACTGTTTCTATTAAAAACTGTATTATCTGGGGGAATGATCTGGATCAGATACATGGATCGCCAACCGTGTCTTACAGCTGTATAGATGTCGGATATGCCGGCGGAACAAATATTATCACAGATGATCCTATGTTCAAAAACCCTGATAACGGCAACTATATGTTGATTGACAGTTCTCCCTGTATAGATAACGGCACGGCAGATGAAAGTGACGGGATAAGTGTTCCTGCCAGTGATATCAAGGGAATTTCAAGACCTCAGGATCTTGGTATAGATATAGGCGCGTATGAAGTTGCGTTAAGGGATAGTGACAATGATGGCATGCCCGACTATTGGGAAATTCAGTACGGTCTTGACTGGCTATCATCAGAAGGTGATAACGGCGCGAACGGTGATCCTGATAGCGACACCTACACCAATCTTGAAGAATACCTTGGTGAAGGCGGCGCAGACGGTGATCCTACAGGCTTGTCTGTTGAAGTAGTTTACCCGAATGAGTCAATCCAGGCAGCCATCGATGCCGCGTCTGACGAAGATATCATCTATGTGGCGGATGGCACTTTTACAGGGGCAGGTAATAGAAACATTCAATTTGATAATTTTACAGGAACCACTCTCACGGTCCGCTCTATTTACGGTCCGGAAGACTGCATCATTGATTGTGAAGGAGCTGACAGGGGATTTCAATTCCTGGCTGGCGATGATAATATTACCATCTCTGGTTTTACAATTAAGAATGCCTATTATGCAGAAGCAGGCGGCGGTATAAAATGCAGCGATTCAGCTCCGCTTATTGATAATTGTCATATTATTTCAAACGAGGTTGCTACTGGTTTAGGGGGCGGCGCCGGTATTTACTGCAAGGATTCTGCCCCAACCATTCAAAATTGTTTCATACAAAACAATACGGTTTTAAATTCAGAGATAGGGTATATATATGGTGCGGGTATCTATTGCGAGAATGCCTCACCGGTTATTATCAACTGTGTTGTTTCAGATAATACCCTTGACGGCGGCACCTTATATTTATATGCCTATGGCGCTGGTATTTATTTAGACAGCACTTCATCCGCAGAGATTATTAATTCGACAATCGTCAATAATACTTTTTCAACTACCGTAAATGTAGATACCGGTGGTGTATACTGTGATTCACCTGATGTCATTATAAAAAACAGTATCATCTGGAATAATGATGAAGATGCAATTTATGGAACACCTGCAATGACGTTTACCTGTATTGAAGGCGGATATACCGGAGAAGGAAACATCAGTGATGATCCTCTATTTATCGATCAGGAAAATGGGGATTACCGGCTGACACAGACCGGGGTGATTTCACCATGTATCGATGCTGTCCGGGTTATTAATGGAATCCCGGATACAGATATTGAAGGCGTACCCCGGCCACAGGGCGCTAGGGCAGAAATGGGTGTTTATGAAGTTATTATGCCGGATACAGATAATGACGGCATGCCTGACTACTGGGAAATCAAGAGCGACCTGAATCCAGGAGATCCAAGTGACGCGGATTTAGATCCGGACAGTGACAACCTTGTAAATCTTGCAGAGTATATGTCTGGTTCTTACGGAAATGATCCTGATTCAGATGATGACCTCATTCCTGATGATTATGAAGCCATTCATAATATTAATCCAGTATATGATGACTCTCAAAATGATTATGATGATGATGGATTAACAAATTTAGCGGAATATCAAAACAATTTGGCAGCTCGGAATATTGATACAGATAACGACGGCCTTCAGGATGGAACAGAAATGGGGTACACGTTAAACGATATCGCACATGATACTGATACGACAATATTCCAGCCTGATGTTGATCCAGCAACCACAACAGATCCTTTAGATGATGATTCTGATGATGATAATCTTTTAGATAGTGAAGAAGATGCCAATCATGATGGGAATCAGGATGATGGCGAGTGGGGGGCTGGCGGTGAGACTGATCCGAATGATTGGGATTCTGATGATGACTTGCTGCAAGATGATCTGGATGTTGCCGGATGTACAAATCCTCTGGACGAAGATTCAGATGATGATGGCATGCTGGATGGAGATGAAGATCATAATCCTCGAAATGGTATGAAAGAACCTAACGAGCCGGATCCGTGTAATCATGATACTGATGGTGATGGCATGACGGATGGTTATGAAGACAGCAATGGCCTGAATTATCTGATTGATGACGCGTACAACGATTTTGATTCAGACGGATTTGAAAATTATTCAGAATTCAAATACGGGTCAGCAGCGAATTCAGGTGCGAGCGTGCCGGAAGTCTCTGTTTTCTATGAGTATGATGAACTGGGCAATATTAAACGGATTACAAGAATTAAATAGAGAACAGTTAAAATAGAAATTGTTTCAAGTTTTCAAGGAGAAACAGCAAATGAAAAATAAGACACGAAATTTGATTTCAATAATCACAGTTCTTTTTATATTCTCATTCTGTACTGATGCTTTTACTGTAGATTATGTGAGATATCCGGATACGGTTAAATCAAATATGATGACCCAAACAGGTGCAGCCACCAGTAGTATACCTGTACAGGTGCCGCCAGGGAGAGGAGGCCTCGCCCCGTCTATTGCAATATCCTATAACAGCTATTCTAGAAATGGGATCCTTGGTGTTGGATGGGGCATTAGTATGGGCGCTATTATGAGATCCACAAAAGATGGTGTGGATTACAGCGGAGATGATTATTATGCCAATGGCGCGGAGCTTGTATCTAGAAGCGAAGACTGGGGTGCTGATTATTACGGCGCGAAAATCGAAAGTGCCTTTGCAAAATACAAATATATATATGATGCTGTAAACGGGGATCACTGGATAGTAAGAACAAAAGATGGAAAGAAGTATTATTACGGCCAGACAGAATTTTCCCGTCAATTTGATCCGGATGATGATACTAAAATTTTTGCATGGTATC
>JANQFQ010000118.1 GCA_028277765.1 Desulfobacterales bacterium
GAAAGGGGCGAAACATCCTGTGGAAAAAATAAAGTAAAAAGATGTCTTGATACAGGTGTGTTTTTTTCGTATTTTTCATGCAGCATTTGTCATAAAAAATGGCAAAATACTTATGGACAAAAAAAAATAACACCGTGCTTTTTTTATCCTGAGAACTTTTGAACGATGCAGATGAAGAAGCTGATCATTGTGGCCCTGATCGCCGGTCTGGTAATTGTTTTTTTCGCGGCCGGTCTGGATGATCATGTAACACTGGAATCAGTTAAAGCCTCCCAGGCCCGTTTTCAGGATATATATGCTAAGCACCCGTTTTCAGCCATCATGCTTTTCGCGGTTTTTTATATCCTTGTTACGGCCCTGAACCTGCCCGGAGCAACGGTCCTGGGGCTGGCAGCTGGTGCTCTGTTCGGAGTAGTGACCGGAACCATTATCATCTCCTTTGCCAGCAGTATCGGCGCTACGCTTGCCTGTCTCCTGTCACGTTATCTACTGAGAGACTGGGTAGAGGGTAAATTCGGTGACCGGCTCAAGACTATTAACGAGGGTATCCGTAGGGAGGGCGCCTTTTACCTGTTTTCTCTTCGCCTCATCCCGCTGTTTCCCTTTTTCATTATCAACATGGTGATGGGATTGACACCGATACGATTGAGGACATTTTACTGGGTATCCCAACTGGGCATGCTGCCTGGAACAGCTGTTTATGTTAATGCTGGCAGCCAGCTTGCTAAAATTGATTCCCTTAGCGGAATCTTTTCTCCATGCCTTGTTGCTTCATTTGTTTTGCTGGGGATCTTCCCATTGATTACAAAAAAGATACTGGACCGGTACCGGGGACGTTTTGGAAACGAAAAGCTTTTTGATGAAAAGGAGATCAATGGGAAACCCCATTAATTATTTGAAAGAAAAAGAGGAATTAATGATACTAAATAAAAATGACCATAATAAAAAGCTTACTTATTGTTCCGAAAATGAGTATGAAATTAAATCTACCATGCAGAGGTTTATAACCAAAGGGAAAAGTCTTAAAAGAACAAGTCTCCTGAAAATCATTGTTACAGCCTTATTGAGCATTTTTGCAGGAAGCAATGTCTATGCGGAAACGCCGGAAGATATTCATACGAAAATTGTAAACGGTAAACGTGACGATATCATGATTATCGATAAAGCGAATTGCGAATTACGAATTTCTGCCACTGTTACCAAGGATGTTAGAAAACCTTCAATTGCTGACTGGGGATGCCGTGGCCAGGCTTTTTTTGGTGTATGGGGCGGTAAAATGGAGAGGTTTTTTATTTTTACAACAGGTGTGTCCCGCCCTGAAGTGGATAAGGCGCTTCAGCAGATCGGACTCCACTCACACCGGCAGATTCCCATGAACGAAGTGAAAAAACGGAGTGGCCTAAAAGCATCCACAACAGCAGCCGACTATCTGGATGGAGACCCGGTGATTTGTACTATCCGGTATAAGAAAGAAGGTAAGCTCATCGAAGGCGCCCTGGAAAATTTTATTATGGAAAAAATCGTTGTGGACGGTTCAGATGTGATCAAGCCATATACACCACATTTTATTTATCACGGAACCGGAGAAGCGGTCAACTTCCCTTCCGGGTGCATTATCTGTCCCTCAGGCTGCAATGGTGGAATTATCACTGATAATGCACTGCCGCTCAGTACAACGCTTAATCAATACAAGGTAAACTGGGATGTGATGCCGCCGGTAGGTTCCAGGGTAGAAGTTGTTTTAAAATCTATCTATGGTCCGCAGCCCATGACCACAATTGACAAATGAACAGACAAATGAGGATTAATCTTCAAATAAACGGTTTAGATCCATATCATCCCTGATCCCAAATCTTGAAAGGGCGAAATCATATTTTACAGGATCCTTTGGGGAAATATTTTTAAAACCTTTGGTTATTTCCAGGGCTGTATTTTTGTTTGCCTGTTTTCTTGATGTAAAACCGAACATGGTTCCGATTTTATGGATGTGCGTATCAATGGGAACAACCAGTTTTGATTTGCTTATCCCTTTCCATCCCCCGGGATCAACTCTGTCTTTTCGAACCATCCATCTTAAAAAAAGGTTCATGCGTTTGCACGCGCTTCCCTTGTCCGGGTCTGGGATAAGATGGCCGGGATCGCTGTGGGCAGCGGTAAGTTCGTGGGAGAAAAAAGACATGGCAAGAAAAATGTTTTCATGGTTATTGAGCAGCCCTTTCGCAAAGCAGTTCTCAAGAGAACCAAACCGGTCGATCACTTTTCTTGTGCCGTAAAGGAGTGCCACCATGTTTTTACCATCCGCGAATCGGTGCCTGAAGTGTTTGAATTGCCGAATAAGCTTTTTTTTGTCGTTTTTTTTCAAAAAGCGATACGGTGAGTTACCCATTGTTTCAAGCACAGAACGGACACTTTTTAAAATCTGTTTTACCCTTCCGTACGCAAGAGCTGAAGCGATAAGTCCTACGATTTCCCTGTCCCTGATGTCTTTGTACGAATATAAAAATTCAATGGGATCAGGATGAACAAAACAGCGGCGGTTGTATTTGTTGTATATACTATCGAGTTTTGCTTTTTGCATTTTTATTTTTTTATCCACGGGTACAGAGGAAAAAAAGATCAGCCTCACCACGAAGGGCACGAAGTAACACGAAGAAGAATAATTGTTATATTTTTCTTCTTCGTGTTACTTCGTGCCCTTCGTGGTAAAAAAATGCCTCTGTGGTGAAACATTTTTTATTCAATCGATTTTTCGATTTCCGGGAAATCTTTTAGGAAGCGGTAAAAGGTCGCACGGCCTACGCCAAGCCGTCTTGAAGCCTTGGATTTGTTTCCTCCGGTTTTAATCAGCGCTTCTTTAACTACTTCCTTGTCCAGCTTTTTTGAAGGGCCACGGCTGGGTTTTTCTTTATCTGAATTAGGGAATGACCGGGTTTTATTGTTATTTAGCTCTATGGGCAGATGCTCCGGCTGGATGGTTTTTCCCTTTGACATGATAAGGGCATACCATACCGCGCTCTGCAGTTCCCTTATATTGCCAGGCCAATCATAATTGATCATGGCGCTGAGGGCTTTTTTTGAAAAACCGTCTGAGGGTTGCCCATCAAGAGACGCTTGTTCAAGAAAAAATTTTACCAAAAGAGGGATATCATCTTTCCGGTCTCTTAGGGGAGGAATCTGAATCGGGATGACACCTATACGGTAAAACAGATCATCCCGGAAATTCCCTTTTTGCACCTCTTTTTTAAGGTCTTTGTTGGTCGCGCTGATGACACGCACATTCGCTTTAATGGACTTTTCACTGCCGACCGGTTCAAATATCCCGTCCTGCAGGACCCGCAGCAACTTAACCTGCATATCTCTGGGGAGTTCGGCAATTTCATCGAGAAAAATGGTGCCTCCCCTAGCAAGTTCAAAACGGCCTTTTCTATCTTTTACCGCGCCTGAAAAAGCCCCTTTTACATGTCCGAAGATTTCGCTTTCAAGGAGACCATGGGGAAGGGCACCGCAATTTACTGCCACAAACGGTTTGTCGGAACGCACGCTCTCGTTGTGGATCGCCCTTGCGGCAAGCTCTTTTCCGGTTCCGCTTTCACCTTGAACAAGGACCGGGATTTTATAATCAGCAACACCTTTGATTGTTTCAAACATCTCTTTTATAGCAGCATTGCGTCCGATAATTCCCGCGAAACCGTATTCTTCCCTCTTCTGGCCG
The DNA here is from genome assembly GCA_028277765.1 of Desulfobacterales bacterium. Lineage (GTDB taxonomy): Bacteria > Desulfobacterota > Desulfobacteria > Desulfobacterales > SURF-7 > JANQFQ01. The sequence continues at coordinate 3,713 of JANQFQ010000118.1, forward strand.
GTTATATCGAGGACGGTGCCTAGTGAACGGACAGGATCTCCGTCATCATCATATTCGGTTTCACATCTTTCATGCACATGTTTTATTGTGCCGTCTTTTAAAAGGAGCCTGTGAACAATATCATAACCGGTTTTATTTTTTAATGAATCCTGATAGGCCTGATCCACATGGTTTCTGTCTTCCGGATGTACGGTTTCTAAAAAGGCCTCGTATGTAGCCCCGAATTCCTTGGGATCAAGATCAAACATGCGGTATATTTCTTCAGACCAGTATAATCTGTTGGAAACCAGGTCAAGTTCCCAGTAACCCAGGCCGGCCATTTGAGCTGCTTCCCTTGATCGCATTGTTTTTTCGCGAAGTGAGGCAGCAGTATTGGCAAGTACGGATAGTTGCTTTTCCAGAAATTTTACCTTCTGTTCAAGCTCTTTATATGTGGATTTTTTGGCCATAACTGTCTAATAAAACACAGCATATTAATGATGGTTAAAGGCCGTATTGAGGACCGGCTGCCTTGAAACCTTATGGCTGTATATATATTTTTATAAGAAAATTCAACATTATTTTGCGAAGATAGAAGATGTGCACCCTACGCGATACGATAACCGAAAAATTCAATCATTTTGTAGGGTAGGCTGTGCCTACCAAATGTCCAAATCGAAATCGGGATTGCTATCGAAATCGAAAAAACATGGGGCTTGGATACGAAAAACTGATGAAACCGAACAATTCGATTTCGATCCCGATAGCGATCCCGATTTCGATGAAACCAAGTCCCAACTAACGGATGCACAGAGTACTCATTCTTCACATTGGTGATCTTTAATGTTGGGTTAAACACCGCAACCCAACCTAGAAAGATCCGGAGTTAGCATAACAGGAAGTGCTAAAGGCGAAACCCAACTGTTTTAGCTGTTTTGGTTATAGCTTAACCGGTATAGCTTTATTCAAAAAGATCTGTTTTAAATCCATTTTTACATCATAAACAAGAATTTCAACATTGTTTTCCACGGCTTTTCTGAGTTCTTTTCCATAAGCAGGATCAATATGATCAGCTGGGTGAAAAACATCAGCATCCATCCGCTGGACAAGATAAAACATAACGCACCGATCACCTTGTGCTGTGAGCTTCTGAAGCTCTTTAAGATGTTTCAATCCCCTTGCTGTAACAGCGTCAGGGAAACAGGCTTCTCTGTCTTCAACAAGGGTGCAGTTTTTTACTTCAACCCAGCATTTATTTGACCCGCTCTGTTTTGTTAAAAGGAGATCTAGCCTAGAGTTTTTTCCAGCCTTTACTTCAGCCTTAATTTTGTCATACCCTTTAAGCGCTTTAACCATCCCTGTTTCTATTGATTTTTTCACAAGGCGGTTCGGCACGATTGTGTTTACCCCCACAAGAGAAGAAGGCATATCGATTATTTCCCATGTGTATTTCAGTTTGCGCTTTGGATTATCGTGAAACGAGAGGTATACTGGACGGCCAGGCTCAGAGCATGCTTTCATGGTGCCTGAATTCGGGCAGTGAGATGTTATGGTTTCTCCATTTTCAAGCGCTACGTCCGCAAGAAAACGTTTATATCTTTTTATTAGCGTGCCGGGAATAAGTTCAGGCCATCTTAGCCCTTTATCATGGATTGGTTTTTTATTCATTTCTCGCGACAAGTGTGGCGATCAACCCATGTTGATCCTTTTCATCATCCTGAGATTCATCGTAGTGTATAATGTTGAGTTTGAGAAAAGCATGCAGGAGTTCATTCGGCCGGAGGAGATAATCCTTTCTCATGGATCCGCCCCGGGTCTCATCAAAGCAGTCAAGATAGGTCTCAAAAATCAGAATCCCACCTGGCACAAGCCCTTCAATGATTTGGGGAAACAGCCGTCTGTTTAAAAAACGGATGTTGATGATAAGGGCGTATCGGCGTTCACTGATGTCAAAAAGGTCAAGGTCAGTGCATATGGGATTGACCCTGTCTGATTTTTTGGCTAGTCCGGCAAGGCCCACATCGGAAATATCAACAGTATCCACCTCAAACCCTTTTTCAGCCAGGAAAACAGAATTCTGTCCTATCCCAGCGGCAACGTCCAGGGCTCTCCCTTTTGGCGCAAGGGTGTAAAACTTCTGAACCGCTTCAGAAATTCTGTGGTGATACTGATCACCTGAATATTTTTTATTCCATTTGATGCGGTCCTGTTCCATAGTTAGATGCTTAGCATCTCTGGTTCATTTGTTCAATATGCATTTTATGGCACGGGTGCTAGATGCTAGATAGCTGGTCGTAGTGAAACGGAGATCCCGCTGGTTTTTAGCGGGGATGGCTGGTCGGAGCGAAGCTTTGTCTGTCTATATGTGTCTTTGCTCGCCCTGTTAAATGCTTCTTTGCAGCACCTTTAAGGATTTAGGGTAAATCTGTGGCTAATATAATTAGATAAAATAGGAAGAATACAACTTGCTTAGCCAGTTACTCAGTCCTCAGTACTATCTTGCAGTTGACAGTCGTTTACCTAATAGATATATTATGGAGATTAAAAACATTAAGAATTAATCCATGGAAACACATACAGTATTCATCGCTTTTGGGCTTACCCTTTTTGCCGGACTGTCAACCGGTATCGGCGGGGCGCTCGCGTATTTTACAAAAAGAACAAACACAAAATTTCTTTCTGTGGCCCTCGGGTTTTCAGCTGGTGTTATGATCTATGTCTCTTTTGTTGAGATTATTGTTAAGGCAAGGGATGCTTTAGGCGCAGAAATGGGAGAGACCAGTGCTGCGTGGGCCACTGCTGCTGCTTTTTTCAGCGGTATCTTTCTTATTGGCATTATCGACAAACTTGTTCCATCCTTTGAAAATCCCCACGAAATCCACAACATCGAAGAGATGCATGAAAACGGAGACCAGGCAAAAGACCCGAAGCTTCTCCGAATGGGGCTTTTCACAGCACTGGCTATTGCTATCCATAATTTTCCTGAGGGACTTGCCACATTCACAGCCGCGCTATCCGATCCATCCCTTGGCATATCCATTGCCATCGCCATTGCGATTCATAATATCCCCGAGGGGATCGCTGTGTCGGTTCCAGTATATTATGCAACCGGTAATAGGAAAAAGGCTTTCTGGTATTCTTTTCTGTCAGGGACAGCAGAGCCTATTGGCGCGCTTATTGGTTACCTGGTTTTAATGAGATTTTTCAGTGACATGATGTTTGGGCTTGTTTTTGCCATGGTAGCAGGTATTATGGTGTTTATCTCTCTGGATGAACTCCTACCCACAGCCCACAAATACGGAGAGCACCATCTCGCTATTTACGGCGTAATATGCGGTATGATGGTTATGGCCCTGAGCCTGCTGTTTTTTATGTGATCATTTCGTATTATTAAAAGCGTTTTTACCACGAAGTACACGAAGAGCACGAAGAGGTTGTTTAGTTGCCCTTTTGGGCGATATTGCTTTTATTTTATTTGCCTTCAAAATATTCATGGCTAATTCTTTGTTTAATTATCTCATCACTAAATCTTTAGCTGCTATCTTTTGCAAAGCAACCAAAAACCTCTTCGTGCTCTTCGTGTCCTTCGTGGTAAAAAAAAGTTTCCTGAAACTCAGGAGATGATTGCGCCAGCTCATGTGAAGCCGGCGCCAGCGGCGCAGGCATAGCAGTGGTCGCCTGTCTGTATTGGCTGTCCTGGTTTCGGCAGTGACGTAATTTCCGAGATATGTGTTTTTCTACTCTTCATATACAGGTCTGCGGCCTGGTTAAAATCGCAGTCATAAAGGTATCCGTCCCACGAAACAGACAGGACTATTCTGCACATCAGCCCACTGACAGCCTGGGGATTAAATGAAGTTTCAAGATCCCTCATGTACTTTTCATAACGCCCTGAATCTATTAACCATATTTTGAACCTTCCAAGGGGAACATTGGCAAAACTGAAGAGGCTATTAAAATCAATATCCCACTTTTCTTTCAGAACCTTTCGGAACTCTTTTTCAAGGCTGTCCTGGGAAGGAGAAAGGAATGCTCCAGAAGGATTTACTACAAGGTTCAGGGCCAATTCTGAAGAAGGGGCGCCGTATCCGTAGGTGTTAAGTTTTTGTAAGGCTTTAATGCTCTTAGTAAAAGCGCCTTTTCCCCGTACAGCTTCAGCCAGTACTTCATTTAAAGAAGGGAATGATGCAGTTATTTTTACTTTATGCGATGTCAGGAGTTCAAAAAATGGATCATTCTTGCTGTAAATCGCGGAAAGGTTTGAACGGAGGATCAAGGAAGATCCTGACAGGGAAAGTTTTTTTATAAAATACTCGATGTCTTCATGAAGCTCAGGCGCACCGCCGGTGATGTCTATTACCTTTATATCGTTGGTGTGGGTGAAATGGATAATTGAATCCATGGTGTCACGCGGCATCATTTCTTTTCTCATAGGCCCTGCATCAAGATGACAGTGCGTGCATTCCCTGTCGCATTTAAGACCGACATTCACCTGCAAAGCGATTATTTCTCCTGTATCAAGATGCAGCCCGTGCGCTTTAAGTGTTCTGTGAAAAGGATTGACAGGCGTAGATGACACCAAGATATCATCCTGATTGATCTTATGAGCATTTGCTGTCATTTGTCTATTTCCTCCATGAAGTTTCATCAGGAACATCAGGTGTACAGCAGGCATTTGTTTTTAAATCGCTTGATCTCTTTAAGACTTTTCCGTAGTATTCCTTAACCTTATTTTTTATATCATGCTGAAAATTGTTTCCCATACAGACCCCGTCTTTTTTTTTGAATGTAAAATTTTGAATAAATTATTAATGCTGTCAATAATTCAAAAACTGTGCCTTTTTTTCAAAAAAGAGAAATGGTTTTCAAGTCTCTGATTTTAATTGGGATATATAAAAAACACCTTCCTGGGAGATATGTTTAGTATTAATTTTATATAGAGACACTTCTGTATCATTGCAACAAAAAAAATGATCGTATTAGGCTCCCTGCTTTGCGGGCTCATGAATAACCGTTTGATATTTTGTAGAATAATGATTTTATAAAAAACCGCAAGGAGATGGCACACTATTTGATAATATATCTAAGAATTAAAAGAACAAATCCCGTAATACAGGAAAATGAATCATGATTAAAAAAGCAATCGATGCGCTGATGAAAGATCGGCCATCCCCATCCTATCCGATCCTACCCCGAATCATGCCCGGCGGCCGATCAACTATACCAGGCTTGTACCTGGCCGGCGATGTAGCGGGAAAACCTTTGATAAAAATCGCGCTGAATGACGGCTATGAGCTTGGATTGAAACTTTCTGAAGAGCTTAAGGAGATGCCTGAAACCGAGATTGACTATGATGTTATTGTGGCAGGAGCGGGCGTAGCAGGTATGGCCGCGGCTGTCCGCCTTCATGAACTTGGACATAAGGTCATGGCCATCGATTCCGGACAGTTGTTCCAGACGTTGAGGACGTTTACAAAGGGGAAGCTGATGCTGGCGGAGCCGGTTGATATGGATTTGAAAGGCTCAATCCCCTTTGAGGAGAGCAGCATTGAACAGACCCTTGAATGGTTTGAAAAAGCCGTGGCAGACAGCGGCGTTGAATACAAAGAGTATACAAAAATAACAGACGTAAAACAGATATCAGGCGGTTTTAATGTAAAGACAGAACGCGGGGAATTTACATCACGGCTGATTGTCTTGAGTACCGGCAAGTCAGGAAATCCGCGAAAGGCAGGGGCACCCGGTGAACTGGAATTTCCTGAGAAGACAGCTCATTTTTTAAAAGACCCGGATGATTTTAAGGATAAAAAGCTCCTAGTGTATGGCGGAGGGGATGTGGCCGCGGAAGCGGCTGTGGCCCTTAGTGATACAAACGATGTGACCCTTGTGACAATTGACGAAGAATTTATTTTTCCCATGAAAAAAAATGTGGATGCCATGCAGGCTAAGGAAAAGGAAGGGAAGCTGGCAATCCGCATGAATACAGGCCTCAGTAGTATCGGTAAAGAGAATGTTATCATTAAAAACCTTGGCACTGGTAAAGAAGAGGTCCTTCCTAATGATTTCGTCTTTGAAATGATCGGGTCAGAAGTCCCCACAGGTTTTTTTAAAAAGATCGGCATAAAAATGGAAAGCGTATGGGACACTGCCAGGTGGTTGCTGCTGACTGCCATGCTTGTCATTGTCTATCTCTTTTATGCATGGAAAAAAGGGTTCTGGCCTTTTCCGTATTACGGGTACGGTATTTCGAACCTAATAGGTATATTGAAGAACCCGTCTTTTTGGTATTCTCTTCTTTATACTATACTAATGACAGTTTTCGGGCTTATGGCCATGAAACGGTGGAGCAGGGGATGGACCGATAAATACCAGATATACAGATTTGGCTCGCTTATCATTTTTCAGATGGTCTCCTTTATATTAATTGAGTGTATATTCGCTGTTTTCCTGCCGGGCGACACATGGTGGCGGGCGTATGCGGTGAGCAATCCGTTTCCGCTTCTGTTTGATTCATTTTATAACATGTCAGGTGTCTCTCCTACGGATTTAAAATGGGTAATTGTCGGCCTTGCGTTCCTCATGACGTTTGTGGTTATTCCGATCGCAGTCAAATGGCACGGGAAACGATTCTGCACGTGGATCTGCGGATGCGGGGGGCTTGCGGAGACTCTTGGTGACAGATGGCGTCACCTTTCGCCAAAAGGAGAGCGGAGTGTCAGGCTTGAATTCCAGGGAACCGTCATGCTCTTCTGGGCGTTTATCAGCGCGGGAGTTATTCTTTTTATATACAACGGTGACACAGCATCAGCTGGACTATGGCACGGGGCCTACTCGCTTATGGCGGATTTTTGGATGATTGCGGTTATCCCGGTAGCCTTGTACCCTATATACGGTGGTAAAATATGGTGCCGTTACTGGTGCCCGCTTGCTAAATACATGGAATTTTTGAGCAAGCTTTACTGCCGTCTGGCGATTACGGCAAATGATAAATGTATCCAGTGTACCCAGTGCTCAAAATACTGCCAGGTCGGCATTGATGTTATGGCTTTTGCGAAGAACGAAGCGCCTTTTTCAAACAAGGAGACCAGTTGTATCCAGTGCGGAATATGCATCACAGTATGCCCTGTGGATGTGCTGAAATTTGAAAACATATCATACGGTGATACATGATAATAATCAGTTCTTTAAATGAAAAATTTGAAAACCAGGCCGCCATTTATTGGGCAAACCTGTCCAGGTTTACCAGTCTTCTTATTATTCTGAACCTGTCTTTGTTTTTTATCAGCAAGCTTGTAATCACCCATGGATATTATTATACTTACTATTCGTTATTTTGTCTTGGCATTGTTGAATTAGGACTGCTCATACCGTCCGGCCTGCTTAACAGGCTCTGGTATTATTGTATTTTTATTATATTTGAAGCTATCGCGATTTATTTTTTTATTTTCAGTGCATGGTATTGGGTTATCACAAGTAAGGCTGGGTAAGAATGAAGGGATTTAGACAATAAGGATTAAATAAACCATGAACAGAGTATTTTATTATGTCATTGCATTGATGATCTTATGCGTCTCATCTGCATCAGCCTTTGACCACTCCCATGCCAAATGGGATGCGCTTTTGAAAAAGTATGTGGTTTTGATCAATGACGGCAAAGCCTCCAGGGTGCGGTATGCGGCGTTTAAAAAAGACCATACCCGATTGAAACAGTATTTACACAACCTGACACATGTGGACAAGAAGGAATTCAGCGCCTGGGAAAAGGAAAAGCAACTCTCGTTTTTAATTAATGCTTATAACGCGTATACCATCGACCTGATTCTTTCAAAATATCCGCTAAGATCCATAAAGGATATCGGCACAACTATGATTAGTCCCTGGAGGAAAAAATTTATAAGGCTGTTTGGGAAGCGGATACACCTGGATGGGATTGAGCATGACCTGATCCGTAAGCCAGGTGTGTATGATGAACCGCTTATCCATGTCGTGCTGGTATGCGCCGCAAAAGGATGTCCGCCGCTCCGTAATGAAGCGTTTGTTCCAGAAAGACTCAATGAACAGCTTGAAGACAATCTTGTAAAATTTTTGTCTGACAAAAGGCTGAACCGGTTCAATTTCAGGAAAAGGACGATTGAAGCGTCTGAGATATTCAAATGGTATGGCGGGGATTTCAGCAAGGGATTTAGGGATTACGATTCACTAGAGAGTTTTTTTGCAAAACACGCGGACCTGCTGACAGATATCCCAAAACAGCAGGACATGCTAAAAGAGATGAAAGCTAAAATAAAATTTCTTGAATATGACTGGAGCCTGAATGATTTTTGAGAAAACATAGTGCCTGAAGTTAAAAGTTCCTTAAGTTAATGTATCGCTCCGCTCTGTCGTTTTTAAAAAATCGTTGTCGTGGTCAGGGCTAAAGACAGTATTCAGTTTCCAGTATCTAGTTTCTAGTATCAAGTATCTAGAATGATCGTGATAGATTATTAAAGGCAAAATAATTAAGGATAGATGATGAAAGGATTTAAAATTTATATTCTATTGTTCATTTTTTCCGCCGTTGGAACCTCGCCGGGTTTGCCGGGTGATTTTTTTTCAAACCCGTATTGGGACTCAGGTAAAGCCGAGTTTCAGGTGTATGACGCCAGGATAAACAAATATGGTGTCATGAGGGATGCGAAAGTTAAAATTATTATGGTAAAAGAGCCGTTTGACATGGAAAAGCTGGTTAAAACCATGAGCAATAAAGGTGCTGAAGAAGTGATCAAGATGAACTATATACAGACTGTTCCTACAGGTGTGTATGACTACTTTCAGACGGCAACGATTTTTTTCAACAGGAAGACAGGACAGGTGATTAAGTATACTATGGGCAGCCAGGATGGCTGCGGAAATACGTTCATGGAATATCTTTTAAAAGACGGTCGCCATAAGTTTACGTTTCACTCTTATTTTGATGATCAGGGAGATGCTGACGTGTATATGGCAAAAGAAGATTTTGTATTTTACGATGCCCTTCCTGTCACACTTCGAACAAAACTCGGACAGTCGGGAAACTACAGTATACTGCTTGCCAATTCATTTATCTCAAAACAGGCTGTACCAATTCAGTTTAAGAAAGCGGAAGTATCTGTTACGCGATTACCGAAGGTTAAAATAAAGGGAGATATTTATAAAGGAGCCTATAAAGCAGAGGTGACGTGTGAAAAAAGAAGCGATAAGTTGTATTTTGAAAAGGATTTTCCACACCGTATGTTGAAGTGGGAAAAGAGCAACGGAGACAGCCTTATATTAAAAGGAAGTAATTTTTTTTATTATTGGGAACACACTAATCCAGAGGATGGAAAAATTTTTAATAAGAGATAACTTTAAGCCAGTACTTGATCAGCTGGGGTAGGTGGAGGATTTCTTCACCGGGAAGGTTATTTCGATAATGGTTTTTTTGTTCTTTTTACGAAAAATAGAAAAGATTTTTTCTTCGTGCTCTTCGTGTCCTTCGTGGTGAACATGTTTTTTAATGGAGTGATAAGATTATGCTGGATATGGTTTTTACGATAATTGCAGTGATATATTTTATGACAGCAGGAGCCCTTATGATTTACGGGCTAAACTGTTATATAATGATTTATCTTTTTAATAAAGGGACAGTGAAGGCTAATGCTTTTCGGAAAAGCGTTTATGAGAGAGCGGGTGATCTCACTAAACAAACGGGTCTTCCCAAAGTCACAACCCAGATTCCAATATACAATGAATATAATGTTTCCGAGCGGGTTATCAGGGCCGCGTGCAGTATGACATATCCAGAGGGACTGCATGAAGTCCAGGTGCTTGATGATTCTAATGATGAAACTTGTGAACTCATCGATCGTATCATTGCTGAACTTTCCGACAGGGGACATGATGTTAAAGTCCTGCGCCGGAAAAATAGAACTGGATATAAAGCAGGGGCACTTGCCAAAGGGCTTAAGCAGGCTAAAGGAGAACTGATAGCCATCTTTGACGCGGATTTTGTGCCTCCGGAAGATTATCTTTTAAAGACGGTTCCCTTCTTTCTTAAAAATTCCGGTCTTGGCCTTGTACAGGCTCGGTGGGGTCATTTGAACAGGCGTGAATCTATTATTACACGGGCCCAGGCCCTTGGCATAGACGGCCATTTCATGATCGAACAGGCCGCCAGAAATTGGAGCGGGCTTTACATGAATTTTAACGGAACCGCTGGAATCTGGAACCGACAGGCCATATATGACGGCGGGGGCTGGCAGTGGGACACACTTACTGAGGACATGGATCTTTCATACCGGGTACAGTTCGCGGGCTGGGAGACTATGTACGTGCCGGACTTGGTTGTGCCAGCGGAGATTCCTGAAGATATCAACTCGTTTAAGAGTCAGCAGTTCAGGTGGGCCAAGGGATCTATACAGACAGTGATCAAACTCCTGCCCTCTATTATTAAGGCGCCTGTGTCTGTGTTCAAAAAAGTTGAGGCTTTTTTTCACCTGACCCATTACATGGTGCATCCGATGATGGCTATGCTGGCTGTTCTGGCGTTACCTGTGTTGCTGACCCTTGACGCGGCTGTGGGTGCGGTTCTTTTCAGCTTTTTGGTAATCTTTCTTCTGTTTGCCATGACAGCTCCGAGCGCTCTTTATCTTGTGAGCCAGCGAGCAGCATACGGCGACTGGAAGCGGAGAGTGCTGTTCCTCCCTTTTTTAATAGCTGTTGGTACAGGCCTGGCGGTGTCAAACACGCGCGCGGTTATTGAAGCTATTTGCGGTATAGAAAGTGGTTTTATCCGTACACCCAAGAAAGGGGAAAGAGGAATAAAAAAGTACCATGTTAAAATGCCGTGGACAGCGGTGCTGGAAATCATCCTCGGATGTTACTGCGGGGTTTCCCTGTTGTTTTATCTCGCGGTTGGGAAATATCTTGTTGGACCGTTCCTTGCGATGTACACGGCAGGATTTCTTTTTATCGGTTTTTTGACCGCCCTGCAAACCTTTGTTAAACATGAGTGACATTCAAAACAATTTGACTGCCAGCAGACGCCTGGCAGTAGTTTTATTTTTTGTTGGTGCACTCCTTATGTCTCTCATCTGCCTGAAGGGGGGGGGGTTCGGTTTTATAGGGGAGCATTATCTGAATATCGGTCTTTTCGGAATCGATTATAAGGTTCCGGCTGGAAAATTTATCCTTTTGTACGGCACCACCTGGCTGATCAGTGTGGCCCTTTTTTTTCTTTACCCCAAAGGACTTACTTATAAAACAAATATTCTGTTGATTCTGGCACTTTCTCTTATATGCCGTTTAGCACTCATTCCCCATGAACCGTCAGATGATGTTAACCGGTATCTATGGGAAGCCCGTCTTTTAAATGAAGGAATAAACCCTTATTATATTGCGCCTGATGACTCAGCCCTTGACGGACTTGCAAAGACAGATCCCTTTCACGCGAATATTAACCATCCTTATAATCCTGCAGCATACCCGCCGTTTGTTTTGTATCTTTTTTCTTTTTTGATCCGCATCTGCTATTCAACATTAATCATAAAAGAATTAATGATATTCTTTGATATAGCCGCCATCTGGTTTATCATCATGCTACTAAAAGAACGGAAGCTTGATTTTCGATGGGCATTACTGTATGCGTTTAATCCTTTAATCCTCTATAGCTTTGCGGGACAGGCGCATTTTGACGTCATGCAGATATTTTTTCTCCTGGCCGCTATCTTCTGTTATGACAGGAAAAAATGGTTTTGGATGTTCCTGCTTGCCGGACTGGCAATCCAGACAAAATATGTGGCCGCAGCAGCAATTCTGTTTCTTGTGAGACGGGAGAATCTTAAATATGTGTGGATTTTGCCGGTAACTGTGGTTGTCCCTTATCTCCCCCTTATTGATTCAGAGTGGCATCAGCTTTTTTATTGTATTATAAAATTTGGAGAAGAATACGCATTTAATGGATCTGTACACGGTCTTCTTCGTGCGGCTTTGGGGGGAATAGCCCCGGCAACCAGTGTATGCAAAGTATTACTGGCAGTGTCCCTTGTGTTGGGCATATGCTTTGTTCATCCAGAACGAAACAGCCGGTTTGGGCATGATCCTGTCCAGGGTTTTCTTTTCGCGTTCAGCGCCCTTCTGCTATTCGCACCGACAGTTCATTTCTGGTATATCACATGGATACTACCGTTTGCGATTATAATGCAGCGGATGTCCTGGATCGTCCTTTCACTGTCAATTGGCCTCTATTTTATAGCGAACGGGATATCACACCATACAGGGAAATGGGATTTCCCGGTATGGGCACAGGTAGGCGTATGGCTCCCATTTAGTATCGTATTTTTAGTTGAGGTGTCCAGCTTTTTTAAGAGACTAAAATATTCTTTTGATAGCAGCATCCCTGAAACAGTGTCAGTGGTCATCCCTGTAAAAAATGAAGAAGCTCGAATTGACGAATGCATTAAAAATGTTCTGACAGACAAATCGGTTAGCGAAGTCATTGTGGTTGATGCCGGATCTAACGATAATACAGCCAAAGAAGCGGAAAACTTAGGCGCAAAAGTGATTTATCATCCTGCTCCGCCTGAAAAAGGCGGTGGCCGGGGAGGACAGATATGCCGGGGAATAGAAGCAGCTAAAGAGGATGTGGTGGCTGTGGTGCACGCTGATGTGGACGCCACAGCGCCTGTTTTTACAAAAATGATTACGTCTCTTGAAAAACATCCAGATGTGATCGGGGGCGCAGTGGGAAGCATTTTTGACCGGGCTAGTTTTCGGCTTAAATTGATTGAACTGGCCAATGATTTCCGAATGATTTTTTTGGGTATCAGTTTTGGCGACCAGGTACAGTTTTTCAGGCGGAAACCGGTTGTTGAAAACAGGCTTTTTCCCAATATACCGCTAATGGAGGACGTGGAATTCAGCATCAGGCTGCATAGCATAGGACGACAAATTTTTCTATTTGATGAAGTGGTTGTTTCATCAAGAAGATGGCGGGTTGTGGGGTATATAAATTCGATTTCAATTATCTGCAGGGTTGTCGGATATTTAATTTCACGTATCGTGAAAGAGCCTGATACCGTATCCTTGTACAGGAGCTATTATAGATAATGAAAGCTGTTTCCCATGATCTACTGATTATTTTCGGAAGGTATCCAGTGCCGGGAAAAACAAAGACTCGGCTGATAACGGAAACTGGTCCTGTTGGCGCTGCAGACGTCCAGCGGAAGCTCACGGAAGATATTTTTCAAACTGCCACTGAATCGGCGTCTAATAATGATATTGATATAAAATTCAGTTTTGACAATGGAAGTGTCTATAAGGTGAGACAGTGGCTCGGGCCAACAGCTTTCTTTACCTCCCAGGCTAATGGAGACTTGGGGAACCGGATGTTTTTGGCTTTTAAAGACGCCTTTAACAATGGGTATAGGCGGGTTGTCCTCATGGGTACGGATATTCATGGAGTTGAAGGAAAAGATATTGAAAATGCGTTTACAGCACTGGAAAAGCATGATCTTGTTATAGCTCCCAGCACAGACGGCGGATACTGGCTTATGGGGATGAAAAAGCCCGTGGATATTTTTCGCAACATAACATGGTCGACAGAAGATGTTCTCACCCGGACAATTGACATTGCCAAGAAAAAGGGGCTTGATTGTGTTCTGCTGGATGAAAAGATAGATATTGACACCATAGATGACTTGAAAAAATGTTGTCCAGGGGACACATGGCATAGACCATATATATCTGTTGTTATCCCTTCGTATAATGAAGCCAAAAATATTGTATCAGCTGTTATGAGCGCAAAAAGCGATGATGCTGAAATTATCGTTGCTGACGGTGGGAGTACTGATAATACAGTTGCGCAGGCAAGAGATGCTGGCGCGCGGGTTGTGAGCAGCAGGAAGGGGAGGGCTGTTCAGCAGAATCATGGCGCGTGGGCTGCAAAAGGGAGAATACTTGTTTTTCTGCATGCAGATACATTGCTGCCAAAGGATTATGCGGAATATGTTTTTGACACATTGATACCAAGAGAAACAGCTGCAGGTGCGTTTGGATTCAAGACCGATTTTGAAAATAAGTTTATGATGATTATTGAGTTTATGACTAATATACGCGCTCGGTTTTTTCAAAAACCGTATGGTGACCAGGGAATTTTTTTAAAAAAATCATTGTTTGATTCTGTGGGTGGTTTCCTGGATGTGCCGATCGCTGAAGATCTGTTTTTAGTCCGTTCTCTTTCAAAACAGGGGAAAATACGGATTGCAAGGGCAGACGCGGTGACATCAGGACGACGGTGGCAGAAACTCGGGATTGCCCGCACAACATTGATTAATCAGGTTATTACGGCGGGATGTTATATGGGGTTTTCTCCTGCCAGGCTCGCATCCTTGTACAGCATAAAAACTAAATGATTTTATATTGTTATTCTAAATCATACAAATTATAATCAGCATATAAAAATTGAGGAGGACATATGCTTAGTGAGCAGGAAAAATTGGAGAGTATATCTTCACTTGGGGTTGAGCTTAACCAGGTAAACGATCTTGATATATTAATGGAGCATATACTTTATAAGGCCCGTCTTTTTGCAAATGCAGATGCAGGCTCAATTTACATCAGGGAGGATGGCAAGCTCCTTTTTACATACACTCAGAATGACACACTCCAAGAAATGCTCGCAGAGGGTGAAAAACTTATTTTTTCAACGTTTACAATTCCGATTGATGAGAATAGTATCGCGGGATATGTGGCGCAAACCGGTAAGTTCCTCAATATCGAGGATGTCTACGCGATTGATTCGTCACTCCCCTTTCAGTTCAGCAAGAAATTTGATAAAACTGTAAAATATAAGACCCAGTCCATGCTTACCATACCGTTAGCAACAGCATCAAAAGGTATCGTTGGAATCCTTCAGATATTAAATGCGCGGGATGAAACAGGCAAGGTTGTTTCATTTTCAGATAAAGATGAAAAAATCATGCATAATTTCGCCGGTATCGCGGCTGTAGCCCTTGAGCGCGCGCAGATGACAAGGGGGATCCTTCTCAGGATGATACGGATGGCTGAGATGCGTGATCCCAAGGAGACAGGCGCCCATGTTAACAGAGTAGGCGGTTTTTCCCTTGAGTTGTATGAAAACTGGGCAAAAAGACATAATATATCGCATGAAGAGATTGAAAAGAACAGGGATGTTTTAAGACTGGCAGCCATGCTCCATGATGTGGGCAAAGTGGCTATTTCCGATACAATTCTTAAAAAACCGGGACGGTTTAATGACGAAGAATACGCGATCATGAAGAAACATTCAATGTACGGCGCCCGGTTGTTTATTGATCGCCAGTCGTCTTTTGATGAAGCCGCTCAAATGGTCGCCCTAGATCACCATGAACGGTGGGACGGCAAAGGCTATCCCGGCCATATTGATATAGAAACAGGTGAACCGCTTCAAGGATATAGAGGGGATGATGGTAAGGCAATACCCAAAAAAGAGGAGGAGATTCATATTTTTGGAAGGATTGTCGCCCTTGCTGATGTTTTTGATGCCCTTTCGAGCGTCAGGGTTTACAAAGAGGCGTGGGATGAGGAAAAAGTCCTTAGGATTATCGAGGAAGAGAGGGGCAATCAATTTGATCCTGAATTAGTGGATATCTTTTTCGCGAACCTGAATAACTTTCGGTTAATACAAGAACGATATAAGGAATAAACTATATATAAAAAAATATCTCACCACGAAGAACACGAAGAAAAACATTATTAATATGAAAAAGACAGTGAAAATTATTTTGCTGTTATGGCCTGTCGTGATTCTGATGGGAATGTGCGGGTATCATTCTTATAACCGTCAGCAGGTGGACAGGATTTTACGGTCGGCTGATGGATTGGTCTGGACATCAGGAGACAGCCAGTACAAGGTGAATGTTAACCAGCGTGAAGACGGAGAGCTTCTTTATATACTGATAAAGGTCGTGGGGCCAGAAGATAACACTGTTTATAAAACCAGTGAGGTTATAGACAGGGATATGTATGGGGGCGGGTTTGTCCGGGCAGCTCAGGTTGATAATGACCCGCAGCAGGAAGTTATTGTATGGAAAAATCGTGACAGCTTTTTCCTCGATTTTGTTGACGGAACTGTCACACAGGTGTCTTTTGATAAAGCGCCATCTGAGCTGAAAGAGATCGCAAGAAAATGGCACCAGTTCAACGTCATATCAGGCATTGAAACAACCATTCTTCTTTTTATCGCTTTTGTCTATTATATTTTGTTCGGTATTATCACGGTCATCGTAAGATTGGTCAATAGATTCAGAAAGAGGACCAAAAGAGCAGAGAAGATAAAGCCTGAAGAGAATTGAGGAATGTGAGCGGTTTTAATCTGAGTGTGTAAACCTGAATATTTTCAAATTTAAAAGTTAACAATTTCAATTGGGTGTCGCCACATTGGTTCAAGGCGTATTATTGCCAGTATGCTGCCCATTTCAGAGGTGTTAATTTTTCTATTATACATGTTGAATGTTGCACCTTTTAAAGCCGATGAATTTGTGGTATGAAATTTTATATTCCGAATTAGACAGTCATTGATCCTTTAAGTAAGCTAAACCAATATAATTTTAATTTGCTGAAAGATTTATAAATTAAAATAGGTGTAAGAATATGAGAAAAGACCTTATGTTTTATTTCTACGGTGGATCAGACCAAGAAGACGTTTTGAACCGACTAATTGAACTCAAAGAAAGTGGTAATTTTCATGGATTTACTTTTCCTGCACGTAACTACCACATTTGCTTCGATGATGAGCAGAAGAAAAAGACCAGGGCATTGTTAAATACTTATAGCGATATAAAATTTGAGGACATGGAATTTTTCGATGGACATCACGATTTTTCATTCAAAATGGGTAAAAATCGTACTGCCTTTATACATTTTTGTCCGCGACCGCTATTTTCGGAAAAGGCTTTAGCGTTGCTGGATAATGATATGAGCATCGGATTGACAACAAAATATAATTTGCTGATAACAAATGAGTTAAGAGATACAATTTTAGATCAAATATCCGGCATTAATTTAAATACCGAAAACGTAGTGGCGGGATATGATTTGTTTTCAATTACAAATCGTTTTAACATTTCTATCGAAGAAAAAGAAAGTGAAGGATCTATAGATCTCAGTAATGCTGAGTTACTTGATCTGTTTATATTATCAAACGATGCAATTATATGCAGCCATCGCTTTGCACGTTTAATTGCTAAATTCTGGGATGGTCGACTAAATGTTATTATGCAGCCTTTGCAGCTAAAGGGTGTTGACAGAAAAAATATAGCGAAATTTACAAAAGCAATCAAAATAGATGTTAACAAAAAACAAATCGAATTTGAATTAATGGAAATAGAGCGACATTTTAATATCTCTATGCCGAGTTCTTATAAAAATTTAGTTATAAAAACTGTAAAATTACCTGATGGATGGTTAAACTATAAAGATGGAAGAAGTTCGGAAATTGTAAAAATCACAAGTGAAGAAAGACTCAATGCTGAACCGGCGTTGCCCCAACATCTTATAGTTTTATATAGCTATGGAAATGGGGATTATGCCTGTGTCGATCAAAATCAGGGTGGTGATAAACTTGTGGTTTGGCGGCATGAGGATGGATCAATTGGCGAAACTGTTGATGTCTCCGAATTGTTACGATAAAAATCAATGTTTCTGTATGTATGTCGCTCTCTGCCCACAGTCAAACATTCTGCTATAAATCAAAACAAATTTCACCCGACAAAAATTCTGCATTACATCCCTACTCATGGGCTTTAAAACCATAAGATCCTTGAAAAACCATATAAAGAATTTGATTTTTCAATATAGTTATGCGATAAAAAAGAAATGAAAATATTAAAAAGAAAAAATGATTTAATGGAAATTAAGGGCCTTATAAAGGCATTTCC
>JANQFQ010000125.1 GCA_028277765.1 Desulfobacterales bacterium
CACGCGTAACATAGCATGGTTAGAAGCCAGAAAAAAGTACTCAGCACATCCTTCCGTTCAGCAATCCATACTACCGATTCCACGTGAAGTGGGTGAACCGCGAACAAGGCCGCAACGATACCGCTTTGGACTGATTTGCCGGTCATCCTCCTGAAAACTAAAAACATCAGAATTGTATTCGCTATGTGAAAAAGCAGGTTGGTAAAAAGAAAACCCACTGGTGATGGCCCATACAGATGAACATCCAGCATATAGGAGAGCCATGTCAATGGATGCCAGAACTCGGCATGTACAGATGTTAGGGCCCACTTAACACTGACCGCGTTCAATCCCGACTGCACGAGCTGGTTCTCTGTCACATAAACATTGTCATCAACATTGACAAACCAATGGCCGCACATCTGCCCAAAAACCGCTATAACCACAACGGTAAGCAGCAAGCATATTCTGAAGTCAGATCGTGACATCATTAGAGAATAATTGTGATTGTATGATTTTCATCCTGGTCAGCCGGTATGCTACGGCTGTAGCCAGACAACCGAAACCGTATTTAATGCTCCGTAAAAGATTTATGGAAGACGCTTCCGGAAAATATTTTGTAGGACAGCTAATTTCAGCGATATTATAATCATACCACAGCACCTGAGTAAGCATTTGATTATCGAACACAAAATCATCGGAGTTCTTCTCCAGGGGGAGTCTCTCAATCAATTCTCTGGAAAAAGCCCGGTATCCTGTATGGTACTCGGAAAGCTTTGCACCGGTCAAAACATTCTCAACAAAGGTCAAAAACCGGTTTGCAATATACTTCCAGACAGGCATCCCACCTTTTAAGGCGTGCCCCCCCAAAATCCGTGAACCGAGAATGCAGTGGTACAATCCGTTTCCGATCAGGGCGGCCATCGCCGGTATCAGCAAAGGTGTATATTGATAGTCTGGGTGAACCATGATAATGATGTCGCCTTTCTCTTCCAGGGCCAACCGATAACAGGTTTTTTGGTTGGCACCATAGCCCTGATTTATCTCGTGGGTATAAACCTTTGTTGCCGGCAGTGTTTCAGCTACCGCGACAGTATCATCACTGCTGCCGTCATCCACAACGATGACAAGATCAACGATACCCTGAGCCATAACTTCATCATAGGTTTTACGCAGTGTTTTTGCCGCATTATAAGCAGGCATAACAACAATAACTTTTTCGTTTTTATACATATATATACCTTATAATAACCAAATAATATTTATAGCAATTCATCATTTCTTTACAAGTTTTTTATAGTAACGCTCCTTTGTGAATTAAAATAAATGCTAAAAATTCCTTTTCGCTGAATCTTTAACCTGGTCAATCTTTTTTCCCCTTAATCTGGCCCCTGCAGTATGAATATCATTAAGGTTCGCCCTTGCATCATGAAAATCCGGTTTTAACAATAAAGCTGTCTTAAAACAAGCTTCAGCTTTCTTAATTTTCCCTTTAAATGCAAGAATACTGCCCAGTCTATTGTACGCCTCCGCGTTGTTAGGATTTATTCTTATAACTTCATAATAATATCTTCCGGCATCATCATATCTGCCCATGAAAAATAAAAGTTCCGCCATATTATTGTGAGCACCTTCATAATCAGGATTAATTTTTATCGCTTCTAAATAATGCCGGGCAGCGTCATCATACCTGCCCACTGAACTTAGATTAACTGCAAGGTTGTTGTGCGCGTGCTCATAATCCGGAAATGCATTCAGGGCCTTTTTAAAACAGTCAATCGCTTCTTTCTTTTTCCCCTGGTCTGACAATAAAACGCCATAATTATTATATGCCATCCAATTGTTGTCCGTGACCGCTATAGCCCTTTTATAAAGCGTCACACTGTCCCGCCAGTATTTTACCTGTTGCCATGTAAGTATAATGCAAGCACAAAGTGCTGTCCCGGCCAGGGAAACAGCAAGCCACCTTTTTATCCTCAGTTTTTCTGTAAGCATTGAGAAGCCCCAGACAAAAACAATAAATACTCCGGTAAGAGATACATACGTGTACCTGTCAGGCATGAATTCAATCGTGTTCTGTACAAGCCCGATGACAGGAACCAGAGTTCCGAAATACAGGAGCCAGCCCACAATAAACCACGGATATTCACGCATATAAATCACGGCAAACACAAACAGGAATACTATTAATAAAACCGATCCAACAACCCAAAAAGGCTGGAGCACTTCAGGCAATGGTTTTAAAACCGTTAAATGATAAGGACAGATCATTTTCCATAAGAAACCTGTATATGAAATCAAAGAATTTGTGAGCCTGACATGAAAAGGAAGTGTCTCTAAATGTGCCATCACTCCTGCGCTTTTCTGGATTAAATAGGTCACCGTGCAAGATACAGCTGAAAGAGCAAAAAAAGGTATTTTTTCATATAACAGATGATAGATTTGAGACCGTATGTTCTTTTGCAACGTTGATGTGGTGCCGTTCGATGAAGTAAAAGGCTTAAAACGGCCAAGCGGCCAATAATCGAACAGCAGCAATACAAAAGGGATCGTTACAAGCATCGGCTTGGACATGAGGCCAAGCATAAAGCATAAGAATGTAATAAGATATCTGTCCTTGCTCGGGCGCTCTGTATATCGGGCGTAACTGAATAAGGTCAAGAGCCAGAAGAAAGTGCTCAGCACATCCTTCCGTTCAGCTATCCACGCGACCGATTCCACATGAAGAGGATGCAAAGCAAAAAACGCAGCAACAAACCAGCTTTTCCAAAAAGCACCGGTCATCCTCCTTAAAAGAATAAACAGCAATAAAGTATTTACTATGTGAAAAAGTAAGCTTGTTATATGGTGCCCGCCTGATTTCATTTTATAGAATTCCACATCAAGCATATGGGACATCCATGTTAGCGGATGCCAGTGGGCGGCACGTGTAGAAGTAATTGCCCATAAAATATTTTCAAGGGTCAATCCTGTATTTACATGCTGATTATCCGTAACATACAACTTATCATCAAGGCTTACAAATGAATGATTTGTTACCTGTCCATAGACTAAAAGGATAGTGATAACCAGGCAAACACACCATAATATATCTGCAGGAATATGACCAAACAAGGCTCTGTTTTTCTTGTCATTGGGTATCATGCTTTACCTTCAACATCATTATTTCTATTGTATAATAATCAATCAAATCGATATATATAGAAAGAATATCCAACCCTTCCCACTGGTTCATAACGGCTAAGCCAGTCAGTATTAACTTTACAACTTTTTGCTTTCTCCATTCCCCTGATAAGCACATGAATGCTAATAGCATAATATCCTGACGACGGTTCATCAAACCAGTCTTGAGGCGTAACCTTTTCCCATTGAATACCATAGTAATCAGGGGAGGCGGTCCCGAAATAATAGAGTTTTACTCGATCAATGGAATGCTCATCTAAATATACTTTTAGCCTTTTCAGATCCTGGCCCCAGTCTAAATTCGATTCATCAAGATATTGATACCCCTGTTTAGGCCCCCCGGCCAGTTCATGAAAATACGCGAGATAATCAGGATAAACGCGAACAGTAGATGCCATGTGCCAAAGGCAGAGTAATATTAAAAATGATTTCATAATACGATTGTCAGCAAATAAAATAAAAACACGGCTCGCGAAAACAAATATCAATGGATAAACCGGCAATAAATATCGAATGCCAATATTGCTGGCAAGGGTGGAAACAACGACAAAAAATGATAAAACCGGTAAAAGTAAAAAAGCCCCATCAATGACACGGTCTTTACGGTTACAAATAAAAAGTGATAAAGACAAAATAAAGATTGCCAAGACCGGCAGTGTCGTTTTTAATAAAAATGCGGTAATAAAATAATACCACCATCCGCCCTGCTTGAACTCTCCCAACAGGTAAAACATGTAATCCGGCTTATGATCTTGATAAACCGTTCGTAAATACTTCCAATAAAAAAGAAGATCCCTTGGAAACATATAAATGACATAAACAACCAGACTTGCCACAGCAATGATTATCACATAGTCTGATAAAGAACGTATGATATCGGGATATCTATTTCCTTTGCCAGTGTCACGGCATGCCAGCAGTACCAGGAAAACAGGCAGGAGGATAACGGCTGAATATTTCGTTCCCAGTGCCAGCCCTAAATATAATCCCGTAAGCATCCGGCATCCCGGCTTTCCGCACCTGACATGTCTCCATAAATAATACAATGAAATAAAAGTAAAACAGCTCAACCCAATATCCATTGTAACAAAACGCGAATGAGCGATTATACCTGGCGAAAACACATAAAGAAAAAGAGCTGCAATACCTGCTGAAACGCCATAAAGCTCGCTTGCCCATTTATAAACGAAAAAACCTAAAAGCAAAGACAACAACACTATTGGTAAGCGCCCCCAAAAAAAAAGACGGTCCGCATCATTTGAGTAAAGAAAATAATATCCAAACCGCCATTCGTCTGGAGGTTTTTCTAACCAGTCATCACTGAGATGAAGCTTTGGTTTTAAAAAGAGGAGCGGCAGGGCACACATCTGTTTGATTAATGGCGGATGCTGCGGGTTCAAAATTATCTGGCCTGTCTTTAAATAAGTATACCCGCTGGGCAAGTGTGTTGTCTCGTCACAAGAAGCATTCATCAGGCGCATACTTAATAAGGCCTGTACAGCAAGAGATGCAAGTAGTATAACCACTAAATAATACTTAAAACGATGTATGTTATCTATTGTTAGTCCCTTTATTTTGACCTTCCTTTGTGCGGGCGTATGTCATCCTGTTTAAAGCATTGGGGAAATCAGGTTTAAGAGCGATCACTTTTTTAAACTGTGCGATAGCTTCCTTATATCTCCCAATTCTTATCAAGGTCTCACCCAGATTATAATGCGTTCTTGGATCCTGATTGATTTCCAGTGCTCTTTTTAAAAATGTGACAGCGTCTTTCTCCATACCGGCCTTCATTAACGCCAAGCCGAGATTGTTGTACAATATCCAATCATCAGGCCTTTGTATCAACGCTTTTTTGTAATGAAATATTGCTTCATCGTTCATTCCTTGACTCACCAGCAGATTGGCAAGATTGTTGTGAGCTTTAAAATAATCAGGTTTTATTTCCAGTGATATTTTATAATGTTTTTCCGCTTCATCCGTCATTCCAGCCTGCACCATAGCAAGTGCAAGGTTGTTGTGCGCCAGGTAACTTCCCGGCACTACACGTACAGCATTTTTAAATAGTCTGAAGCTGTTTTCCCAGTAGTGCACCTGAAACCATGAAATCACAAAACAGATTATAAGAATTGTTGAAACAAGTATCGATATCCCCTGCGTACTGCAACGCATGTGTCTTAATAAATCTCCCATTCCCCACGAAATAACGACAAATAATCCTATAAGAGAAACATAAGCGTATCTGTCTCCAATAACCGGCTGGAAACCTGCTTGTATTATACAGACAACCGGAACGAGAAATATTATATACCATGCCCATCCAACTATAAAATAAGGTTTTATTCTATAACAATAAATTGCTAAAGCAGAAACAGTCAGAAGAAACAAAGCGGCTGCCGCGGCCCACCATCCAGGCAGAGAACCGGGAAGGGGATAAAGAATTGAGAGGTTCTGCGGCCATATCATTTTTACGATATAACCAGCATATGAAAGAAAAACAGATTTTATTCTCATTATTAATGTTGCTGTTTCACTTGTAGTGATCAAAGAATCCACGCTGTGAGAGCCCATACGCTGAAATGACAGGATAATAGAAATGGCAGCTAAAATAAATAATGGTATTTTTTCAGCAACAGACCTGCTGAAAGGCAGGAGATAAGTCTTTAAATCACATTTTGTTTCTTCGGCTCTTGATACAATCCGTTCTAACGGCCAATAATCAAGAACTATAAGAATAATCGGCACAGCCACAAGAACTGGCTTCGTCATAAGCCCTAATGTATAGGCAGCTAATACTATTGAATATCTAAAAATATTAACCCGCTTTGAATAATTTATATATGCCCACAAAGTAAGAAGAAAGAAAAAAGTACATAATACATTCTGCCGCTGTGTCAGCCATGCAACTGATTCAACATTTAAGGGATGAAGCGCGAACAATCCGGAAACAAACGCGCTCATCCATAATTCACCTGTCATCTTTCTTAACAATAGAAACAACATAAGGGAGT
Organism: Desulfobacterales bacterium; assembly: GCA_028277765.1. Taxonomy (GTDB): domain Bacteria; phylum Desulfobacterota; class Desulfobacteria; order Desulfobacterales; family SURF-7; genus JANQFQ01. The sequence goes on from JANQFQ010000125.1 coordinate 6,171, forward strand.
TCAGTATATGAAGCAGCATACTTGTCATGTAATGCATTCCGAAATCATTACCATAAAATTGGAAATCCAGCATATGTGAAAGCCATGCTAATGGTTTCCAGTAGGTCCTTTCCTCGCCTGACAGCCTGAAAGCCCACGCTAAGCTTTCCCATACCGTCCCGGCCTTAACATACTGGTTATAAATAATATATTCGTCATCGTAACTTACCGGAACATGTCCTCTTATCTGGTAATAAACACCAATAGTAGAAATTACTAATGCCAGACAAATCAGCAATTCATATCTTACTCCTAAAATTCTGCCAGGTTCTTTTTTGCTTATACTTAATGTCACAATCAAGTTTTCCGGATAGCGTTTTGTTTGCTTTAAAAATGTCGGCGATATCAATTATTCTATCAGTAATGGAATACCTGCTCTCAAAAATACTACAATAAGACATCCTGAAGCTCAACACCATTTTTTAATTGTAAACCAAACCCAGAGACTTCCGTCAGAAACCGTTACATCATATCACCATATAAAAAGTTGCATTATATATTATTTCAGTTTATGATATTTAAAATATTGATGGCTATACTTTCTTCTTATTTCGCAGACATTTGATTCTTTTTCAGCATGATCAACCAATCTTAAGACAGATTTGATTTCCGCTGTTTCAGTCAACGTTTTCCTAAATTAATTTTTCCAAACATTTTGATTAACGGAGATATAGTTATGAAAAATAAAAAAGTCACATTGCTAATAATATTAAATGCCCTGTTCATTACGATTGCGATATGGCAAATTTATAGACTTTCAATGGAAAACATAAAAGCCTGGAAACTTCTAAAAAAATATCAGACCGCTTTATCACAAAAATATAATCGCTGTAAAATCAGTGAACTGTCAGGAGATAAAATATGCCTTTCCCATAAAATCATTGAGCAGCAACAACACAAACAGATTGACAAAAATTCTCAACAAAACAGTTACAGGTATGACAACACATTAACAATTAATCCAAACCCTTTACCAATTTTAAGCCGTTTCCCTGAATTTACCGCTCCGATCATTGATGATAACAGGTTTTTATCTTCACCGCTGGTCCTGGATGAAAACCCCAATCTCCTTGTTTTAGCATGGCGCTATTCCGCCAATGCTCGTGGAATAATAGAGACACAAAATAAATTAAATGGGGACAAAACAGCGATTATTGTTGTGCATCCATGGGGAATCGATGATGGACAGGGCTTTGCGACACCAGAACCGGCAGGTGTCTCATTCTTCTGGACACCTGAAAAAAATCGGATTTACCTGAAACATACTAAAAAAGTTTTGAAACCTTTTCTCAACCGTTTAAAAGGGCAAACAGCTATGGTTGCCTATTCACTGCCTGGAAACGGGAAACCATATCGTAACGAAGTTTATAAATCACCCCGGAATCAATCTAGAGGGCTTGATAGAGAAAAAGGCTTAAAATCTCTTAAACTGCAATTAAAACGATTTAAATATATGGAAAATAGCGATATAATTGCTAACTTTTTGTTATCAAAAAAACATCCCGTATATGATTACTTTTCAAAGTTTCCAGGACTTTCTGCAGGTGATGCTTATAATGGTCCTGGATATTGGGAACTTCCGATTCCAATTGTAAGCACACTTGATATTACAAAAAAAGATATTGTTCTATATGACGGCCACGGATACGCTGAAATAAGAAATTATCTTTCTACGGCAAAAATAACAAACATACTGCTTGCCGGATATGCGACTGATATGTGTTTGAAAAAGACAGCGGCCGGATATAATAATCTTAAAAAAGATTTTAATGTGTTTATTGTAGGTGATGCGACAATGGCAACTTTTCCCAGCCAGTCAACTCCGAAGTATGCAACATCAGTTGCGCTGGCAAATGCTTCTTTAAATAATCTTATTACTGAAACATCATGGATTTCTATAATACATAAATAGCCTTAAGAAACAGGCGTTCTTGATCATTTATTCAACCTGGAAGCCAGATGCATCATGAAATTCCTGATTGGATATTCAATCAATAGAAATGTAAAATTATATTTGAGTCTGAATTTTAAAAGCGGTCTATACAATTTAGCTAGCCAACCTAACACTTTATATACATTTATTTTTCGCGGGCTTTTTTCCAGGTTAACAACTTCAACTTTCTGCCCAAGAACCGTTCCGGCTATCTGAAGCAGTTTTATAAAATTATTGATTTTTCTAGTGTACCATGGATGCGTTATCTTTTTAGCGTCAAAAGAATCAATTTCAGCCCATTCTTCCAGGGTTTCAGGCAGGTGCAGTTTATAATCCTTTACAGCCATTTCAGTCATAACTGATCCGGGGAGAGGTTTCCAGTCAGCAGCAAACCCTAGATAGCATTTCGAATTATCCCTGACCAGTGTTTCCATTATTTCCTTTGTCTTTACAAGGTCCTCATAAGTCTCTCCAGGAACACCGCAAAATATATTATAATGCGGCTTGAATGACGGATATTTACTCAGTCGCCTGCTCACTCGGAGTATCTGTTCAACTGTTATTCCCTTTTTCATCCGCTTGAGTGTCTCATCAGACCCTGATTCCACACCAATAGCAAGTATTTCTACGTTTGCCTTCACCATCAAGTCCATGAAACTGTCATCCATTCTATCTAATTCATTTATCCTTACTCCCCTGAAATCAAGCGTAAGTATTTTATTTAAGCCCCGTTCTATATATTTGATAAAAAATTCCCGCATCCTTCCCAGATCAACAAAAGAATCATCATCCAATATCTGCAGATTTTCAAAATCATACTGTTTCAGGAGGTACTCAATATGGTCCAATATCGAATCAACCGGATATGGAATCCATTTTTTCCCCTTAATTTTTTTGTATACAGCCGGTGACATACAAAAGGTACACTTATAAGGACACCCGATCGATGTGAATATAGGAAAATATAGCCGGTTGTCATATTTTCTATTATATTCTCCTGATCCAATATCTACTAAATGGTAAGGAATATCCCGGGAATCGAGTATTTCAAATTGGCATGTTGTATTGTTCAAAAAAATCTTATCTTCTTTCTTATAACCAAGACCTTCAATATCCTCCAAATTATTTTTTTTGTTTTTTATATATGAAATTAACTGATAAAGAGGTTTTGAACCCCAGTCTCTGATAACATAGT
>JANQFQ010000135.1 GCA_028277765.1 Desulfobacterales bacterium
TTGTCGGAATAAAGGACCTCGTAAGCGCCTAGGTTGCCTGTGTAATATTTTTTCATGTCATTCCACATAAATTCCGTATAGGTTGCACCGATGCTAAAGAGAAAACTTTTTGATACAAGATAAGAGAATGTACAACCAAAAGAGAATGCGTCACCAGCCATGTCGGAGAATTCCCTGCCTGTTTCTGGATCCCTGCCCCAATCGCATTCTTCCTGGAACCAGTAACTTGTATTAAACTCACCATACAGTTTTTGGGAAAAATCGTAACCCACACCGATTCCGATCATGCCCGGAAAATCTCTCCGTTTTTTTTCACCATCAACAAAAAGGCCCAGGTCGTCTTTATTTACTTCTGTTTCTAAACCGAGAATAACCCTGGTTTCATAATGGATACCGATATTCAGTTTTTTTGACGGGTTTATATTGACGCCCAGAATCCAGCCAAAACCATCAGCTGTATCTTCTATGTCTACCTGGAAGCGCATCCTGCTTCCGTCCAGATTGTTCTTCAACTTCAAACCAGCCTCAATGGTATTGTTGGCGTTTATATACCTAATGCCTGCGGCAATAGAAATTAAATCGTTGATCTTATAAGCACTGCCAAGGGTAAACGTATAGTAAGCTGAGGATGCTTCCAGAAATTCATGGTAAAATTCAAACAGGCCCGGGAGCTGTGATGTGCCGGGCGGAACCATGCCCAGAACTTCCATCTGGGCGACTAGACCGTATGATTCTTGAACGATTTGTGATCCAATTCTGTAAGTGGTAATCGAGCCGTCAGGGTAATCGACAACGGCACCGCCGCCCGGGATATAGAAACCCCCAAAAACCGACCAGTCATCATCTTTATATGCTGCGTAAATATTGGGGATGAAGAGATCCCCCTTATCCTGCTCGTGGTTCCTGACGCCGGTACCGGTACTAAAACGATGGGTCGGTTCACGAAACAGCGACTGGTTGCCGATATTGATGACCAGGCCGTCTTTGAGTTCGGTCAGTCCGGCAGGATTATAAATGACGATGTCCGCTGCATCTGTGGCGGCGTTCCTGTTCCCTGTGCGGATCCATTCAGCGCTCATGTTGGATAGGTTATCGATATTGGCGGAAAGATCGACTGCCGAAAGAATAATAACCCATATATTAAAAAGGGTAATCGTTTTTTTCACGATACTACCTCCAGAAAACGATGACTGTGAAAATGAAATACTTCAGTCTGAAACAACGACGACTTGGTTTTTCCCCTGAGCCTTGCCTTGGTACATGGCATTGTCTGCTTTTGCTATACAGGTTTCAATCGTTGTCGAACTTCCGTCAAACGAACTGATGCCGATTGAGATGGTAATATTAATATTCATGCTATTATACTGGAAAGCCTCTGCTTCCACTTGGTGCCTGATCCGTTCGGAGACGATGTGAGCACCTCCAAGATCAGTATTTGGAAAGATCAAGATGAATTCCTCACCTCCCCATCGCCCCACATGGTCTTCGCTGCGTATCATATCATTCATTATATTGGTGACGTGGATAAGTGCGAGGTCGCCGCATTCGTGTCCATAGGTATCGTTGAGCTGTTTAAAATCGTCGATATCGCACATGGCAATGGAAAAAGCGTTTTGAACACGACGCTGCTCAGCTTTGGGGAAGGTTTTGCGCTGGAGGCGGCTCTTTTCCTGTTCGATTCTATCCAGGATATCTCTGCGGTTCGATATTTTAGTCAGAGGATCCTGCCGAGCGAGATTAGCAATTGTCTCATAAGCTTTTTTGAGTTCAGCGGTCCGCTCTTCTACCCGCTGCTCTAGCGTGATGTTGAGATGGTTATAATTGATGTGCAGGTTGACAAATGTATCAGACATAACATATGCCATCGCAAGAATCAGTATTAAGAAAATGTATTCAAATAGATAAATAAAATGATGTAATCCGGTACCTATTAGGATATCATTTATTGACGCTATTAAGAAAATAATAAACGCGGCAAGGACGATATATGCATGTGTTTTTTTTTGTGTCAGGCAGTATTTTATAAATAGAGGGACAAGGAAAAAGTAAGTAATGATGCCGAATATATATTGAAGAATATAAATAAGGCCGGGATAGCCTTCATAATAAGTGATCGCAAGAAAGGAGCCTAAGGAAACATGTTTGATGCTTTCTAAGTCAGGGGTTAATGTGAGCGGCCCTTTAATTGAAAGGCCCAGAATAAAAAAGAGGAGATGCCCGAAAGTGAAAAAATAAGCTATGCGATTTGGTCGATAATTGATAAATGTTAAAATGAACCATAAATATGCCATGGAAAACAGGGCAACACAGGCAAGCTGGTATTTCTGCCAAAAAATTCCTTGGGCAACAGTCTGCGAATTATATAATCCCACACAACAGATATCATACAGAGCCACACAATAACAAGATAATGCAAAAAACAAATTTTGCTTTTCTTCTTTTATTTTAAGATATCTCCAGAAATAAAAGAAGGCCACAAAAAAAACAGATTGCGACCATCATTACAACTGGAATAGAAAGAATACTGATGCTGTCCTCCTCAGCGTCTCGGAATAATCAGGTTTAGTTAAAAAGATGAATTATTTCCAGCGCCTCAGCGATAAGAACTTAACTATTAAATATATCAGAAATATAGGTGTGAGTAAAGTATATAGGGAAGGATTCCTTACATTGTTTGCCGTACACCCTTCCTTTGTTCTCTAAATCCATCGTTTAATAAAAGATTTGATTTGACGCTTGGCTTTAACCATAACAAGTGCTTTTTTATGATGTAAAGCAAATGTTTCTGGAAGAGATCGTCTGAGCTGTTGTTTTAAAAAAGATTCTCCTGTAGCCCCGATGACGACTAGGTCATAGTCTTTGGCTTCTTCAAGAAGGGTAATGAAGCGTTGGTGAGCGATAGCGTATTTTGCTTCAAAAAGAGAACGAGGAGTGTTAATTTTCGGAGCTGTTTCATCAATAAACGCATCTACATCCTGTGTGGGCTGACCCGGGGGAGTGATATTAAAAACAACAACACGTCCGCTGTTATGATCAACCATGATAGATGCTACTTCCATAGCAAGGGTTGCGTTTGGTCCGCCGGCATATGGTACAAGAATATTTAAATACTGCTTTTGATTGCAGTCTTTAAACAGCGCCACATCACATGTGGCACGCTCCAGGATGGGATCGACGTTACTCCCCAGTGTAAAGCCTTCTTTTCCCTGCCCATGCCACCCCATTATAAGTAGATCCGCTTGTCTTTCTGATGCGGCCGACACGATACCCCTGGCGATACTCCTGCAGTAGCGCATGGTACTTCCGAATTTACCACGTGATCCAAGGTAAAGCATGGCTTCACCAATAGCTTCCTCTCCTGCCTGTGAGTATTTTGAAGCTTCAGAAAGAGGTACCTGGGGCGGTACAGGTACCATATTGATAACTTCTATTTCTGTTTTATCTTTTTTTGCCTCGCAGAATTTATAACAGTTCATAGCCAGGGATACGGCATTCGCGGGATTGGCGATAGACATAAGGATTCTGTAATCTTTTTTTTCAGGAATTGGCGCTTCCTTTAATACGACAATTTCATCTTCTGTCCTGGTGGCTTTATGCCGGGAATAAAAGTAGTAAATAATAATGCCGGAGGCAATCCATGCCGGTCCTACGATCCAGGCAATCCAACTCATATGGATAAGCCACGCGGCAAGTAATGCCTGTATGAGAATCCCGCAAAGCGGGGGGATTGGGAAAAGCGGCATTACAAAACCATAATTCATTTCATCTCTCATATTTCTCCTGATACGGATAACGCATAGATTCACAAGAAAAAAGAGGAACAGAAACATCATGCTAGCGCTTGAGGCCACGTCAATGGTAGGGAGAAAAGCTGCTGTTAAAATGACGATGGTTCCCGTAAAAAACAGTGCCATGTGAGGGGTGCGCCTTTTTGCATGGAGTTTTGAGAAAACAGGCGGCAGCATATGATCTCTGCCGAGCGCGTATGAAGCCCGGGTTGCTGAAAAAACTGTAGCGTTTAGGGCGGATGTTGACGCAAATATAACCGTAATGGTAACAAGGATATTGCCGTATGAGGGTATCAATTGTGATACAGCTTCTCCAAAACCTTTTGCTTCAAAACCGCCGATCCACTGCCAGGGCGCCATGCCCACATCTTTTACGCCGACAATGGCGGCAAACGCGACACCCACATAGGTAAAAACAACAATAAAAATAGAATAAATCATTGCTTTGGGAAGGTTCCGCCTCGGATCGATCGTTTCATCGCCGGCCTGGGCAATGACTTCAAATCCTTCAAACGCTACATATGTAAATCCCATGGTAATTAATAGTTTGTCCCATCCATTCGGCATGAAAGGTTTAAAATTTTCCAGCCTTACCGGGTCGGTTATTACAGTATACACGCCCACACCGGCAATAAAGAGGAGTGTAGCTGTCTGGCCAAGGGTGAAAAAAGCCCCGAGATTTCCAGTTTCAGAGACACCACGGAAATTGATGTATATAAAAAGACTGGCAATGAGAACAGCCACAGTCTTTTCAATAAGTAAGAGTTGAATACCGTCAGCAGTGATAACGCCGAGCTGGGAAAGATAGTTTACAAAATACAGCGCGAACGTAACAGCATATAGACTCCCGGCCACAGAAGAGGCGAACCATTCCATCCATCCTGCGAGAAAACTTGTGCCGCGGCCAAAACCTATCCTCGCAAAATTATACGCGCCCCCGGCTTTGGGTATCGCTGAACTCAGTTCAGCATAGGACATGGCAGTGAACATTGCTATCAAAGCATTTAAGGAAAAAGTGAGTATGACCCCGCCAGGTCCAGCGACTTTGATTGCGTTGCCCACACCCAGAAAAACACCAGCACCAATCATCATTCCTACACCCATCATGGTAACATGAAGAAGCGTGAGATTGCGGGAAAGTTCAGTGGATATCCTGTGGCTTCCTGCTTCAATATCTGTTTCAGGATTTTCTTTCATTAATTGTGTTTTCTTGGATTTCTTTTAATGTGCCTTGAGAGGCGGAATAAATGACTTCTATTATATGCCTGCTCCACAGGGTAAAGATGACCACTCCCCCAAGAGAGGCTGTTAATAAAATGATTCCGATGATGATATTTAACGTCATAAATACGCTCCAAGCGTGATAAATATATGCCTGAAAAAAATATATGTCAAGAAAGGTGATGGTAAGGTTCCCAATAGGGGCGGGATATATAAAAAGTATAGCGCATGGGGATAATATAGAATGTGGAGTGACGGGATGCTAGATACTGGATGCTAGCCAGCATCGTATCCCTGTTTAGAATACACGAAGCCGGATCCTTTGGACCTTTTTTTAAATATACACTGGAACGTTTTTAATCGTTGCTCTGCTGAATATCTTGAAGCAGCTCTATTATCTCTGAAGGGTCAAGGCGATTGGTGTAGTCCGGGTCAACATTCGCTAGGAGAATGGTGCCTTCTTTATCAACAACATAGGTGGCAGGAAAAGGGAGTTCATAACTTTCATCTCCGTTAACAGATGGGAGGTCGATGCCCAGGTCCTTATAAACAGGTCTGAGATCTTCAGCCAGGGAGAAAACAATGCCAAATTTTTTAGCGATTTTGTTCCCCACATCACTCAACACTTCAAATATCAGGGAATTTTTTTCAGAGGTTGAGTAGGAATTGTCAGGAAGTTCCGGTGAAATTGCCACCAACTGGCCACCGGCCTGGTGTATGTCATGAAGTGCGTGTTGAAGCGCCCGCAGTTCAAGGCTGCAGTATGGGCACCATCCACCGCGGTAAAAGCTTATGACAAGGGGGGCCTGCTTTAATAGATCATCTGAAGACAGGGGGTTCCCTTTGGCGTTTGGAAGGGCGAAAGAAGGTATCTTTTCTCCTTTTTTAAGACTGTTGACGGTTGGGTTTGATTTAAGCAGTTCGTCCATTGATCTGTTGATAACGGTCAGTTTATCCTTAGGTATGACTGACATCATTTGATCTTTTAGTTTTGTTATTTCTTCCTGAAGGCTCATTCTGTTACCTCATTTTCAAATGGTTACGTGAGAAGCTTTTTTAAAAATATTGCAGTTTAATCGTTTATATCATATTTTTTAATTAATTTCAGAAAAAAAATACTATGAGGTTATAAATTATGAAAGTTAAAACGTTTGGAAGTACTGGACGTGATGTTACCATTGTTGGTTTGGGGGGTGAAGGAGTCCTGCGGACTCACGGCCGGCTGACTGAGGCGAAAGCGGTTATCAATGCAGCGGTTGATGAAGGGATTTCATATTTTGACAGCGCCCATGTTTATGCGGACAGTGAGTTGTATTACGGGGAGATTTGGAAAGCGTGCCCAGATAAACGACTGGGTGTTTTTCAGGCAAGTAAATCAGCGAGCCGGGACAGGGAAGGGGCCTTGGCCGACCTGGAGAGCACGCTTGACCGGATGCAGACGGATTACCTTGATCTCTGGCAGATTCATGATGTTCGGACAGCGCAGGACCTTGATATGATTTCAGGAAAAGGGGGCGCGCTTGAAGCATTTTTAGAAGCAAAAGATTCCGGAAAAGTAAGATTTATTGGAGTCACTGGGCACCATGATCCGCATATTTTGACCAGGGCTGTTCAGGATTGGCCAGTTGATTCCGTCATGATGCCTGTAAACCCGATTGAAGGGATTCTTGGCGGCTTTTTAACAGGCACAATGCCCCTTGCAAAAGAGAAAGGTGTTGCGGTTATCGCCATGAAAATTCTAGGGGGCGGACATTTTATTATCCCTGAACTTGATATTACTCCAGCACTGCTGACGCGGTATGCCCTTTCGAAGGATATTGATGTGGCAATTGTCGGCTGTTCAACACCTGCAGAGGTGAAAGCGTTATCGGATCATGGAAGCGCTTTTGAGCCTGTCTCGGATAGTGAAGAAGCTGAGCTTTTAAAGGCTATGAAGCCTTATGCTGAGAGAATGGCGTTTTATAGGGGTGTGATTTGAAATTCGATCAATATCTTTTTTATTCAAGCAGCTAAGCCCTAGTCTTCATCAATCAGTCCTTCTTCTCATCAAGTATCTAGCATCCTCACCAAAACAACAGCGGGATCTAAGTTTCACTCCGACTAGCCATCTAGTATCTAACATCCAGCATCCAGTATCTAGTGTCATGTCAAGCCATTAATGTCGTATTGACATTAATGGAAACAGAAGAACTGGGTTTACATAGAAGCCTCTTTATCGAAATCGGGATCGAAATCGCTATCGGGATCGACTTTTTTCGATCCCGATTTCGATAGCGATAACGATTATCCCAAAATACGTCGTTTCATTATTGACACGACACTAGTATTATTACCTTCCATGTGTACATAAAGACTCTTTCCCAGGGCAGACTCAGGACAACCGGGCCCTTTCAGCTTGGAATTTTACAAATATTTAAAAAAATACACCTTATCACTTGAAATTAATATTTAAAAAGGTATATACATTAAGTTTTAAAAATTTTCATAATTCCCCTTTTCAGGGAAGTATGAAGGTATTATTGAAAAGGATGAAAGGATGTCCATAGAGTCAAAGAAAAACAGTATAGATGTAAAAAATAAAACCGATTGGTATCTAAATAAAAATGTACTGAAAACATTATTTGAAATCACTAAAGAAGAATTTTTATACTTTGCAAAGGACGGCACAATTATTGATGTGGCGAATAAAGCCAGCGCTCTTTTCGGTTATCAGCGAGAAGAGGTTATTGGGAAAAAGATTGAGGATCTTGAATTTTTAAACCAGGAAGAGATGAACCAATTGGTTTCATTATTCAATAATGCAATTTCCGGCAATGTCGTCTCTTTAGTCGAATTTAAAACAAGAAATAAGCATGGAGAAACGGTCGTTATTGAAGCAAACAGCGGATTGGTTTATGAGGGAGAAGAGGCCATCGGCCTTTTATCTATAATTAAAAATATCACCGCCCGTAAAGAGACAGAAAAAGCGATTCAAGAAAGTGAGAAACGGTTTCGTGATCTTATCGAGAATATTAATGAGGTTATTTATACAGTCGATTACAAAGGACGATTCACATATGTCACTCCCTCAGCAGAGCTATTGCTAGGGTATCATCCGTCAAAACTTATTGGAGAGTCATACAAGGTTATTACTCATCCTGATGATATTTCGCATGTATTAAGCCTCGTCGATCATATTGTTTCAGGAAAAGTGACAGGGAGTGAACACCGGCTTGTAAAAAAAACAGGTGAAATTTGCTGGGTATATGCGTCAGTAAAACCAAGACATGAAGATGGCAGGCTGATTGAGGTACGGGGCGTTATCACCGACATTACTGATCGCAAACTGGCTGAAGAAGCATTACGTGAAAGTGAAGAAAAATTTAAAACCATTTTTGAGAATGCCAATGATATTATCATTTATGTGGATCCCAATGGCACAATCATGGATGCCAATAATAAAACTAAAGAAATGCTGGGCTATTCCCCAGATGAAATAATCGGCAGGAAATTTGCTGATATTAATATTTATAAACCTGAAGAACTTGAAAAGAGTCTTAAAGATTTTCAGTCGACACTTAACGGTAATGGAAAAAAACTCGGGATGCTGGAATATCAAGTTTACACAAAAAGCAAACAACCGATTTGTGTTGAGGTTAATTCACGCTCAATTGAAAAGAATGGCAAACTGGTTCGGATTATCACAATTATCAGAGATATCACAGAACGAAAAAAAGCTGAACAGGCTCTGAAGGAGAGTGAAAAAAAATTAAGAACCATTTTTGAAAATGCCAATGATCTCATTATTTATACGGATAAAAACGGTAAATTAATCGATATAAATGAAAAAGTCGAAGAGCTGTATGGCTGGAAACGGGATGAGTGTATTGGTAAAAATTTTGTTGATTTTCCTGTTATAAAACAAGAGGATTTGGTTAAATGTTATGAATACTTAGAAATTTTAATAAAAGGCAAAAAATCTGAAATGATTATTTTGGAAACATTTGCAAAGGATGGATCAACGATTTATGTTGAAATCAATCCTATGCTTATTTATGAAGAGAACGAAATACATGGCGTTCTCTGTATCCTCAGGGATATTACGGAGCGGAGAATTATTGATGATGCATTGCGTAAATATCGGAATCAATTAGAAGAACTTGTGAGCGAGCGTACAAAAAAAATTGAAGAGGCAAATATCGCTTTGAAAGTACTGCTCAAACGGAGGGAAGAAGACAAAAAAGAGCTCGAAGAAAAAATTCTTTATAATGTTAAAGAGATGATTTTACCTTTTTTTAATAAATTAAAAACATGTCATCTTACTGAACGTCAGACATCTTATGTCGACATTATTGAAAGAAACTTTGAAGAGATTATTTCACCTTTTAGTAAAAACCTGTCAGCTAAATATTATGGGTTTACACCGACTGAACTCCAGATTGCCAATCTTGTGAAGCAAGGCAAAAGTACAAAGGAAATTGCTGAAATATATCATCTTTCCCCTGGAACAATCAAAACACACCGGAATAATATCAGAAAAAAACTCGGCATAAGAAACAAAAAAGAGAATCTAACAACCCACCTGCTTAGCCTTCAAAATATATAGATAGTTTATATCTTTTGTATATCTTTATACCCCCTTGCAAATTGTATGATATAGGTTACTATACTAAATTGCCAGGGCGGGCACTCTCTTATATATCAAATGATTTTATTAAGAAATTTAATTATTTATAATGGTTAAACATATGAATGATAAAAAAACATGTGCTTGTGAGCGCCGGAAACAGGCCCGCTACCCCGTTAAAAAAGAGGTCTATGCGGTCTTAAAACCAGATTATGATATGATGGGCCCTATTCTTGATATCAGCAGAGGAGGATTGGCATTTAATTACTGCCCTGTGTCATGTCAAACCGAGACTGCTGAAAATGTTGAGAGAGATATTGAGCTTTCAATCATCACAGAAACAGATGCATTTTTCCTTAAAGGCTTAAAAATTAATATTGTTTCTGATGTTGAGATAAATGAACATTGTCATAACGAACAAAAACTTAGACGGTGCGGGCTTCAGTTTGAAGAACCGCGGGTCAACAGGCAAAACAAGTTAGAGCATGTCATTCAGCAATTAAAACAGCTGAAACCGTTTAAAAGGTCAAAATAAATATGATGATTTACAGACTGTTTGTGGATTATATGCTTCTGAGATCCATTCAATACCTGTGTTGATAGTCTTCCGCTTTACCATACTCCTCCACATCTGGAAATAATAAATAAAAATTGATTCCATTTCAGGGACAGCAAAGTATGTTTTGGAAAAAGATGGTCTGTACAATTATCAAAAAAAAGCAAACATTTTAATTAAGGATGTAACTAAATGTTTAAATAAAAAATAAATATACTTTTTTTGTTGAAACACCTATTTTGAAAGGAACATAACGTGGAGATAATTACACAGATAAATACCTGGGGGACGGAACACCAGTTCTTTTTTATGTTATTGATGCTTATTGTAAGTATTTCATCCGCATGGGGCATCATGTGGTCTCTTTATAAATGGTCCTTGCGGTTTAAGTTTTTTGCGATGATCGGGTTTTTATCGATGGGTATGCTTTCCATTGGCGCGTACCTTTTCGGTGAAAATTTTTCCATTATCCGAATTTTATTAACCGGTGTCTTTATCGGCATCGGGAGCCATATTGCCATGATCATTTTTCTTAAAACAACGCTTAATCCATTAAAGGAGCTGGTTGAACGTCTTGAGGCTGTTTCAAGGGGTGATTTTACGGTGGAAGTGGATATTATAAAGACCAAGGATGAATTGGGGCAGGTTTCCAAAACCCTGGGCTGTATGGTAGGGGAAATTTCTATTCTGCTTCAAGCCATAAAAAATAATACCCAGAACAATCTGGAAATGGCTGAAGATCTATCCGAACTTTCCAGTCGGATGTCTGAAAACGCGGACAGTTCACAGCAAAGGTCGAGTGTGGCCGCATCCTCGGTAAAGGATACAAACGCCAATATGGTTAGCGTGGCAACAACCATGGAAGAGGCGTCAGCAAATATCAGTGAGATTTCTACGGCCATCGAGGAGAATACAATCGCGCTTAATGAGGTAGCCCAAAATTCAGCTAAGGCCGGCATCTCTTCTGATGAAGTGGCAAGTCAGGCTGACAGTGCGTCTAAAATGGTGAGAGAACTGGATGGTGCGGCAAGGAATATCAGCCAGGTAACAGAAACAATTACCGAAATTTCAGAGCAGACAAATCTTTTGGCGTTGAACGCGACCATTGAAGCGGCCCGTGCGGGTGGTGCCGGAAAAGGGTTTGCCGTGGTTGCCAGTGAAATTAAAGAGTTGGCAAGACAGACGGCAGAAGCAACACAGGAAATAAAAAATATGGTAGATGGCGTTCAGAAAACAGCGGCCAATACCATGGCAGAGATTGAAAAAATAACAATGGTCATTAATAACAGCAATAATATTGTCACAAGTATTGTAACTGCCGTGGAGGAGCAGTCCATCGTCACAGCTGAAATTGCGAGAAATGTCTGCCATGCTTCCGACGGAATACAGAGCGCTAATAAAAATGTGTCCCAAAGCCTGACAGCATTGGATAAAATTGCAACAGATATTAATGAGGTCAACAGTGATGCCAATCGTATATCAACCAGCAGTTTAGAAGTAAAAGGCAACTCGGGTAAGCTGGCAAGCCTGGCTGAACGCTTGAAGGAGAATGTGGCAAAATTTGTGATAACAGAATAAAAACTAGATGCTAGATTGTCCTGACCAGCGCTTGATTTTACATACAGTGTAAATTCTAATTAAATCTGATTCTGATTGTTAAGTAAAATTTTAACTTTCACAATTTAATATAGGGGCGAATCTTGTATTCGCCCATTTTTGCAACCAAACAATATTATTTATTATACCGTACCCAAAGGGTCTTTATTGACTGCCTGCCTGTTTTTGGATATACATTATTAGACAAGCCCGACTGCACACATAATAATTTGAATCACTTGAATAGAAGATTTTTCTCATTTTTCAATACTGATTTAAGCGATGCATGATATCATCATTAAAGATAGCCGTCTTGAATGGGCAGAGAGACAACTTTTAAACTGCCGTCTCTGCCCGCGTGATTGCGGTATCAACCGGATGTCAGGGGAAATTGGCTGGTGTGGTGCAGGCGCTGAAGCCAGTTATTATATGGAATATGTTCATTACGGAGAAGAACCCGCGATCGTCCCTTCTCATACAATATACCTGACCGGGTGTAATCTCCGTTGCTGCTTCTGCCATACTGCGCGTGAAAGGAGAATAAAACCGTCAAAGCGGTTAACCCCTGATCGCCTTAACCGGATCATAGAAAAGGGCCGGCTTGAAAGGGCCCGGAACATTAATATCCTAGGCGGTGACCCGACTGTAAATCTACCTGCCTTGCTTATTCTTTTTTCAAAAATGCCCAACCTGCCACCTGTGGTCTGGAACAGCAGCCTGTACTGCTCGGCAGAAGCTCTATCAGCGCTGCAAGGGATACCAGATATTTATCTGACAGATTTTAAATTCGGTAACAATCAATGCGCTGAACGGTTGTCTGAAACAACAGGATATGTTGATGTGCTGACAGCACGGATAAAAGAACTTTTCGTAAATGAAGGGGCTGACAGAATAATCATAAGGCATCTTGTTCTTCCAGGACACATTGAGTGCTGTACCCGGCCGATTCTTGACTGGATAGCCAGGCACGCTAATAGTGTAAGTGTCAGTTTGAAGTTTGATTATCTTGTCATGCCTTGGGTAAAAACGGATCATGACCTGAAAAGATTTTTATCAGTTAATGAAATTGAAAAGGTGAAGAAAATCGCTCTGAATGCCGGTATTAATGTAATGCAAAATGAATCCAATAACACCTGGGTATCTAAAAAAAATCACATAACAGCTACCCAGCATACAGAGGAAACAGAAATCGTTATTTCTCCAAATGGAAATGTTTTTTTACAGCATCCTGCCCGTGAAATAACGGAACTGCTTTTAAGCATAAACGAAAATAATTAATATAAAAAGGTGTTTTATGGACGACCATCATGATAAGCAGATCGAGATTTTGGTCCGCGCCCGGTATCCTATCTTGTATATTGTGTCATGGGAAGAACCGAGAGTAATCGATTCTTTAATTGATATCGGTCACCGGACGTCAAAGAGCGTATTTGAGTGGTCCTGCTCAAGTGGGATTGTGCCGGCAGGTACACCTGTGGATTCAAAAAAGAATATTAACGCAAAAACAAAAGATCCTCTTATGGCATTAAATGAAGTCGTGGAACAGGTGGAACCGGCTATTTATGTTTTTAAAGATTTTCATCCGTTTCTCGCAAAAAACAATTTTGCCATCATACGTAAACTCCGGGATATTTCGCAAATCCTGAAAAGTAGTTATAAAACCCTGGTTTTAACATCTCCGTTTCTTGATCTTCCCCGTGAACTTGAAAAAGATATTACTATTATTGATTACAAACTGCCAACATTTGACGAGCTGGGCGTTCTCCTTGACCGGATTATTGATGAAGTAAAGGATAATCCGAAAATTACCATCGACATTGATCCAGGAGGGCGTGAAGAGATTCTCAAGGCCGCGCTTGGATTAACCCTGTCCGAAGCTGAGAATGTGTTCGCACGCGCGCTGATCAGTGGAGGGAAGCTTTGCAATGACGATGTGGCGGCGATATTCGTGGAAAAGCGTCAGATCATCAGGAAAAGCGGTCTCCTTGATTATTGTGAACCAGATGTTGCGTTTGCCCAGGTAGGAGGGCTCGACAGCCTAAAGGATTGGCTTGTTAAAAGAAAGCTGGCTTTTACTGATAAAGCCAAGAAATTTGGACTTCCGCCGCCAAGCGGTGTCCTTATGATCGGTGTACAGGGATGCGGTAAAAGTATGTGCGCGAAAGCTGTCAGCGCTTTATGGCAGGTTCCCCTTCTTCGTATGGATGTGGGCCAAATTTTTAGCGCATTAGTAGGAAGTTCAGAAGAGAATATTCGCAGGTGTATTAGTATTGCCGAGAGTATCGCGCCGTGCGTGCTCTGGGTGGACGAGATTGACAAGGCCTTTGGTGCAATCTCAGGATCCTCCACAGACAGCGGTACTTCGCAAAGGGTTTTAGGGACTTTTCTGACGTGGCTTGCTGAAAAATTATCATCGGTGTTTGTGGTAGCGACCGCGAACAATATTCATGTCCTGCCTCCGGAACTTCTACGGAAAGGTCGGTTTGATGATATCTTTTTTATTGATCTGCCTGATCAAAAGGAGCGAGAGTCAATTTTTGGCATTCACCTAAGATTGCGGAAAAGAAAAAAAGAGAAATTCGATCTGGAAAAGCTTGCCCGGGCAGGCAAAGGATTTAGCGGTGCAGAGATAGAACAGGCAATTGTTGCAGCTCTGTTTGACGCGTTTTACCAGAAACGCGATTTAACGGATGATGATATAATTAAAGCTATTTCAGAAACAGTGCCTCTCTCAAAAACAATGGAAGAAGAAATCCGTACCCTTCGGGAATGGTGCTCTACCCGTACACGGCACGCGTCAGTGACTGCGGAAGAGATCGCCGCAAAGCCAGGACGGAAACTGGAGTTCACATAGCATATAACTTAGAGCAATCTTGAGAGGAGGAGATGGGTATGAGTGCCATAATTGTATTAACTGTCGGTATCCCTGCTGCGTCTGCAGCATGGCCGGTAGTAGCGGCTGCGGCTGTGTCAGCAGGCGCTGCACTGGGGTTTACTGCTGTTCAGGCGGAACAGGATACAAAAACCATGAATGAAGTAGAGGTGACTGTCAGAAATTCCCAATCGGTTACCGGCGAAATACCACTTGGAGAAGAAATTGTACTATCAAAAGGGGGAGTCAAGGTCGTGTTTTCAAGAGATACCAACGGGCAGGTTGCGGTAAAAGTTTCTGGATCTGGCAAGAGCGACGCAGAACTCAGAGCCATCGGCCAGGAGATGGCAGACAAACTGGTTCAACAATACGCCTACCATCGTCTGGTTACCGAGCTTAAACAGCAGAATTTTAATGTTGTTGACGAAGCGGTAGAAGAAGACGGTACGGTCAGGCTGCAGGTAAGAACTTTTAAATAATATTCAGCAGGGGAGATTGTCATGGAACAGCATGAATTCGATATTAAAATTAAACCTGACGGGAAAGTAGAAGTGCATATCAAGGGCGTAAAAGGGCCTGTCTGCATGGAATACGCCAAGCTTTTTGAAAGGATCATCGGAAAGACGGAAACAGTTGAGCATACCGGAGAATACTACGAACCGCCATCAGGCGTTCAGGTACTTGTTGATCAGAAGGTGAAAGATTAACCCGCATTTCTCATAAACGACCATGTTCGTAAGATAAAAACAAAAGATGAAATATTTTCATTATCATACAATAATCCCCCTCGGTCCCCCTTTGAAAAAGGGGGAAGATTTTCTCCCCTCTTTTTCAAAGAGGGGCTGGGGGAGATTTATCAAATTGATTTTTTTTTAATCCAATATAAAATCCTGGCCCTCTGGGCCAGAATCTTTACTTTAAAACAGAGGGTATGACTTCCTGAAATAAGGATACGGGAACATGCAGTGCGCTGTCTGCGATTTTGAAAATATGAGCGATCAGCAAAGGTGTGTACGGTGCGGGGCACAGCTGATACTGACCGGGCAGGAGATGGCTGAAGATTATATGCCCCCGAGATCAAAAGGGTCCAGAAAGCTCAGACCTGTTCAGTATTTTTTTAACAGGATGTTAGAAAAAAAAGATTTTGGTTTATTGGGGCGGCTGGCGCGGTTTTTTGGCAAAAGTAATATGCTGCCGGGATGGTCGATAGCCGCGATGCTGTTTTCTGTTATCCCAGGCTTAGGACACCTCCTTGACAGTAGAATAAAAAGCGGGGTGATCAGTTTTTCTGTCTGGGTGGGGTTTGCAATAATGGTGGCCCTTCACTGTGTAGGTGTCGTGGGAACAGTTCTTAGCGGGATGATGTTTGGGTGGCACGCGTCTGTTGTGTTTCATGCCGGACGCATAAAAGAGCATATAATAGATACGCGGAAACGGATCAGAACAGTCCTGGCCATTCTGGTTGTAACATTTACAATCTATGCATTAATTTTTATTACCATTTATTCTTATATAGATTTTATGACGTGCGCTTTTGATGTGGCAGCACTGGATTTGAGAAAAGGAGATACCCTGCTGATAAGGGAGGGACGTTTTAAGGCCGAGGACCTGCAAAGGGGCGATATTATCAGTGTGAATTTTAGTTCTTTGCGTGATTCCGGGGGGTATGGTATAAGAATATCCGATGTGGGAGCTGCCGAGGTTTTAGGTCTCCCGGGTGACAAGATTCAGATATCGAGTGAGGGTTTTACCGTTAATTCAGACTTGATTGAGCCGGACATGCTTGCAAAAGGCTCTCTTCCAATGCCTGATGTTGCGATTTCAATAATAGTTCCTGAAAGCCATGTTTATGCTGTCTGCCCATTTGGGGGTAAAATTGAGGGAAGAGTGGCTGTGCGCGTATGGCGGGATCTGCTTGTTATAAAAGCAGAAGAGATTCAGGGCAAAGCAATTGGAATCTATCTTCCGATGTACAGGCGGCATTTTTTTTAAAGGATAATCATGATGAGTAAAAGCCGATTTACGAACCTTGAATTTGATGACGGGAAAGGGCGTACCTCTGCGTCTGAAGAAGCTGGTGCGGGGAAAACAGGTGACCAACAGACTGTCCGTACAGGTACTGAAATAAGAGATGCTCAATATTATATGGAAAAGGCTGAGCAGTATGAAATGGCGGGATTCCATGAGCATTCTCTCAAGGCATATGCTTCAGCACTTGGAGAAAACCCGCTTTTGCTTGACGCGTGGATCGGCCAGCTGATGATGCTTCTTGAACTCGAAGAGTACCCTGAAGTGCGTCTTTGGGCTGACAAAGCTCTTGAGAAATTTCCGGACAATCCATCTCTCCTTGCGGCTAAAGCTGCGGCCATCTATCGCATGGGGCTCCACAGTGAGGCAAGTGATTATTGTGATGCGGCCGTCAAGGCAAAAGGAGACTGGGATATTGTGTGGCTGTGCAGGGGGGAACTGATGCTTGAAGGGAGCCAGTATGCAGCAGATGCCTGCTTTAAAAAAGCCCTCGATTTTTCAGATAAAAAGGATTTAATCCATATCCGTACAGGAGCGATATACCTTCGTTATAAAAAATACAGCAAGGCGCTTATATCGCTTCAGCATGCAACATCAAAGGTCCCGAATGCTGCATGGGCGTGGTATCTTCTCGGGACCGCCCAGGACAACCTGGGAGATTTCAAGCAGGCACAGACGTCTTTTCAGCAGGCAGCGGAGCTGAATCCCCGCAACGATATTTTTAGGAATGCCGCTCACGCAAGAAAACAGACAATCAGCGATATGATTATTGGATTCATGAGGAGATTATTTAGCAAATGAAAAAACCTGACAAACATTTTTCAGCCATTCTCAAGACAGCCCGCAGCCATAATGCTTCTGATATTCATCTGATTGCCGGCCTCCCGCCGACGTTCAGGGTAAGCGGTGAAATTATTGTGGCACCAAATCATGATCCCATGGAACGGGAGGAACTGATCAATCTTACAAAACGTCTTCTAACAGACAGTCAGGCTGAAATGCTGGAAAAAGAGAGAGAACTCTGTATTTCCTATTATCATGAAAAATATGGTCGGATAAGGCTTTCACTGTATCATCGACTCAATGTAACTGAGATGGCGATACGGATGTGTAATCAAGACATACAGACTGCTGAAGTTTTAATGCTTCCGGAGGCAGTTGACAGCCTTGCGGCTAAAACATCTGGCCTGATTATTATTACAGGCCCCACCGGCATGGGTAAGACCACTACGATGAATTACATTGTTGATCTTATTAACGCGACTAAACGGTCTAAGATTATAACCATAGAAGACCCTGTTGAGTTTGAACATGCTCATAAAAAGAGTATTATTACACAGATCGAAGTCGGCACCGACACCTTGGATTTTTCGCATTGCCTCAGGCATGTCCTCAGGCTCGATCCCGATGTGATCGTCATTGGCGAGATGAGAGACCAGGATACAATGGAGACCGCTCTGAACGCTGCTGAGACAGGGCACCTGGTTTTAGCGACACTCCATACACCAAGCGCGTCAGGAGCCGTGGAAAGGATTGTGGGCTTCTTTGAAGGCTCGCGGCAGCCCCAGATTATCCATCAGCTCTCATCAACACTTCAAGGCGTCATTGCCCAGCGGTTAATTACAGCCTTAGACAAGAAAAGCCGCATACTTGCCACTGAAGTTATTATCGCCACAGACGCTGTCAGGGCACTGATACGCGAGGAAAAGAATCAGCAAATTTATAATACGATGATTACGTCAAGAAATATCGGGATGCATACCCTGGAACATTCATTGGTCGAATTGTATAAGCAAGGGATGATAAGCCTGGAGCAGGCATACAGCCATTCTAACAGGCCTGACCATATAAAAAGTCTGTTAAATAAAAAATAATAAAAGGTCGCACGGAAATTTGCTGTATTACTTAGAAGACAACTTTTCCCCTAGGTTTTTCTTTTAACATCCCTATTCTTTTTATCCTTTTCTGTAAACTTGACATATGTTTTATAGAACTTACTTTTAAAATAAGTTAATTAATAATTTTAAGTATTTATTGTCACATGTAACAGTTGTGATGAAGGAGGTATAAAATGGAAACATTTTGTTATAATATTAGGGACCTAAATAACATCAGGGAAGAGCTGAAATCGGTTTTGGAGATACTTGACAATCATCGCATTAAATCATATGTGGCTGGTATGATTTAAACTGCAGGTAATTATTTTTACTACCAGTAGTTTATAAATGGGGATGATCATCAATTAGATAGGAGCAACCTGCATGGCACCAATAGAAATATTTTATGTTTGCGTGTTTTTTTTCGGAGCTGTAATTCTGGGTATGATATTTAATTATATTATGTACAGAAGGACCATTCTTTTTAAAAATCTTGTAGCAGGCAACCTGTTTTGCATAATTGTTTTCGGAGTTGCTGTTTATATTTTTTCCAGTGAATTTTCCTGGATCCGTATGCTTATAGCAGGAGGAGCGACAGCTGTTTTGACAACACTGGTAGTTGAATGGTTTAAAAGACAGATTGTTGTTCCTGTAAGAGAAATAATCGCATATCTTAGTCATATTTCAAAAGGTGACTTTACACTTACAATTGATATGCACACAAATGATGAATTTGAGGAGCTTGCCAGAAGGTTGAATGAAACCGTGAGTGAGATTTCTCCGTTGATCGGTGTTATTAAAACCAGTTCAGTGGAAAATATGGAAATGGTTCAGGAACTTTTTGAGCTTTTAGAGAAGATGTCCAGTAAGTCTAAAAATACATCCTTGCGCGCTGCTTCTGTTGCCTCTGCTGCAGAAGAGATGAGCATGAACATGAGAGCTGTTGCCGGTGCCATGGAACAGGCTGCAGCAAATATCAGTCTTGTAGCGACCGCTGTGGAGCAGAATACCGCTTCGATACATGAAATCGCCCAAAATTCCGGTAAAGCACATCAGGTTTCAAATGAGGCAGCTGACCAGGCGAGGACAGCTTCAGAAAAAATTGAGGATCTTGGGAAAGCTGCGCAGAATATAGGAAAAGTCACCGAGACGATTACTGAAATATCGGAGCAGACCAATCTTCTGGCATTAAACGCTACCATTGAAGCTGCCCGTGCTGGAGAGTCAGGCAAAGGATTCGCAGTTGTCGCCGGTGAAATCAAGGAACTGGCGCGGCAGACAGCGGAAGCAACACTGGAGATAAAAGATATGATAACCGGCATACAGCATACCTCTGAAATCACAATAGGTGAAATCGAACAAATTACTAAAATTACCAACAAAAACAATGATATTATGGTCGGCATTGTATCTGCTGTTGAAGAACAGTCCGTTACTACCAATGAGATCGCGGGTAACGTGAGCCAGGCGTCAATCGGCATACAGGAGATCAGTGATAATGTTTCCCAGAGCATGAGTACTTCTGAAACAATCGCCGGAGAAATTTCCGAGGTTAACAGTGATGCAGCAGTGATATCTGAAAGCAGCCTTCATGTAAAAAAAAACACAGAAAGACTCTCAAAGCTGGCGGATATGCTTAAGCATGCGGTTGAGAAGTTCAGTGTAATTCATTGACACCCCCATTTATCATATAGTATAAATTATTATATTTTCTTAGACACATATTTTTAAATCTAAACCAAAAAAACGGACTGGATAATAGCGGACATAGATAGGTTCTGATATGGACATATATGTTATTAATAAATATTACTATTAGAATTCTTAAGGAGGTTTTGTTATGGATCCTCAACCATCATCCCTTACTTTCAAGTTTCGATTTCTTAAAAACGGAGACGTGCAGTCAACCTTTCGAAAAAAAGGAGAGGCAACTGAGGAACAACTAACATTAGGAAAGGACATTATTGACTATGATACTATTGTTGACAAGGCAACACGGGACAATAGATTGCTTATCCTTCTGGCTTCAGGGACCCAGGTGAGTAAAAAGATCAGCAAACTCTTAGACGAAGAGAACGCTCTTGCCTTGGAGATTTACAAGGTTAAAGCGCTTGACCTTGAAAAATATATTTCAAGGATATGCTCAAAAAGAGATGTGGCCAGAAACAAGCAGCGGCTCATTGATGAAGGCAAGGGCGACCTGTTTAAAAGTATTACCTGTCCGAATTGTGCAGCTGAAATCGATCTTTCTGAACTTGATGATACAAAATATGTGTATTGCAACTTTTGTGAAACGGTTTTTACACATGACAAACAGATTACTACCAATGGCGATATCTATAAAATCTGTGATGAATGCGGACTTTTCGGGAGAGTCAAAGGGTATACTGAAGCTTATTTTTATTTCCTTCTGGTGGTATATGGGTTTTCTTACAAACGGCGGCATTTGTGCGATTACTGTGTTAACCGTGTGTTTTGGAAAACATTCTTCAGCAACCTAATTTTCATTCTCGGTCTACCATCTTCAATATACATGAAACTTCGTTCTTTAAAAGGCCGTGATCAAGCAGACAAAGAATTATTAGCAGCAACACGCCTGTCCATAAAAGGAAAAACCATGGAAGCCGAAGATTATTACCGGCGGCTTAACCAGAGCTACAAAGGGCATCCTGGTATCTCTTTTAATGAGGCAATGGGGCATTTTGTTGCTGAAAATTATGATCAAGCGATCAAGTGCCTTGATAAATCATTGGCCGAGTGTAATACGTATTTGCCGACCATCAGGCTTATCATGGAACTTCAGAATGCTGCTGAGGAAAGTGGTGAAGTCTGAAGCTTAATTAAGTACCACACCTACCATATAGGAGATCACAAGGATCGCACAATTTATGTAACCACGGCAGGGCAGGCAAAAAAAGAGGTGATTTCCCTACCCATGCTCCTTTTATTATTTCAAACCAACTGCAAAAATGATATAAATATAAAGTATCATTAACCTTTCATAAAGATGGGGGGGTACGATGAAAACTTTAGTTACAGGGGCAAGTGGTCTGGTCGGTTCGAGCGTGATTCGGGAACTCCTTTCCCAGGGCAGGGATGTCAGAGCGTTTACACTAAAGGGCTGTGATATGTCCAATATTGAAGCCCTGAAAGACCGTATTGAGATAGTTGAGGGAGATCTTCTTGATATGGATTCCATAAGATCAGCCATGAAAGGGTGTGATATTGTTTATCAGATAGCTGCCCGGTATACGTTATGGGCAAAAAATCCGCAGATATTTTATGATATTAATGTTCAGGGATCTGCAAATGTTATGGAAACCGCGCTGGAACAGGGCGTTAAAAAGGTTGTGTATACAAGCTCTATCGCGTCTGTGGGCGCATATGGTCCTGAAAACCCTGCAGATGAAAACGCGGTGTATAATCTCTGGGATACAGGGAATCATTATATAAGGTCTAAATACCTTGGTGAACAGGAAGCCGTAAAGTATTATAAAAAAGGGCTCCCGGTTGTGATTGTAAATCCAACGGTGGTTACTGGTGTCAGGGATCAAGTGCCAACACCGTCAGGAAAGACAATCGTCGATATGCTGAACAATAATATGCCAGCTTATATTGATGGTGGTATCAATATCGTGGATGTGGAAGACGTCGCAAAAGGGCATGTGCTGGCGGAACTGAAAGGACGAGTTGGCGAACGATATATCCTCGGCAATACAAATCTTACATTAAAGGAATACACACATATGATCGCCAGGCTTGCCAATGTAGATCCCCCGAAATTTAAAATGCCGTACAATCTTCTTTTGTACATCAGTTATGTGGTGGAATTAATATCAAAAATTACAAGGAAAGAGCCCCTGGTAACCGTATCGACGGTTAAGCTTGCTAAAAAATACATGTATTACGACTGCTCAAAGGCGGTTAATGAGCTGGGATTGCCTCGAACGCCAGTTGAAGAGACGGTTACCAAGGCGATTGACTGGTTCAGGGAAAACGGGTATGTAAAATAGAAATAATGACAAACCAGCGATAAGCCAAAGTTAAATTATAAAACAACTTATACCTAAAGAGCATAAGTTTCATATGAATTCCGCTATAGCGGGATTCAACTCAGCTTTTATTATCATTCACATGACCATACTGCAATTTTCATTTCTGATTTTTCCTTTAACAGCCTTATATATTCTCCTGGTGCCGATTAACATTATCTTAAGAATGGATAGTTTTTTTTTAAGAGAGGTCAGAATAAGATTTTTCCCTTTTAATGTTAACATCGGGAAAAAGAAAAAAGTCAAAAAAGAGAAAAAGAAAGACAAGATTGATGTCGCGAAATTTATAGCCAATGAATTTAATACAATACGACAATCCTTTACACCTCTGTGTGAATTTGTTATTTCTTTATTTGTATCAAAGCATCATTATCTGAATATTTCAATGCAAGGTGGTTTTGGCGCGCCGGATGTTACCGGAATTGTTCTTGGCACAATAGAGGCTGTAAGGCCCGCTTGTGGGAATAGAGTTACAATCGTATACAGGCCCGATTTTATGGCCCAGTCGATTAACGGGACGATATGCGCTGAAACCGTCGTGAGGGTTTACACTATTTTAGCAAATGGGATGATTTTATTGATCAGGTTGCCTGTCATCGACATTTTAAAAGTATTAAAAAAAATTTCAAAAGGAGAATATTATGCCCGCAAAACTTAAAGAGACATTATCTTCGATAATCGGTGAGCTCAAGGAAATAGCGAATACTGAAACAGTGGTTGGAAAGCCGGTAACTCTTGGTGATAAAATGGTTGTTCCTGTATCCCGGATAATGGTCGGTTTCGGGGTCGGAGGCGGTGAGGGCCAGGAAGAGAAAAAAAAGGGCGGCTTTGCAGGCGGTGGCGCGGGCGGCGCAAGGATTGATCCTATAGGCTTTATTATTATTGATGGTGAAAAGGTCTCGTTTCTGCCGACAAAGCCGGGTAAGTTTGAAGGGCTTATCGATTCTATACCGGGCATTGTGGAAAAGATTAAAGGATTCAAGGCTGATAAGAAGGAGATTGTGGAGAAAGAGGAATAAAAAAATCCGAAATCCGAAGCACGAAATTCGAAACAAATCCGAAATCCAAATTTTTAAATGTTCAAAACCATAAACACTTAATTACTTGAGTTGAACCTCCTGATAGTTTTGGAATTTATATTTTGGTCATTTGATATTGTTTTGGATTTATTCTTGCGTTTTTGGTTAACATCATTATTAAAACCGATCAGACCAATAAACCGGATATTTCTTTACTCTTTTAGCGCTGCATGACGGGCTGCGCGTCTTCCCGAGAATATACCGTCAGCTATTGACAGCCCACTCATATAGCCCTTTGATGTTACACCGACCGCAGTCCTGCCGGCAGCATATAATCCGGTTATGACGGATCCGTCTTCCCGTTTCACCTCCCCGGTCTCCTCATTTACCATCAGTCCACCGAGTGTGAGTGTGGGACATAAAAACAGCTTGTTGTCAAGTGAGCAATCGATCGCGTAAAAAGGCGGTTTAAGGGATTTTATAAAATCTTTTGATTTTCCGGTCGGGTCTGGTTCGTCGCTTTCAGCTATCTTGTTGTACGCGTCAACCGCTGTTTGGAGGCTACTGGCTGGTATGTCGCATTTCTTTGCAAGCTTATGAATAGTATTTGCCTTTTTTTTATTCATATAAAGATTGATAAGCGCCAGCAACATCTGGAACCACTGTGATCTTTTCAGGTTAAGATCCTTATGGGCTTCCTTCCAAATCTCGGCATCGATGATCAGGATGGCCTCTCCTCGGTGCTTTTCAACCATTTTTTCGCCCAGTTGCGCGCCGTAATACTGTTCGTTTATAATCCGTTTGCCCAGGCGGTCAATGATGATCCCTTTTACAAGGGCTGACGGCGGATTGATAAACCGCCATGCTGATACACGGCTCATCTGCCCAACAGCCCCGCCGACCTCCTGGCCCATTCGAATGCCAGTGCCATCATCACCCATTGAGCCGAGTGGCGCCCCGAAATAGTATTTAGGCGCGTATCTTTGTATCATTTTACGGTTGTGAACGAAACCGCCTGCTGCGAGTATGACGCCCTTTTTGGCACGTATCTTCATTTTTCTTCCTGTCATCTCCATCAGGGTGAACAGCATTTTAAAAACAATTAACAGAGGAGGGAAGAATAATATATTATACCTTAATAGATACGCGGTTTTGTCTAAGATTTTGTGGATTGTTCCACGTATGCTGTTTTGCGGGATAGAAGAAACCTCAAGTCCTGTTACATTGCCATTATTATCGGTGATCAACTGGATTGCCTTTGTATGAAACATCACTTTGGCCCCTTTTTTTACGGCTGTTTCACCAATAGGCTTAAAGAAAGCACCGCCAGGCATTCCTTTTCCGTGTGCCCTGTGACCGCGGGGTGCAGGAGTTGATGTTTCATTAAATGGGGGAAATGACTCGTTTCCTGAAAAATAAAGGAAATACTGTTCCGGGGGATAAGATGTTTTAAAAGGACAGAACGCGGCATTAAAGGGAACCCCCTGTTCCTCAAGCCATTCACAGGTTTTGCTGCTCTGCTCACAAAATTCCTTCAGGGTTTTTTCAGATACCACATCCTTTGCTTCCTGCTTAACATAGTTATACATATTCTCCGGTGTATCATCAAAACCGGCTTCTTTCTGATATTTTGTCCCGCCGCCCAGGTAAGTGACGCCGCCGCTCATCCTTGTTGTGCCGCCCCCGCTGAAACGTTCTACAGCTAAGACTTGAGCGCCATTATCAACGCCTTCAATTGCCGCACACGCACCTGTGCCGCCAAATCCCACAACAATCACGTCTGTTTCCTGATCCCAGGTTGTCATATTATACCCCCAGCCGGATAAACCGGACATTAGAAATAAGGTGAGGGCGACCCTTGTGATCGCCCTTGTTATTTAATAAATAATGTTGTTATGTCTGCCAAAAGAGGCGAATATAAGATTCGCCCCTATGGACAATTATATAATTATTCACAATCCCTTTTCGATTACAACCCTGATTTTAGCTCGGCCGGCTTTTCTAATACACCATTTAAAAAAATATCTTTTACATCTTCATATATCTGTTCAGTGTCAATGCCTTCCCCATGTAGCTCTTCCATGTAAGCTGGGTGGTATTCAATAACAGCCAGAACGATGATCGCCAGCATCCGGGCATTTATCCTTCGAAGTAGTCCGGCTTTTATGCCTTCATTAATACTGTTTTCATAGATATCGATTTTTCGGTGAATGATGGTGTCAAGTTTGTCTTTGAATTCATCTGGATTATTGGTGGAAGCAGTGCGGAGCATGTTTATCATACTGCTCCACATAGGATTTAATTGATACAATAGCTCCGCCTGTTTGTAGACGATATCCGCGCTTTCTTCTTCAGGTTTGGCGAAGGATAAGCCTAACTGTTCTGCCTCGTTTTCAACCATATGCTGAATACATTCAATAAACAGGTCTTTTTTATTATTAAAATGTTTATAAAAGGTACTTCGACCAATGTTAAGATGATTGGTTACATCACTTATGGAAACGATGTCATACCCTTTTTGTTGAAACAAGGCTGTCGCGGATTTGATAATTTCAGTTTTGAATTCTTTTGCCCCCACAAGAACTTCAGAGCGATCTTCTCCCTCTTCTTTATCAACCAGATCGGTAATCTCTTTGATCTGTGTGAGAGTCATGCTCCCTTTGCTCTGAATTTTCTTGATCAGTTTAATCCTATTGAAGTGCTTTGCTGTATAAAGGGCTTTTGTTTTTCTTATTTTTTTAGCAGCAGGAAAAAGCCCTTCTCGAATATAGTATTTTATAGTGGACACAGGAACCTGTGCGGCCTCGGACAGTTCGGACAGGGTCATTTTTTTTGGGGCATTTTTCATTTTTTTTATCTATGCATGGGTACTATCTAACTAGTGTGGTAAAAATTTTATTAAAAACAAAGATATTTATGATTCAGCCGTATTGTTTTATCAGTTATTTTATAAAACATTGCATGCGTTATGTCAATAACTATTAAATAATATAGCATATATTTTTTATTTTGCTACTCGGCTCACATCCAGGGCAAATCTTAATAATTTATTGTTGACAGATATGCAAAAAGTTGGTATCTAAAAGACAGTTATGTCCTTGCGTTGAAATATGGACTATGCTGTCTTTTGTGTAGTGAGACTCATTTTTTTAGTGATATTGGAGGTTGCATGTGGCCTTTGTATATGCGACATTAGAGTAACTTATGCCATTTTCGGTATAAGTTTCATTTAAATTCCGCTATAGCGGAATTCAACTCAGCCATATGTAACCCTTTTATATACCAAAAACCAGACAGGAGAAAAAAATGATACAATTATTGGATTTCCAGGAACGGTCATTAAACGGCCCCGTCAAGAAAGCAGATGAATTTGATCTGGATTTTGCAATGAAAGTACGTGAACTTGTCAAAAAATATGACATCAAATATCTGCCAGAACAATTTGTCATTGATGATAAAATGGCGGATGCTGTTTTCAATGCCGGCGTGGAACTCCTGGCTGATATCGGTCTTTATATGGTAGATACACAGCGTGTGGTAGAATTTACAAAAGAAGAGCTCCTGGAGCTGGCACAGGCTAGAAAGGAAAATCCAGGGAAAGCTGAATTTGGAACAGGAAATGAAAAAATGACTATTGAGTACAGGTCAGGAGAAGAGACCCGGCCTCCTGTACTCTATTCAGGAATAGCAGGCGCTGAAACAGAAGAAGTTTTTGCCTCAATGGTCCAATCATTTGCCCAGGAAGAAGAGATTGAGGGGCTTGGCATCTGCCCTGGTCTTGCAAAACTTGGCGACATACAGGCCAAAGCAGGCACACTCACAGAATTACACGTGGCTCTCTGGGAGCAAGAACAATTGCAGGAGATTATTAAAAGAGTTGGACGCCCCGGTTTGAACCTCGGGCTTTTGTGTACAGCAAGCACGCCAGCTGCTATCATGGAATGTATCGGAACAGGGATGCGGGATGCTACCAATACACAGATAGGGGTCCATGTTCATCCAGACCAGAAAATTGACTGGGAAAGACTGATACTCGCCCACTATTGCCAAAACCGGGGGATTGTACCCTGGCAAAGTGCCTCGACTCTGCTGGGAGGGCTCTGCAGGGATGCGGCTGATGCATCTGTGGCAATGACAGCCAGTATCCTTGGGCATATGGCCTATGCCAGCGGACCCATGTGCAATATTTTCCCAACCATGATGGATGGCGCGTGGGCAACAAGGGAGACGATCTGGGCCATTTGCGCCACAGCACGGGCCTCAGAACGGAATATCCGAATTGGGTTCGGCGGAGCACCGGTTTCAAGCTATGTCTGGCAAAGAAGTGATATTGGCTTTTACCTGTCGGCTGTACAGTTGGTGGCGTTTACAGCCTGTGGCATGGCATATGCCTGGCTGACTGCAGGTTCAGGTGCTGAAGGTGTTATGATGGGAAGGGTAATGAAGGCGGCGGCTGGAATGAAACGTGAAAAAGCAGAAGAGATCGCACAGACAATTATGAACAAGGCTGAAGAGGAAATCAAAAAACGGGGCGAACCGGATTTTGCTGACATTCCGTCATACACCAGCACATGTGATGTTAAAACCGGGAAACCAAAGACAGATTTTTTTGATGGCATTAAGCGGGCCAGAGATGAGCTTGTGGATCTGGGGATGCCGTATGAGTAAAAATAGGACTGAGAAAACAACGTGAATTAACAAGGATGTACAGGATATATAGGATGTTTTTTTTATCCTGATCATCCTGTCTATCCTTGTTAAAATAATTAAAAACGACTGAATGCTGAGAACTGAGGACTGAGTGAAAGGCTTGATGGCGAAAGGTTGATTCTGGATGCTAGATGCTGGATAATAGACAGACAAGAAATGAATGATTTTAAAATTGTCCGTAGGGGTGAATCTTGTATTCGCCCATTTTGGCAGACACAACAACATTATGCGTTAAATTGACAAAGGCGATCACATGGATCGCTTCTACCTTCTTTCTAATTTGCGGTTTATCCTGGGGAGGGTTGTGATATGACAAGTTGGGATCAGGAAACGGATTTGGTGGTTGTTGGCTCAGGTGGTGGCGGGATGACAGCCGCTCTTACAGCAAAACTTGAAGGCCTCAATTCAATTGTCCTGGAAAAAACCGAATATTATGGCGGAACAACGGCGATTTCCGGGGGCGGTGTCTGGATTCCAAACAATTATCTAATGGCTGAAGCCGGGATAGAAGATTCAGAGGACGATGTCCGGACCTATTTAAAAAGTATCGTAGGGGAGCACGTTCCTGATGCAAACCTGGAAGCATTTATCAAATTTGCTCCTGAAATGCTCAGATGCATCACAAAAATTCCTCCTATAAAATTTCAGATCATGGATGGCTATTCCGACTATTATGCTGAAAAACCGGGAGGCAAAATGGGAGGGCGCGGATTAATGGCGCCGGTTTACAGTGGAAGTAAATTAGGTAAACTGTATCATGAATTACGCCCCTCACCAGTAAAACCGCCGTTCAATTTTGCAATTACCATAATTGAAATAAGGAAATCCTGTCTTGCTAAAGTATATATGCCTTATATACCGTGTGCTGTAAAAATGATTCTAAGAAATCTTTATGGTAAAATTACCTGTGCAAAGCATGTAGGTGCTGGGGGAACGTTAATAGCCCGTCTGCGAAAGGCACTTCAAAACAAGGATGTTCCTGTATGGGTCAATACACCTGTTAAAGATATCATTATTGAAAACGGTTCAGCCATCGGTGTTGAAGCTGAGAAAGAAGGGAAAAAAATCAGGATCAAGGCGGCAAAAGGCGTTGTACTTGCTGCCGGTGGTTTCCCTCATAATAAAGCCATGAGGGAAAAATACCAGAAGCATCCTATCGGAACTGAGTGGACGGCGGCAGCACCAGGAAATACAGGTGAAATTATTGAAATGGGCGTAGAGAAAGGAGCAGCAACAAAACTGATGGATGATGCCTGGTGGGGGCCTACCCATTTTCCACCAGGCGACCCACCCATTTTCATGGTTCTGGAAAGATCATATCCTGGATGTATTATCGTTAACTCCGCGGGAAAGCGGTTCTTAAATGAATCCGTACCTTATGTGGATTACGTCCATGAAGTGTATAAGAATCACACTGAAGAGGCATCTACGATACCGTCTTATTTAATTATTGATAAACGTTACCGCAACAGATATATCATGGGTACACGTATGCCTGGAGTGATGGAGAAAAAAAATTTTAAGAACGGGTATATTACCGAAGCTGATACAATTGAGGAACTTGCCGAAAAAATGGACATCGATCCATCCGGACTTTCTGAAACTGTTAAAAGATTCAACAAATTTGCCAAAGAAGGCAAAGATCCAGATTTTGGAAAGGGTGAGACCGCTTATGACCGGTTTTACAGTGATCCGAGTATAAAACCAAACTCCTGCCTGGCGCCCATTGACAAACCACCATATTATTGTGTTAAACTCTGGCCCGGTGACTTGGGCACAAAAGGAGGACTTGTTACAGATGAGCGTGCGCAAGTCGTTAAAGAAGACGGGGAAACTATCAAAGGACTTTATGCGATAGGAAACACATCCGCGTCTGTCATGGGTAATACCTATCCCGGACCAGGCGGTTCAATTGGACCTGCAATGACTTTTGGCTACGTCGCGGCCTTACATGCGGCAGGGAAAATCTAGATGCTAGCGTTTGTTGGGTTTTGTCTTTGGAATTTCTTGTTCTGCAGACAACTGTTTTTGTGGATTGGGTTAAGCTGTTCAACCCAACATAGGCAACCTACGTTGCTTGATGATGGTCGTAGCGAAGCGTAGATTCCGCTATTGTTTATCGGGTATGCTAGATTCTGGTGCTGGGTATTGGATGATGGGGGCGATTTTTCAATACATAATATTGCAGCATAGGGAGTCTATATGAAAGTACTTCTTACAGGAGCATTTGGGAATCTGGGTGCCAGTACCCTGGAAGTTCTTCTCTCTAAAGACGAACATGATGTCCGATGTTCTGACATAAAGAATCCAAGGAATGAGAAAGTTTTGAAAAAACTTTCCATGCTTGGGAGCTTTGAAACTGTATGGGGGGATATTTCAGATTCTAAGATTACAGATAACCTTGTTCAGGATGTTGACTGTATCCTCCACCTGGCAGCTGTTATCCCGCCATTGAGTGAACAGGCACCGGATCTGACCAAGCAAGTTAATGTTGGTGGGACTTACAACTTAATCGAATCCGCCTTGAAAACCGGCAAAAAACCAAAATTTGTTTTTGCCAGTTCAGTGTCTGTTCATGGCGTCCAATACGCTTTACCACCACCGCGCAAGGCGGATGAACCTGTAGAACCCACGGACAACTATACCCACTCAAAAGTAGCTTCTGAAAAAGAGCTTCAAGGAAACGACCTGCCATGGTCTATCTTAAGAATTGGAGCGTCTTTCCCCCTTGATGTGCTGGATCGTGACTTGAAATCGTCCCTAGCAACAGGTTTTGGTATCCCATTGGAACAGCGGATGGAATTTATTCATCCTAAGGATGTTGCCACAGGTTTTGCCAATTCAGTAACAGCGGACATCAACGGTAAGATTCTATACCTAGGCGGCGGTAAAGACTGCCAGAAGATAAGCGGATATTTTCAGAAAGAACTCTTTGAGACCATGGGGATTGGGATGCTGCCTGAGGAAGCTTTTAAAATTCCCAAAGATGATAGTGAATTCTATTATACCGATTATATGGATACTAATGAATCACAAGAACTCCTTCAGTTTCAGAACCATTCCTTTGAAGATTACCTGGAACAGATGAAAAAAGTGTTAGGCTGGAGAAGAATTTTTACTAGGCTTTTAAAACCGGTGATAAAATACTGGATGATACAGCAATCGCCATATTATAAGGAGAATATGTCTATAAAAAAAATCATGCCAAAGTTATACCAAGAGAATGGGAAAGAGGCGGGGAAAGTATTGAAGAGTTGAGAGATTTAAAAGAAAAAAACGGTGCATGGTAAAAAATATAGAGGCGGGATCTACATGCTCAACAGCCTCAGTCTTCATCCCTGCCGTTGTTAACCTTTCTGGCTTATGTTAAAAATCTGAAACCTTGCCCCGGCGATCTCAAGACTGAAATCAGTTTTCTTTTTTGTCAACAGGCAGGAGAGATCGGTCGTCAAAAAAAAGTTCAGGAAGAATACCTGATTGATTTGCAAACAATTCGGTTACCCTATCGGCAATAATTTCCATACAGGGACGTACAGGGTAAAAATTGTTTGATTGAAGTTCTGTAATTAACGCATTATTCCCTTTTTTTATAGCTTCGCGAATTATTTTAGCGTCGTATATCTTTTCACAGGTCAGGGAATAATCTTCTTTGGCTGGATCCAGTTCATCGTACCTTTTTGAAATTCGTCCCAGTACGGAGAATTCTTTTATTGATAAATGGTTTCCATTGCTTTCCATTGATATGTTGTATTTTTGAAGCATAATATTATCCTTTTTTTAATATCTTCTCCGCCCGCGCTTTTTGCGCTTGCGTGTTTTTTCTGCCTGATTAACTTTTATAGATTGCCCATGCAATCTTAACGGAACCTTACTAAAAGCCTTAACCGCTTTATCAGCTTCAGAATTGTTTGGCATTTCAATAAAGCCGAAACCTTTTGATCTGCCAGAGAATCTATCGGTTATCACTTTTACGGAAGAGATTTCGCCAAATTCGGAAAAAGCATTTCTCAATTCATCCTCTGTTGCATTGAAAGGCAGATTACCAAGATAAATATTCAAAATTATTACCTCTAAAAGTATAAAGTAAATGGATTAAAAGCGTGTTAGCAAATATGCAAACACAGTAAAATATAATACTATCAGCCAGCAGCAGATAGCTGTTTTGTAAACGTATTCGCCTAGTGTAACAAATTACACGTTATTTCAGGGAATCAGGTGGGCGAAGGCTGATTATATTTTATGTGCCTGATAATCGAGGCAGGAAATATTCAACATATTGAAAAATAAAATATTGAAAATATTATATTTTGCTTTTTTCAATATCAGTCCCTTACAAATCAGTACCATATATGTTTTAACTTAAGCAATAAAATAATGGCGGCCAGAGGTGAAAGTTGTAATCTGTGAAAAACATGGATACGCTTAAATATATATCTTAAAATATAACATTCCGAAATGTTTTAAAGAAACATGATAATAGACTTGCTTTTTAAAAATAACTTGTTAGACTATTATTAATCAATAAAGGCCCTGCCTTAATTGGGGGGCCAGTTTCGTTCTGAAGGAAAGAAATTCCATTTAACAAAGTGGCAGCCTGCAGTGTGAAACCATGAGAAATTTTTTGAAAGGAGGATGCCACTATGGCTAATGGAATTGTAAAATGGTTTAACGGCGGAAAAGGCTTCGGCTTTATTGAGCAGGAAGACGGACCGGATGTATTTGTTCATTTTTCAGCGATCAATTCAGACGGGTTCAAGACACTCAATGAAGGCGACCGCGTTACATTTGACATAGAGCAGGGCCAAAAAGGACCTGCCGCAGCAAATGTTACTGTGGTTTAGCTTTCCATAATTCTTAAAAAAGGGCATTTCTTCGAATTAAGAGGGGTGCCCTTTTTTGTTTGGTGCTCTTATTCTTTATCCCTATATCTATCTACTCTGAAAGAAACCTTTTGTCATTCTTTTTAATGCCATGGCTGTATACAGGGGGATCAGATGGGGTGTGGGATGAACCCGGAAGATCCGTAAAATCCGGCCGGGATTCAGAAAGAATCTCTGGTATGCTTTGCGCTGATGAAAAAACAGAACTTCATCCGGTTCATCGGAAAAATTGTGCATAAAGCTCGGATATTCAAGGTCATCATACTGAAGTTTTGCCAATTTTTCGGGATGGGTTTGGGCAACGATTTTGTAAAGTTCCGTGTTTGGGAATGGTGTTACCGTGAAAAACGAAGTAGTGTGTAGTCTTGAAAGACAGATAATATCAATGGTCTGCTTCATCTCCGCTTCTGTCTCAGACGGGAAGCCGAGCATGGCGTATCCATTGCAGAATACACCGCGAGATTCAGCGATTTTAATGGCTGTTATAAATTTTTGTATATCAAGATGCTTCCCGATTAATTTCTGAATCCTAGGGGAGCCGGTTTCCAATGCAAATGAGAGGAAATAGAGACCTGCTTGAACCAGGGCGTCGATCTCTTCTTCTTTTAGAATGTCTGACCGCATACCGTTCGGAAACGCCAGTTTTATACCGAGGTTATTATCCTGTATTCGGGAGCAGAATTCGATCAGTCGTCTATGGTTTTTGTTGAATATGTCATCCAGAAACTCTATGTCGTTCACGCTATATTGTCGCGTAAAATACTTGATTTCATCTAAAATACGTTCTGCGGAATGATACCTGAACTGATGGCCGAATACATTGTGACAGTAGATACAGTCGTAGGTACACCCCCTGCTACTGAAAAGGGATATATATCGTCGCCGGGGAATAGGCGGAAATGACTGTTGTTTCCAGTAATCCGGCAGATGAATCAGATCGTACGCGGGGAACGGCAGGGTGTCCAGATCATCGATAAGCGGCATACGACCGGGGTTGGATACGATCCTCTCCCCATCACGCCAGAAAATACCGGGAATATCCGCCAGTGATCCACCGTCGAAATAATGGTTGATGATCGCCTCAAAAGCGAGCTCTCCTTCGCCAGGTACTGCAACGTGGGCTTCGGTTGTTTCAAGAGTTTTCGCTTCCGATGAGGATACATGCGGTCCTCCAAGAACGATTAGCGCTTCTGGTAACTCAGTACGGATGCCACGAGTAATGTCAGGCAGCTCCTGACCTGTCATGGTCATTGCCCCCAGTCCAACGACATCGGCGTTAAAATCCTTGATTCGCCGTACCAGTTTATCATTAGGGATATTGTCAAGTTTTTGGTTGATCAGCTGGATATCAGTATCGAATTTATCTCTGAGATAGGCCGCCAGATACATGATCCCCAGCGGTGGTGTTACAATCGGTATAACCGACATCCTTTTGCCGATATTTACCAAACATATCCGTATTTTTTTCATAAAATTAAGCTTCCCCTAACTAAAAGGATATTCGTAAAAAGAATTGGTGTCAAGATAAAAGACTTTTTCCAAAGATTAGAAATACTTCAACAGTAAAGGCAGTATACAGTTTTGTTTACAGTAATAGTTGTATCTTTTATTATATTGACAAGGATTGGTGATTAACGTTTAATAAATAAACAGATCATTGTATTGAGTAATCTCTTTGAGTGACAGTCCTATCGAGATAATCTGATAATTTATCTTCCATGTTTACATCCCGATAGCCTCAAAAAAGTCTTTATTCGGCTGATGATATATAGGGGACATATATCCTTTTTTGGATGACATATATATTTTTGTATAACAATAACAATGCAGACATGACCAAACCATTATATCGAGAAAGGGGCTATTATGAAAGAAGTCAATAATGGAGATACTATACGTGTCCATTATACAGGTAAATTGAAAGATGGATCGGAATTTGATTCTTCAAAAGGAAAAGATCCGATTGAGTTTACAGTCGGCAGCGGTAACCTCATTCAAGGTTTTGAACAAGGTGTCATCGGTATGAAAGTCGGAGACAAAAAAAACATTACTATCCTGCCAGGGGACGCCTATGGAGAAAAACGTGAGGATTTATCGGCAAAAATTGATAGAAAGGAAATTCCGAAAGATGTGACACCGGAAATTGGCATGCAGCTTCAGATGCAAAGGCCCGATGGCGGTATTATAAATGTAATCGTTACTGAAGTTGCGACAGATTCCATAACACTTGACGCCAACCATCCTTTAGCGGGGCAAACGCTTATTTTTGAATTGGAAATGGTTGAATTTTTATAGTTCCTTATCAGATACTTGACATAAAAGGGCTTTTGATAGATATTGAAAAAAATATGACAAAAGCATGATATACTTATAAAATCATCCTCCTTGATTATTTTGTTCCCGAATATAACATTACGGATTTATCGGAAACAGCAATATGTCATCTGAAAATCAGCCGTCCAATATCAATTCAAAACCAAAGGCGGATGCATATACACCGTGGCATACACAGCTTTTCCGAGTACTTTTTATTCTAGGGCTTCCATTTTTATTTATCTTCCTTATCGAAACCATACTTTCAGTTTGCGGTTATGGCGTTAATACTGATTATATTATTAAGCAGAAGATCGATAGCGAAAAAAGGTTACTGAGCAACCCGCTTTATACATGGAAATACTTTGATCCTTTGATGGCAAGGCCAACGATTCCTTTTTCATTGCAAACACCAAAACAAACCGGCACTTTTCGTATTGTGCTTTTAGGCGGTTCAGCTGCCCGCGGGGACCCAAGACCTGAATTCGGTTTAACCAGAATACTGGAACTTTTTCTGGAAAATCGTTTCCCTGATGCCAGGTTTGAAGTGATAAACTCGGCGGTAGTCGCGATTAATTCGCATGTTGTCTATGACATAGCAAAGTCATGCGTTGATCAATTAGAACCAGACATGTTTCTTGTCTATATGGGCAACAATGAAGTGGTAGGACCATATGGAGCAGGTTCTGTTTTTACGTCATATGCATCAAATGTACATATTCCCAGAACCAGCAGCTATTGCCGATCGCTTAGCCTGGGACAATTAATTCGAAACATAAAAAATTCCAGATGCAAAACCGGCAGTATATCTCGTACCTGGCAGGGGCTTGGTATGTTCCTCGATCACAAGGTCCCGGCGAACAGTCCTTTTCTTGCGGCTGTTTATAAAAATTTTGCGAGAAATATTGATGATATCAGCCGGCTTTGTTCAAACGCCGGTATCCCAGTTATTATAGGTACGGTTGGTGTTAATTTGCGAGACTGTCCTCCTTTCTCAAGTATGCACAAGGATAATATCAGTGAAGAACTTGAGACAGAATGGCAGGCGAATTATTCAAAAGCCATAGATTTTCAAAAAAAGAATCAGCCTGTCAAAGCTGTTGCGTTTTTCCGCAAAGCTGAAGAGATTGATGGTAATTATGCTGAGCTCCATTACAGGAAGGCGTTATGCTTTGAAGAACTGAAAGATTTCGATAAAGCTATTGAGGCCTTTTCCACCGCCCGCGATTTTGACGCTCTCCGTTTTCGCGCGGATACCAAAATCAATCAGATCATCAATAATACTCTAAATCGTGTTTCAAATAATGAATTGTATATCGCAGACACTGAACAAGCATTTTCAAAGGCAAGCCCGAACGGCATTATCGGAAACAGAATGTTTTTCGAACACGTTCATTTGACATTCGCGGGAAATTATGCGGCGGCAGAGGCTTTTTATAGGGAGATCATAAAGCATCTTCCTGACAGGATAACCAAAACCGCCGTAAATAATCCACCTCTTTCCATGGCAGACTGTAAAAAACTTCTGGTATTGTCTGATATTGAACAGTGCTTAATTTCAAGATCGATGCTCAACAGAATAGACAGGGTGCCTTTTATAAACCAGATGAATATTGATGAGCAGAAACAGCTTTATTTAGAACATTCGAAAGAGTTAGATAATCTTGTAAATGAAGAGAATATTGCGGCCATCAGCCGGCAATATGAAGACCAGTTGCAGCGGTCACTAAAAAAATGGGGAAAAGCAGATTTCCACAACCTCAAGAATTATGGGTCCTTTCTTATGTTTTTTCGTTTTGATAATAAAAAAGCTGAACCGTATCTTCGCGACGCTTTGAGCCAGGCTCCGCAAAGTGAACAGGCGATACTTCTGTTCATTGAAAACCAGCTTAGACAAAAAAAAGTCTCAGAAGCAATAGCCACTTATGAAAAAGGACTCGAGTTCTACAATAAGTCACCTTTTTATGAATTTCATGTTGGAACGGGTTTTTTAAAACGTAAGTATGCTTCGGAAGCAGTCAGGTTTTTCCAAAATACTATCAAACTTGAGCCTTGTCTAGATAGCGCACACTTAATGCTGGTTACAGCTATGCTGAACCAAACATATGTTTCTCAATTAACGCGCGAAAAAGCCATATCGCATATTAAAACCGCATTGTCGATCAATCCGAAGAATCAGAAAGCCAGGATGCTTCTTGATAAGCTTGAAAAGAACAGAACGTATTAATCGTCACATGAACAATGAGCTGATGTTACTACTTACTACAAGGTAGTATCATTTTCATTCTTTCAATTCTTTTGTTTTTTTAGCTAGCAGCAATTTAAAAGCGAGAACACTTGCGCAGCACGAGGCAATTCCCCAGAAGCCGTTCAGTCCCCAGTAGATAGCCCGGCCCATAATATCAGGAGCGATTGTTTCATAATGGTCCACATATACTCCCATGAACATATAGATAGTTGCGTTGTAGCATTGAAGCGCGCCGCAAACGCCAAGCAGTATGTAACCATGAAGATCTTTTCCTTTTTTCAGCTTTAGCAGACCTGCCAGACCGATCAGATTTCCCAGCAGCCACCATATTTCAAACGCGATCATAATGGGGGTGACATCTGTGTAAAGTGTATCGGTAAGTGTGTAAGCCCACCAGATAATGCCCCATGGCAGATTTTCGGCAGTATGCGGGGCTTCATGAATCGCGGGTATCGTCCATAATGGGATTTCCCATAAGAAATCAAACGCCAGAGATCCGATAAACCAGAAAATGACAAAGCCCTGAATCTTCTGATGGTAAGGTTGTTTTAAAAATAGAGGCATGAGGAAACAGATGATCAGTAAGGGCATCACCATTGTACCGGCAAAACGGCAGGTCCTGATCACGCCAATATCAAACACCGATGATGCGACAGTCCACCCCCCCAGGATCAGAATAACCCCAGCGACCATGATGATACCGATTAATCGTAGCTGTTTTTTATGTGCATCTGTCATTGGTATTCTATACGTAAATGATAGATTTATATCATTAGGGAAACGGCGGTTTAGGTGCCAGTTCGCTGTGGGCGCTGTTGCGAAGCTTTATTAGAAGCTGTTTCAGCGCCTCCTGTTCTTCCAGGGAAAGAGTTGACACGATACTGGTAATTACCTTCCGTTTTTCATTCTGCTGATCAAATAGCGCTTTCCCCTTATCAGTAAAACTGACGCCGACCAAACCGTTTTTAGGCTCATTTTTTACTTTTTTAACAAGCCCTTTACTTTCCATCCGGGTGATCAGGCTGGAGACGGTATGGTGCTCCCGAACCAGCCATTTGGATATGTCTTTAATAGAGACAGGCCTGTCTGACGCAGCGATGACAAACATGGCACCTGTTTGTATGGCGGTCAGATCAAACTCGGAAAGCTCGTTCTCCCTTGCCCTTAACATGCCGTCAGTTACTTGTGCTAATAGGCGCCATAATTCATATGCTTTGTCGGGTATAACATCAAGTTTCAAATTGCCATTTTCCTTATAATTAATATTAATTTTTATTTCACGGTGATAATAGTTTCGCGGCATATCCATTACGATATCGAAATCGATATCGTAATGGATATATGTCATGCTTATATTGTTTTGTCAAGAGAAAGAAGGGATAAAATTAGGGTAGGGTGCAAGGGAAAGATTGGGAAATTGAAAGATGATTAGTTATAAAGTATCAATCAATTTCTTACGAATTACATTAAACGCATTTTCATATTTAATAAATATATCAACAAGTTGTGGATCAAAGTGCGTGCCGCTGTCTTCAATGATGATCTGTTTTGATTTTTCGTGAGACACGGCTGTTTTGTAAGGGCGATTCGATGTCATGGCATCATAAGCATCCGCAAGTGCAACGATTCTGGCGGATAAGGAGATCTCTTCGCCTTTTAATCCTTTGGGGTATCCACTGCCATCCCATTTTTCATGATGGGAATAAGCGATTTCCTTTCCAAGAGCAAGAAATGACTGGCCGTCAATTTGAGCTTCAGCAGCACTGAGCGCGTCTCCTCCCACAACTGAATGTTGTTTCATTATTTCAAATTCTGCAGGTGTGAGTTTGCCGGGCTTTAATAAAATTGAATCAGGTGTGCTGACTTTGCCGATATCATGCAGGATAGATGAATTGTAAATATCCTCAATATAGTCATCTGTTATATAATCCGCATATTTTGGTAATGTCTTGAGGCCAGTTGTTAAAATTTTAACATATTCACGTATTCTCTCCAGGTGTTTGCCTGTCTCAAAGTCCCTGTATTCCGCAAGTTTTGCAAGCCCCATGATGGTGACGTATTTGGATTGTCGGAGAGATTCATAAGAGGCGATCAGCTTTTTTTCCAGTTTTTTCCTATCAGTAATATCTTGAAGGATATTAACAAGGCCGACTGTTTCATCGCCTTCTTTGATCAGCTGAATATTTGTTTCAACAAATACTTTTGATTTATCCTTCCGGATCCCTTCATACTCTATCACCCGTGCAGGTTTACCCGCGGCAGCTTCCTTATATAAATTGATACACCTTTTTAAATCTTCATCATTTACAAAGCGGTGTGCATCATAGCGCTTTCCAAGAAGTTCTTCCCGTTTATACCCGAAAATTTCTTCATGTTTCAGATTGATATCTTTAAAAGTACCATCCATACCGAAATAGATGATTCCAACATTGGCATTTTCAAAAATTTTTCTGAATTTTTCTTCACTCTCCCTGAGTTTTACTTCGGTTTTTTTAAGATCACTAATATCAATGGCTGTACCGATAATCCCTGTTTTATTTCCGGTCTCATCCTGAAGAATTTCTCCGCTAGCTCTTAGATAACGTATTTCTCCATCAGGCAGCTTGATACGAAATTCCACGTTGTAATGACCGATCTCATTAATTGCATGACTGGCGGCATTGTTTACCATGTCCCTGTCATCTGGATGGATTAAATTAACAAAACGATCCGGGTCTAAGTCGTCATGGTTTTCGATTTGAAATGTCTTATACAGTTCCTCTGAACATGTAAGTTGGTTGGTTTTAAAATCCATATACCAGGTACCAAGTTTGGCTACCTGTTGTGCATTTGCCAGCAGTACATCTTTTTCTTTAAGCAAACTATCAAATAGTCTGCGATTGGTGATATCTCTTATCGTAACGATGGCACCGGTTATGTCGTGTTTTTTTTCTATGGGGTTTGCATTAATTTCTATCAGGATTTCGGTCTTGTCTTTGCGAATCGCTTTTACAGTAAACAGCGCTGACGGTTTTCCAGAGAAGACTGTGTGGAAATATTCAGCAACTTTCAGTTTGTCTTTGTCCCTGATAAAATCCAAATCTCCAATTTGTTTTCCAATTGCTTCTTCTACAAGATATCCAAACATTTCCAGGAACTTGTAGTTTACTTCAAGTAAAGCGCCGTTCCTATCAACATAAATGATGGCATCGCTGGCATGATCAAAAATGGTTTTTAGTTTTTCTTCGGAATCGAAAAATGTAAGTTTACTTTTTTGCATTTTGCTCATAAGCAAAAATATTCCTGATTTTATAACCAGTAGTAAACACTAAAAAACTGGCAATACCAGTTTTCTGTGTTAGCAGACAAAAATTAAGTACCAAATTCTAATAATTTTAACATAAGTTGTTTCCAAATGAAACAGTTT
The DNA here is from genome assembly GCA_028277765.1 of Desulfobacterales bacterium. Taxonomy (GTDB): domain Bacteria; phylum Desulfobacterota; class Desulfobacteria; order Desulfobacterales; family SURF-7; genus JANQFQ01. The sequence goes on from JANQFQ010000135.1 coordinate 41,173, forward strand.
GTTATGATTCCCTCACGACACATCATCCTCTTTCTACAGGCCACCTCTAAAAATTGTCTTTTGGCCCGATTATGGCGAAATGTGAAAATTTTAATGCTCAAAATACTCAATGTATTCCTTTGGTTAAAGTTTTCGCATGCTTTGTCGAAGCAAAGTCATGCAGAGCCTGATAAACGTAGATCCCGTTATTCGGGGTACTCGAACCAAAATCCTAATTTTAGAGGTACCCTACAGTTTTCACTTTAAATACATTGAAAAATGAGCAATTATATATTATTTAGTATATATGGTTAAGTTCCCATAGTTTGATTTCTTATTTTCAGCGCTTTTGCGGAGCTTATGTTTCTTTTTCCTAGTATAAAAGTTCAATCCTTAATATAAAAAGTCAAGGAGTTACAAAATGTTAAACAGGTCTGTTTTGTGGTTGATGCTGTTATTAATATATAAACTGTTTTAATTTTTATAATCCTTTATCTGCGTTTTCTACGTCTTGAGTGAGCGGGACGAACACTTGTGAGATAATATTAGTGTTCATTAGTGTCATTGGTGGCCAGTATCGTCTTTGCTTTTTGATTTTCCAACCATGGAGGTAGTGATGAAAAAGAATATTACCAGATTAATTGTGCTGGTTCTTGTATCATTAATGCAGACAGCAGTACTCGCTGAAACAAAAACTGTTACAGCAACCGGCAAGTTTGTCATGGGTGACCGGGATTCAAAAAGCGATGCCAGGCAGCTGGCGCTTTTACACGCAAAGCAGATGGCGCTGGAACAGGCAGGGACTTATTTATCAAGTGTGACAAAAACGAAAAATTACGAGTTGACCAGTGATGAAATAACATCCCTTGCTGCGGGAATTATGTCTGTAAAAGTACTGGATGAAAAATGGACAATGGAAGGAGAATCCCCGGCTGTTACCGTAACTATTGAAGCAAATATCAAAACCGACGACCTTGATGAGAGGGTTAACGCATTGAAGGAAGGCACAGAGCTTGTGGAAGATGTCAGCCAGCTCCAGGCAGAACTCAACCAGTTAAAAAAGGAACTGGAAGAGATGAAAACCGCAAAAACGGAAAAAACAGAAACAACAGTCCGGGATAAGCAGGATACCATAAAGAAGCTGATCACCTTGGACACGATCACGAATATACAGAACAATAAAAATAAAAATCCTGAAGCAGTTGTAAAAGAATTAACCAAAGTCATTGCAAAAGCCCCAAATAACTTTTTACCGTATTATTATCGGGCCCAGGCCTATAAAAAAATTGGGAAAAACAAAGAGGCACTGGCAGACGCGGCAACAGCTTTAAAATTGAATCCAAACTCATTTCAAGCGAATTTTATCAAGGGGCAGATATTGATGAAAAAGAATAAGCCTGATATGGCCCTGAAATATTTTACAAAAACGATTGCGCTGAATGGCAAATTTGGCCCGGCGTATCTGCACCGCGGGCTTATATTTAAAAGTAAAAAACAGTTTGTGCGAGCTTTAAAGGATTTTAAAACAGCCTGCGATTGTGGCGTGAGAAAAGGATGTGAAATGTCCAGAAACATGACAAAGAAAGGTATGAAGAAAAGAAAAATGCGCAAAAAACATTTACGATAATAAAGACAGAGAGTAAAGGAGGACTTATTATGTCAGTATATTTTGCAACTATGTTATGTTTAATTTGTCTGGGGATTAATATCGTGATTGTTATAATCCTGACCAAGCTTCTGCTTAAGTACAGCCTGGAAGAGCCAGAAGAACGTACCGATGAAGATCTGCGCGAAGAATACAGAACATGGCATATGGCCTTTGGTGGCATGGTTTTTCTCTTTTCGTTAGTAGTCGGCTTCATTTGGCTCATCATTTTTCGTACTTGTGCGCAGACCGCTCTTCCTGCAGATTCTGCAGTACTGTTTTTTACAGTGCCATCTAATTTCTTCTGGTTTGTTATTTCCTTTATAATAACGATTGGCACAATCGGGGCACCGACACATTTTTTTATAAAGACTGTTTTATTGGGAGATAAGAGATATGTAGAATATATGGCGTATGCAAACTCGCAGCTTGGTTTTTTAGAAATCACGATCTATCCCAAAATAGCAGTGGCTGTTTCCATTGTCATGGCCGTGGTCATGTATTTCACGATAAATACATATACCCTTTTTTATGGCCCCAAAATGGTGACCAGCTCTTTCTGGTCTTTTAGTAAAAAGGTATATGAATATAAAGAAATAAAAAAAATATATAGTGTATCCAAAAAAAGTGATACGACCCCGGAAACATATGTGGTTGAATTCGCAGATGGAAAATACTGGCGTACCGATAAAGGGGCCCGTGATACAGACCTTGACAATGATAGAGAAATAATTGAATACCTGGCCGGCGCAACAGAGTTGGAAGTTCAGAGTACATCGAAATATCCATAAAATTAAGAGGTCTACTATGGCTGAAGATTTTTCAAAACAGAATGAAAAAAGCGAAACAACAAAAGATTTTGACCGGAAGATAGTTATTGAGGACGACCGAACAGGTTTAGATATAAAGACCCTTAAGCGGGCTTTTATGGACAACCTTTTTTATGTTCAGGCCCGTTTTCCGGCTGTGGCGTCTAAAAATGATTATTACCTGGCACTGTCATATACTGTAAGGGACCGGTTGTTGAAGCATTGGATTAATACGGCACGGACGTATTTCAAAAAGAGGAGCCGGACAGTATGTTATCTTTCAGCCGAGTTTCTGACCGGTCCCCATCTTGGCAATAATTTGATCAGTTTGGGGATTTATGACCGGATCCAGCAGGCAGTGGATGAACTTGGGCTTGATTTAGACGAGCTTTTGGAACAGGAGGAAGATCCTGGTCTAGGAAACGGGGGACTTGGAAGGCTTGCTGCCTGCTACCTTGATTCCATGGCTACCCTGGAGGTTCCTTCCATTGGATACGGTATTCGCTACGAGTTCGGCATATTCGATCAGGAATTCCATGATGGGTGGCAGGTTGAGGTCACGGATAAATGGCTTCGGCTCGGCAATCCTTGGGAAATTGCACGGCCCGAGGTCAGCTTTGATGTGAAACTCGGCGGAAGGACTGAAGCCAGCTACGATGAAGACGGCGATTACAGGGTTAAATGGATTCCAGATCGGGTGGTAAAAGGGATCGCTTATGATACTCCCATACTTGGATACAAGGTGAATACTGCCAACATGCTCCGGCTGTGGAAGGCTGAAGCCTGTGAATCTTTTGATTTTCAGGCGTTCAATGTGGGCGACTATTATGGCTCAGTGCATGAAAAAATGTATTCGGAAAATATTACAAAAGTGCTATATCCCAATGACGAGCAGATCAGTGGTAAAGAACTGCGGCTGGAGCAGCAGTATTTTTTTGTTTCATGCTCCTTGCAGGATATGATCCGCATCCACCTGCAGTCTGCCGAACATCTTGATAATTTTCATGAAAAATACGCTGCGCAGCTCAATGACACTCACCCGGCGATTGCTGTGGCAGAGCTCATGCGTTTACTGGTGGATGAACACGGTATGGAATGGGATGCTGCCTGGGATATCACCCGTAAAACGTTTGCCTATACAAACCATACCCTCCTTCCCGAGGCCCTGGAGAAATGGCCGGTGGGCATGCTATCCCGTATTTTGCCAAGACACATGGAAATTATTTACGAGATTAACAGCCGTTTTCTGGAACAGGTCAGTGACGCTTTTCCAGGCGATATGGCCCGCCTTGCCCGCATGTCCATGATCGAAGAAACTGGTGAAAGGTATGTGCGTATGGCGAACCTGGCGTGCGCGGGCAGCCACGCGGTAAACGGTGTGGCCGCGCTGCACACAGAGCTCCTTAAAAAATATGTTATGCGGGATTTTTATGAACTATGGCCCGAGAAGTTCAGCAATAAAACGAACGGTGTAACACCCAGAAGGTGGATACTGCTAAGCAACCCAGGGATTACACGCCTGATTAATGAAAACATCGGTGAGGGGTGGGCAAAAGACCTTTATAGGCTAAAAGACCTGGAAGCCCTGGTGGGTGACAGCGAATTTTGTGAACAGTGGCAGCAGGTAAAAAACAAAAACAAGCAGAATCTTGCCACTTATATACAGACACACTGTAATATATCCATTGATTCTGCTTCAATGTTTGATGTCCTGGTCAAACGAATCCATGAATACAAGCGCCAGCACCTTAGCCTTCTCCATATTGTTGCCCTTTACAACCGGATTAGGAAAGATCCCAGCATGGATATAACGCCACGCACATTTATCTTTGGCGGTAAGGCAGCTCCAGGATATTTCATGGCGAAACTGATTATCAAGATGATCAATTCCGTAGGAGACGTGGTGAACAGTGATCCGGATGTGGCTGGCCGTCTTAAAGTTGTGTTTATCCCTGATTTCAACGTAACTCTAGGGCAGCGCATCTATCCTGCCGCAGACCTGTCCGAGCAGATTTCAGTCGCAGGCAAGGAGGCCTCAGGCACAGGCAATATGAAATTCGCAATGAATGGAGCACTTACCATAGGCACACTGGACGGCGCCAATGTTGAAATACGTGAACAGGTGGGGGCAGAGAATTTTTTCCTGTTCGGTCTAACAGTAGACGATGTCCATGACATTAAATCGCGGGGATACAACCCTAAAAGTTATTGTGATAACGATAGTGAACTTAAGGAAGCCTTTGACACCATTGCTTCAGGAATATTTTCAAACAATGATACTGGACTTTTTAAACCTGTTCTTGATTCACTGTTATATGATGATCCTTTTATGGTTATGGCGGATTTCCGGTCCTATGTGGAATGTCAAGAGCTTGTCAGCCAGGCATTTCTGGACAGGGAAACATGGACCCGCATGTCTATCCTGAACACGTCGCGCATGGGAAAATTTTCCTCAGATCGCTCGATTCAGGACTACTGCAGGGACATATGGCATGTAGATCCGATTAGTATTCAAATTAAAGAATACCGCCAGATTGACCTTGGGAAAATACCTTCTAAAAAGAGTCTGATAATATAGAAATGAAAGAAAAATCAATAGAGGAACCCAGATGGATCGGACTGGCCACCCTTGCCTGCGGTGTTATCTTGTTCATGATTTTCCAGGTATTCCTTTCTCTGTACCTTGATCATAAATGGGTAATCCCATCAGTACTCGGCACAAAAGGTGAAGGGCTTTTTTTTCTGTTGCTTGTCTACATACCTTTGCGAAGGTTTCTTTTATTCATCTATGACAAGAGAAAAAGGAGAGAGTCGAATAGTGATTTGAGTGAGGACAGATGAAAACAAAACCCATCAGAAGTGAAATTGATATTAATGCTCCGGCTGACACGATCTGGGGCGTTATCATGGACATGGAAAAATACCATGAATGGAATCCGTTTACACCAAGGATAACGTTAAAAAACAGCGATATTGCGGTGGGCACAGAATTTGACCTGGATTGCCAGATGACCGACACGCAGTATCTGAAAAATGAACATGAGGTTGTATTGGTGCTTGAACCGGAAAAGTACACATTCTGTATGGGAACGTCACGGACAAAAGGGAGGCCTGGTATAAAAAGTTTTCGGTGGCAGATTTGCGAACCCCTGGATAACAATAATACTCATTTTATTAATTATGAAGAGTTTCACGGAATCCTATCTCCCCTTGTTTACTTATTGTACAGGAAAAAACTGAAAATTGCTTTTGACAATTATTGCAGGGTGTTGAAACAACGAGTTGAAGATAATTGAAAAAAAGTCCAGGAAAATAATATTTAGATTGGCAGGATAATATCAAAGTTTATTTCTTCCTTTTTACTCTATTCTTCCTATACTAGTCTTTTATCACACCATATATGATTTGGATAAGAGGGTCAGAACAATATTCAACAAATGTCTTTATGCCATTTTATTGTTGCCAATTTGGCACAATAATGGTATTGTCTAATAAAAACTTTAAAAAGGAGAATACAAAATGCCTGCCACAGAGAAACGATTTCAAACCAGGATGCCGTATCATGTACATCATAAGCTTGTACAAGCATCTGAGATTTTAGGTGCAACATTGAATCAGTTCATGATACAGTCTGCGCTTGAAAAAGCGCAGGAAATACTTGAGAAGGAACGGCAACTTGTTCTTACAAAAAAAGATGCTGATGTTTTTTTAAAAGCGATTGAAAATCCTCCTCAGCCGAATGAAGCATTATTAAAAGCAGCTGCAGCATACAAGCAGGAGTTCCTTGATGATTAAATTCGTCTTGCTGAAGCGCACACATCATCGCGAAAATTTTGACTGCGGTGTTGAGGAATTAAACAGGTTTTTAAAAAATCTGGCAAGACAAAATCTTAATAAAGGCCTCTCCAGAACTTTTGTTGCGGTGGACGAGAATATCCCTGAAGAAATATTGGGTTTTTACACGTTATCCTTATTCGAGTTGTCCGCGGAAAAGCTTCCTGAAAAATTAGCTAAAAAGTATAAAGGAAAAATTCCCTGTGTAAAACTTGCCAGGTTGGCAACTGCACGGGGACGTCAAAAACATGGATTGGGCACACATATGCTGATTGATGCTATCATGCGGATTATAACTATATCAGAACATGCCGGCATAACGGGCTATTTTGTGGATGCAAAAAACAGTGAAGTGAAAAAATTCTACCAGAAGTTTGGTTTTATTTCTTTACCTGATCATCCGCTTGAATTATTTTTACCGTTTGCTACACTTCAAATGATGTATGAGAAAGTCATCTTAAGGAAAGATCCTTAAACAATGGAATAATAACAGGGGTTAAATTTTTAACAGGGATATACAAGATGAACAGGGTATTTTTTTATTATTTTATCCTGTTTATCCTGTATATCCTTGTCAATTATAAAAAAGGAACGATAAATGGACATTATTCTGAATGACATTGAAATTCGTGTATTGGGAAGTCTCATGGAAAAGTCGCTGTCTACACCGGATCATTATCCGCTCTCTCTAAATGCCCTGACAAATGCCTGCAATCAGAAAACGAGCAGGGATCCTGTGGTCTCCTATGATGAGACCACGGTGCTGTCAGGTGTGAACGATCTTATCAGGAAAAATCTTGTGAATGAAAGTCATGTGAGCAGGGTTCCTAAATATGAAGAGCTGCTTTCACAGCAACAGAACTTTATCCCCAGGGAATCAGCAACCCTGTGTGTTTTACTTCTACGTGGTCCCCAGACCATCGGTGAGATCCGAAATAGGACATCAAGGATGTGTAATTTTGAAACCCTTGGGCAAGTACAGGAAATCCTTGGTAAACTTTCAGAATGGGGCTTCTTGAGCCGCCTTGAACGTCTTCCCGGGCATAAAGAAGCCCGATACGGTCATCTGCTTGCTGAAGCGTCTGATATGGTAGAGGCTGAAACAGAGGTCGCAACAAATGAAGCAACCTCAGACCTGCAGGAACGGGTTGAAAAACTTGAAATGACCGTCGACACTTTGCAGAATGAACTGACTGCCATTACAAAAGAGTTTCAGATGTTTAAAGAGCAGTTTGAATAAGACCAAGAGACAAATCACGTAAAGACGCTAAGACGCAAAGAAAGATTAGCCACAGATGATACAGATAAATAGTTCTTCTAGTTTTCTATGATAAATTTGTCTGCTCTTTCCTGCAGTGTTTCCGCCAGTTTTGCCAGGGCCTCGATATTGGTTTTCATATTTGAACTGCTGTTGGATATTTCGCCGGCATCCTGATTAACAATTGTAACATCGTCCGCGATTTGCTCAGAAGCGTTCATACTTTGGGCGACATTATCTCTTGCCTCCATAATGACTTGTAATGATCGGCCCACATTGTCAGCGATTTCCCGTGTAATTGCTGACTGTTCCTCAATAGATGCAGCGATCGTGGAAACTTTCTCATTGCCGTCATTGATGACCTTTGTGATCAGTTCTGTTTCAGCAACCGTGCCCGAAGCTGTTTGCTGAACTTTTTCAATCATACCCTTGATTTCCTGGGTTGCTTCAGCTGTCTGTCTGGCCAACTCCTTGATCTCTCCGGCAACTACTGCAAACCCTTTGCCGGTATCACCCGCGCGCGCTGCCTCTATAGTGGCATTCAGGGCCAGAAGGTTTGTCTGCTCGGATATTTCGGTTATGGTTTCCGTAACCTTGCTGATATTGCCTGCGGCCTGGCCGAGATCTTTAACTTTTTCAGAAGTTCTTTTAGCGTGTGAAACTCCGTCTTCTGAAATGGCCCGTGCCTCTTCCACATGATTTGAAATGCTGGAGATGGTTGAAGAGGTCCCTTCTATGGCAGATGCTACTGTTTCAATATTTGATGACGCACTTTCCATGCTTGAGGAAGCTGCCTTCATGTTTTGCCGCATGTTATTTGCAGACTCCGCAACACTGTTTATCTTTATGGAGGCTGTTTCTGCTTTTTCAGACATATGCCCTGACAGCCCGAAAAGGTTTTCAGTCATTTTCATGTTATCGTTTGAATTATACTTTATTTGATTAATCAGAACAGACATTTCAGTTGTCATCGCGTTTATTTTCTGCATAATCGCCCTGATCTCAACACCTGATTTTACATCAATTTTTTGGGTAAAGTTGCCTGCTGTAAGCAAATCCAGGCATTTATTGATCTCCTCAATAGGCTTGATGAGATCCTTGACAAACAAAGTAATCACAAAGTGACTGATTACACCGAATATAATTGCAAATGCCACAACCCATAAAAAAGCCACCTGTTTAATAAAAACCACAGAGGCACCAATGAAAACATATGCTGTTACAGCCATAATACATAATGTAATCTTATATCTGATCGTCCAGCCATATATAAAATATGTAATAACTCCCGCAATGCAGCAACAGGCAACCATGGCCATGCATAACCAAAAGACATAAGTATGAATCATAACCATTTCTCCTTGTTTAATTATGTTCCTCAATGTACAATAAATTTTTCAGCCTTTTTTTGGAGTTTTTCTGCAAGCTTTGATAAATCCGTGGCATTATTTTGTACTTGGGAACTGCTTTTTGATATATCTCCTGCATCCTGATTAACACCAGCTATTTCTTTTGAAATCTGATCGGTAACACTTAAGCTTAGAGAGATGTTCTCGTTCATCTCCTGAATTCCCTTGGATGCCTGGTTAATGTTCTGGGCGATTTCGTTTGTTGTAATTGCCTGCTCTTCAACAGATGAGGAAATGCTTGTTACGATCTCATTAATATCATTAATGATATTAGTAACATTGCCGATCTCCGTGAGGGTGTCCTTGGTGGTAAGCTGAACCTCTTCGATCATTCCTTTAATCTCCTGGGTGGCGTCAGCGGTTTGCCTGGCCAGTTCTTTGATTTCACCTGCAACCACTGCAAATCCTTTACCGGATTCTCCTGCCCTTGCCGCTTCTATGGTGGCATTTAATGCCAGGAGATTAGTCTGTTCCGATATCTCCGTAATGGTCTCAGTTACTTTACCTATACCTTGTGTTGCTTTATCAAGTTGCTCAACTTTTGAAGATGTGCTTTTTGTCTGATTAACAGCATCATTTGTTATACCCCTGGCCTTTTCTGTATTCTGGGCGATGTCATTTATGGTATATGTGTTTGATTCTGTCGCGGTTAAAACTTTTTCCGCAGCTTCCCCCAAATTAGATGAGGCATCTTCAACTGTGCCGGTCACAGCTATAAACGTGCTATTCATCTGTTTTGCGGATGCAGCCACTGTATTTGCTTTTTGGGAAGTATGCGTTGCTTTTTCACTCATTTGGGATGATAATTGATATAAAATTTCTGTTTTTTTAAAATTTTCTGAAATATTCGCTTGTATTGAGTCAATCAGAAATGAAAATTCAGACGTCATCATATTTATACTATTAGCGATTTCTTCAATCTCTCCTTTTGCTTTTATTTCAATCGGCTGCGAAAAGTCGCCTTTTTTTATTCGATCAAGTCCATCCATAATGGTATTAACTGGATAATACAGGTTGATTAAAAGGCCACGCATTACAAAATGTCCATAAATCCCAAAGCCCACTGCAACCAGTGCAACCCGGAAAAAAGTAAATTTAACAAACACAAACATGGTTACTGTATAGGCTAGAGCAGCAAACAAGGTTGTATTTAAGATTATTTTATATGTTAATGTCCATTTATATAAATAATAATATACAATCATACCGATAGTTCCAGCGCCCCATGTTAACACAGTAACATAAAACACCCAGTTGGATTGAATTGAGTTTTCCATTAACATCTCCTTTTAGAAAAGAAATATTTGAAAGCATTAAAATATTAATATTATCAAATAGGTTAACAGAAATCAATCACGAGCTATACAGGATACAACAGGAGCTCGATACTGATTTGTTGTTTATTTATAATCATTTCGAGCGGTTAGCATGTGGCTTGTTTGAAATAACGCTAATTCACATGTCTAACGCGCGGTATGCTGTTTCCATTACAACCTCCGCAAGGGTCGGATGCGCGTGAATGGTTTCTGCAAGATCTTTGACAGTGCATCCTGTCTGAACAGCCAGAGCACCTTCGGCAATAAGATCTGTGGCATGGGGGCCGATTATATGAACACCAAGGACCTGGCCGGTAATTTTATCTGAAATTATCTTTGCCTGTCCGGCGATTTCTCCGATAACATGTGCTTTCCCAATAGCGCGGAAAAGAAAACTGTCTGCCCGAATATCAAGCCCTTGTTCTTTTGCCTGTACTTCAGTAATACCAACATCAGCTATTTCCGGCATGGTAAAAATCGTTCCAGGCACCACATCGTATGTCATCTTATTGTTGAATCCCATGGCGTTTTCCGCGGCAACTCTTCCTTCCATTATTGCCGCATGTGCCAGCATAATTTTTGAGGGGCCGAGAATGTCGCCAATGGCAAATATATTTGGATCACGGGTTTGCATCTGCTCATCAGCAATAATCCATCCATGGGCATCAGTTTCTATATTGGTGTTTTCCAACCCAAAATGTTCTGTATCTGGTTCGCGGCCGATGCAGACCAGAACCGTATCCACATCTATGGTTTCCAGCGCGACCTTGTCAGCCTGATCTTTATCCATAAATGGAGAGGCTTCAATTGTGACGCTGGTTTTTTCTTTACTGGTATCAATCTGTGTTACCGTCCGTTCGGTCATGAACTGTATTTTCTGTTTTTTCATTTCCCGTTGAAAGGTTTTGGAACAGTCCGCATCCACAGACGGAAGGGGCAACAGGCGGGACATGGCTTCCACTATGGTAACGTCAGCACCCAGGGACGCGAAAATGCATGCAAACTCACATCCGATATATCCGCCACCTACAATCAAAAGCTTTTTTGGAATTTTGGTTAGATTTAATGCCTGATCACTGGAAATGATTTTTTTGCCGTCAAATGGGTATAAGGGTAATGGCATGGGTCTTGAACCAGTGGCAATGATGAGACGATCCCATTGAATATCTTGAGAAACAGCAGTATCAGATTTTACAGCAATGATTCCAGGTCCTTTAATAAATCCCTGACCGTTTACGATCCGGACATTATGACTGCCCAGGAGAGTCAATATTCCCTTTGCCTGATTTTGAATCACCTCGATTTTCCGATCCATCAGGCGTTGAGTATCCAGTAGAATATTCCCGTCTACCTGAACGCCGAATTCATCTGCCCGTTTAAAAGCGTTGAGCAAATCAGCTGTTGTTTTCATGACCTTGGAAGGAATGCATCCCCGGTTAAGGCAAGTGCCGCCGATATTATCTTTTTCAATAATTGTTACTTCCGCTCCAAGCTGTGCTGCACGGACAGCTGCCGTATATCCGCCGGGACCTGAACCGATGATGTTAATTTTTACAGTCATATGAATACCTTATTTTATGGATGATTTTTTATGCAACATCGCAAAGAAAATTGAGGTTTAATAAACAGAAATATAAATAAAACATATAAACGCTAACAATTCAACAATTTAAAGGATTGCCTTTTTAACAGTTTGGGAATATACTATATTTATAAAATAATACTGTTTGCTTGTTACAAATTCATATAGCATTGTTAATCCTGGCCGGATCGATATAATAATGGCTCAGCAGAAAGCATCTAAAAAAACACCGCTATATACATGGCATCTGAAAAACGGCGCCAACATGCTCGCTTTTGGCGAGTACGAGATGCCGCTCTGGTATCCTGAAGGGGCCAAACAGGAGCATCTTTCTGTTATCACCCATGCCGGCCTGTTTGACACTAGCCATATGACCGTTGTTTTTGTATCCGGGCCGGATGCATTTGATCTGCTTCAATTTTGTTTTACACGTGATTTAAAGCGCTGCATAGGTAAAAACCATTCTCCTCTTAAGCCTGGAACGTGTGTCTATGGTGTATTTCTGAATGATACTGGCGCAACCATAGATGATGCTATTTTGTATCAAATTGAATCCAACAATTATATGATCGTTGTTAATTCAGGAATGGGAGAAGTCATTACCCGGCATTTGAATCAGTATAAGGGTTCCCGTTATGTAACCGTAACAGACCTGACAGATAGAATCGGTAAGATAGATATTCAAGGCCCCATGTCCGCGAAAATTCTTCTAAACATTCTAAAAGACGCAGAAAAAATTCTCAATGACATGGATTATTTTACATTCAAAGGTACAATGGATGGCTCTGGTCGTTTGGGATCTGAGGTTATTATGTTGGATAATATAGCGGCGTTTATTTCCCGAACCGGTTATACAGGTGAATTTGGATTTGAGATATTGACATCTCTGGATACTGTTCAACTGATATGGGAAACAATCATTGCCGTGGGGAAAGATGCAGGCCTGATTCCCTGTGGCCTTGCGGCACGGGATTCTTTGCGCACAGGCGCCTTACTGCCCCTTTCTCATCAGGATATTGGTTCCTGGCTGTTTTTCAACAATCCCTGGATGTTTGCACTCCCCTTCAATAAGGATAAAACTGATTTTACAAAAAATTTTATTGGGAGCAATGCCCTGCTGTTAGCTCAGCACGGAGACAATACCTATCCTTTTGTTGGTTCGGATCTTCGGAAAATATCCACTTGTCATCCAGCTGTTGTGCTTGATAATAATGATAAAGTCATTGGCCAGGTGCTGACCTGTGTCAGCGACATGGCTATTGGGAAACAGGATAACCAGATATTCTCTGTCGCAAGCAGGCATAAACCTGATGATTTTGAACCAAAAGGTCTAAGCTGCGGTTTTATAAAAGTTAACAAACAACTGACATATGGTCAGACCGTCAGGCTTAAAGATAATCGGCGGACGATTGAGGTCATGGTTGTGAAAGATATCCGGCCGGACCGTACAGCCCGTTGTGTCATAACCGACATGCTATAAAAGGAGATGTTTTATGAAAGAGATAGATCAGCTGATTTTGCCGGACGATGTGCGATTTTCCAAAGATCATGAGTGGGCAAAAAATGAAGGAAATAACGTCAAGGTCGGAATCAGTGATTATGCCCAGGATCAACTGGGCGATATCGTTTTCGTGGAAATGCCCCAGATCGGCGATACCTTTAAAAAGGATGAAGAATTCGGAAGCATTGAATCCGTAAAAGCGGTATCTGAAATTTACATGCCGGTTAGCGGTGAAATTGTTTCAATTAACACAGAACTTGAAGATCATCCAGAACAGGTTAACCAAAGCCCTTATGATAAAGGATGGATCATAGAAATAAAGCCGGATGATCTTTCTGAAATAGATACACTGATGACAAACAAAGATTATATTGCCATGCTGAAAGGATGATATGCATGCGTTTTCTACCGCACACCAAAGAAGATATTGCTTCCATGCTGGATGTTGCTGGCGCAAAGAATCTTGAAACCCTGTTCTCAAAGATTCCGAAAAATTGCCGGATGACAAAAAAACCGCGCTTGCCTGATCCGCTGACTGAGTGGGAAATTTATGACTATATTGTCAACCTGTCAAAAGAATTGCCAGCAGCCCATGAATATAAAATGTTTATCGGTGCCGGCAGTTATCATCATAATATACCATCAACAATCCCGTTTCTTTTGAGCCGATCGGAATTTTATACTGCGTATACGCCGTATCAACCGGAAATTAGTCAGGGGGCCCTTCAGGCTGTGTATGAATATCAAACCCTTACCGCAAAACTTCTGGGAATGGACATCGCTAATGCTTCCTTGTATGACGGCGCATCCGCTCTTGCAGAAGCGCTTCTTATGGCTATTCGGATCAAAAAGAAGACCACTGTAGCGGTTTCAGCTGCGATCCATCCCAACTACCGTCGAGTCATTCAGACGTATTTCCAACCATCTGGCTATACCATTATTGAACTGCCGTATCTAAAAAACGGCTGCACCGATATCTCAGCCATAGACAAAATTGACGACCTTGCAGCAATAGCCATTCAATCACCCAATTTTTTTGGTTGTATTGAAGATCTAAGCTATATTAAAAAACAATCCCAAAAAATTGAATCATTGCTTATTGCTTCATTTGCTGAACCGATTTCGTTTGGCCTTTATAAAAACCCGGGTATCCAGGGCGCTGATATTGTCTGCGGCGAAGGTCAGAGTCTTGGTATACCACAGTCATTTGGCGGACCCGGTCTGGGTATGTTTGCCACTAAAATGGATTATGTCAGGCGGATGCCCGGCCGCCTTGTGGGCAAAACCGTTGATATGGATGGCAGAGAAGGGTTTGTTCTCACCCTTGCCACGCGGGAGCAACATATCAGAAGAGAAAAGGCCACATCCAACATTTGCACTAACTCGAGCCTGAATGCTCTTGCTGCGGCCATGTACATGGCAAGCCTCGGCAGCACCGGTATGCGGGAACTTTCCCGTTTAAATTATGACAAAACAGAATATCTAAAACAATCCCTTGTTAATGTCGGTTTTAAACTGCCGTTTGACAGCCCCACTTTTAATGAATTTGTTGTCAAACCGCCTAAAGGATTCCACAAAACATATAATCGGCTGCTTAAGAAAAAATTTATTGCCGGTCTTCCCCTTAAGCGGTTTTATCCTGAACTTGCCGGACATTATATGATGTGTGCCACTGAAACCGTCAGTCGAGACGATATTGACGCTTTGGTTCAGGAGGTAAGATCATGACTGTATTACCGAATTCTTCTGGACTGGTTATGGACGAACCTCTTTTATGGGAAAAAGGTAAAAAAGGGAGAAACGGTTTTTCACTTCCCAGGCGGGATGTTGACAAATTTCCTGTGGATAAAAAGCTTATCAGCAAAGGACCTGATTTTCCGGATTTAAGTGAAGTGGATGTGATCAGACACTATACAAGACTTTCCCAATGGAATTTCGGCATTGATACTGGAATGTATCCCCTGGGTTCATGTACAATGAAGTATAATCCTAAGCTGAACCATATTTTGTCTGGTTTTTCAGGATTTACCCATGCTCACCCCCTGCTGCCGGATCATCTGTCACAGGGAGCCTTGAAAATTATGGCTTTGCTGGAAACCTTTCTTTCTGAAATCACAGGCATGGACGCGGTTACGCTTCAGCCTGCTGCCGGTGCCCAGGGAGAACTTGCTGGTATGCTGCTGATTGATGCTTTCCATAAAAGCAAAGGGTCGCATCGATCAAAGATTATTGTACCGGATACAGCTCATGGCACTAACCCTGCCAGTGCTGCCCTTTGCGGATTCCAGGCTGTTCCTGTTGCGTCTAATGAAAATGGGATTCTTTCCTCAAAAGCGGTCGCTGATATCATGGATGAAGATACAGCCGGTATTATGGTGACCAATCCCAATACGCTCGGTTTTTTTGAGGATAATATCCTGGAAATTGCAGATATCGTTCACACCAAAGGGGGGCAGGTGTATTGTGATGGCGCCAATATGAATGCCATTATGGGAATCGTGGATATGAAAAAGTGCGGTATTGATGTGCTTCATCTAAACCTACACAAAACCTTTTCTACGCCTCATGGTGGTGGTGGTCCGGGTGCTGGTCCGGTATGCGTAAAAAAACACTTGGAACCATTTCTACCAATACCGAGAATTATAGAAAAAAAGGGTACCCTAATGCTTTCCGACAATTTTCCGAAAACCATTGGCAAGCTTCATGGGTTTTATGGAAATTTTAACGTTATGGTAAAAGCTTTTAGTTATATTTTGACCATGGGGGCAAAAGATCTGAAAAAGGCCAGCCAGCTGGCGGTTTTAAATGCCAATTATATCAAAGAAAAATTAAAAGAGATCTTCTATCTTCCTTATGATAGGCCTTGCATGCATGAATGCGTTTTTTCGGATAAACATCAGAAAGAATATAACGTCAACACTCTGGATATTGTAAAGCGGTTGATCGATTACGGCTTTCACCCGCCCACCATCTATTTTCCGCTGGTGGTGGAAGGTGCTATCATGATTGAGCCAACTGAAACAGAGTCAAAAGAGGATATTGATCGGCTGGTTGATGCTTTTAAGGCTGTTGTTGAAGAAGCGAAAATTGATCCGGACTTGCTGCGCAATGCACCGCATAATTGTAAGGTCAAGAGGCTGGATGAAGTGACTGCGGCAAGACATCCGTGTTTAAGTGGATAATCACACGGTGCAAAGCATATAGCACACAGATGACACGGATAATACTGATTTTCACGGATCAATCTCACGCAAAGGCGCAAAGGCGCTAAGGCGCTAAGGTTTTTTTTGCCATGAGCCGTCGTTGAAACTATGGCCCACAGGCAGCCCCACACGGACGGGCACAGACAATTAACAAGGATATACAGGATGGACAGGATATTAATTTGTCAGAATCATTGGCTATAACTATTAGGAATGAGAGCGTTAAAGATCTGGATCCAGCATCCCCGCTAAAGAGAAGCGGGATCTTCGACAAGGATCTAGTATCTAGCATCCAGAAATGAATATTTCCCCGGATATTTATCACCAACTGTCTATACTTGCATCACAGGATATCTTATCTGATCAGGATTGCCTTTACCTTGAGTTTGGTAAGGTCGATTATGAAATTGCTTGGGAACTTCAAAAATATCTGGTTAACGCCAGATATGAAGGAAGCATCAATACAGATATCATCATGCTTCTTGAACATTCTCCGGTTTTTACCATTGGCAAAAGAGGAAATAGAGACAGTCTGAGGGTTTCTGAAGAATTTCTTAAAAATAATAACACACCTGTTATCCATGTGGAGCGCGGTGGTGACATCACCTATCATGGCCCGGGTCAAGTAATTGTTTATCCGATTATTCATCTGGAAAAAGCAAGAATTGGCGTCAAAGATTATGTGGCTGCTTTAGAGGAGATGATGATTCAAACAGCAGACGACTGGGGAATTTGTGCAGAGCGGCATTCCAAAAACCATGGCGTATGGGTAAACAATAAAAAACTGGGGAGTGTGGGAATCACGGTCAGGCGAGGCATCTGTTTTCACGGACTGGCACTGAATGTAAATATGTCCCTGGAACCTTTTACCTGGATTAATCCTTGTGGATTAAAGGATGTGAAGGTTACATCTATGGCAAAAGAATCAGATCAGAGTATTGTCATCAAAGATGTTCGCAACTCACTAAGAAAACATATGGAGAATGTTCTTAATGTAAAATTGAACCGAATTTTATCGCAGTCCTGATACGCTCATTTAAAAGTTCAGAGGAGAAGGATTTCGTTTTAATTATTTTGCCCATAAAACATTTTATTTAATTCATAATCGATCATAACGTTTCCATGACAAATTATATGCAGGAAAATATCAGAACACGAAAACCACCATGGCTGAAAACACGCCTACCACAAGGATCTGAATATGAAGGCCTCCGAAACCTGATCAAAGAGGACCAGCTTCATACTGTTTGCCAGGAGGCCAGGTGTCCGAATATGTGGATGTGTTTTTCGTGCGGTACAGCTACCTTTTTGATCATGGGGCCTCGCTGTACAAGAAACTGCTCATTCTGTGCTGTGGAACATGGGTCCATAGATCCGCCAGACCCAGGAGAACCGAATCGCGTTGCTATGGCAGCTAAAAAAATGAACCTCTTTTATGTAGTGGTAACATCTGTAACGCGTGATGATCTTTTAGATGGCGGTGCTGAATTTTTTTGCGCAACTATTCAAGAACTTCGAAAACATATGCCTGACTGTAAAATAGAGGTTTTGATACCGGATTTCAACGGAAATAAAGACGCTATCCTCAGCGTTGCTGATGCATTGCCAGACGTGTTAAATCATAATATTGAAACCTGCGAAAACCTTTATCTAAAAGTACGGCCAAAAGCATCTTACGCGCAATCCCTTGAACTTTTAAAAACTATTCATGAGCATAACGCATCCATCCCCACAAAATCAGGCATGATGCTCGGTATGGGAGAAACCAGAAAAGATATCATTCACACATTTGAAGATCTGCTTGAGGTTGATTGTTGCATGTTGACCCTTGGACAGTATCTTCAGCCAACAAAAAACCATCTTCCGGTAGAACGTTTTGTCACACCTGATGAGTTTTATGAACTAAAAAAAATCGCTCTTGATATGGGGTTTTCCCAGGTTGCCAGTGCTCCTCTAGTGAGGAGTTCGTTTCATGCGGAGAAACTATACCAAAGATTAGTATGTCGGGGACGGAATCTTCATTACATTTCGACAAGATAATGACAGAGTTTCAAAGAAATAAAGCTTAAGGATCGGATTTCAAATCTGTAATTTTAATTCACCGTTATCGAAGAAATATTTCCGGGGATAATTTGAAAGAGGATAGAAAAAAATACAGGCTATACTTGGTGATAGGAGTCGTTATCTTTGTTTTTATTTTACTGTCGCCCATTATTCACTGGCTAATTTTATCTCATTATCCAATCTATAAAGGAAAGCCTGTAAAAAAATGGGTTAGTGAGATAAATTGGTCACCTATTTACACATACAAAAGCAATCAGTCTGTTGACGTTCTGCTGGAGATGGATCCGGAGGAATTGGTACCGGTATTGGTGACTATTCTTAGGTCGCTTCGTCTGCTCAACAAACTTGAGTGTTTTGTATCAGATACCCACTTAATGGACAGTCCCAGTCTCATCCAGGTAAAAGCAGCGTACATGTTGGGAGAAATGGGACCAAAGGCTGAACCCGCGATAGATAATCTGATTATTTTTTTGGATTGTGGCAATTCTATTATCGCAAAAACATCAGCAACGGCTCTTGGTAAAATCAGGAAGCGTCCTGAAGTGTGCATACCAGCGTTGATTAAGATCGTGGCCAATAAATCCCATCCTATTCGTGCAACTGCTATTCAAGCGATTGCCGATTTTGGTCCTATGGCAAAACCGTATCACAAAGAATGGCGTTTTGCGCTGTTTGATGATAACTTTATGATTAGAGCGTATACCATTCGGGCAATGAATTCGGCAGGTATACATCCTGAGGAAATGATTGAGCAGTTTATAAAATTGCTTGATCATCCTGATGAATTTGATTTTTCACAGAAGACTGCTGCGAAAAAACTTGGCGAATTTGGATCTGCATCAAAGGAAGCAATTCCGAAACTTCTGAGCCTCCTTGAACATGAAGATGAAGATGTGCGTTTTGCTGCGGCATTTGCCATTTGCAGGATCGATTCCTCACTTATGGAAAATACATTGCCAATTGTGGCAGCGTTCACAAAGCATAAAAGTCCGTCATATAGAATTACTGCTTTGGAAGCGCTGTGGGAATTGGCTCCAGACAGGTATCCGATAATGCCGGCATTATTAACCATGGTGAAATCACCTGATGTATTTGATCGTATTAGGGGAGTTGATGCTATACTGCGGATAGATCCAGGATGGACACCCAATGCTATTCCTATTCTTATTGATATCCTAAAGGTAAGGGATGAACATGCACAAAGCAGAGCTGCTGCAATTCTTGGAAAAATCGGTCCCAAGGCCATAGATGCTATCCCTGCATTGAAAGAATTGCTGGATCATGAGGACCATGATTTAAAGGTTTACGTAAATAGAGCTCTTACTGCAATTGAGAAAGAATAGTTGCCAGAAAATGAGAAATGTGGCCATCAAGCTAACCATTTAATATTGGTCTAGCTTAAAACAGATTCTTTACTTTAATTCCAGTCGCTCTACGAACTTTTCCGCGTTAATGATAATATCGTCCTCGCCGATTTGATCAAAGGGATTTTCCAGGTATTCCTGGATATTGTCAAGGCTCACAAGAACGATTGTAAATAGGACAGGCATGACATATGCCAGCCCGATGGAGTAGTCCTTAGACGTAGCAGCGAAATAGGGGCCGTAAATAATGGGGAGAACGGTTACAAAGAAATCGCTGAACGCGCTTAGTGTTCGGGGTGTTCTATATTGATAAATATGCTTAAGTTGACACTACAGCCAGGGCAGTGATGATGATTGTTTTTAAATTGATTAAGACAAGTATTCTTTTAAGTTTTTTCATGTTATCTCTTATTTTGTTTTTGCAGATAAGGCTTAATGGTTTAGGGCGCCTCTTTATCTGCTGTCTAATAAAAAAACGCTGTAAATGTAGTTTGAATAGCATCTATACCACAAGTTTTTCTCTTTATAAAGTCCATCGTGAAAGGGGAGAGACGAAAAATATTGTTTGCGATGGAAGGTAAGTTACACAAAGCTTATAGCACGCGGATGACACGGATGGTATTGATTTTCACGGATCAACCTCACGCAAAGACGCTAAGGCGCAAAGAATATGGCACGCGGATGATACAGATGGTACTGATTTTCACGGATTAGCACAAAAAAAAGCTCAAATGAAATTTGAACATAAGGACGTAAAAAAAATTAAGGAAAAATCAGGATGCCATAATTCTGTGTGAATGTGCGTAAGTCCTGTGGTGAGGGAATAAGGGCTTTCTTATTGCATTTTTCCGGGTTGTGTGATTAATACCTTATAAAACTCATAAAATTATTACTGATTAATACAATTTAAATCAATAACTCGGATAATGAAGCGATTCCAGTTAAGAACGAATATGTTGACGTGGCGTACATTATAAATAATCTGATAATTTTTTTAAATAAATTCAGGAGAGAATAATGAACGAAATAGCACAAGAGCAGGCCGGAAATATTAGTGAAGTGGAAACCCTTATGGATCTCCCCATAGATAAATCTTTTTTATTTTCCAACCATAAAGGGATTTATAAAAAAGGTGTTGAAAAAAAACAGACCAGGTTGTTTAAAAAAATCGGTTTTATTAAGCCGTTTCTTAAAAATGATGAAAAAATACTCCTTGTGACAACCGGCTGCTCATCAACATCGATTATCGAACAGCTCACGACAGGGTGGGTATTTTATTATATTAAGCGTTCCCTTTTTATTTTTACAAACAAAAGGATATTTCATGTCCCGACAACCACAGGTTATAAATACAGGAATTCTATCGCCCAGATCAATTATTCAGACTGTGAAACAGTGGCAATGCGTGGAAGTGTATTATTTGCCAAGTATCTCAATGGAAAAAAAGAAAAGTTTTTGGCCATGAGGTACTCTGAACGGAAAAAACTCAAACTGTTTCTTAAAGAGATACCGTTTGCCACGCAAAAGTCCGTAGGAGCGGTTGAAACAAGCGGGAAAAGCCATCTTTGCCCGCGATGCGCTGGAAAACTGGAAACAGATATATTTACATGCTCTCAATGCGGTCTTGAGTTCAAAAGTAAAAAAACTGCCATGCTTCTTTCGATTATTCTTCCTGGCGGTGGTTATTTTTACACCGGACATTTATTGCTGGGACTTGGAGACGCCATGTTGGAACTCATGTTTATGCTTCTTATTGTGAGCGGACTGGCAGATATTATCAGTGGAAATATTGAAGAAGGGATTGCTACAGCTGTAATAATTTTTATTATTCTGGCCTTTGAAAAAATGATTACCGTGTATCATGCAAATCATTATATAAAAGAATTTATACCAAAAGGGAGACCGCTAAGGCCCTTATTTTCTTCTGAATACTCACAGTCTTGAAAACAGATGAAATAAATATTTGCCAAGAGAAAAGGGACATCCTATATCCTTTTTGGCAAATCAAAACAAGTCTAGTATACCAAGTAGTTGAATGGCTCTATCCTTTGCTTCATTCCTCTCCTGTCATTTTTTATTCGTATTTTAAAACCTGATGTTCCCCTTTAAAAACAAATTCTTTGTATGAAATAAGATTCTTTTGATAAATCTCCCCCAGCCCCTCTTTGAAAAAGAGGGGAGCAAATCTTCCCCCTTTTTCAAAAGGGGGACCGAGGGGGATTTCTTTTGAAACAGTAAACATTTCATGCTTTGTTGTGATCTTACGAACATGATAGTTTATGAGAAATGCGTTAAAACCCGACAACCAGAATATTGACTAAGGATGAGCAATGTGGATCAGGACTTGTATGACTGGGTAATTCGCATCCCTAAAAACTCCCCAATCTAATAGGGTTGTCAAAAATATTTTTTATGAGACAATGTCCCTCAAATGAACCAATAACATTAAAATCAGTATCAAAGAGAAAGGAGTTTTAGGATGAAAAGAAGATTTTTTATTAAAACAGTAATAGCAGCGATAATCGTTTTATTTAGTTTTTGTTCAATAGGGGCCTTTGCGGGAAATTCTCCGGAGCCTAATAGTAAAGCATCCATTGAGAAAAACTGGCGTGGACTGAAAAAGAAAACACGAAATTGGAAAAAATGCACAAGACCGAAAAGAAAAATTGATATCCACGGGCATTTTCATTCACCGGTGATTTTTGATGCAATAGAGAGTATCTGCGGAGAAAAAGCTGGGCCCGGGTGGAGGCTTCTGCAAATGCAAACACCAACATATATGCAGACATTTAACATTGAGGAAAGATTGGCATGGATGGATGAATTTGGTATCGAAAAAACGGTCTTTTCATTCCCTTCAACCTATCTTTTCATGCGCAATGAGCAGGCGCAAGCAGAGGAAAGAAAAGAGATTGCACAATTTTTAAATGATTATTTTGCCGAACTTCATCAGGAGTATCCTAACAGGGCATTTTTTATGGCTGATGTGGCCATGTCCGTTGGTGATATGGAATTCAGCATAAATGAGCTTTACAGGGCAGTTGAAGAACTCGGCCTTCATGGGGTCTGTATACCCACCAATATCGGAGGTAAACAGCTTTCCGATCCGGAATTTGATGATTTCTTTTCCGAAGCAGAAGCGCTCGGTGTCCCGGTTTTTATACATCCCGAGAGTCCTTATGGTATGGAAAAAATGCTGGAGAATTATATGTTTGCGATTGTCGGTTTCCCAGCGGATGAGGCCTTGATGGTAGCGAATTTTATTTACAGTGGTTTTATGGACAGGCACCCAGATCTTAAGATTATACTCACACATCTGGGCGGTTCTATACCATACTTTTACGCCAGGCTGAACGCCTCGCCGGCAGCCATGTCCCTCCCAAAACCGGCGCCGGAATATCTTAAGGACTTTTATTATGATAATTCAATGGGCAATCCTGAAGCACTGACATTTCTTTTGGATTTTCTAGGCTCGTCCGACAGGATTTTCTTTGGCACAGATCATCCATATGTTAATGAAGCTGAAGCCAATACAATACAGTACATGCGGAATACGTTTCTTACGCCCAAAGAAAGAAAAGACATTTTCTTTAGAAATGCCAATGACCTATTCGGGCTTGAATAATAAATAGCATCATAGGTTTTTAGTGATAATATAAAGGCGGGGTCGTGGGGCGGCCCTGCCTTTTTTACATTTTAAACCTTCATGATCTTTTTGTTTCAGCACTTTGGATTTCCTATCTTTAACATTTACATCCCATGACATAGCGCTATATCGAACAGGCAGACAGAATTAAAATTCTATATTGTAATTTCATTCGGTTAGCGCTTCCTTCTCCCCCAACAGGCCAAACAATGACAAACGCTAATCCCAAAAGATATTGAAGAACAAAATGATTCATGAGAAAATTATAAAGTAACTTTTTTTGAGCCCCATATACGTATTAGAAAAAAGAAACGTAAAAAATGCGCTTTATCACATCTTTGTTTTTTAAAATTAAAACGTTCGCCATTTGGTGTATTAATGCTGGTGTTAAACCAGATATGGATACACAATTTCTAAAGCGGGTTCAAGTATCTAATATTTTGAGTATCAGTCTTGGTTTAATGACAACTGCTTATATTTTCATTTTTATGTGGATGAAGTCTTATGAAAATGTTGCGGTTGCTATTTTTATAAGTATTTTTATGATATCTGTCCCTTTTCAAAACAGACTTGGCTTCACCAGACTATCCCGAATTCTGACGATTATATTCGGTCTTGCATCAATTTTAATCGTAGCGATGTCATTAGGAAAACAAGCAGGTGTTCACTATCTCTATTTACTCGCTGCGATTATAGTGATGTTTTTTTTTACACCTTATGAAAAAAAATATATTATTTGTTCGTATCTGTTATTGATTTTGGCGCTGATCATCGTGTGGCGATATAGCACACCATACAATCAGGAACTTGTCATTTTAAAAAAAGACTTGTATCTACTATTAAACACGCTATTGTTTTTCACGACCTTATTATTTATTGTGATTACCAGCTTTTTAGTCTATTATAACGATTATACGATTGAAAAAGAGATTAAAACAGCAAATCGTCAGTTACGAAAAGAGATATCCAACCGTAAAAGAATTGAGGACGAATTAAAACGGACGAATAAAGAATTGGAGTATTTCGCTTATATTGCTTCTCATGATTTACAAGAACCCCTTAGAATGATTGCCAGCTATGTTGCGCTCCTGGAAAGGCGTAATAAAGATAAATTTGATTCTGATTCAAAAGAGTTTATTGAATTCGCTTTAGACGGCGCTTCCCGGATGAAGCAATTAATAAACGATCTGCTCCATTATTCTCGAATCGGCACAAGGGGGAGTCCATTTAAAGAAACAGATGTTGAAAATATATTTACACAAACAATAAAAAATCTTGAAGTTGGCATTAGAGAAGTTAACGCAAACATCACTCATGATAGACTGCCGACAATCATTGCTGATGAATCCCAACTGATACAGCTGTTTCAAAACCTGATAGGGAACGCGTTGAAATTTTGCGCAGACCGAACACCTGAAATTCACGTTACAGCCAAAAAAGAACAGAACAGTTGGATTTTTGGTGTTCACGACAATGGTATTGGCATTGAGGCTAAACATGTAGAACGAGTATTTCAGATATTTCAGAAATTACATACCCGTAAGGCATATCAAGGCACTGGCATTGGCCTGGCTGTATGTAAAAAGATTGTAGAACGGCATCATGGAAACATCTGGATAGAATCGGAAATCGGAAAAGGGACAACGTTTTGGTTTACTATTCCTCTACTATCAGACATTGATGTTGATGAGGATTAGAAAAAAGTATATCATGCGGTAAATTCCTCGTGAACTTTGAAGTTTTCCACCCTATGCTGCAGTATCTCGGCTAGATCTGATAATTTCCCTGAATTCATTTTTACCTGCTGGCTGCTTTCAGACATCTTGCCTGCATCCTGGTTTACTTCAAACAAATCTTTTGTGATTTTTTCAGATACCAAAAGGCTTCTGGAAACATTTTCATTTATCTCATGAATGCCGCGGGAAGCCTGGCTAACGTTTTTAGCTATCTCCCTTGTGATACCTGCCTGTTCTTCAACTGATGATGCGATGCCGGAGACAATATCATTGCCTTTATTGATAACCGCTGTAATTTTTTCAATATCGGAAATTGTTCTAGATGCCGATCCCTGTATGCTATCTATCAGCCCTTTTATTTCTTGAGTGGCTTCAGATGTCTGCCTGGCAAGCTCCTTGATCTCCCCCGCGACAACGGCAAATCCCTTGCCTGATTCTCCAGCCCGGGCAGCCTCGATTGTTGCGTTTAATGCCAGTAGGTTGGTCTGCTCTGAGATTTCTGTAATGGCTTCCGTAACCTTGTTTACGTCTTGGGCAGCCTGCCCAAGCTCCTCTACTCTTTTGGATGTCTCCTTAGCCTGGGTAACAGCTTCTCCAGATACAGTCCTGGCCTTTTCAGAATTGTTGGCAATTTCGTTTATGGTTGATGTGGTCTCTTCCACAGCGGTAGCAACCATATTCATGTTCGCAGACGCCTCATCCATTGCAGATCCAACAGCTGTCATGTCAGTGTTCATTTCAATTGCTGCTGTGGCAACGGTATTTGCCAGGCTTGATGCACCTTCGGCGTTTTCAGACATCTTGACTGACAGATCAGACAGGTTCTCAGCCATTTCCAGGTTTTCTGATGTATTCGACTTTATGGCATTTATTAGAATGGATATATCAGTAACCATCATATTCAACTTTTGATAAATCGCCATAAGTTCAACTTCTGTTTTTGTTTCCATTTGCCTTGTAAAATCACCTGTGGACAGAAAGTCAAGGTATTCATTAATCTCATTTATTCGCTTTCTGATAATGCTAATCAGCCAGTTGGTCGACAGATAACTGAAGATTCCAATAATAATCGCTACGACAGAAAAACGGAAAACAGAAAGTTGATATGTAAAAATATACGCGCCCCCGGCAAATGTAACGAAAGTCAAAAATTCAATTACAAGTATGAATTTAAACCTAATCGAAACCTTCCACATCCATAGACTGAATATGGCGCCAGACAAGCAACAGACAAAATGTGCTCCTATCAATATCATAATACTGGTTAAATCCATAAGAAATCTCCTTGGATTTAAATTAGATAAATCCTGTTCAAAAGAACTGGTTTATAATGATAAAAAATGTTTTGAAAGACATTGCAAAAGCATACTTCACTTTTTAATTCAATAATAAACAAAATATTAACATTATTATAATAGCGTTTAATCCAGGAGAACACAAGCTCCTCTCTTATAATGGAATTCAGGGAACAAATGGAATTTTGAGGATTAAGTGAGCTGATAATACGCTTTTGTTTTCTAAAGCGAGAATATTGTTGATATTGACACATAATATGAGATTTGTTATTATTTTTAATAAGTTATAAAAGCTTTGGTCAATTTTAGTTATTTCCACACAACAAATTACAATTATGCCTCAGTTGCCAACGAAAATATCTTCACAACAGATTTCGATTCCCGAAATTGAGCTAATTGAGGAAATCGGCCATGGGGCTCAGACCACTGTATACCGTGGGATTCGGTTTGATGATACCGTAGCAGTAAAGATCAGGCGTCATATATCTGAAAAAGAACGGAAGAACGACGTTCAACGGTTTCGGCGTGAAGCCGCCCTTCTCGCCTGCATCCGTCATCCAGCCTTGGCATCAATTTATGAAGTAGGAGAAATAGACCGGCGGCCCTTAACGCATTTCTCATAAACAACCATGATTGTGAGATCACAACGAAGCATGAAATATTTGCTGTTTTATATGAAAATCCCCCTCAATCCCCCTTCGAAAAAGGGGGAAGATTTTTGCTCCCCTCTTTTTCAAAGAGGGGCCGGGGGAGATTTATCATTAAGTAACCATATTGTCTCCCTGGCAGGTTATGATAGAATATAACCCGTATTTCATACAAAGAATTTGTTTTGAGCATGATAAAAAAAGTCCTTAATTTATGATATTAATATAAAGAACTAAAAAAGAAGTCGCTATGATACATTGGATTAAAAAAGCAGCGCTGTGTGTTCTGCTGCTACTCTTTTTATCGACAATTTTTGTTTCAGTTTATTGCTGGCATCTGTCAATACGTGTTGAAAAACGATTTTCCGGAAGGAAATGGCAGATCCCTTCAACTGTGTATTCTGACACAACCTTTCTTTACCCTGGGAAAAAAGTGAACATGGGGTGGCTCCCTGAAAAATTGAAAAAACTGGGGTATCATGAAACAATCGAGTTGCCGTCTCAAAAAGGTGAATATCGCATGTTTCATGATCGCATTGATATTTATCTTAAAGACTTGAATATGCCGGGCAAACAGCAAAAGGGATTCCTGGCAGCCATTGATTTTGAAAAGAATGTAATACTTGAAATATGGAACATGGAAGAGATTAAAAAACTTTCTCTCCTTGAACTTGGGCCTGAAGTCATCATGCAGTTTTTTGGTGAAGATCGTGAACTGAGAAATATCGTATCTCTTGATACCATACCGGATGATTTGATCAACGCGGTTATCGCCATAGAAGATAACAGGTTTTTCGATCACTTTGGTGTGGATCCAGCTGGAATTTTAAGAGCCCTGTTTACCAATATAAAGCATGGCGCCATTCGTCAGGGAGGGTCCACTTTAACACAGCAGCTTGCAAAAAATTACTTTTTGACTCATGAAAGAACTTTTAAAAGAAAACTGAATGAACTCTTCATATCCATAGCGATTGAGCTCAGATACAGTAAAAATGAAATTCTTGAAATCTACTTGAATGAAATATATTTCGGCCAGAAAGGTTCTGTGTCCGTAAACGGCGTGGGGGAAGCTGCGGCGTTTTATTTTGGTAAAGATGTTGAAAACCTGACTTTATCTGAATCAGCGATAATCGCGGGAATGATCAAAGGCCCTAATCTATACTCTCCGTATGCAGACATGGGGAGATGCCGAAATCGTAGAGATCAGGTGTTGAATATCATGCGTGTAAAAGGACTGATAAGCACGGAAGAGGCTGAAATTGTCAGAAAAGAAGAAATACAGACTATTGGATATGAAAAATACAGCAAAACAGCACCCTATTTTTTAGACTATGTTTCCAGACAGCTGAGAGAACTCTATCCAGATACCATTCTTTCTAGTATGGGTTTTTCAATTTATACCACCCTTGATACTGAAATACAGGCTGCCGCGGAAAAAGTACTTGAAAAAGGTCTTTTGAGACTTGAAGACAAAATACCTTCTTTAAAACGGACAGATCCGGAACAGCAGCTTCAGGGGGCGGTGGTTGTCATTCAGCCTCATACAGGAAACATCCTTGCCATGGTTGGCGGAAGGGATTACAGGGTAAGTCAGTTCAACAGGATTACTCAGGCAAGGCGGCAGCCCGGCAGCTGTTTTAAACCGATTGTCCTTGCATCACTCCTTGATGATTTTAAACCTTCGGATGATTTATCAAATGAAGAAACCACATATCATCTAAACGGCATAGAATGGACACCTGAAAACTTTGGTGACATGCCGGCCAGCAGCATGTCCGTAAGAGATATGCTGAAGCTTTCCTGTAACAGGGCGGCCGTGGACCTGGTGGTCAGGGGCGGACCTGACAGAGTAGTCAAGAGTGTCACACAATTCAATTTTTCAACCGAATTTCAACCGTATCCATCGATTGTGCTTGGAGCGTTTGAGGTATTTCCCATTGAGCTTGCAAGTGCGTATTGTGTGTTTGCTGCAGACGGCATTCAGATGTTCCCTTTGTCATTAAAAGATGTTGTGGATGAGCAGGATAATCTTCTTGTCAGACGTCATATGGATATTAATTCAGTAATTTCACCAGCAAAGGCGTTTTTGATAACGTCAATGCTGGAAACCGTTGTAAATGACGGAACGGCAAGATCACTGAAACATATGGGAATAGACTTTTGCGCTGCAGGGAAAACAGGAACAACCAATGATTTCAGGGATGCATGGTTTATTGGCTATATGCCTGATTTTTTGGCCCTTGTCTGGGTTGGATTTGATAATGGAGAATCCATATTGTCAACAGGATCAGGAGCCGCCCTCCCCATATGGGCGGACCTCGTCAGATCCATTCCTGGCAGTTTATCACAAAACAGGTTTACAATGCCACCTGGTGTGGTAAAGAAAAGGATATGTTCTGAAAGCAGAGAACTCGCTGTTACAAGATGTACCAATAATTATGAAGAGTATTTCCTTGAAGAAAACGCACAGAAAACAAAATGCCATATCCATTCTACAGCAGGTACTATTAAAAGGTTTTTTAATGGTATCAAGAACCTGTTTCAATAGAAAATCCAGCGTACTGTTGATATTGATAGTTTCAACGGTTGTTGTCACAGGTTTAAGCGGGTGCGCGAAGAAAACTGTTAAAACAGACACAATATATTCTAATGAACTTCCTGTGCCTGAAATCGTCGGCAGACCTGGTTTAGAAAACAGACCTCCTGATTCACGGATGATCGCCTCACATAACCTGGTTCTTGAAGGCTACGATTTACTGGTTAAAGGTGACTTCGACAATTCGATACGGCAGCTTGAAAGAGCAGTGGGTATTAATCCGTCAGACGGGCCCGGCTACTATTATCTTGCGGAAGCTTGGTTTTGGAAAAAAGATTTTAAACTTGCCAAGCAGTTTAACCAACTTGCTATTATATACCTGAGAGCAAACCAGCAGTGGAAAGACCGGGTTGAGTTTCAAAAGAAAAGAATTGAAGAGCTTATGAATAATTCTACACTCCCGTAAAAAGTATTATCAGACAAATCTAATGTTTCCATTACAGGGTGTTAATTTTTATGGAAAAACAATATCAAAAACATATAACCTCTGTAGCGATTATTTTGACGATAAGTAGTTGTTTTCTATATCTTCTTTGTACAACCTGGCTGAAGTGGGGGGATTTGTTCGTCGATTCTTTCAGAGAATTTTGGGTTCCTTTACGAATTATTCATGGCAAGGTTTTATATAAAGATATTTTTTATGAACATGGGATCTTTCCACCCTATTTTTTAGCCTTAATTTTTAAATTGTTTGGTATAACGACAAACACTCTGGTCGGTTTAGGCATAGTAATTACCGGGCTGATGACATTTATTTTATATAAATTGTCCCGTTTATTTTTAAATCAAGTTGTTTCCGTATTAGTAACAACAACTTTTCTCTTTGTTTTTGCGTTCGGCAATTACATGCCTTTTTGTATTTATAATTTTATTTTACCCTATGGATTTGGCGCTACATTCTTCATTTTATTTGTTTCCTGTGCAGTATATGGTTTCATTCAATTTATTTTTCTGGAAGAAGACAGATATTTACTACTGTGGGCAACCTGCATGACGTTTGCTTTTTATTCTCGCGTCGTATTGCCCTACCTTGTATGGGGCGCTTTTGTTTTTGCGGGAGCACTTTTCATATTTAAAAAAAAGGAAGGTGTAAAAATCGGTTGGATAATAGTTTTATTTATCCCTTTACTTGTCGGTTTTTCAGGGTATCTTTTCTTTCTTTTTAAGCTGGATGCTTTTGACGCTTTTTATGCCTCTGTTATCAAGCATACGTTAATAATTCAAAATAGTAAATTCGGATCATTTGTTACAGGAACAGACAAAATTATCGGCAATTCTTTTTTCATTTTTCGATCATTTGTATTTCATTTGTTAATGGTGCTTTTGTTGGCTGCTGCCGCAATTAATGTGCCATCTCTATTTCAAAATGAAGATAAATTCCAATTGCCGGTATTTTTATGGTTTGTTCTGATATTTCTGGTTTTTGTCTGTACTCATAAGGTGATTCAGCCTTTTTTTCAGTACAGATCCATGCCTTTAATTTTATTAACCGGAGCTATAATTTCATTTATTGAATTACTACGGGCTAACGATTACAAAAAAAGTATTTCATTATTTGTTTTATTTTCTATCTCATTAGTATTGATCAGCAGAATATTTTTTAACACCGTTCCAGGTGGGTATGGGTTTTATCTGCTGGTTTTAGGTGTTTTGTGTTACTACATTTTCTTTTTTGAAATGATTAAAACTTTTTGTCAACGCTACTCTAAAAAGTTTTCAGAGTCTTTCTTCTCGTCTGTTTTAATTATTCTGTTTATATTACCCATCATCTCCTATTGGAAGGTTTCGACCAGTTTTTACGCAGAGAAAAAAATTCGGATGAAGACTAATATGGGAACAATGGTTTGTAATAATAATGACCATACCAAGGTGTTTGTTGAGGCAGTAAGCTACTTGCGTAACAACACAAATAAGGATGATACGATAGTTGTTGTACCTGAAGGGGTGGGTATAAATTTCTTTTCCAAAAGAATTAATCCATTACGTTATTATAATTTTGTTCCTTTGCCTTTGGCGTTTATTGGTGAAGATAAAATCCTTTCAAATTTCATGGAAACAGATATTGATTATATCGTCATCGTTAATCGTCAAACCGTTTCATACGGGCTTTCCTCTTTTGGAATAGACTATGGCAAAAAAATATCAGCCTGGATACATGATAATTATCGTCAAGAAATAGTATTCGGCGTTCAGCCGTTCACATCTTCTAAGGCTGGCATTGCCATATTAAAAAGAACAACTCCCTTTTAATATGTTCAAACGTTCATAATCTTATCCTTTGCACGAAAATTGAAAATGAACCGGGTGATATAAATGAACAATTGCTCAAGGATATTGATTTGTCTGTATTTGGTAAATCTGAAGAGGTGTATGATCTGTATGAAAAAAATGTCAGAAAAGAATTTGAATGGGTAAGTGATGATACATTTGAGTCTGCCAGGAAAAAAATCCTTAAATCATTTCTTAACCGGGACAGTATTTATTATACAGGATATTTTCAGGAAAGATACGAAGAGAGAGCAAAGAAAAATTTATTGCGGATGATTGATAAATAATATGTAAAAGTCTAGATTTGACTTTACAGACAGTGTCAGATTTTATGATTAATAGCATTGTTTTAATTTTATATTTTCTAAAAGTTTTCGTTTATTTTATGAACAGAAATGATAATACAATCTGACACTGCCTTTAAGATCGAATTTAGACTTTTACATATAAAAGCCTGGTCCTCTGGGCAAGGCTCTTTTTTACATGTTTTTTTGGGTGTAATGTTCAATATAATCATATAATTGATGTGTATGTTCCTGCTTCAACCCGTCTATTTGAACACCACGACGCCTTACCACTAAAACCTCTGAAATTGAATCGTCCATAATTTCAAAATCATAAACAGTTTTTACATTCAGGTCATCAACAATAATTTCATCGTCAGGCGTGACTAGACTTACATTAAAAGATTCTTCAGTCTCAAATTCCTGGTCAACATAATGAAACGCTAGCCCGCTTTTACTAATATCAACAACTGGCCCAACAGGTCTATGACCAGGCATTATCTCTACAAAGAGAACAGGTTTGGCTTCATAACGCGTATGCTTTCTGCGATCAGATCTGTTTTTAGCATCATTCTCCATGGTTAACTCCAATCTAATATGGTTTATGTTTGATCAATAATTTTAAATAGCAATATAATTTCATTTGAATATTTTTACTATGAAATGCTTCACAGGTAAAATGTGAAATATTTCACTGTTGAGTGCTCACTATGTTTTTTTTACCCATAAATCAGGGACAGCATCACTTTCAATGCATTGATAAAAATACAAGGATGAATTAAAAGAAGTCAATGTTCAAATTGCCGTGTTTAACAAATCCGCGCATATGTCTATGCATCTAAAAAGAACCATTCCATATTTTGGGAAGGTGACAGGTGAATGTCATTATTTCCGCCTGTCACCGAGTTCATTGTGAAGTCCGAATATGTGGGAAAAAATGATCAATTTTATGAAAGGCATTTTCACCACAGAGTCACAGAACTCCGCTAAAGCTACGATCTGCAGGCGGAACTCCGCTAAAGCTACGATCCGCAAGCAGAGAGTACAGAGGGATTTTATTTATACAGGACGGGAGAAGGCGTCCTGTATAAAAGACCTCAATCGCTTTGCGATAATAAAGCCGTTTTAGGCACTTCGTGCCAAGTATGTCAATATTCTTCCACTTCAGGAATATAGGATATCCCCACTGCTTCATTTTTACCACCAGGGCACGAAGGACACGAAGAATAAATCAAAATTATGAATGAATATAAAAAATAAAACAAGTAAACAGAAAAAACCAATCCAACCAACAAAACCAATGCAACAATTACTATTCATAGCTATTTTACACTAATTTCCATAGCCATTATTTGGCCATTATGCGTGTATTGTCATTTTTGGAATTTGTGGCATAGTAGTGATGATGGGGGGAAAGGAAAATGGGGGACAGGTAAATGACGAAAAATTTTGACAGCGGCGGCGCTTCAGAAGTTAGGAACCCCGGTGATTTCACTATTTGTCTGTCCCTCTGCTCCGTTTCTTTAGCCACAGATGTCATGAATGGGCACTAATGCATTTCACTCAGTCCTGTTTCTTCAGTCACAGACCTACACAGACCATTTTGTTGTATAAAAATTTGAAATAATTATACTTATAGAAAAGAAGGCGAGAGATATAGAGAAGACCATAGATTTGCTCCTTTTCTTTTTTTTATGAAAAGTTAGCATTCTTGTTTACATTTGCATTTTTTTGATCTTTAAGATAATATGAATATAAAAAGATGGTTAGGAGGTATAATATGTCTGATTTATTAAAAAAAATTGAACGGGAAGCACTTGAACTGACACAGCAGGAGCGAGCATTTTTAGCTGACAGGCTGCTTAGTTCTCTGGATGGTGCAGCCTTAAACGATATTGATTCTGCTTGGATAGCAGAAGCTGAGCGTCGTTATCAGGAATATAAAGATGGTAAAAAAGAGGGGATTCCAGCTCAAGATGTATTTGATGAAGCTGATCGGATATTGAAATGATATCAGTCGTTTTTGATCCTGATGCACGTTCTGAATTTTTATCTGTTGTTCAGTACTATGAAGATTGCCAGAAAGGTTTGGGGCAGCGTTTTAGGTTTATTGTTGAATCTGCCATAGACAAAATAGTTGAGACTCCTTTTCGATATCGGAAAATACGTGCACCCTTCAGAAGGTACCTTTTGCAGAAATTTCCATATTCTATTATCTATTCTATTGAGCCAGATCACATTCGCATTATTGCTGTCGCTCATACAAAACGAAAGCCCGAATATTGGGGAAATCGCGTATAAATTCATCGGCAAATCATTATTGCTGATCTGATCAGTTCTCCATTTCTCATCACTCAGTCCTGTTTCTTCAGCCGCAGATTTTTTTCAGCTAATTTCCATAGCCATTATTTGGCCAATATGAGTGTATTGTTATTTTTTGAATTTATGACATAATTAAGGAAGGATTAGGGGGAAAAGGTTAGTGAGGTTATGATGCAAAAAGAAGAAAAAGTATTTCTAGTA
This sequence comes from Desulfobacterales bacterium, assembly GCA_028277765.1. Classification (GTDB taxonomy): domain Bacteria; phylum Desulfobacterota; class Desulfobacteria; order Desulfobacterales; family SURF-7; genus JANQFQ01. Next base: position 76,132 of record JANQFQ010000135.1, read on the forward strand.
GCAGTAATCAAATTACACATTAGTTGTTATTTGGCTACCTTTGCCGGCGGTGGCAGTATATCTGGGAATCCCTCTTAGCAAAGACATATTCACCATAGACCGTCGTTAAAAGTCGAAAGGGGACAAATGAATTCAGCATTCTTTCCAGTAGGTAAAAAGTCCAGATTTTTGATTCTTTCTATAAAATGAATTATTTGTCTGTCCCCTCCACTCAATTGGTTGAAAAAACATTTTCACCACGATACGAAGAATAAATTAAAGTTAAGAATAAATATAAAAAATAAAACAAGTAAACAGAAAAAACCAATGAAACCAATCAAACCAATGAAACAATTTCTATTCATAACTATATTGATTGCATTATTTGTCTGTCCTCTCTGCCTTTTTTAATAAAGGTCAACCGCAATATAACCTTCATCCTGGTCACTTGATATCAAAGTCCATTGGGTATCCTTTTGCGGGTCAAATTTATAAAGATCACCTTCATGGGTGAAAGCAATACTGGTTCCAAAAACAACCGGTCCCTCAATATCTTCCTGAATAAGTGTCTTCAAAGGCATTCGCTTGTTAAAGAACTTGATTCCACTGGTCCCACAATCAATGGCCAGGCCCCATTTATATTCAAAATATGAGTGTCCCGCACCTGGGTTCCAGGCTGGGTCTATTAAAACCCATTGATGATTTGGATTTGTTTTTGCTAAATCAGGAACAAAGGCGTAAAGATCATTGTTCCTGATACAGGCAATAGAGTTTCCAAAAGTTACTGGATCAGAAATATTGTCATTTACTAATTTGGTTAACGGCAGTGTCCCGTCATATAACCAGAGTCCATCAGTTCCTTTATCGATGACAAGACAATGATTGAACTCAAAATACCCTTGATTGGCATCCTCGTCGATCAGTGTCCATGGCAGATTATCCTCAGGATTGAATTCATAAAGCATGCTGTCATGTGTGCAGGCGAGACTTGATCCAAAGGCAACTGGATTGTCAATATCAGACCCTGTCAGTTTTGAAAGAGGGAGTGTGCCGCCGTACAGCCAAAGCCCGGCTGATCCTTTATCAATGACAAGGCTGCCGTTATAATCAATATATCCTTGATTGGTCCCCGGTGATACCAGGATCCACGGGGCAGACGGTTCATCTGGATCATATGCGTAAAGATCATTCTGAAATATCACCGCAACCATGTTGCCGAACGCAACTGGATTTTCCACATCTGCCCAAGTCAGCTGAGAAAGGGGCAGCGTACCATTAAAATGCCATAGACCGTTTGTACCAAAATCAATGGCAAGTTCATCAGGGGATATATCAAGCATATGATGTGAAGGACTGATTGTGGCATTATCTACTGTGTAATAATCAATCCCTTTATAATTGAAATGATTCCATCCGTTTTTGTGCCCTTGATAAACACCCAACACCTGCACACCACTGTTTTCCGCATTTTCAATGATGTTTTTCTGCGCGTACCAGTTTTTTGAAACAGGAGGCGCGCCAACAGGGTGTATTTTAATAATTTCAACCGGTCCTGTCTCAGATGCTGCAGCAGACAATGTTATGGTGTCTCCGGCTATTGATTCAATATATAGGATTTCGTTTCCATTAAAGCCAGCCCCATGAACCCGGACCTCATCATTTACAGCTAATACCGCGGTAAGGGAATATGAAATGTTTTGGATTATATTTTCTGTGGCTGATGCATCCCCTGTTGCCTGCATAAATGTCGGCATATGACAGCATACGATTACGCGCTTACCTGATGCTTCAGGTGGTCCATATGTGGTGCCAAGCTGTCTTTCCAGAAACTCAAGGGCTGTGTCTTCAGCCTTGTAGTTTCTGTAAGAGCCGTTGAATAAACCGACATTATTAAAATAGATCACCCGGATGTCCGTTTCTGGAATATCGTGATAATAATTCCCTGTATCTAAAGGATCGGCTGTGTCTTCAATAAAACTGCAGTTGTTAACGTAGAAATCCCTTTGGGTATTTGTGATGCCCCAGTCATCAAGGTTTCCAATAACCCAATTAACAGGGATGGGCGCCCAACCTTCTTCGGCATTTGCATTGGACATTTCCAGCCATTTGGGCTCGCAGAGTTTTTTATTGACTATATAGGCGAATTCCCTTCGTTGAAAATCAAGCGCCAATGAAGGAATCTCCAATGGAGGTTCCAAGGGATTAATCTCATCCCAATAATCTTCCCAGCCTGTGTCATTGCCCGGCTCAATATCAGTATTCTCCTGGATACATTTGAATGCCCGCCAGTCAGTAGATGAACCACTAGGATTGTGCGCTACGATCTGGTCTGTTGTATACATAACACTGTCATACCATAAAGTGTATAAGAGCTCCCAGTACTCCTCCCAATTTAAAGAGACGCCTGGCTCAATACCGGTATTATCCTCTATACATTTATATACGCCCCAGTCAGGGCCACCTGATCCAATATTATGGGTAATAAGCCAGTCTGTTGAATACGGGATAGCATCATACCAACGGGTATACTCAGCATAATGCCAGTCATATACGTCACCAAGATTTACAATCAGGTCTGGACTTTTCTGCCTGAAGTGTTTGAACAACTCATCAGCCACATCATCTCTTGTATCTTTTATCCAGTAGTCGATAGCATTAGCCGGATCTGTCCTGACACCTCTAGTATAAGGGGCATAATGGGTATCACTGATGAATCCAAGTCGTGTGGTATTGTCGCATGTGTTCCATTTGAACTCATTATTCGTGCATCCAGCATCTACTTGCCATGCACCTGCTGCATTTCCTGTAAATATATTTTGATAGATTTTATTGTCATGGCTTGTACCGCCGGTGCCGTTTCGCAGCAAAATACCATAACCTTTGGGTCCACTGCCGATGGGAAATCCGTTTCCAATAAAGATATTATTATATATTTCGCAAAAGCTGACATCCCCGGTATTACACTGCATGGTTATGCCTGACTGGCTGATTCCGCCGGCCCTGTGGCCAGCAATAATATTATTGTAAATTTCACATCCTGTGGCTTGATCCAACCCAATACCGCCTACGCCGGAACGGTTATCATGAACATAATTATTGTAAACCTTGGTGTAATGTGATCCATTATCAACGGCAATCCCCTCAGAACCATTGCCGTATATCTCGTTCCCAAAAACAATCCCGTATAAATGCCCTGACATCTGAATACCGTTTCTATCATTATTATAAATACGGCAGTCCTGGATGGTATTGCCGATACAGTCGCTGTATTCGGGTTGGCCTGCCAATGCAATACCGTTTTGACTCGGATTACCATTATCATGAATGTCGCAGTCAATGATAGTATTATAACTGCAGCCGTACAGTTTTATTCCTGATTTTGTACTGTTGTATATATGACAGTTACTGATCACATTATAATCGCTGTTCTGCTGCAGAATGATCATGTGAATACTTCCGCCGCCTCCATCAATTTCCAGACTGTCGATGATATTGTTGTTTCCAGACAAGATAATTGAACCTTGCTGAGTTGCGCTTGCTGCGTATATGAGAAGAACACCGGGATCAGCTGTAAGTGTGATCTGAGACACAGGGCTGTTCTTGGTACCAAAATAGATGTAACCATCAATAATATGTTCATTGGTAACCGCATCTTTTTTGAACACCACCACATCTCCGGAATTGGCTGTCTGCAGAGTAGTATTAATGTCTGCTACACTTGTTCCTGGAAGAATATCATGAACGACTCCGTTTGCCATCCCTGCCGTCATAAAGAACACTGCGGTTATTAAAATAGAATAAACCGTCTGTTTTGAGAATGTTTTCATGTTCCCCCCTCATAATAAGTTAGTTATTAGTTTCCATGATGATGTCTACGGCATACACCTCATTTTGAATTTCAGACAAGAAAAATGAGCTGCTGACATCAATTAATGTATACATTTGTACACATTCGATTTCGTGTTTTTTAGATGATCATTGTTTAAAAATTCTTAATCTAAAGCACAATACGTTGTATTGTTAATGAGACCAATCATGGTCAGCGAAGCGGTGGTCGTGATCGTGGCCGTGATCGAAGGAAATTCCGTGGGGAAAGATTTTAATTTTATAAAAAGGCAGGGCAAAGAGATACATTAAAAAAACATTCTAAGGCGATCAGGAAAAAAACTTGATCGTCTTTGCTCTTTAACATATCATTATCTGCTCATACACACAACGGAGATGTATAATATGACACATCGATGGCAGAAGTGTCAAAGGAGAGAATGAATGCGAAAATATGTTTTCCTTTTCTGTTTATTAATTGTTTTTCCATCTTTCTGTTTAGCCAATGAGCTTTACGGTACCGAGATTATAGAATATGGTATTTACAAGGTTGAGGACAAACCTAAGATTATTCCGAATTCTGAAATTCCAGGCGGTATTCAGAAAAAAATAAAAAAAAGTGTTTTAATTACAAATACAGATCACATTCCCGCAATTTTAAACACAAAGTTTGGAATAAGATATTTGATTAAGGGCAAGCCTGATGGTGCTCAAGTAAAAACCAGGACAAAATGGATATATCCTGAAGCAGGAATGCGTGACCCAGATACAGGTAGGGTGTACGATCACATTGAATATTCAAGCACAGACAGGATTGGGAAGCCCCAGTATTCCGGCTATAGTCTTGAAGAAGAGTGGGAACTGATTCCAGGAGAATGGATATTACAGGTATGGATTGATAATAAAAAATTAATTGAAAAACGTTTTATTTTATACAAGCCATCAGGCAGACCAACGCCCCCAAGTTCCCCGTGAGTGTAAATGAATTTTTTTTACAATCCTGGAGCATGATTGCATATTTTTGAATATTTTTACGATCGTCCCGGTCGATCAGGGATTTCAGCTTCGTAGATGAACCAGGTGTTTTGCTCCTTCTTTGCCCTGTACATGGTCAAATCGGCGAATTTTCGTATGGTGTCGATGTCTTGGGCATGATCAGGATAAAACGCAGCACCGATGCTTCCTGTTAAATTAATGATATGTCCATCTACTTTAATGGGAAGGGCTATTTCCGACAGAATTTTATCTGCGACCCGTTCAATGGACTCGCTGTCAGTTATGCCTTCTAAAATCACGGCAAACTCATCACCGCCGATACGGGCGGCGGTATCAGTTTTACGGATTGATGCTTGGAGTCTTTTGGCGATGTTTACGAGAACAATATCACCAATTTCATGCCCGAAATTATCATTCACAGGTTTGAAGTCATCTAAATCAAGAAAAAACAGAGCCACTTTTTTGTTGGCACGGTTCGCGCGGCCAAAAGCCCTTTCCAGGGTATAGGCAAACATGAACCTGTTGGGTAATTCCGTTAATGGATCATGTCTTGCCATGAAAACATACTTTTCATGCTCCTTGTCTCTTTCCCATTTTAGGCGAAGGTTCAAATATTCATAGATAACGATCGTGGCGATGATGGCAGAAAGAGCAATAAACCAGTCCAAAATCATATTGTATTCCATCTCTGAGCTGTCTAAAACCTGCGGGAATGTAACCCCTGCAAGGCTTAAGCCGACTAATGAAAATTGGGTTATTATCACAATAAATGTCCATATAAAGCCTGGTTTCATGCCGCCCAGGCAGAACATCATTACCGCAGGAATAAATGAAACTTGAATGGTGGGAGCCTTGATTGCTCCCCCTGTAAAGATGATCCCCATAGTTGTAGCGAGATAACCGGTAGAAACTACGATATTGCAACACAGTCAATACTGACCATAACGGCGAAGAATGAACAGCACGCCTATGAAAATAAAAGCCAAAGGGAGTGTAATCAAGGCAGTTACAAGCGCATTCCCCTTAGATGGAATAATAATAAATGTCGGAGTCAGTAATATGGTGAATATATTGAAAAATACGATACCTGCCATAATTCTGGCCCGGTATAATGTGTCATTATCATGATGAAAATGGTTGTATACAAAATAATCAAGAAAAGGAATTAAGGGGAATTTGTCAAAA